>CALUIV010000028.1 GCA_944320775.1 uncultured Paraprevotella sp. | reverse complement strand
TACTTATAAAAATTTTCAAAAAAAATTAGCGCTTATGAACATACGTTTGCAGAAATAGCCGTTTTTACCCGTTTTTTTCATTCAGAACCACATCTGCTTTTTGAGTTCTAAGTATAATAACAGACATTGTTATAAATAAAAAATCTCCCTTGAAAGTTTGCAATTAAACTTTCAAGGGAGATTTTAAAATTCTGTTTCTATTAACTTTCGAACTTTTGAAGTTGAATAATAGTAAAAACTACCTTAAGTTTATATATTTATTGTTTTTATTTAATCAAAACCTTCTTAACAGACTTTGCTTGTTTCACAATATAAACACCGGAAGGCAGATTTTTCAAAGAACTACCAACTTGTACACCGTTCATATTATAAACTACCATAGGAACATTTTCATCTATATCAACTGAAGATACACCGCTTTGTGTTTCCTGCAATTCAAAAAGATAAATAGGCAAAACCATATCTTCAGGTACAGTAACATAGGGAGCCAAACGCCATTGATAACTAACTATAACTTCTCCATCAATTTCGCTAGCTAACTCCTCGCAATAAACTCCTAATGTAGTATTTGCAGCCTTATGCTTGAAAACAAAGCCGGCAGACTCTGCATTATAAGTAATATCCCAATAATTATTGGAATTCATGATCGTATCGAGCAAAAATGTATATTCCATTGATGGATCTTTTCCATCATCTTTTCCATTATCTTTTCCATCACCCTTACCATCATCTTCAGGAATATTTATGGAAAGATAAGCATTGCCTCCACATTGTATCAACGTTCCGTTTTCATCTTCCGTCAATACAAAAGTAGGTATAAACTGATTAGACCCTACTACAAACTGCATATCGTCATTAGGTGCAAAGCTCTGTGAACAAAAAGCTCGTCCTATGGCTGGATAGAATCCCCACATTGCAGGTGGCTCTGCAGCCAACCAATTCTTGTCAGTCTGTATACCAATAACATATGATTTTCCACTTGTTATATGATCTACCATATTAAATGTAGCAAGAACTTCAGGCTCTTCGTCCACTTCCTGGGCATTTACTGTCATTTGACCACAAAAACATGCCACAGCTAAAACTAATAAATTTTTAATTTGTGTAAAATGTTTCATAATCATTAAATTTTTAAACGTTACAAGGAACAAAGATAATATTTTGTTTTATAAAACAAGAAAAAGCTTTATAAAAAATACAGAAAGAAGTCATTTTTGCTATAAAAACGTCTATTTTTTCTTAAAGAAAGGCCAAAATTTAGCAATTTGATTCAACAACAGACTTCTTTGTTTATCCTTCTGCTTATTTAGCTGCCATCTCACTAAAGCCGATTCTGCCTTTTGCTCGCCAAGACGAATCAACTCTTTAATTTTCCCAAAACTAAAAATACCACATGACGCAATTGGGATTTCAACTAATATATCAACCGGATATAATAAAAGACTCTGCTCTGCTAACCGTTTTGATGAAATCTCAGACATAATCCGCAAAGTTGAAAAGAAATCATATTTTCCGTTGTTTGATTCAAACAAACTTTCCATAAGGTTTTCCTTCCATCCGGTCATGTTTTGCCAACCTTCTTTTATCTGCTCCCAAAACGTAGGATCATCATGAACACCCCCTGAAACTATCGAGATGGATTTTCCCGCCTCCGGAATTAACGGCGCTGCATACAAATTAACCGCAATCAACAAGTCTCCGGCAATACGGGCAACACAATCCAACGGCAAAGGATTTATAATTCCCCCATCGACCAACCAGTGACCGGAATCTTCTACCGCAGTAATTACAGCTGGAATAGCAACAGAAGCCCGCATAGCACGATAAACACTACCACTACGAAAAACGACTTGTTCTCCAGTACGCAAATCGGATGCAACTATTACCAGTTTTACAGAAAGGTCTTCCATATTACAGTCTGGAGCAAAACATTGAAATCGTTCTATTAATTTCTGTCCCTTGATAAACCCATTAGTAGAAAACGTAAAATCCAACTGTTTAAAAATGGCATCCCCATCATCTGTTTCCATAAAGGCAATAAACTCCTCCAATTTTCCCATGGCCAGCATGGCCCCAACAATGGCCCCAATTGAACAACCGGCAACGGCATGGATCGAATAACCACGTCGCCACAATTCACGAATGACCCCTAAATGAGCCATCCCCCTAGCCCCGCCGCCAGACAATACTAAAGAAACCTTTTTGTCGTTCATTTCAGGTGAAAAAGCGATAAAACCTACCTTACAGTAATATGGAAACAACCTTGGCGAACTTCATACTTCACAAAACAAAGTTTTTCTTCGCGTATGTCACGTAATACTTCCGACAAAACCCACTTCAAAGAATCACTGCGCACAGAACGACGAAGAGCACTGTCGGGATGTTGTACCGTAACATATCGATTATAAGCTATATCAAAAGTAGTCCCATACCGATGACAACTTTCCGCAGAAGCATTTGAATTATATCTTCGCAACTTTTGCACGTCCTCGTCCGTACGTAAAACCGATGTTACAATCAATAAATGCAAAGGGACATCTTTAATTGCCAAAGAATCTAAAAAATTCCGGCTAATTCTTTGCAATAGCTCACTGGCTCTGGGAACCAAATAAGGTATAGACCGGTTCATTCTTTCATCGATGACGTAATAAGGGTTGCTGCCAATATACACTAGTTCGTCTTTTCTATGTTCTGCTTCTTTACGATCACGAACGGGGGAAACGCCCCACTTCCGGGCTGAAACTACCTGAACATTCTGTAAATCAGGGAATGTTCTTCGGAAACTATATACACTGTAAATACGGTTCTTGATGGCATTACCCGATGAATCGTAAAAAGCGATCTGTCTGGAACTTACCGGCAATAACCCATCGGTACCCCGCCGCCATTTCTTACCTCGAACCAACTCAGATTCTTCAATTGCCTCGCTATAACCAAGCGAATCCCCCAATTCATCGACTACCAGACTGTCACAACTAGAAACACTTCGACGGTGATCAACAACAGAAGGACTGGCACATCTGACAATGGCCAACACCACAACAATAAAAAGGACTAAACCTATAAAAATATTTTTCTTTAACCGTTTCAAATCTTTTCACTTTTAACAGGCACAAAGATACAAAAAAGGTCGTGAAATAGAAACAGAATGATTAAATTTGCACCAAAATTCAATAAATGATAGAAAAGCATATTGTTTTGGAAGACATTGACCCCGTAATCTTTTATGGTGTGAACAATGTGAACATGCAAATTATAAAAGCACTATATCCTAAATTACGTATCGTAGCCCGTGGTAATATCATCAAAGTAATGGGCGACGAAGAAGAAATGTGTGCTTTTGAAGAACATATTCTGGCTATGGAAAAGCATTGTTCCGTCTACAATAGCCTAAAAGAAGAAGACATTCTACAAATTATAAAAGGGGGAAAGCCACAACGAGAAGAAGCCGACAAAGCCTTGGTTTACAGTGTAACCGGAAAACCAATCACTGCTAGAAGCGAAAACCAGCAGAAATTGGTGTCTGCATATGAAAAAAACGACATGATCTTTGCTATTGGCCCTGCCGGAACAGGAAAAACCTATACCAGCATTGCATTAGCCGTCCGTGCACTGAAAAACAAAGAAATAAGAAAAATCATTTTAAGCAGGCCTGCAGTAGAAGCCGGAGAAAAACTTGGATTTCTACCCGGTGACATGAAAGAAAAAATTGATCCATATCTCCAGCCGCTATATGATGCTCTGCAAGACATGATTCCTTCTGCAAAGCTACAGGAGATGCTCGAGCAGAATATCATCCAAATAGCCCCTTTGGCATTTATGCGCGGACGAACCTTAAATGATGCTGTGGTCATTTTGGATGAAGCCCAAAATACCACTCAAGCTCAAATAAAAATGTTTTTGACCCGTATGGGTACCAACACAAAAATGATCATAACTGGTGATTGTTCACAAATAGACTTGCCTGCTTCACAAAAATCCGGTTTAATAGAAGCTCTACGCATTCTCAAAGGAATAGAAGGTATTGCTTTTGTTGAATTAAATAAAAAAGATATTGTGCGTCACAAACTTGTTACACGCATTGTTGAAGCGTATGACAAGGATGAAAAAAAGAAAGAAGAAAAAAGAAAATGCCGGCAAGATTCTGGTTCGCAAGACGAAACTACTCCAGTCTTTGCCGACATTATGGGATTAGGCGATAATTAATCATTTTATTATTACAAACATTATGAAAGCATTAACAAGAACTGATTTCAATTTTCCTGGTCAGAAAAGCGTTTATCATGGTAAAGTACGCGACGTTTATAACATCAACGATGACCTGTTGGTAATGGTGGCAACTGACCGCATTTCCGCTTTTGACGTAATCCTTCCAAAAGGTATTCCATTCAAAGGACAAATGCTGAATCAAATTGCTGCAAAATTTTTGGATGCAACCAGCGACATCGTTCCGAACTGGAAATTGGCCACTCCCGATCCAATGGTCACTGTCGGCCTGAAATGTGAAGGCTTTCGTGTAGAAATGATTATCCGTGGTTATCTTACAGGATCTGCATGGCGTGAATATAAAAACGGTTGTCGTGAACTGTGCGGTGTGAAACTTCCGGATGGCATGAAAGAAAACCAAAAATTCCCGACTCCGATTATTACACCGACAACAAAAGCTGACGCCGGACACGATGAAAATATCTCAAAAGAAGAAATCATTGCCCAAGGTCTTGTCAGCAAGGAAGATTATGAATTACTGGAAAAATATACTTATGCCTTGTTTGAACGCGGAAGTGAAATGGCAGCCAGCAAAGGATTAATCCTGGTTGACACCAAATACGAATTTGGCAAAAAGGACGGTAAAGTGTATTTGATTGATGAAATCCATACTCCGGATTCCAGCCGTTACTTCTATGCAGAAGGATATCAGGAAAAGTTTGAAAAAGGAGAGCCACAAAAACAACTTTCTAAAGAATTTGTACGTCAATGGCTTATCGACCACAATTTCATGGGAAAAGAAGGTCAACAGGTACCTGAAATGACAGATGAATACGTAAATAGCGTTTCTGAACGTTATATGGAATTGTATGAAGGTATTACAGGAGAAAAGTTCCAGAAAGCAGACGAACATGACGACCTGGCTGCCCGAATCGAAAAGAACGTAACCGATTATCTGAACAACAAATAATCCGTCCGTGTACGAACAGGAAAAAATAAAACCTTATGGAACAGAAGGTCATAAGCGGGAGCAAGTCGAAAAAATGTTCGACAACATATCTTCTACTTATGACCTCCTGAACCATTCTTTGTCTTGGGGAATAGACAAAGGATGGCGTAGAAAATCTATAGATTCCTTACGTCCATACCAGCCTAAAAAAATACTTGACATCGCAACAGGTACGGGAGACTTCGCCATTCTGGCAGCCCAAAGACTACAACCGACGGAACTGATCGGGGCAGACATCTCAGAAGGAATGATGAAAATAGCCCGCCAAAAAGTCAGCTCATTAGGTTTAGAAAGTACCATACATTTTCAAAAAGAAGACTGCGGAAAACTTTCGTTTCAAGATAATACATTTGATGCTGTAACCGTTGCTTATGGCGTACGCAATTTTGAAGACCTGGATCAAGGACTTCAGGAACTTCATCGCGTATTAAAGCCTGAAGGTCACCTGTTGATTGTTGAATTGTGTTCTCCAAACCGATTTCCGATGAAACAGTTATTTAAGATATATTCCCACATCATTATGCCGACTATCGGCAGACTAATATCCAAAGACCAAAATGCTTACTCTTATCTTCCGGCTACAATGGCTGCGTTTCCACAAGGTGAGGTCATGCAGAATATTCTAAAAAAAGCCGGATTCCAGGCTGTAAGTTTCAAGAGATTCACATTTGGAATCTGTACGATGTATTTAGCGACCAAATAATCTATATAGAATATGGAACAATATGGTTTATTAGGTTTTCCATTGAAACACTCTTTCTCCAAAAAGTTTTTTACGGATAAATTTCTGAACGAAAACCGAGATGCTACATATATTAATTTTGAAATTAGTGATATTGCTGAGTTAAAAAATATCATCGATACACATCCTAATCTGAAGGGATTGAATGTAACCATTCCGTATAAGGAACAAGTAATACCCTTGCTAGACAATCTGAGTCCGGAAGCCGAAGCAATAGGGGCTGTCAATGTAATACAAATAAAAAGGACAGAAAACGGTATTCATTTGAAAGGTTTTAATTCTGACATCATCGGTTTTAAGAAATCGATCGCCCCACTTCTGCTTTCCAAGCATCAAAATGCATTGATTTTAGGAACCGGAGGAGCATCCAAAGCTGTAGTAGTAGGTCTGAAACAACTCGGAATAAAAACAAAATTCGTTTCACGTAAAAAGAAAGACAACATGCTAACTTACGAAGAACTTACTCCGGAAATAATCAGCCAATACCAGATTATTGTCAATTGTACTCCTTGTGGCATGTTTCCTCATACAGAAGAATGCCCCTCACTACCCTACGATGTCCTCACATCCGAGCATTTACTTTACGATCTTATTTATAACCCGGAGGAAACATTGTTTCTGAAAAAAGGAAGAGAACAAGGGGCAGTAATTAAAAACGGACTTGAAATGCTCCATCTCCAGGCATTGGCAAGTTGGGAATTCTGGAATTCATAAAGAATCGGCATATGTCAAAAAAAAGAAAAAACATAAAAATCATCAGCATTATCCTTGTCGGATTAATTCTGATATTATGCAGCATCAGTTTTTATCTGCAATGGTATTCATTGGAGGCACAAGGAAATCCACGCGGCAAAAATCTGGAAGAATCTTATGCCTACATGACAAGCACTTATCCTCAAATAAAATCATGGGCTGACAGCATGTTCCAGCACCAGCTATTTAAAGATACGTGTATCCAAACAGAGGACGGTATGCTTTTGCATGCATTATATGCTTATGCCGACAGCTTAACACCCAAAACTGCTGTAATCGTCCATGGATATACAGACAATGCCATACGCATGCTTCATATCGGTTATTTATACCATCATGATCTAAAATATAATATACTTCTTCCTGACCTCAGATTTTCAGGTAAAAGTGAAGGTTCACATTTACAAATGGGATGGAACGATCGGAAAGACGTACTCCGCTGGATGAATATTGCCAACGAATTATTCGCCCGATATAACCATATAGACCAAACAAAAATGGTAGTTCATGGCATTTCCATGGGCGGGGCAACAACAGTTAATGTAAGCGGCGAGCCTCAACAACCTTTTGTAAAATGTTTCATTAACGATTGCGGGTTCACCAGTGTCTGGGACGAATTTAAAGGAGAACTGAAAAACCAATTCAACATACCTGCCTTCCCTATTTTACATGTAGCCAGCTGGCTGACAGATCTCCGATATGGTTGGAATTTCAAAGAAGCTGCACCCCTAAAACAAATAAGGAAGTGCAAATACCCTATGCTGATTATTCACGGAGCTAACGACACATTTGTTCCGACATGGATGGGAGACTCACTTTATCAAGCCAAACCCGGTATTAAAGAATACTGGAAAACACCGAATACAGAACATGCGGCGTCCTATCGCAATTACCCTCAGGAATATACTCAGCGAGTTAAAAATTTCACAGAAAAATTCCTGAACTAAAATAAAAACATTATCTTGCGACTGAAATCCGATTACGACGCTCAAAATAATTTTCATGAAACGTATTCTATATTTACTTCTCTTTTTTTCCCTCTGCTCTACTGCCTATCCGGGAGTATACAACGTTCAAAATCTCCCTATCCCTTATTTACAGGATGAAAGCAAGCATGTCAGCAATCCAGACCTGATACTTAGCCAGGAAACCGTTTCTGCCTTAGACTCCATATTATACAAAATGGAAAAAGAAAAGGGAGTACAATCTCTATTGGCAGTCATTGAGTCAGTAGAAAACGGTGACTGCTATGAATTCGGCATCTCACTCGGGAACCATTATGGTATAGGCAGCAAGGCAAACACCGGACTGGTTATTGTCCTGGCAACAAAAGACCGTTGCTATTATATTCTGACGGGAGAGGGTTTGGAAGGAACACTACCCGATGCGCTCTGTAGAAGAATCGAAAACCAAAAAATGGTTCCATTTCTTGAAAATGGAGACTGGGACAACGCCATGTTAGCTACGGTGGACGCTTTATACAAAGTCATATCGGGTGATGAAACATTGATCAACGAACTACGTCAGTCTCCTACTAAAAAGCAAACATCAGACAACAAGCTTTTCATGTTGGTATTTGCTTTTGTCGTTTTTTTAGCCATTTACCTGAACTACAAAAATCAGCATAATCACGTATGCCCTAAATGCAAGCAGCCATTAAAACTGGTCAGAAGTAATAAATACCAAAGGAACGGATATATACATTACCATCAGATTTACTGTTGCCCGAAATGTGGACACACCATAGAAAAAGAACACGATGAACCGTATGATCCGGGAACTGGATTTGGAGGTAGAAGCTTTAGTGGAGGTATTTTTGGCGGAGGATTTGGAAACTACGGAGGTTCTGGAGGATTCGGAGGTGGAAGTTTCGGAGGCGGAAGCTTCGGTGGAGGTGGATCCGGCGGAAAATTTTAATTTTTATATTTAAACTAATAAAAACCAAAAACAATGATGATCAGATTCAAAAGACTTAGTATTTGCTTAATAGCGCTTATCGGTTTATTTGCATTAAACAGTTGTTCCTATAATAAAATGGTAGAAAAAGACGAGGCCGTATCTACAGCATGGAGTAATGTAGAAGCCCAATATCAAAGACGTGCAGACCTGATCCCGAATCTGGTCAATACGGTCAAGGGATATGCTCAACATGAAAAAACAACATTGGAAGCTGTTATGAGTGCACGCAGCAAAGCTACACAAATTACTGTTGATCCGGCAAATCTGACTCCCGAAAAGATGAAAGAATATCAACAGGCACAAGGCGAAATCAGTAATGCCTTGGGGAAACTGCTGGCAATTACAGAGAATTACCCTGAATTAAAAGCCAATCAAAGTTTTTCTGAATTGCAAGCACAATTAGAAGGAACAGAAAATCGTATTACCGAGGCCAGAAAGCGTTATAACGCAGCTGTAGAAGAATATAACATTCTGGTACGTTCTTTTCCCAACAATATTTTCGCAGGAATGTTCGGATTTGAAAGAAAAAACAAATTCGAAGCCGATGCCGGAAGTTCTCAAGCTCCAAGCGTCAACTTCTAGAATAAAGCCTTGTTTTGGGCAATTCACAAGAAAACCGTAATTTTGCACAACTATTCAATATATAAATTTAAAATATCAAAAACATATGAGCAACCAACGTTACATGATGCGCGGTGTATCAGCTGCCAAGGAAGATGTACACAACGCTATCAAGAACATCGACAAAGGAATCTATCCTCAAGCATTCTGCAAGATTATTCCGGATATTCTCGGAGGTGATCCGGATTATTGCAACATCATGCATGCAGACGGTGCCGGAACAAAATCGTCTCTAGCCTACATGTACTGGAAAGAAACCGGAGACTTGTCTGTATGGAAAGGAATCGCGCAAGATGCCTTAATTATGAATACCGACGATTTATTGTGCGTTGGAGCTGTAGACAATATATTAGTTTCTTCGACTATTGGAAGAAACAAAATGTTAATCCCTGGTGAAGTCATCAGTGCCATTATCAACGGAACAGATGAATTATTGTCTGAAATGCGAAAAATGGGTATTGGCATTTATGCAACCGGAGGTGAAACTGCTGATGTCGGCGACTTGGTACGAACCATAATTGTAGATTCCACTGTGACCTGCCGTATGAAAAGAAGTGATGTCATCGACAATGCCAACATTCGTCCCGGTGATGTTATTGTCGGTCTTAGCAGCTGCGGACAGGCTACCTACGAAAAAGAATACAATGGTGGTATGGGAAGCAATGGACTGACCAGTGCCCGTCATGATGTTTTCGCAAAATATCTGGCAGAAAAATATCCGGAAAGCTATGACAAGGCAGTACCAGAAGAACTCGTATATAGCGGTAGCTATAAACTGACAGATCCGGTCGAAGGTGCTCCAATAAATGCCGGTAAACTGGTGCTCTCCCCAACCCGAACCTACGCTCCGGTAATCAAGAAAATCCTGGATGAACTGCGAAGCGAAATTCACGGTATGGTACATTGTACGGGAGGTGCACAGACCAAAGTGTTGCACTTCGTCGGTGAGAACTGTCATGTCATCAAAGACAACATGTTCCCAGTACCTCCTCTATTTAAAGCTATTGCCAAAGAAAGCGGTACAGATTGGGCTGAAATGTATAAAGTGTTCAACATGGGACATCGTATGGAAATCTATGTCGCACCGGAACAAGCAGAACGCATCATTGAAATCAGCAACAGCTTCAACATTGACGCACAAATTATCGGACGCGTAGAAGAAGGAAATCGCTCACTGACCATCAAGAGCGAATTTGGTGAATTCAATTACTAATCAGCAAAACAAGAAAGGAAAATGAAAAGATTCCTTTTTATCCTTTGTTGCATCATTTCACTTGCGCTCACAGTATTCCTGACTTACAAGACTTGGGTAAACTTTCAGGAACGTGCGTGGTATGAGAACTTAATTTATATCGTAGCTATTTTCGGATGGTGTAGTATCACGGAGAAGATGATCAACAAAAAATATAAATGGATTCAGAAGTTTTTTAAATAAATGGCAGAAAATACATTATTAGATAAACTGGAAGGACTGGTCAGCCGATTCGAAGAAGTAGCCACATTAATAACAGATCCCAATGTCATCAGTGACCAGAAACGTTATGTCAAACTGACGAAAGAATATAAAGATCTGAATAATATCATGAATGCCCGGAAAGAATATCTGGACTGCATGAAAAGCATAACGGACGCCAAAGAAATTCTCGCAACCGAAGAGGATCAGGAACTGAAAGATATGGCACGTGAAGAACTTTCAGCTGCAGAAAAAAGGATTCCGCAACTCGAAGAAGAAATCAAGCTGCTGCTTGTTCCGGCTGATCCAGAAGACGACAAGAATGTCATCATGGAAATCAGAGGAGGAACAGGTGGAGACGAAGCAGCACTTTTTGCCGGAGATCTGTTTAAGATGTATTCTAAATATTGCGAAATGAAAGGCTGGAAAATAGCGATATCCAGTTTCAGTGAAGGTGCTGCCGGTGGATTCAAGGAAATTATTTTCAGTGTAACAGGTGAAAAAGTATATGGTACACTGAAATACGAATCCGGTGTACACCGGGTGCAGCGTGTTCCGGCAACAGAAACTCAAGGTCGCGTACATACCTCAGCAGCCACCGTGGCTGTCTTGCCTGAAGCGCAAGAATTTGATGTAGAAATCAATGAAGGAGAAATCAAATGGGATACCTTCCGTTCCAGTGGAGCTGGTGGACAAAATGTCAACAAAGTAGAATCTGGAGTACGTGCCCGATACATGTGGAAAAACCCTAATACGGGCGAAGTAGAGGAAATTCTTATCGAATGTACCGAAACACGCGACCAGCCTAAAAACAAAGAGCGGGCTCTGGCACGACTACGTACATTTATCTATGATAAAGAACACCAAAAATATATTGATGATATCGCCAGCAAACGTAAAACGATGGTTTCAACCGGAGACCGTTCTGCCAAAATCAGAACTTATAACTATCCCCAAAGCCGGATTACCGATCATCGCATAGGCTATAACATGCAGAACCTACCATCATTCATGGAAGGCAACATTCAAGAATGTATTGATCAACTGATTGTTGCTGAAAACGCAGAACGAATGAAAGAAAGTGAACTATAAACCAGAACGTGTATGAACAGACAAGAATTATTTGAGAACATCAAGAAAAAGAAATCATTCCTTTGCGTCGGGTTGGATACAGATATAAAAAAAATACCCGAACATCTTTTGAAAGAAGAGGATCCGATTTTCGCATTCAACAAAGCAATCATTGATGCAACAGCACCATATTGTATTGCTTATAAACCCAATCTGGCTTTTTATGAAAGCATGGGAGTAAAGGGTTGGATTTCATTTGAAAAGACAATCAAATACCTAAACGAAAATTATCCGGAACAATTCATTATTGCTGATGCAAAACGTGGAGATATCGGGAACACCTCGGCTATGTATGCCCGCACCTTCTTCGAAGAAATGCAAATCGATTCAGTAACTGTTGCGCCATACATGGGAGAAGACAGTGTAACTCCATTTCTGACTTATGCAAACAAATGGGTCATCCTGTTGGCATTAACAAGTAATAAGGGCTCACAAGATTTTCAGATGACAGAAGACGCCCAAGGAGAACGTCTTTTTGAAAAAGTATTGAAAAAGAGCCAGGAATGGGGAAATGCAGACAATATGATGTATGTCGTAGGAGCCACTCAAGGCCGCATGTTTGAAGATATCCGTAAAATTGTTCCAGAACATTTTCTGCTTGTCCCCGGTGTCGGTGCACAGGGAGGTTCACTCGAAGAAGTATGCAAATATGGTATGACTTCAACCTGCGGTTTGATCGTCAACAGTAGCCGAGCCATTATTTATGCAGATCATAGTGAGAATTTTGCCACTGTTGCAGGCGAAAAAGCAAAAGAGGTACAAGTTGAAATGGAAAAGTTATTAGAACCGATCCTCTAAAATCAAATCTTGATTAGAAATTCCAAAAATATCTGCAAGTCATTTTGCAGATATTTTTTTTATGTTCTTCGCCATTGTTATTCAATTGACATGAATTTATAGCATAATTTCATGGTTAATATTGTTTTTTTTACGATATTTGCACAATTAGTATAGAACAAACGTAAGAACATGGAGTTTACAGCAAAACAAATCGCAGAATTTATTCAGGGAAAAATAGAAGGTGATCCCAATACATCTGTACATACATTTGCCAAAATCGAAGAAGGAGTAACCGGAGCTATTTCATTTTTGTCCAATCCTCAATACACACATTATATATATAATACCAAATCCAGCATTGTTTTGGTAAATAATGATTTGAAATTGGAAAAAGAAGTTGAACCGACATTAATTCGGGTAAACAACGCCTATGAAGCTGTAGCCAAACTTCTTTCATTATATGAAATGTCTAAACCGAAAAAAACGGGTGTTGATCCTTTGGCATTTATCGCACCTACTGCAGAAATTGGTGAAGACTGCTATATTGCTCCATTTGCCTATATTGGCGAACACGTCAAAATAGGTGCCCATTGCCAGATTCATGCGCACGCAACAATTGGCGACGGAAGTAAAATCGGTGAAAGCTGTACCATCTATCCAAACGTAACCATATACCATGATTGCATCATTGGCAACGAAGTTATCCTACATGCAGGAAGTGTTATCGGTGCTGACGGTTTTGGATTTGCGCCATCAACAGACGGTTACGAGAAAATACCACAAATCGGTATCGTAACAATAGAAGATCATGTGGAAGTCGGTGCCAATACATGTATCGACCGTTCTACAATGGGATCAACCTATGTTCGTAAAGGAGTTAAATTAGATAATCTCGTCCAAATCGCCCACAATGTAGAAGTTGGTGAAAATACTGTAATGTCAGCCCAAGTTGGTGTTGCCGGTTCGACAAAAATCGGAAAATGGTGTATGTTTGGTGGACAGGTAGGTATTGCCGGACATGCAACAATCGGCGACAAAGTATACTCTGGTGCTCAGGCTGGTATTGCCGGAAGTTTGAAAAAAGGCCATATTACCGTACAAGGTAGCCCGGCAATAGAATCGAAGAACTTTGCAAGATCAAGTGTCGTCTACAAAAAATTACCTGAGATTTACAATGCATTTAACCAAATGCAGAAAGATATAGAAGAATTGAAGAAACAAATTAAACAGAACGAATAAAATCTATGTTGAAGCAAAATACATTAAAGGGAAGTTTTTCTCTTTGTGGTAAAGGCTTGCACACAGGACTCCACCTTACTGTAACCTTTAATCCAGCCCAAGAAAATTACGGTTATAAAATACAGCGCATAGATTTAGAGGGTATGCCTATCATTGATGCCATAGCTGAAAATGTACAGGAAACCACACGCGGTACTGTGCTTGTAAAAAACAATGCCAAATGTAGCACGGTAGAACATGCTTTAGCCGCACTTTATGCGCTTGGTGTTGACAACTGCCTGATTCAAGTTAACGGACCGGAATTTCCAATTCTTGACGGAAGTTCTGAAATATATGTGGAAAACATCAAACGAATAGGCATCGCTGAACAAAATGCACCTAAGGATTTTTATGTGATCCGTAAAAAAATCGAAGTAAAAGACGAAACTACTGGATCGTGTATTACCATTCTTCCCGATGATGAATTCAGCATTACAACCATGATATCATTTAAATCCAAAGTGTTGAACAGTCAATTTGCGACGTTAGACAACATGATGGATTTTGAAAAAGAAATTGCTCCTAGCCGTACATTTGTATTTGTACGCGAAATAGAACAGCTCCTGCAGGCAGGCTTAATCAAAGGAGGAGATTTGGATAACGCCATTGTCATATATGAAAATGAAACAACACAGGAAAAACTTGACAAGCTGGCAGATGAAATAGGCGTACCACATCACGATGCAACAAAACGGGGATATCTCAACCACAAGCCACTCGTATGGGAAAACGAACCTGCCCGTCATAAATTGCTAGATATTATTGGCGATATGGCCTTAATTGGAAAACCAATAAAAGGAAGAATCATCGCCACACGTCCTGGACATACCATCAATAATAAATTTGCCCGCCTGATGCGCAAAGAAATCCGGGCACATGAAATACAAGCTCCAGCCTATGACTGTAATCGGGAACCTTTAATGGATATAAACCGAATTCGCCAGTTACTGCCACATCGTTATCCCATGCAACTGGTCGACAAAGTCATTGAACTTGGCCCTACAAGTATCGTTGCTATAAAGAACATTACAGGAAATGAACCGTTTTTTATTGGACATTTCCCGGATGAACCTGTCATGCCCGGTGTTCTGCAAATTGAAGCAATGGCACAATCCGGTGGCTTATTGGTTCTGAACTCGTTAGATGAACCAGAACGTTGGAGCACTTATTTCCTGAGAATTGATCAAGTCAAGTTCAGACAAAAGGTTGTTCCAGGAGATACGCTTGTATTCAAAGTAGAACTCATTACACCCGTACGACACGGAATTGCAACCATGCATGGTTACGCCTTTGTCGGTGAAAAAGTAGTGACGGAGGCGACGTTTACAGCTCAGATCATTAAAAACAAATAGTATATGAGTAAGATAAGTCCATTAGCCTATATTGATCCTGAAGCAAAAATAGGTGAAAATTGCGAAATAGGACCATTTTGTTATATCGACAAAAATGTCATTATCGGCAATAATAATATCCTGATGAATAGTGTTACGGTACTTTATGGTGCCAGAATCGGTGATAACAACCGGATCTTCCCTGGTGCTGTTATTAGTGCCATTCCCCAGGATTTGAAATTCAAAGGAGAAGAAACGACTGCTGAGATCGGGAACAATAATACTATTCGCGAAAATGTAACCATCAATCGCGGAACAGCAGCCAAAGGAAAGACCATTGTAGGAAACAACAATCTGCTCATGGAAGGAATGCACGTAGCCCACGATGCACTTGTAGGTAATGGATGTATTATTGGCAATAGTACCAAGCTGGCAGGAGAAACGATTGTTGACGACAATGCCATATTAAGTGCCGGTGTGCTCATGCATCAGTTTTGCCGTGTCGGCAGCCACGCCATTGTCGGCGGTGGAACCAGATTCAGTCAGGATGTACCTCCATTTACAACTTGTGCACGCGATCCGGCTGCCTATTGCGGATTAAATTTAATCGGACTTCGCCGTAGAGGATTCAGCAATGAAATGATAGAAAACATTCACAACGCCTATCGACTTATTTATCAAAGTAAACTTAAATTGGCTGATGCCTTACAACGAATTCGCGAAGAGGTTCCCATGAGCGAAGAAATAGCTTATATCATTGACTTCATAGAATCCTCTAAAAAAGGATTTGTACATTAATAAAAATTTACCCATATGATATTCCGCATAACACTTATCTCTGACGAAATAGAAGATTTTGTACGTGAATATAAAATTGATGCAGATGCAACCTTCTTTGATCTGCACAAAGTCATTCTAGAATCCTGCCAATATCAGGATCGTGAAATAACGAGTTTCTTTGTCTGCAATGAAGATTGGGAAAAAGAGCAAGAAATCGTATTGGAGGATATGGGTACATCCGGAGTTGATGAGGATATCTATTTAATGAAGGAGACACGCTTAGGCGATCTGCTGGAAGATGAAAAACAACGTATGATGTATGTTTTTGATCCGCTTGCTGAACGTTTGTTTTTTATGGAATTGACAGAAATCACTTTCGGAGAAAGTCTGTCTAAAGCAATTTGTACTAGAGGACATGGAAATCCTCCGGAACAATATCTGGATCTCACAGAAGAAATCAATACACCAGAAGCTCAAAAAAAGAACTTGGAAATTGACGAAGATTTTTATGGAAGCGATGGTTTTTCCGACGAAGAATTTGATCCGGAAGGAATGGAAATAAGCGAAGGCAAACCTTATTAATCTATGCAGAAAAAAAATAATCTTGTTGTCCTTTTAGGACCAACAGGAGTTGGTAAGACAGAACTCAGCCTTTCATTGGCTGAGTTTTTACATTCTCCTATAATTAACGCTGACTCGCGACAAATCTATTCTGGTCTCACAATAGGAACAGCAGCACCAACACCTGAACAAAGAAAACGTGTTTCACATTATTTCGTAGCAACGCTTCCACCAGATGCATATTATAGTGCCGCACAATACGAATCCGATGTCCTTGCGCTGCTTAATGATTTATTTAAACAACAAAACAACGTTTTATTGACAGGGGGAAGCATGATGTATATTGATGCAATATGCAAAGGGATTGATGACATTCCAACCGTCGATCAAGAAACCCGCCAAATGGTCATGAGACGCTATGAAACTGCAGGACTGGACCAGTTAGTTCAAGAGCTAAAAATCCTTGATCCTGAATACTATAAAATCGTAGATCTTAAGAATCCCAAAAGGGTAATGCATGCACTCGAAATTTGCTATCTTACAGGAAAGACATATACTTCTTTCCGTACTAATTCCATTAAAGAAAGACCTTTTAATATCATAAAGATAGGGCTAACACGACCTAGAGAGGAACTGTATGAAAGGATCAACAAAAGAGTCGATATTATGATAGAAGAAGGATTATATGAAGAAGTCTTGTCCTTTAAGGAATTAAGAAACTGTAATGCATTGAACACAGTAGGCTATAAAGAACTTTTTCAATATATTGATGGCTTATGCAGTTGGGAACAAGCAATCGAAAAAATAAAACAGAACAGCAGAAACTATGCCAGAAAACAAATTACCTGGTTCAAACGGGATCCTGAAATAACCTGGTTTCATCCGGAACAAGATAAAGAAATCATAAAATTTATCTCAAAAAAGATAATCCCATAATTTTTTCCGTATATTTGGTCAACAAAGACAAAATATCTTTTTATCATAATGAAAGATAAGCAAAGTCCTTTAAAATCAACCATTACATCATGTTGTAAGGGGATTAAAAAATGTTACGGAGGTCCATGGTACCGACGTATATTTGTTTGGATGGCAACCGTCATCTTATGTTTTCTATTATTTCTAGGAGCAGTTGACATCAACTTTCTCAATCTGTTCGGCAAATCCCCCGGTTTTGCCGACATAAGAAATCCGTCTACTAATGAAGCATCGGAAATCTATAGTGCTGACAGCGTACTTATAGGTCGATTTTACAATGAAAATCGGACTCCTGTAAAATACGAAGACCTACCACAACATCTGATACATACCCTTATTGACACCGAAGACGAACGCTATTACGAACATCATGGAATTGACATACAAGCTCTTTTTGCAGCCGTTAAAGACATGGCAGGTGGTCATGCCCGAGGAGCCAGTACAATCACCCAGCAATTAGCCAAAAACCTATTTCGTGTACGTACGCAATATTCGACAGGCATACTGGGTAAAGTTCCTGGCGTAAAATTGTTGATCATGAAAGTGAAAGAATGGATTGTAGCCCTTAAACTGGAATATGTTTTCAGCAAAGAAGAAATCCTCACCATGTACTTCAATACGGTTGATTTCGGCAACAATTCATATGGAATCAAAACAGCCAGTAATACATTCTTTGGAAAAGAGCCCAAGGAACTTACATATGAAGAAGCGGCAACATTAGTCGGATTACTTAAAGCGACTTCAACATATAATCCCAAAAGAAATCCCAAAAACAGTACAAACAGACGTAATATAGTCTTAACTAATTTATACGAACACGGACATTTAATTATCAATGGGAAAAAGGCTACAGTGCACCAACTGGATTCAATCAAGCGTATTCCCATGAAAACCTATTCCCGGATTTCAAGCAACAACAAATATGGTCCAGCCCCCTATTTCACAGAAAATTTATCTGATTACATTGATATGTTATGTGAAGAGGGCCTGATTGAAGGATGCGATTCAAACAATCGCCTTGACCTCTATGCTGACGGCTTAAAGATCTATACAACATTAGATACACGTATGCAAGCCTATGCAGAAGAAGCCGTTCGGACACAAATGCAGAAAGTCCAAAAGAATTTCGACAATCATTGGGGCAACACACCACCGTGGCAGGACGAACACCACCAGGAAATACCAAATTTTATTGAAAATTTGGCTAAACGAACAAGCGCCTATAAATATTACGAAAATAAATATCCGAATCAACCGGATTCAATATTCTATTATTTGAATCAGCCCCACAAGGTCAAAGTGTTCAGTTACGACGGATCTAAAGAACTTGAACTAAGCACTATGGATTCCATTCGTTATATGACCCGTTTTATGCATTGTGGATTTGTAGCCATAGAACCACAATCTGGCGCTGTTAAAGCTTGGGTCGGTGACATTGATTTTGAATCGTGGCAATATGACAAAGTGACTGCCATGCGTCAACCCGGTTCAACATTTAAACTATTTGTCTACACAGAAGCCATGAACCAAGGACTTACTCCTTGCGATGAAAGACTAGATGAATGGAAACAATATCCGGATACTATTGACGGCAAACCGACTCACTGGACTCCGTACAATGCCGACGGTACTTTCTCTGGAGAAAACATACCTCTAAAATCTGCATTTGCACAAAGTATTAATAGTATCGCTGTTAAACTTGGCTATGAAATGGGAATACATAACGTAGCCCGCACAGCACATGCTATGGGTATCAAATCTCCATTACACGAAACTCCTGCATTAAGTTTAGGCGCATCAGATGTCAATCTACTGGAATTAACAAACAGTTATTGTACGGTCATCAATGACGGTAAAACACATATGCCACTACTCATTACATCTATTAAAGATAAAAATGGAACTGTAATCTACCAAGCAGAAACGAATGATACGCAGGCAATACCCTACCGTTCTGCCTATTTAATGCAACGCATGCTAAGAGCCGGCATGACAGAAAGAGGAGCTACAACTGCAGCACTTTGGAGCTACATCTCCCCTGTTGCGAATTTAACAGAGTTTGGTGGAAAAACAGGAACTTCAAACAACCATTCAGACGCATGGTTTGTAGGGGTAACACCTAATTTAGTGGTTGGAGCATGGGTAGGTGGTGAATATCGAAGCATACATTTCAGAACCGGTCTCCTCGGGCAGGGAAGTCGTACAGCTCTTCCCATTTGTGGAAACTTCTTGCAAAGTGTATTAAAAGATAGCGAATTCCAAAAATATCGAACAAAATTTCCTGAAGCCAAAGAACATATTGACTCAGATTGTTTTGATTGTCCAAGCTATTACCGCCACAAAGAAGAAGAAGACTCCCTTATGGAAGCAACAGACTCTATTACAATTAATCAGTTCCCCTCTTCAGAAGGCAGCATAACAACTGAAAACGGCAATAATACCGTTGTTTTCTAAAAACAAATGACACATATCATATTAAGCCTTTATATTCTTGAAACAAACAAGAAATATAAAGGCTTTTTAAATTATTTCCGCAAAAAGAATACGAAACTATTCTATCCCAGATATTGGGTTGCAACAAATCTGACAACTTAATCGGAAATAGATTACACTAAAATGTGAGCCCGTCAAAAAGACAAAATTTTTCATGTCAACAAAAGTATTTGAAGATAAAACAATAATATATCTCAACTGAAGAAGTATAAGAAACAGCGATAATTTAAACGATAGGAACACTTATAAGTGTACTTTTACCCTCCAATAATCAATTCCAATTTAACACTTAAAAGAAGTATAATGTTAAATAATGCTATTAAGAGAATATATTAATAGGTAAAAAAAGGGCTAAACAATATAAACTATTAAATTTGTGGATGAGAATGTAGAAACCGTATTAGAAGATACAACAAAATAATTAATAAATTTTCAATTTAAAAGTGTATGAAAGACCGTTTAAGTAAAATCAGCAAAAAGGCAACATTCGCATTTTGCCTGCTTGCAGCTTGTGGCCTGAATTACTCTTGCGCCGATGAATATAAGTTGGACGACGAAGCCCCGACTTATCTCGGTTCGAGTATTTATGGTTACTTGAAGGAAAAAGGAAACTACACCAATTTCGTTAAAATGATTGATGAGTTAGGCCTTGAAGAGGTTCTGTCTACCACTGGTAGTAAGACTTTATTCGTTGCAGACGACGCAGCTTTTGAGAAATTCTACAAAAGCAATGTGAACACTGACGAAGATTATGCCTGGCATAATGCAACAAGTTACGACAAGTTGACTTTGGCCCAGAAAAAGATTCTGGTTCATGCAGCAATGCTCAACAACGCTTATCTTTTGGAAATGCTTCCTCGCGAACAAGGAAATCCACCTGTAAAAGGCGCCAGCATGCGTAAGGAGACTTCTATCGAGCTGACGGATAGTATCACTTTTTTTACTCCGGAAAATCTTCCACAATCTGACGACACAACTTCTACAGATTATTGGAAGTATTATCGTGAAGAAAAAGCTTACGATGTTAACGGTACTCAAAAACGCGGTATCTACATGGTAACAGATAACACGAATCCTATGCTTGTTTATTTCATTAGCGAGCAAATGAGTAAGGCAGGTGTTACCAATGAAGATTTCAAGATCCTGACTGGTAAAGAAAGAACATCAAACGATGCTCACATCTACTTTAATAAAGTAATCAAGCAAGACATTACTTGCCAAAACGGTTATATTAACGTATTGGACAGCGTATTGATTCCACCTGGAAATATGGCAGAAGTTATCCGTACCAATGGTAAGACCGATATTTTCAGCCATATTTTGGATCGTTTCAGTGCCCCATTCTACAACAAAGCGGTAACGGATAACTATAATACTTTACATAAAGACAATCCTGTAGACTCCATTTTTGTCAAGAAATACTATTCTGAATGGACAAATCCTATAGGAACATTTGCAACAGATAACAGATTAGCTGTTGGTCCGGATAATTTAACTCCTTCTTCATTAATGGGTGTTTTAAAATTCGATCCGGGATGGAATATGTACAAGAGCAACTCTACTGGTGCTACGGCAACTGGTGATATGGCTGCCATGTTTGTTCCGACCGACGAGGTTTTGAAAGCCTACTTCTTACCGGGTGGTGAAGGTAGCGATTTGATTGACACTTATGGAGATCGTGACAACACGGAAGAAAATCTATTCCACAACATTGATATGATTCCGTTGAACACAATCAACTCTTTCATCAATAACCTGATGCAACGTTCATTTACCAATAGCGTACCAAGTAAGTTCGGTCAGATTTTGGATCAGGCCAACGATAACTTGTTCCAAAATCCGCAAGAAGCTATTGATAATATCAATGAAGTTAAGATTGCCAATAATGGTGTTCTTTACTTAATGAATAAGGTTTATCCTCCTGTAGACTATGCATCCGTTGCTTCACCGGCATTTATCAGCAAGAACAACTTGATTATGAAATTTGCCATTTACAACGGTTCCGGTATGGATGGTAAAAACAACTTAATGGATATCCACTATTATGCATATCTGCGTGCTATGGGATCTAAGTTTACTTTATTATTACCGAGTGACAATGCACTGAAGTACTATGTAGATCCGTTGTCCTTATCAGGAAAGACCTCTCCCCGTGTTCTTGCTTTCGAATATAAAGAAAAAGAAGGTGCAGGTAACATGCCTGTAGATTGTAAGCCGTATATCTATGATGCCTCAACCGGTTTGATCGGTGGTCCTGTTGTAGGTACAACAACAGTTAGCCAGACAGAAAAGATTAACCGTTTGAAAGATATCCTGGAAACCCACACCATTGTACATAGTGAAACAGAAACTCAGGGTGTAAAATCAGGTAACGAATATTACATCAGTAAGAGTGGTGCCCCAATTCATGTTAAAAACGCAAGTGGCGATGATATGAACATGAAATTCCAGGGAGCTATGCAGGTAGAACAAGAACTAAATGGCTACACAGCGCAACCATCTAACCCGGGTGTTCTTTACTCAAGTGTAACCATCCCATATAATAAAGTAAATGGATGGACTTATTGCTTGGATGCTCCGCTTGCAGCAGCTGTTCGCTCTGTTTCAAACGTACTGTCAAATAACAACGAGCAGGAAAATAATCCATACAGCATGTTCTACAGTTTATGTTCTGGTATGAATACAGATCTGTTGGTAAACTGTGGTATTATTGATTCTGAATTGGAAGATGAAGAACAAGATAAACAAGCCCAGAAATACAACGTATTTATCAATAATAATGGTTTGGATTATAATGTTTCTTTCTTCAATAACTACCGTTATACGATTTATGCTCCAACCAATGAAGCTATTCAGAAAGCAATTGACGAAAACGATCTGCCAACATGGGAAACTATTGAAACTTACGTACAGGAACATATCGAAGATCCAAATTATATCGAAAAGTACCAACCAATTGCCAAAGCTATGGCTAGTTGTTTGTTGAACTTTGTTCGTGGACACTTCCAGGATAATTCTGTATTCGCAGACAAACTTCCTTTTGAAGCTACTTCATACGAAACAGCAACTTTGGATGACGACGGTAAAAAATTCGTTAGCGTAAGTGTTGAATCAACTGCTGGTAACGGTCAATTGAGAGTATTCAAAGAAAGAGAAGACGGAAGTATGATTTATGATTGTGAAGTCACTGGCATCAAAAACAAAATGACTCGTGACTATATCACGAATAAAGATTACCAAACTAACAATGTTTCTCTGACCGAAAGCAGGATTGAATCTTCTTCTTATGCTGTAATTCATCAGGTAAACGGTGTACTCCACTATACTGATTTAAAAGATTACAAAAATTCATATGCTGAAAAATATTGGCGGAATTTGGAAACTGCCAAACAAACAGCTGCTAAATTCAGAATTAAAAACAAATAAAAAATACCATGAATAAGATAAAGTATCTATTGCTATTCGCCGTCTGCTTCATCACAAGCACGGCTATGGCGCAGCAAAGACGTATCTCAGGTACCGTTGAGGATGACTTCGGCGGAATTATGATGGCGAACGTTGTTGAAGTTGACGCCAACAATCGTATCGTATCAGCTACGGTTACGGATATGAATGGTAATTTTACCATGACCATAAAGAATCCGAAAAATAAGTTGAAAATAACTTATGTAGGTTTTAAAGAACATATTGAAGCAATTGGCAACAAAAGTGTCTTCAAAGTAAAAATGAAAGACGATGCCAAGACATTGGATGAAGTAGTTATCACTGAAAACAAAAAAGTAATAAGCAATGGTTTGGCTATCCCCGAACGAGAAGTTTCTGTTGCAGCCCAGACATTCAGCATGGATGAAATGCAAGGACTTTCTTTCGAGTCTGTCGATGAAGCCCTTCAGGGTAAGATTGCCGGTTTGGATATCGTGGCCAACTCTGGTAACTTGGGATCTGGTACAACCATGCGTATCCGTGGTACTTCAACCATCAACGGTAATGCCGAACCATTGATCGTACTCGACGGTCACATCTTTGAATTACCGGACAATGCACAGGAAATCAACTTCGAAGACCTTGACAATGAGGAACAGTTCTCTACATTGCTTTCTATTAACCCTGAAGATATTGCAGAAATTAAAGTATTGAAAGATGCTTCTGCAACAGCAATTTGGGGTTCTAAAGGTGCAAACGGTGTGATTGATATCAAGACGCGTCGTGGTGCTCGCGGTAAAACCCGTATAGATTTCTCATACCGTTTTACAGGAAACTGGCAACCGGATGGTATGAAAATGCTTGACGGTGACGGTTATACCATGATGTTGAAAGAAGCTTACTTCAACCCACAACAGAATCCGAACGCATCAAACATGCTGGAGTTGGATTATAACCGTGAAATCCCATATATTTACAATAACTACAGCCAAAATACAGATTGGGTTGATGCGGTCAAACAGTTTGGACAGGCACATAACTACTACCTGACTTTAACCGGTGGTGGTGAGAAAGCGACATTCCGTATTTCAGCCGGATATGATAAAGAAACCGGAACAATCATCAAGCAGCAGTTGGATCGTTTCACAACCCGTATGGCGTTGGACTACTATGTATCAGACCGTATCAAATTCTCATCTAACTTCTCATTGTCATTTACAGACAACATGAAGAACTATGATGATATCTTGGCACGTGCATACAAAGCTATGCCAAACATGAGTATCTATGAATACAATGACGACCGTGATAATCCACAACTGACCGGACAGTATTTCAACATGCTTCCACTTGCAGATGTATCCGGACGTGTAGAAGGCCGTACTTCACAGAGCTTAAGCGATATGTACACCAATGGTAACCCTGTAGCAATTGCAAACCTTGCCTGGAAACGGGAACAAACCTTCAATATTACTCCACAGTTCTCAGTAGAGTACAAATTCTTAGGTAAAGAAAGCGATGAAACTCAGTTAAACTATACTGGTGACGTACAGTTGCAGGTATATAATACCAGTAGAAATGACTACTACCCTGCTACGTTGACACGTAACGAATGGTATGATGGTATCAATAGTGCATCAAACTACGAATACAAGAGCTTACAAATGACAACTCGTCACGATTTGGCATTCTATCCTAAATTCAATAATGAAGATCATGCGGTAAGCGTATTGGCTCGTTTCGAAATGACTACAGGAACAAGTAATGATCAGACTATCGCAACTCGCGGTATTCCTTCAGGTCTTACAGACCCAACTGTAGATGCTTATTTGACGAACATCAGTTCTAATCCAGGAGAATGGAGAAGCCTTTCATACGTAGGCTCCGTACACTACTCTTATAAATCTAAATATAGCATTACAGGAACGGTTCGTACCGATGGTAGAACAGCATTCGGTGCAGGTAACAAATTCGGAACCTTCCCGGGTATTTCCGGTCGTTGGAATATCAGTGACGAAGACTTCATGAAACCGACACGCAGCTGGTTGTCTATGTTGGCTGTTCGTCCAGGATGGGGTATCGTTGGTAATGTTGTCGGCGGTGGATACGATCAGTACAACCGTTATGCCGACGATGGTTACTATGGAAACAACCATGGAGCCATTAAACCGGAAAACTTGCGTCTGGCTACATTACGTTGGGAAAAGAATGCTCAGTGGAACTTAGGTTTCAACCTTGGTTTATGGAATGATTTATTGAC
This sequence comes from uncultured Paraprevotella sp., assembly GCA_944320775.1. Classification (GTDB taxonomy): domain Bacteria; phylum Bacteroidota; class Bacteroidia; order Bacteroidales; family Bacteroidaceae; genus Paraprevotella. The sequence goes on along the minus strand of CALUIV010000028.1, from coordinate 13,960 downwards.
CTTCGCATTGGAAATCTACGACAAGAAAACAACCGACTTGGTTGTAAACAACGTATCAATTCCTTCTTCAAACGGTTATAGCACATTGGCTAGCCAAAACGTAGGTACAATGCGTAACAAAGGTTGGGAGCTTTATGCAAATACCGCCCGGTTCGCGAAAGTCGGAAAATTCGCCATGAAACTGAGTGCCAATATCTCTCAGAACTTCAATACAATTGAAGCAATGGACGCTTCTGTATTGGAAAGTTTGAATAGCGAATTTAACTATGCTAATGAGAACTACTTAGGACGTATCCAGATTGGCAATGCTCTTGGTTCTATCTATGGTTTCCGTTACAAAGGTGTTTATGCATATGATTACGACCACAACGGCTTGACTGAGGAATCTAAGAACGCTTATGCTAATGGTGAGTTGGATCCAAACAGACCCGGATATTTTGCAAATGGTGAGAAGATCAACACAGCAGCAGCAGCATTACAACGTGGCGATAACGGAACCTGCCCGATTGCATATGATGCAAACGGTAATGTCATTACAGATTCCAAAGGTAATCCTCTGCCGATGTATTTCAACTATGGTGGAACCAACTATCAGTTCCAGGGTGGTGATGCTATTTATGAAGATATTAATCACGATGGTCAGATCAACGCTTTGGATATTGTTTATTTGGGTAACTCTAACCCGAGTTGTAATGGAGGTTTCGGTGTAGACTTCTACTATGGAAACTGGAGCCTGAGCGCCTCATTCAACTTCCGTATGGGTAACCAGATTATTAATCTTGCCCGTATGTATGCAGAAGACATGCTTACAAACAACAACCAAAGCCAGGCTACGAAATGGAGATGGCGTAAGAACGGTGATGACACCCAAGTTCCACGTGCTATGAACTCAGGTGCAGCTGGCGGTAGAACATATAATGCTTTGGCAAGTGACCGCTACGTTGAAGATGGTGATTACCTCCGTTTCCAATACTTGCGTTTGGGCTACAACTTCGATACGAAGAATTTGAAGAAATTCGGTTTGAAGAGTCTGCGTTTGTCTGCATCCGCCAACAACTTGTGGGTATGGAGCAAATATACAGGTGTAGATCCTGATATACCAGTATCCGGTTGGGGACAAGCTAAAGATGAAAACAAAACCCCACGTTCTAAATCATTTACTTTAAGCTTAAATGTAGGATTCTAATATCAACTGACAATGAAAAAAACATATAATATAAAGCATATTGCCCTGCTGGGTTGCGTAGCTATGGGTGCTACACTAACCTCTTGCAACGACTGGCTGACGCTATATCCAAAAGATAAGATCGTGGAAGAGAGCTTTTGGGAAGATAAAAAAGATTTGGAAAGCGTCCGTAACGAGGCATACAAGAACATGATTTCTGATGGAAATATCAAGAAATACATGATTTGGGGAGAATTCCGTTCAGATAACTTTGATCGGAAGACTAATGTAACCGACGAAAATTTGATGGACTTGATGAATGTCAATCTGAAACCGACAAATTCATTTTATGATTGGTCAGGTTTCTATGCCACCATCAACTACTGTAATAAAGTCATTCAACACGGACCGGAAATTTTGAAGAAAGACTTAAGTTTCTCTCAAGGAGACTGGGAAGCCATTCGTGCCGAAATGTATGGTTTACGTGCATTGAATTATTTCTATCTGACACGTACATTCGACAGTATTCCTTTAGTAATGAATGCCATCAATGACGATTCAGAAGTAACACGCCCGAAAGCTAGTTCACAAAAGGCCGTATTGGATACTTTGGTAAACCAATTAGAGTACATTTGTACCACGAATATGGTCCAAGATTATGGAAATTCATCAGATAACAAAGGTTTGATTACGGACAAAGCCATACATACTATTTTGGCTGATATCTATTTGTGGCGCGCTTCCATGCAGGAACTTACCGACAAAGCTACTGCAGATGCAGACTATAGCAAATGTATAGAGCATTGCGATTATGTCATCCAACAGATGGACAAGGAATACAGAGAAGACAACTCTGGTTCATTCCGTCCGGGAGCAGGTTCTGGAACGGATGAGAATAATCCTTATCATCTTTACCTCAATGAAGGTCGTGATGGTTCTACATTAACAGACGGTGCATACAGATACATTTTTGGTAGCAAGAATTCTAGAGAAAGCATTTTCGAATTGCAGTTCGACGGAACAAAGAACAACAATGGAGCTGTTACTACTTACTACAGAACCACAGGTGAAAGTGGTACGGTAGGAAACATCATTGCTTCTGATTTGATCGGTAACGCAGCATCTCAGGTTGATGGTACATCCGGAGGATTATTCTACAAGACGGACATTCGCCGTTGGGAAACATTCTACCAGTATGAAGAAGGAAAATACAGTGTAGTTAAATATGCGGCACAAAGTGTACAGCAGAACAAACTGGCAGATAATACTCAGGCTACCGACAATAATAAACCGGTAATCAGTTGGCGTACATCAGCCAATGCCAATTGGATTTTCTACAGAATTACAGATGTACTGTTAATGAAAGCAGAAGCGCTTTGCCGTTTGGGTAGTCAAGAACAACTGAACGAAGCTTTTGCCTTGGTTGAAGAGGTATACTACCGTTCAAATCCATTAGCAACGAACAATGCAGACAAGTTAAACGCAAACAATTACACCAATCAAGATGCCGTTGAGGGTCTGATTTTGAGAGAACGCCGCCGTGAGTTCTATGGTGAAGGAAAGCGTTGGTTTGATGTTGTACGCTATGCATTACGTAAAGAAAATAACTCAGAAGCAGCATTCGAATTGATACAAAACAAATATACAGGTTCTGCTCAAAATGTAGCCCGAAACAAATATAAACAAGGCATCAAAGTGCTTTACGCACCAATTTACGAAACTGAAATTAAGGCAAATCCGAACCTGAATCAAAACCCAATTTGGGACGAAGAAAGCAGCATAGCAAAACAATAACAAAATTAACTGACAAAATATGAGAATATACAATAAGATAAAGCAAACAGGCACATGGGGATTTTTCCTCATGTGCATGGGCGCTTTGTCCGTATCTAGTTGCCGGGAAGAAATAGACACCTCTGACTTGTATACATTTACAGGAGAGACTGTCAGCAGTTTCCTGTCATCTGAAACAAACAAAGATACCTACAGCTACTATTATGAGCTGTTACAAAACGTACGGCAAAGTACCCACACGCAATCTTCAGTGGCCAATTTATTGTCCGCACGAGGGAACTATACTTGCTTTGCTCCGACCAATGATGCGATTACAGCCTATTTGGATACAGCGGTGAATATTGAAACGACTGACTTCCAGCAGTTCATGGACTCAGTTAAGAAAGAAGTATTTGTTTATGACTCTATTGCTAAGGTAATCGTATACAACAGTATCGTCGATAACGGAAGCGATGAAGCCTACGAAACAGCGGTATTCCCGACCGGAACCTTCAATCTTCCAAACATGAATGACCGGTATCTGACTGCATCAACAACCGGAGAAAGCGGTGAAAAAATGACTTATGTCATTAATGGAAAAGTCAAAATTACCCAACGTGACAAAAAAGTTGAAAACGGATATGTACATCAGGTAGACGGCGTCATCGCACCGACAGATGCCAGTGTATTTGATTTGCTACAAGGACATGAAAATATGCAAATTTTCAGTGCCCTACTTCGTGAAACCGGTTGGGGCGATTCATTAACCAAATATGTGGACGAAGAATACGAAGAAATCTATCCAAGTATTAGCACCACAAACATGCCTAAACCGCCAACACAAGAAGTTGCAGATCAATTTATACCGGAACACCGTAAATACGGTTTCACTGTATTTGCAGAAACAGACGAAACGTTCCAAAGCGCATTTGCAAGCGAGGGTATTACAGGAAGTAATAACATTGAAAACCTGAAAGCTTATTTGCAGAAAAAATACCAGAACCATGAAACATTCAAGAATCTGACTTGGGGAACGACTTCTGCAGATTTGAAAGACCCGATGAATGCAATCAATCAGTTTGTATCCTATCACTTGTTACCGATCAGTCTGCCTTCCAACCAGATTGTGATCCACTACAATGAGAAGGATTTCGATTTGGAAAGCGCATTGAACGGACAAGTCCAAATTACAATTCCTGTATTTGAATACTATGAGACCATGACAGGTAAAGGCGCTACACGCAGATTGATGAAAATGACGGAAAGCAAGCAGAGCGGTGGCGTTCGTATCAACAGATATATGAAATGTGATCCGAAAACCTATGAAGAAAGCGCTGCGTTGACTACAGACGGAGTCATCGAAGGTATACTTATCAATACGGCAGAAGGAACAGAAGCCAACAACGAAACAGTTGCTCTGAACGGATACATCTATCCATTGCACGAATTGTTGGTTTACAGCGACGATGTGACTGAAAAAGTACTAAACGAACGCATTCGTTTTGATGCAGCATCCATTATGCCCGAGCTGATTAATTTAGGTTATCGCAGACCGATGGGTAACTATTCCGGCGGAAAGAAGAACATTTATTTCCCAAAAGAATTCAAATTGCAAAATCTGGAAGTCCAGGAAGGATCCAATGTCTTCTATTTCGCAGGATTCAAACAAGGCTGGGGTAACTACCAGGGTGACGAGTTCAATATTTCCGGAAATTACGATGTGACGGTTAAATTACCTCCAGTTCCCAAAGACGGTACATACGAAATCCGATATGGATTACAGGCAACATCGGCTCGTGGTATGGCCCAGATATATTTTGGTGAAAAAGAAGGTAACAAAGTACCTCAGCCAGAGGGTATCCCATTGGATTTGAGAAAGAATTTGAGTTCCTATGGTTGGGAAGCGGATAGTGAAGATCCAGATTACAATCAGGAAGTCAATAAGAAGCTGAGAAATCAGGATCACATGAAAGGACCGCGTTGCTTCTATGACGGTGTTCGCGGTTGTACAGCCTATGAAACCCAATATGACGGACGCCGAATCATCGTTCGCCGTCATATGCAGGCAAACAAGACCTATTATTTACGGTTCAAATCCGTATTGGACAATGATAAGACAGAGTTCTACTTCGATTATTTGGAATTGTGTCCAAGTTTTGTTTACAACAATCCGACAGAGTCTGAAGACGAATGGTAAATATTAAAACAACAATTATGAACATGAAAAATAAAAAATGGATGAACAACGGTATCATCGGAGCAGTAATTATTGCAGGCTGCTCCGCCTGTACCGACACCATAGCAGATCATTATAACGAAAACAGTAATGTCGCTAAGGAAACGCTTTGGGAAATCATCAAAGCAAACAAAGATTTAGCTGACTTTGCAGAAGTATTGGAAAAAACACATTACTATACTTCTGAAACTAAAAAGTCAGATATGACGTTCAAAGATTTACTGTCTACGAACAGTAAATTTACCGTATGGGCACCAAAATCATTTAATAAAGATTCTATTTTGGCAGAGTTGGCAGAAAATGAATACGATGTACAACAACGTTTCGTTAAGAATCATATCTGTACCTTCAGCCAAAACCTGACAGGAACCAGTATCGACTCACTGACCATGTTGAATACGAAAATGAATCTTTTCGACAACGGTAATGCAACCTTAAAAGGTATAAAACTGATCGAAAGTAATATTGGTGCTAGCAATGGTATTCTACACACCATCGCTACCCCAGTTCCATTCTTGGATAATATCTATGAATATCTGAAAACATTAGATAATGCAAAAAAAATCAGAGAGTACTTGGCCTTAGGAGATACGACCTACATCAACGAAGACCTCAGTACTACTGGTCCGGTTGTAGATGGAAGTATTCTGATTGTAGATACTGTATGGACAACCGAAAGCCAATTATTCTATTACTCGTTCGACAAGAACGGTAATACTTGGTACGGAATTAATGCCAATTTGAAAAACGAGGATAGTTCGTTTGCCATGGTTATTCCGACCGATGCCGCTTGGGATAAAGCTTATGAGCGTATCAAACCTTTGTTCAAATACATGTCTACCACCTACAGCAACAAAGTAAAGAAGGAAGAGGCAGGAACTCAGGTTAACATCGACTCCATGCAAAATATCCAGACACAAATGGCTATTGTGAATAATTTGGTATTCAGCACCAATATGCAAGGACATTATACCATTAATGACTTTGGTAGAACAGATTCATTGCGCACCACAACCAACAGATACATCTACGCACCGGTCTGCAACGATATTTTCGATGGAAAGAGCTATGTTACTTTGAGTAATGGTTACGCTTATATCGTAGACAACTTCAACTACACACCATCAGAAAGCTATATGCCGGACATCGAAATTGAAGGTGAAAGTTATTTTGATCTTTACGAAGATGGACTAAACTCAAAAACAACCAATCATGGTTCAACTGTAATTGTCAAAAACCGTCGTAATCCAAATATTGCCGGAACTGTAAGCGAAGATATGTTTATGTATGCACGTCCGAAAGCGATCAGTGACAATACAACACTGGCCTACCGTATTCCGGATGTACTGTCTGGCAAATATGATATTTATGCTGTCATGCTGCCAACAAATATCATTGTTGCCGATACGGCAAACATCACAGAAACGGCTGTTCCGACTAAATTCAAAGCTACATTGAGCTACTACGACAAAGAAACAGCTACAACTGAAAAGAAAGCCAATACAGGAACATTGCAAAACGATATCAATCGCGTTGATACGATTCTACTCTATGAAGATTTCGAATTCCCAATCGCTTATAAAGGCGTGAAGAATGCTTATCCGACGATTACACTGACTACAGCTGCAAGCCGTCCGGAAATCTTGAACGGAAAATTCTCCAACGTAATGTATTTGGATAAGATTATCTTGAAAACAAAAGAAAAATAATGTTCTTGCTAACTAAAATAAGAAGACGATGAAAAAGAATTTAAGCAACAATTTTATACAATCGGTGCTGAGAGCCAGCGTTTGTCTCTTCGTGTTATCGGGAACAAATAACCTGATGGCGCAGGAAGAAGGTGAAAGTAAAGTTGCCGCAACTCAAACAGCAGAAAAGGCCGCTCCGAAATACAAAATGAAATCAGTAAGTGGCAAAATTTATGATGCAGCCACAAAACAGCCGATGAGCGGTGTACGTATTCAGGCACTGAACAATCCGGCCTATTCAACTTTGACAGAAGAAGACGGAAGCTACAAAGTAGAAGTCCCGGTATTTGTACACGCCTTATTTGTTGACGCCCCGGATTATAATCCGATTCAAATCCCTATTAAGAAGTCTGGAAGCATGGATGGTATGCTTTATTCCAATAAATTCAAAGGCTTCTATGAAGATGGAACAACGATTACGGCTAAAGCAGAAACACGTCCGAATGTATCAAGTGCCCTTAGTCTGGAAACTGAAATCCAGAATAAACTGGCCGGTGACGTTCACAGCATTAACCGTACTGGAACTCCAGCTCAGGGTGCCTATATGACAATCCGTGGTATCCATACAATCAATTCAAACGCCCAACCATTGATTATTTTGGATGGTAACATGATTGATGCTCAGGAAGGACGTACCAGCTTACATGTTGGTTATCTGAATCCTGTTCTTGCCGGTATCGACCCTGAAGATATTGAAAGTATCCAAATCTTGAAGAATGGAACAGCTATTTATGGTGCCAAAGGTGCAAATGGTGTTATCATCATCAATACCAAACGCGGTAAGAGTATGGCTACCAAGATCAATGTCAACATCTATGGTGGCGTCGTACTGAAACCGGAAACCATTAATATGATGGATGGTGATCAGTTCCGTTCTTATCTGGGTGACCTCTTGGGTTCAACAGGCTCTACCGTTTCGTCTTTAAGCCAGATTCCATTCCTGAACGAAGATCCGAACTATTTCTGGTATCCGATGTTCCACAACAACACGGACTGGTCGGAGGAAATGTACCGCACAACCATGACCCAAAACTATAAGGTAAGCGTTGAAGGTGGTGATGAGGTTGCTATGTATAACCTGTCACTTGGATATTCACAGGCAAATTCAGCAGCCAAGAATAACGACTTCAACCGTCTGAACTTACGTTTTAATACTGATATCAATATCGCTAAAAATTTAAGTACGGCTTTGGATATCGCTTATACCCGTATGGCTTACAATGTATTGGACAACGGTTGGGCTGAAAGCTATAGCGATCAGAACATCGCAGCTCCTAATGTATTGGGATTGGTACAGACTCCATTCCTGAGCAAATACGGATACTATATCGGTGAAGACGGAAAATTGCATCAGAATAAGATTTATGCCGGTAAATATGCAGCTGATGAAAGTTTGTATTCATCTCCAAACATCAATAATCCATTCAACTATGCTTCTGGATTTGGTGAAAATACCGTATTGAGTAACCCGTATTGGATTCTTGAGAATGGAAAAGGTGTAGAGAAGAACTATGCGGAATTAACCCAGTTCAACTTGAATGTAATGCCAAAATGGCAAATCACCAAACAACTCTCCATTTCAGATCGGTTTAATTATGCATTGAGCCGAAACAACGAGAAGTACTATTTGCCACTGAACGGTACATCACCATACGCATTGGAAAATTTAGGTAGTGTGACGAGTGTTTTGAAATCACAGTTCACCAAACAGACTACGATCAATAACGATTTGCGTATTGAGTGGGGAAACAACTACGGTGCCCATGACATCAACGTCTTTGGAGGTTGGCGATACAATAACTACTCATATTCTTACAGTTTCCAGAAAGGTTACAACAATACAAACGACAAGATGCCGATTCTGAATTACAGCAGACAGTTCGTTCAGTATAACGGAACCAATGACAACTGGATTGATATGGCTTACTATGCTAATGCCGATTATAGTTTCATGAACCGCTACTTTGCTCAGGCATCTGTAGCCATGCAAGCTTCTTCACGTTTTGGAAACAACACACGCGACGGATTCCAGATGTGCGGTGTAAGCTGGGGTGTTTTCCCGTCATTGCAATTAGGTTGGTTGATTTCATCTGAATCTTGGTTCAAAGGTGGCAAGGGTGTAAACTACCTGAAACTCACGGCTGGTGTTGATCAGACTGGAAACGACAACATTGATTATTATGCGGCACGTACCTACTGGGGCTCTCAGAAATATCTGAAAGAAGCAATCGGTCTGGTAATGGAAAATGTGGAGAACCCACAGATCCAGTGGGAAACAACTACTCAGTACAACATCGGACTTGACGGAAGCTTCCTGAACAACCGCTTACAGGCTGGCATCAATTTGTTTATGAGCAAAACAGACAACTTGCTGGTTAAAGAAAAAGTAAGCTACATGACTGGTTTGGATGAATATTGGACCAACAATGGTGCCATGGAAAACAAAGGTTTTGAAATCAACGCGAATGCAATTTTGATAAACCGTCCGAACTGGAAATGGCAATTGGGTGCTTCTGTAGGTAGCTACAAGAACGAAATCACAGCATTGCCATCAAGTGACGAAATCATCCTGAAAGACGTTAACGGAAATGTAACGGAACGAATCAATGGTTACACCACTTCGGTATATGGCGAAGACAACATCCTGACGGCAGTAGGTCATGCAGCCGGTGTATTCTATGGTTATGAAACCAAGGGTGTATTTGCTAGCGATGAAGAAGCAAAATGCTACACCAATCCGACTACTCAGGAAAAAGAATACTTAAAATATCCGACCGGATTGACAAATGCAGACGAAGCCTACAAGAACTTCCAGGCTGGTGATGTTCATTTTGTAGACCAGAATGGTGACGGTGTCATCAACGAAGCTGATAAGGTTGTTATCGGTGACCCGAACCCAAGTATATATGGTAACATCCACACTTCTCTTTCTTATAAGAGACTGACTTTGGATGTAAACTTCAAATATTCTTTGGGTAATGACGTTTACAACTATCAACGTTCTAAACTTGAAAGTGGTAACAACTTCTACAATCAGACAACAGCTGTTGTAAACCGTTGGACTTACGAAGGTCAGCAGACAGATATGCCGAAAGCATGCAGCACACTGAGCGAAGACTGGAGAAACAACGAACGCTTCTCTGACCGTTGGATTGAGGACGGTTCTTATCTGAAACTGAAAAACATCCGTCTTACTTACGATATCCCGGTTTCTGCTACCTGGTTGCAGGGCATCAAGATTTGGGGTGAGGCCAACGATGTATTTACTTTGACTAAATACTTAGGTACAGATCCTGAAATCTCAGCAGCCAACAATATCCTATACCAAGGTATTGACAACGGCATGTTGCCTTTGACACGTAGTTTCAACATCGGTGTTTCTATTAACTTGTAAAAACATACAAAAATGAAAAATAAATCAATTATCAGCATACTATTGCTTGGAATGGGTTTGGGATGCGGTTTTTCATCTTGTGAAGACATGCTGACCACAAATTCAGACCGTAAAGTATATATTCCGGCACAGGATACGCTTTATACCTACTGGGGTATCCAGAAATGCCTTCAGAACATAGCAGAAAGACAGGTTATCCTTGGAGAAGTACGTGGTGATCTGGTTGCCACAACTTCAAAAGTTACCGATTCAATTTATGCCATCGCCAATTTCGAGAATCCTCAGGATGGTGACTGCCGCTATTTGAAAGTAAAAGATTACTATGCCGTAATCAACAACTGTAACAACTATCTGGCAAATGCCGATACCATGGCAACCAGTACAGGCCAAAAGATCATGATTAAGGAGTATGCTCAGGTTTCTGCCATCCGCGCATGGACCTATCTGCAGCTCGTCAACAATTACAAGGAGGTTCCGTATTACACGGAACCCCTCACCTCACTGGAATTCGTGAATAATTTCGATTTCAGCAAAGAGAAAAACAAGATCAACAAGGATAATATTGCAGAAAAGCTGATTCCGACATTGGAAAAGTTCGTAGACACACCTTATCCTTCTTACGGTTCTTATAACAACGGTGCAGTTGACATTCATTCTGAACTGACCATGATGCCGGTACGCCTTGTCATGGGTGATATTTATCTGACCAGTGCCAAGACTCAGGAAGATTATGCAAAAGCAGCTCAATGTTATTATGACTACTTGAAAGCAACGAAGGGCTTCTTGCCTCCGTTTTTTGCGGGCATAGTAAAAGCAACAACGGTTATAGACGGAAATTCTTCTGAACGGTATATTTATAACTTGAATTCAAGTCAGTTTGTCCAAACAGACAAACCTAGTACAACTAACGAAGTTATTACTGTTATTCCAAGTGCGGGAAATAAGTTGTATGGAAATATCCTGACTGGCGTTTGCAACGTATTTGGTTGGAGCACTTCATCCAGAATCAGCACAACCGGTGGTGATGAAAATTCTACGGAAGATACAGAAACCAGTACATCAGCTTCCGTATCTGTATCCTTGAATCCAGAGATGAAAGAAGTAACCGGTTCAAACCAGTTCTGGACTTTATGTAAGGCACAAAGCTATGTTGTTTTCGATGAACAGCTGAACGAAGCCGAATACTACGAAGGAGCAGGAGATGCCCGTCAGGGAGCATTGGATGAAATAGGAGACTACGGATACTTCGTTATCAAACAGTGCCCTAACTATAGTTTTAGCTACACCTATCCTGTCATTTACCGTAAATCATTGGTATGGTTGCGCTTTGCTGAAGCGATTAACCGTGCAGGTTTCCCATCTTATGCATTTGCCATCCTGAAAGACGGTTTGTGTCGTGAATATCTTCCGGTTTACACAACGGTACAGGTTCCAGACAAATCACAACCTGGTACGGAAAATGAAGAAACAGGCGAAATCGAATATCCGATGAAAGACAGTACTTATTATGACACTCAGAATAAAAACTGTTATTACATCAACGAAAGTGAATTCAAATTGGCTCAAAATACTCCATACCTAGAATTCACTACGGAATTCACAAACGGTAGCGGCGAAGACATCAATGTTGTCGGTGTGCATGCAAAAGGTTGTGGTGCGATTGATGGTCTGAAGGATACGATTTATACTTACAAGCGTATGGTCAATGCTAAATTGCCAAAGAAAGACAGTTACGTTCAGGAAGACACCATCACAGCTGTTGAAGAGTTGATCGTAGACGAATTGGCATTGGAAACAGCCTTTGAAGGTAACCGCTTCACAGACTTGTTGCGCGTAGCCAACCGTAGAGCAAACGGTGCAGAATGGTTAGCCGACAAGATTGCCCGCAGAGGTGACACCGGTGACGTCAATGTTGATTATACACAAACTCCGGAATACCAGACTTTGTACAACAAACTGCTCGACACCAAGAACTGGTATTTTGAACTCCCTGCTTATAAATAAGCATTTGAAAAGTAAATCATTTCATAATATAAACGGGACGCATCCATACGGATACGTCCCGTTTTTGTTTAGCAGACAAAAGTAGTAATTCATTATATTTGCTACTTACAGGCATTCTCATTATCTTTGTATCAGCATTAAATCAAAGAAATATGAAACAGGACAAGATTATCTTAACAGGCGACCGTCCGACCGGACGCCTTCATATCGGACACTACGTCGGTTCTTTACGCCGACGCGTAGAACTGCAAAACTCCGGTTTATTCGACAAAATATTCATCTTTGAAGCCGACGGGCAAGCGCTTACGGACAATATCGAAAATCCTGAAAAAGTTCGTCAGAATGTCATTGAAGTTGCCCTCGACTATTTAGCCTGCGGTATAGACCCGACAAAATCAACGATTTTTATCCAATCACAGATTCCGGAACTTTGCGAACTGACATTCTATTTCATGGATCTGGTCACAGTATCCCGTCTGCAACGCAATCCGACGGTCAAGACGGAAATCCAAATGCGTAATTTCGAAACCAGTATCCCCGTAGGCTTCTTCACCTACCCTATCAGTCAGGCTGCTGATATTACTGCTTTCAAAGCTACAACCGTACCTGTTGGCGAAGATCAGGAACCGATGCTCGAACAAGCCCGCGAAATCGTACGCCGTTTCAACTACATCTATGGAGAGACATTGGTAGAACCCAATATCCTGCTTCCGGAAAATGCTGCCTGCCTGCGTCTGCCGGGAACCGATGGAAAAGCCAAAATGAGTAAGTCACTGGGTAATTGCATCTACTTGTCAGACTCTGCCGATGAGGTGGAAAAGAAAGTCAAGAGTATGTACACCGACCCGAACCACATAAAAGTCAGCGATCCGGGCTGCATCGAAGGAAATACGGTATTTACCTATTTGGATGCCTTCTCCCGTCAGGAACATTTTGAACGTTACTGGCCGGAATATGCCAACCTTGACGAATTGAAAGCTCATTATCAACGGGGAGGTTTGGGCGATATGAAGGTTAAAAAATTCCTGGCAGCTATCATGCAAGAAGAATTGACTCCGATTCGTGAACGTCGCAAAGAGTTTGAAAAAGACATTGCTTCCGTTTGCGAAATCCTCCGTAAGGGCTGTGAAGTTGCACGCGAAACTGCTGCACAAACACTGAGTGAGGTTCGCAAAGCCATGAAAATCGACTATTTTGCCGACAGTAGCTTTGTTGATGAACAAGTAAAACGTTTCCAAAACAAAGAGGTCTAAAAATCAAGCCTATTTTACATCACATTTGATAAAACGCAAAAGCCATATCCACATTCTATCAAGATTGGATATGGCTTTTTAGAAATATAAGACTAGAAAATTTATCCAAGAAGGAACAAAAACACATATTTTCTTTCAAAAAACAAAAGAATCATTTGGTTGTTTCAAAAAAAAAGCATACCTTTGCATCGCTTTTGAAACGAAAGAGAGGGCGTTTAGCTCAGCTGGTTCAGAGCATCTGCCTTACAAGCAGAGGGTCGGCGGTTCGAATCCGTCAACGCCCACTCATCAACAAATTTCTCTTTCGTCACAAAAGGGCGTTTAGCTCAGCTGGTTCAGAGCATCTGCCTTACAAGCAGAGGGTCGGCGGTTCGAATCCGTCAACGC
>CALUIV010000027.1 GCA_944320775.1 uncultured Paraprevotella sp. | reverse complement strand
AAGAGCATTGTATTAACAATAACGAGGGCGTTTTGTACTACGTTTTTAGGAACGTAGAACTGGACACCCTATTTATTTTATATTTTCCTACGATTCCATCTGCATTTATCACTTTCTTGCTGGCATCTAGGTTTGTATACTGTATCAGCATTCCCTTTTCGTTGTATACATTCTCCTGAATTGAGTATCCGTTTCTGCATACACAACGATTCATCTGATCGTCAAAAGCCTCTGACTTAATTAACAATCCTCTGTTGTCATACTCGTTTAACCAGCAGTGTATAAGGTCTGTTGTCATACACGGTGTTCCGTCTTGATTATAATATTTTTTTGAAATTATATTTCCCTTTTTATCATGTTCAAACTTTGATATGGCATAATGTTCCGCATTCAGCATCAAACGCCCCTTGGTGTCAAAATATTTTATCTCAGACACTTTGTTATTAATATATTTTATTTCCTTTGAGGAATATCCCAAATTGCGAACGTAACAAGGTCGGAAATCAGCATCAAAGAAAGCCTCTTTTATCATATTGCCGTTTGAGTCGTATTCATATTGGGCTACGGCATACCAATCCTTATTCATACATAATTTCCCCTCTTCATCATACATCCTTTCTTCACAAATCAGTCCATTGTTAGTGTATCCATATTGTATTGAAGCAACCATATTAATATACATTGGCAGACCATCAGCTCCAAGATATTTTTGCTCCATCAAATTTCCGTAATTATCACACTTATATAAAACAGTGGCTGCTCCGTCTTTCTGAATACAAGGTTTACCCTTCACATCCAAGTTTTCGACCTTTATAACATTTCCACGTGCATCATATGACCATATAATCTCCGAATTGTAGTAATCAGTATAGCATGGTTTTCCTTTACAATCTAAATAACTTACTGAAATGACATTGTGATATTTGTCATAAACCAGTTTCTGTATGGCAAATTTCATAACAGGAGACACGCATCTGTTTAACTTTCCGTCAAAAAATTCTCTTTTCACTTCATAATTACTGCCATCATAATCTAATTTAATAAAATGCACACCGTAGAACTTATCATAACACGGATTCCCTGATATATCATAATGCCTTTGTTCTAAAATACAGTTGTTAGAATTATATTTCAATGTGAATGAATGAATATTTTCCTTATCATAGCAAGGGGCTTCATTAATATCAAAAAAGGAACACTTAACCGGTCTGCCTTTTTTATCATATATTACCTTTTGAATAGCATAATTATCTGTACAATATGAGAGATTATCTTCTGAATCAAAGCATTTATATTCTATCGGAAATCCATTATCATCATAAGAAATAACTTTTCGGGATATATTTTTGAAATTATAACAAAGCTTGCCGTCGACACCTTTATATAATTCCTCAATTGGATTTCCGTATCGATCAAATTTCCTATCAAGTCTTGCATATTTCTGTTCATTATATATAAGTTGTCCGTCTATATCATAATATTCTATTGATTTTACGTCCCAATCTCCATAAAAATAACAAATCGAAGCTACACCGGATTTATCAGAAATGGTATTACCATCATTATTGATATATGTAATCTTGGTAATACGGCCAAGAGAATCCAATTTATATAATCTCCCATATATATTATTATTGTCACTAATGGCACTAATCTTCAAATCAGAGTCATCATGAGCATGATATGTAATCTTTGTTATGCATCCCTCCTCATCTCTTGTATAATGGAAACGCTTGATTTTTGATTTGTTGTTAAACATAACATTTCCGAAATCCATTGCGGTTGTTGAGGCGTTTAGATATCCACTTTCCTGTCTCACATCCCTGCCGGTAAGGTCATACAAACAAGCCGGATTTTCCTCATAATCATCCGTTATTGTATATCGCATTACTGTCCGGTTATATTTATCTTTATTGACAATCTCTTTCAGGTGCCCCTCATCAAAAATAAATTCTTGAACAGGATAGTAGTTTTCATGGTTGCAAGGTACGTAACTTGAAAAGACACCTTTAGAATTCACCATCGACATTCTATGAATACGCCATTTATAAAATCCATGTTCTCCAAAAGGAATCCTATGGTATTCAAATCTATACGAAACATTTCTATGACTAACCTGTTCATCTGTTAATGGGATTATGCCTTTCGGTAATCCCCAAATATCTACATAATCTGCATAATATTCTACTTTTGTTCTTGTATAATCCCAAAATCCTAAACTGCAAATTATTATCAGAGTACAGATGCCAACCCAAATATTCCTAATCTTTCTTTCCCGGCGCTTATGACGCTGCCATAAAGTATCAAAACTAACACCAAACATTGTCGCCACCACATCAACTAAAGCATGGTGCTTTCCATCTGACAATATGCTTATACCTCTAATTTCATCTTCTCTAGAAAGATTTCTTAAACTTTCAGGAAAGCATTCTTCATTCATATCGGTAGAATGCGGAACGCCATCAACAATAAATGGTATGATGTATTTTTCCCGTCCTTTAGCAATAAAGGACTTAACTTCGTCATTAACCCAATCGGACTTGGCAGAATCCGGTGAACATATCACAATCAGGTATTGGGAAACTTCAAGTTCCTTTTCCAAAGTTTCTTTAAGTTTTGTACCACTAAGATCTTTCCTATACCAAAATACAGGGCGAATTTTTTTAGGTATGTTAGGATTCTCTTTGCACAATGCAGTTGGAATATGATAATTTTCCAAATGGGAATGAAGCCATTTTGCCCATTTTTCATTCTTACCACTATAGCTTATAAATGCAAAATATTTAAATTCCTGTTCAATCATTTGTAGATAATTTATGTTATGGATTATGTCATTTGCCTTCTGCAAAAATACTAAATTTATATGATTTCTAGTATTTTATAGAATATTTGTCGTTATTTCTTTTAATTTGGCAGGCTATCTCTAAAAATGGTTGCAAATATTTTGTTTAACAAGTCAAAGGAATTTCCATATTGTGTTTATTAATTAAGCTGAAAAAGCCAATACCATAACCCTGATTTTGAGGAGAAAGATGAATCTCACACCGAGGTGGAGCAAAAACACAAGGCATCTACTTGTATTTCAAAATAAAGCGTTACCTTTGTCGTATAATAGGAAATCGACTCCGCAAGACACTGCAAAATATTGCAAGCCTCCGGTGGAGCAATAGCGGGAGATTACTTCTTTAGCTAAAAGTTACATCAAAGATATTCAGCCACTTATCGTTAGATTACGATTCCTGGTGGCACCACTTTTACAAAACGAAAAATCATGAAAACCGCTGAAATACAGTTATTTCAGCGGTTTTTTCTTTATGTACTGCCCGCAAAAATAGGCAATTTGATGCAATAAAAAATTGCTGATTCGGTGGCTTTTTTGAGTCCCATGAAAAAACCACCGATATGTAATACTTCACTTATTCTCAACGATTTGCGTGAATCATTTTCAGGGATGAATTTCTACATCTGACAAAAAGAAAAGGACAGTAAAATCCCGATTTCGCTTGGAAATCAGGATTTTTTTCTCGAGTACACACTGAATCCGAAACTTCTATAAACCAAATAACCATTCATTAACATCCAAAACCGATATGGTATCATTAATGAACGGAACGGCCTATGCATGGATGTTGTATCAAATCATAAATTCCAAGAACTACAAGACTATTGTACAATTTCTCCATAATCATTGATAATCACGCCATCAGGCTGACAAAGGTATAGATTTTTATCAATAGCTTTAATCGAGGTATATATTGGCGGAGTTATTATTTTACCTTGACGATTCAACAGGCCATAATAATCAGGATTGTTGTATGTTCCACTTCTGACCATATATTGCTGACAATTAGCTATCCCATAAATTTTATTATCGAGGAACTCACTGTCACAAGATTCCATATCATTACGAAGTTCTGTTGTTTCATATTGCAAATTATCGACCTCATCAATCACAAAATCAATAACTACATTACCATTACGGTCATATCTTTTCGCTGTATGATCAGCGCGACGAACTTCAATAATATTGTCATCCACCAAAATGGCAGTATGCTCTACAGCAAACATAAGATCTATTTTAGATGTATATAATCCTACGTGTCCATCTTTTTCAACTTGCCAAAAACCGTCATTATTAAACAGGTTATCATATTCGGCTTTTAAAACCCAGTTACCCCTCCGGTCAATCAATCCCATTTTACCGTCAACAGGGTTCTTTATTATACAATATCCATTTTTGAAACCATATTTAGGATCATCGAAATATACCTGAAAATCCTTATCAATAACAACCTTCCCCGAATGATCAATAAATAATAATTCACCATCTTTTTCTACAGCTGCCAACCCTTCAGAAAATATCCATGCACGAGTATAGATCTCAGGTATGGCAATTTCTCCTGTAAATCGATTGATATAACCACGTTTGCCATTTTTCGCATATACCGCCAAAGAATCTTTGTCGCCAGAAACCACGACCCAATCTACATCCTCAAGAAGCACTTTCTGCTTGTTTTTATCGAAAACTCTATTCTTCTCCGAATAGAACATTTCCTGAAAAACTATATGATTACTGATATACTTCTCTTCCCAGACCCTGTTGTTCGTACGTGGTCTTATAAATTCGTTATATACAACTTCTTTTGCGAAAGCAAACAAGATACACCCCGTAAATATTACCACCAAAATTGTTGCACATGATGCAAAAATCCGTTTCAAAACTTTCCCATATGAACTTTCATCCTTATATCCAAATAATCCGAATACCCACACAATGCCCTGCCACAGTCCGCCAAACAATATGGTGAAATACTCCTTAAACGTCACTTTTCTCATAATTTACACAATTTAATTACCATTCATTTTTTTCGCTAAAGCTTCAAGCCTATCCATCTCCTGGCGATCACATTTCATCCGACCTGTTTTTTCTAACATACGATAGACATCTGAAAGTTCACGTGCTCCACGTGCAGTCAACATACCATAATTATCGGCAAGATTAAAGTATTTGGCAGCCTGTTCCAAAGCGTCTTCGCCTTCACGTTGCAAACTCAGTTCTCCCAACTTTACATACAATACCGGAAATCGATAAGCATACGCATGAAGAGTTTGTTCCATTTTATCTTTGTAGCCCAAACGTTCATATAGAAAAATCTGTAATATACATGCCATATCACTACCTTTCTCTACGGCCTCTTTGAATAGTTGTAGCGCGCCAAGCGTATCATTTTCACAATCAATGGTATAGATTGCACCATAAATTAGCGCATCAGCGGGTGAAGCATTTCTTAATTTTGCCACCAACTCTTGAGGAGCCTGTTCTATACGAGCACAATCCAACACCTCAATCAGCAAACGCAAAGGATTGTTGTCATCCAGAGATTTGATTACATCCTCAATATTTCTATCACTCATTCTGCAAGAGAGCAGATACATGGTCAGCATATTAAAATCGTTCTGCACAACACCTGCTCCGTCACGATAACACTCGGCCAAAGCATCATAAGCCTCAACATCACCCTGTCTGGCTTTAGAAATAAGCTCCCCGATTTTAGGACTCATCTTAGTTGCTTCTTCCGAAACCGTTCCTTTTTCAAGATTTAGACGGTCATCACAGGATGTAATACATATTAATGTGAAAACACAGTATAAAAAGGCACAAATCTTGCTCATACTCATTATTTACAAGTTAATCTTTATCGTCAAAAAAATGTTCATTCTCTACCGCAGCATTAAAATACGGTTTAGACAAACGAGAATAGAATTTATCCCTACTCTTATTGACACATTCAGACATACACATAGTATCCTCCGGAGTCGTTTTAAACGTCAGTGTATTTGATATTGAAATAGTTGCAGCTGCCTTTGCCACATCGTGATTGGCACCGATATAGGCAAAAACCCATCCTTTATGCTTTAATTCGTCCACCAATGCCTTGACAGCCTTCCCATCGTATTCCCTTGAGGCATTCTCATACCCGTCAGTAACAATGGTCACCAACACACGATCTTCATTGGTCACTTGATGACGAAGTTCATTCAGAGACGTACCCATTGCATCATACAGGGCAGTCGAACAACTCGGACAATAAATTTCCGATGTCAATTCCTGAACATCAACAACGGGAACACAATCATACACTTTTTTTACACTGTCATTGAATGTAACGAACGATACAAGATGTTCCTGATCTTCATTTTTTCTTTCTGCAGAGCGAATCGTCTGTATGGTTTCATTCACACTGTCGATAGCTTCTTTCTTAATGCTATACATAGAACCACTCTCATCGAGGATAATTAAATTAAATACTTTTGTTTTCATGTTTTATACATTTATTGGTTATAAAATTCTGGTAAATTAATCAATCTCTGTTTTTCTATAGACATAATTTTCTGCAATACCTAAAGCCTTCTCATCCAGCTTTGACTGTCGGATCATCCCCCATATTTGCGCAATAACAAGCGGAGAAAAAACACAAACAGTCAGAATCGTTGGAATAAACTGCTGTTTGACGATACTTACACCAGCCTCAAAATCAATGTATCCCCGACCGTCTGGCTGCATTGTGATTTTCAATGCAGAACGTAAACCTATAATCGCCTTGAACAGCCCTCCCTTAGTAAGATATATTTCATTACCTTTTGCAGGTTCTACAATACGTACCTCAAATCCGTCTGCAACAAACACTTTACGGATTTCTTCTGCGATATATGGAATCTTAGACGGATTTCCATATATAATTTTATTACTTTTAAATGCTCCCATAATCAATATTATGTTTTTCGTTTTCTATATAGAGTAGTTATATACTGGAAAGCTATCATTCAATGCAGTTTTATTCCTAATTCATTGTGCTTTCTGTCTTTATAGAGTAAATTCTAATTATTTTCTATCATCACATTTTATTCTGTCTACAAATAGTTCATCCCTTTGATGTAAGATTAGCGTATGCTAATCTTACATCAAAGGGATGAACAGAAAAAGCTAAAACTAAAATATATCAAACAGCAGGAACTTCCTGATCAGGAAATTCTTTCTCACGCAAATAAGCAATAACAGCCGGCCAGTCAGGATAAAAATCACATCCAAATTTTATCCATTCTCCTTCAAACTCCGAAGTTCCATATTTTTCACTACTATCTATCAGATAATCACCCTTACACAAATTCTTGCTGTGAGTGATAATTATACGTTTATGGAAAATTTTATCCAGGTAACGTACGATCCATTTCACTTTGTCCAGGTAAACAGACGGATTTTCCCATGGAACAGTAGTAACAACATAAAGATCAAAATATTTCTGTAATTCATGCATGGCATCCATTGCTCCCGGAACAGGTTTCAGATTAATGGAAAAATTGGCCTTATCAATAAATTCAACTTTGTTTTCTTCTACATTATGACGAACCAGATCAGATAGAAGATCAACCAAAACGTTATCCAGTTCCACGAAAACACGTTTTCTCCTTCTGGGGAGCTTCTTGTCACGCTGGTCATAAGCATCTCTGATCTCGGTTAATATGCCACAAAATTCCTGCGCCGTTAATATTGTCTTATATGGATTACTTTCTCCAATTGTATGTATGAGCCTCATCCCTCTTGTCTGCATCAAAGCATCACGAAATCTTTGGCTCTGCTCAAACATAGCTTGATATGCCTGTTTGACTAAAAACCGAAAATCAGCTCCTTGCCTGTCAATGGGAGTTCCTTTCCACCAAACAATCTGGTCTGTTTGCCATGACGTGACACTACGTTTTCTGGCATTGCCTCCTTTCATACTGCAAATCTGTCTTTGCTTATCCCTATCTTTATATTTAAGAGACTGTAGAAATCCTTCCATACTGCCACATAACATTCCATCAAACCGGAAACCGTTGCTGCACAGATTACTTAATACATTCGACGGATATAATCCGTTCGACCGAATATCTAATGTATTGGTTATGGAATCACAAAAATCATTCAACTGATTCATATCTGCAATTTTTCTGATAAAGAATTTTCTTTTTCGCTTATTTCTTTTTTTTATTACACAAAAACTATCAACTCAACATCATTCCCACTCCTTCTTCGTCAACAAAGTAAAATATTCCGTCCGGACGTCACCCTAAGGGGATATTTTATCTTCTTCCGTATGATGAAACTTAAATTTCCCTTCGTGATTGTACGTTTCCATCATAAAGGCTACACTCAGCCAACAATGTTTTAAGCCATTTCATCAGAAAATTATCTTTTTAACAGGCCCTATACCGGACTTCAATCAGACTTTCAGAAAAATACGTTGTTTATACATTACCCAAAGGATAAAAAACACTACAGCAGCATTGCTGAGCACAATCAATGGTACGTAGAAACTGCCAAGATATTGTTCAAAACCATAAAGCAATGACTCACCAATACAATGGAAACGGATGGTTTCCGCCAGCATATAAGCTACAATGGAATTCAGTCCATACACCTTAAGCCAGGTAAGATGTCCGCGATGACCTTTATAATCTATCCAATAGTAAAACAATCCCATCAGCAGAAAACAATATCCGCTACTGACAAACACCATCGAACTAGTCCAAATAGTCTTAATGACCGGCAACACCAAGTTCCAAGTCCAACCCAAAATCACCAAAACTGCTCCAATTCCCAAAAACGACTGAACCTTTCTTTTTTCGGCCAGTTCACGGCTTTTGGCAATATATCCGGCAAACATGCCCGACATTACTGTGACCACAAAATTCAGACTGCTTAAAATCCAGGTATAATAATAACCGGCGGCAAAGATAACTGTCCCGTTTTGCAGCTCAGCTCCGTCGCGAAAACGTCCCAACACCGCCCGATCTATCCCTTCACACAGATTACCTTCCGGTGTATAATCTCCCCCACCAAACGACCCGATCCGAACAAACTGCATTGCCGCCCAATAAAGCAACAATAAGGCAAACGAAGCTATAATCTGCATCCGTTTGGAAGTATACAAATAAAAAAGGACCGAAAACAAATACCCCACAGCAATACTTTGCAATGTATTGGTATAGATATAAATATGTTCTGGATCGAGCGCCCGTAAATTTCCCTGCACAATCATACCAAACAGCCAAAGCAGCAGAACCCGCTTCAGCAGTCTACGCATGAGCGGTCTTTTGTCCGGCTCATTTCTATAACGTGAGTAGGCGAACGGTATCGTAATGCCAGACATGAATAGGAACAACGGCATAATCAAATCCCATGGCGAAAATCCGGTCCAGTCCCGATGTAAAAGTAACCATTGAAACGAATTCAGCCAAGGAACGTCAGCCGCACGGATAACAGAACGAAGCAACGGTCCCAGAGCAACCAAAAAGAATAAATCGAATCCCCGAAGGGCATCCAGCGATTCCAGGCGTTTCGGCATTGTTTGTTTTTCCATACTACAGAGTCTAAATTAACAGTCTATCTTATATCTCATCCAGACAATGGCAACATCTTTTCCTATTCCATCCTGCCATATTTCATCTCGTCACCGTTCCGGTCATATTGCTTACGCTTTCCTGTAGGAGCAGAGGTCAAGGTGATTCGGACAACAGAAGTTCTGTGAAGACTCCTGGCTATAGCCTCATCAAAAGCATCCATGTGCTTGGGCAGAAAACGCTCGCAGATAGCCCGAAGGGCGTATATTTTTTCTTTTTCGTCCGTCACCAGTTCCGCTCTGCCAAAAGCAATAGCCGAACGATACTGAAGTGTGAATGAGCCATCTTTCGGACCAACCGTCGGTGCACATTTAGTCACTGCCGAAAGACAGACTTCCGGGTGCACAGCAAGTGCATCAAGTTTGTCCCCCTCTGGTGCACAATGAAAATACCATACGTCATCCCGTGTACATGCCAACGAAAGCGGTACTCCATAAGCACTACCATCGGCACGTGTGAAACTCACAGTAATATACGGAGCCTTGCGCATGACTTCCAAAGCCCAATCGCAATCCATTTCTCTACTTACTTTTCTCATAATTATTTCCCGAAAAATATATCTGGCAAAAATAAGAAATAAAATGTTTTATCATCATTCATCAGTAATCTATTTCGGTAAAATTTTGCATGGACGTATGCAAGAAATTGTGACGGCCGATGCAAAATCAGTAAATGCCAAATCTTCGTTTATCGCTTCACGACCCGCACAGTACGAACCAAAAGTAAACGATAAGTTCGTTTATCACCTGCCGCTGAAACACTTCCATCAGTACCAAAAGGGAAACTACTCAACGCATCATTGCATAAATAACGAATACTAACACCATCCTCAGTTCCATCAGCACACAAAACAGTATTTCCTCGAACTTGTACCATAGCATTATTTAGATCATTCAGTAAATAAGGATCTGAATAAGATTCATGGAGTTGTTTGGCTTCTTCACTCGACGGCATACGCCAATTATCCAAATCATCTTCTTTATAATCTACAGCCAAACTACTCGCCTGATCCGGATCAGTTCCCGTAGCAGAAGAAACCTTTGCCCATTGCAAACGACTGATTAGAAGCAAATCTGCAGTATTATCATCCACTTCTGTAACGTAAGCTACAACATGATTGTTCCAGACGGAACACGCTGCCGGCAAATCATCGACCAAGAATTCTCCTTCACCAACCTCCGTTCCCCCGATTTCATCTTCTCCATAATGAAACGGTATCTCAACAATCGGTTCCCAACCATTAAATTCCAGTTCACCCGTAATATAAACTCCTTCACGGGAACTACCCGAAAGCAAATAAGGAACTGAAGGCTCAAAAGCCCGTTTCAACGTACTGCTGACAACCTGTGTACCCGATTCTTTACCGGTCATCTTCACAGACAGAACAGTCTGACTACCAGCAGTTCCCCATAAATAAGCAGACGGGATCTGCCACACACCGGTCTGATCCGTTGGACTGGCAGGAATCGTTGCACTTCCTCCACCATCAGAGAACTCACCGTTCAAAGTCAATGACTTGTACACCGGAGAAACCGTCAACTCTACTTGTTGCACATCCTCTGGTACATCCTGTAACGTACAGGATAATTCACAAACCTGGTAGTTCATCTGAATGGAGACTGTAATATCATCTTCCTGCAGATTCACATAAGAACACCCATGCATCAAAGCTCCTGTTTGGGTAAATCCATTTTCCAAAGTAATCTTCTGATCCGCTTTTTCTATTTTCTCGGATAACACATACCCATTCACACCTGCTATGACAAACAGATTGTAAGCCCCCTCCGGCAAACCTATCGATAACGGTTCATCGGCATCAGCCAATGTCTGTTCACCGACCAGACGACCATCGGAAGCCCGAAAAGCAAAAACCCGAATCGGATAAACGGGCGTATCCTCACCCGTCATCCGAGTTTCGATAAACACTTGACGCACCTCCTTTGTACCCGATATTGATCCGGGAATCTGCACTTGTTCGCAAGAGTACATAATAGCAATAAAGCATACTGCCAATAATGGGCAAAACATACGATTCAACATTTTCATAAACTATAGATTTAAAGTTAATACAAAGTAGCGCTTAAAAATAACAAATTATCAGCACAAACAAGCATATGAATAAAAAAAATTGCCTTTTATTCATAAAAGAAGAACAAACATTGTATATTTGAGAATATTATCCGTACATTTGTGAGTGACACATATTCACATCATCAAACAACAAACTAAACTTAAAAACGATGAAACAGAAAATTCTCTCTTTAGTCCTGGTTGGAGCTGCATTAACCATGCATGCTCTGAAAACGGATGCTTGTACCGGTATTACCCTTAAATCAAAAAACAACTGTCACATTCTGGCACGTACTATCGAATGGGGAGGCAGCGAGCTGAACAGCCAGTACGTAGTAGTTCCAAGAGGTTATGAACAACAATCATATACTCCGAGCGGAAAAACCGACGGCTTGAAATTCAAGGCTGCATATGGTTATGTTGGCTTGGCTGTAGAACAAAAAGAATTTGTCGCCGAAGGATTAAACGAGGAAGGACTTTCAGCGGGATTATTTTATTTCCCGCGTTATGGACAATATGAGACCTTTTCAGAAAACAATGCAGCCAACAGTATTTCCGACCTGCAGCTTGTATCCTGGATCTTAGGATCTTGCAAAACCATTGAAGAAGTTAAACAAGCAATTGAGACTGTCCACGTCATTGGCATTGACCCACGTGCTTCGACAGTTCATTGGCGTTTTTCAGACCTTTCGGGCAAACAAATTGTGCTGGAAATCATCGATGGAAAACCTCATTTCTATGACAATCCGCTTGGTGTTCTAACCAACTCACCAGGGTTTGAATGGCAAATGACCAATCTGAATAATTACGTCAATCTCTTTCCCGGAACAGCACCGGCCCAAAAACTGGATTCAATTCAATTGGCCTCGTTCGGAGCAGGAAGCGGTTTTTTAGGAATACCAGGCGATGTAACCCCTCCTTCACGTTTTGTACGAGCAGCTTTCTTCCAGGCTACCGCTCCACAACAGGAAACAGCTTTGGAAACCGTTCTTCAGGGATTTCAGATTCTGAACAATTTTGATATTCCCGTAGGAATTGAATTCCCAGCCGGCCAGGTTCCCGTAAATATACCAAGTGCCACACAATGGACTTCTGCAACCGATCCAACCAATCGGGTCATCTACTTCCGAACCATGTACAACAGTGCCATTAGAAGTATAGACTTGAAACAGATTAATTTTAAGAAAACAAAATATCAGGCAGTACTTTTAGACGAAATAAAACAGCAACCAGTCGTCAACATCAAAGTGCGTTAACGGACACAAAAGGTTTTTAGCTAAGATACAATAAAGTTAAAAACGTTACAAATAGTTAATAACAGACAAGAATTTGTGCAAAAAATCTTTCATAAAAGAGTCTTTTACGCACGATTTGACCTAAGCTTACATAAAAAGAACTATCTTTGCATGGATTTAAACGATCAGGATAAATGTATAGGTGGTTCTTTTTTCTTTTTATTCCGTTAGCCATATTGCTAGCTGGCTTAAAATCAAGATGCCTTCCGGAAAATACGGAAAGTGCCTTGATGTGCTCTGGAACCATCTGCAATCCTTCAGAATCCTGCTTTACAGATTCACCATCCGTACTCGAACGTGAGATCCGGTTCTTTCTTGACGGTCGGAATGCCTGTCCTATACAAAGCATATGTCTGGCCGACAACGGTAATTACAAGGAATACAAATTCTTACGTTGCAAACCAATTATCCTGACGGTTTGTAATCAACCGTACTCTACCCCCGATCAGGTTCTTCTCCATCAGAAAGAACTTGGTTATAAATGTATCGACTACTATATTTACGCCTTACGCCGGATTCAACGTTGACCGAACCGACTCTGAATTAACGGTTTCCGATCTTTTCGGAAACACGTCAGGTGTGTCCTATAGTTATCATTAATCAATTACATTCATACAATTATGTTTTTTATTTTTCTGATCGTAGTAGCCCTTACAGCTATTGCGCTCGTGGTACTTGCCATGACTGTAGCACGTCTCGTAGGTCCCCGTTCCTACAATCCGCAAAAGGCCGAGCCTTATGAATGCGGTATACCGACACGTGGAAAATCATGGGTTCAGTTCCATGCGGGCTACTATCTTTATGCTATTCTGTTTCTGATGTTCGATATCGAAACAGTATTTCTCTTCCCTTGGGCCGTTGTTGCGGCAGAAGCGGGCGTCTATGCTCTGGCCGGGCTGGCGTTCTTCCTCACTGTATTGATTCTGGGTCTGGCCTATGCCTGGAAGAAAGGAGCGCTCGAATGGAAATAGAAAAGAAAACAGCCATACGGTCCATGAAGACCGATGAGTTCAAAAACAATGATTATCTGCAACGCCTCGTCGACAAATTAAACGCCGACGGTGCTGGTATTGTACTGACTACACTTGATGAAGCCATCAATTGGGGTAGAAGCAACTCTCTCTGGTCACTCACATTCGGAACAAGTTGCTGTGCCATTGAATTCATGGCTTTGGGTGCAGCCCGTTATGACATGGCACGATTCGGATTCGAGGTAACTCGTAACTCTCCACGCCAGGCTGATATGATTATGGTGCTGGGAACAATAACCTGGAAGATGGCCTCCGTACTTCGACGGCTATACGATCAGATGGCCGATCCGAAATATGTTGTAGCAGTGGGTGGATGTACCATATCAGGTGGCCCATTCCGTGGATCATACCACGTGGTTGAAGGAATCGACAAAATTATTCCAGTGGATGTCTATATCCCGGGATGTCCTCCTCGACCAGAAGCTTTCTTTTATGGCATGATGCAATTGCAACGTAAAGTAAAAGCCGAACGTTTTCTGGGTGGACGTAACCATAAAGAATCACGACCAAAGGAGGAAACACAGACCGATGAAACTGCAGAATAAATAACAAGGCAGTAATCAAACGAACAAAAACAAAAACGACAATATATGAATCTATTGGATACAATCATAAAGGCAGCACCCGAAGCACACATCGTTACTGAAACAGATGGTATACAGATTGTGGCGGTAACTCCTGAAGAGCTTCCGGCTGCCGCTCAGGCTTTGGCACAACGGCCGGAAGGTGCAATGGATTTCCTCTATGACCTGACCGGAATGGATTGGGGCGAAGAAGGATTGGGTGTACTCTACCAGCTTGAATCGACAGCCACCGGCGAACGCATCATTCTGCGTACGCAGACAACCGACCGGGAACGCCCGCTGTTACCGAGCGTAAGTACGTTATGGCCGACTGCTGAAATCAAAGAGCGTGAAGCTTTTGATTTTTTAGGCATCCGTTTTACAGGTAACCCGGATATGCGACGACTCTACTTGCGTGAAGACTGGAAAGGCTACCCATTGCGCAAAGATTACGACGCAACTGCCAACGAACTGACACTTGATAACGAAATTAATGCAGACACAACCGAAGAATACACCCTTCGCCCCGACGGCACGTTGGAATGCCACGAACATCAATTGTTTGGCAACGATGATTTTGTGGTCAATATCGGACCGCAACACCCGTCAACCCACGGTGTACTGCGTCTGCGTACGGCACTCGACGGTGAAGTTATCCGCCATGTAGACCCTATTTTGGGTTACATACACCGCGGCATTGAAAAAATGGCCGAACGGATGACTTATCCACAGACACTAGCCATGACCGACCGACTGGACTACCTGAGCGCACACCAGAACCGCCATGCTCTGTGCCGCTGCATCGAAGGAGCCATGGAACTTGAAGTTCCCGAACGGGCCGAATACATCCGTACGATTATGGATGAATTGCAACGCATCGACTCGCACTTGCTTTTCTATTCCTGCCTGGCTATGGATATGGGTGCGCTCACGCCATTCTTCTACGGATTCCGCGAACGCGAAATGATCCTCAATATTTTCGAAGAGACAACGGGCGGACGACTCATCCAGAACTACAACGTTATCGGTGGTGTGCGGGCCGACCTGCATCCTGATTTCTGCAACAAGACAAAAGAGTTTATCGTACATCTACGTCAAGTTCTGCCTGATTATCATAATATTTTTACCGGAAGCATCATCGCCAAGACTCGCTTGGAAGGTGTTGGCCGACTCTCACGCGAACAGGTCATCGGACTTGGAGCAACCGGAGGTACCGGCCGCGCATCAGGCTGGGCCAATGATGTACGCAAGCGGCATCCATATGCTGTTTACGATCAGGTTGACTTTGAAGAAGTGGTACGGACGGAAGGCGACTCCATGGCCCGTTATCTGGTGCGTATGGACGAAATCGAACAGTCCTGCCGCATCATTGAACAGCTTATTGACCGTATCCCCGAAGGACCGGTTCGCACGAAAACCAAACCGATCATCAAATTGCCGGAAGGTATCTTTACGGCATCAGTAGAAGCCAGCCGGGGCGCCTTCGGTGTATTACTCGAAAGCCGAGGCGACAAATCACCCTATCGGCTCCATTTCCGTTCGACAGGACTCCCGCTGGTACATACAATGGATACGGCCTGTCGCGGAGCAAAACTGGCCGACCTGATTGCCATTGGCGGTTCAATTGATTTCGTGATTCCAGATATTGACCGATGAGAGTTGAGAGATGAGAGTTGAGGGTTGAGCCTATAATTATACTCCCAATTAAAAACCCAGAGCTCTAAGCCAAGAACGATCAACCAAGACCCAAAGGCTCTAAACCAAGAACCCTCAACCATAAACAAAAAACAAGAACTAAAAACATTCAAACATTTATGAACTATTACGATATAAACTCGCTCAACCAGTCTATACACGGGACACTTTCAAGCCTTATGCCTGAAGGACTGGCCATTACGCTCGAGGGTATAGCTGTAGGTCTGCTGATTATCGTGCTTTATGCATTGCTCGCCATCGTGCTGATCTATATGGAACGTCGTGTCTGCGCAGCCTTCCAGTGCCGTATCGGACCGAACCGTGTAGGTGGACGGGGCGGATTGCTCCAAGTACCGGCCGATGTACTGAAAATTCTGACCAAAGAGATCATCAGCCTGCGTCATGCCGATCGTTTTCTCTACAATCTTGCCCCATTTCTGGTGATTCTGGCCTCAATCTTCAGTTTTGCCTGTCTGCCGTGGAATCAAGGGGCAGAAATTCTCCGTATGGACATCGGAATCTTTTTTGTGCTGGCCGCCTCATCCATCGGCGTGCTGGGTATTCTGCTGGCCGGCTGGAGCAGTAACAGCAAATACACCGTAATCGGTGCCGTACGTAGCGGTGCTATGATTATCAGCTACGAACTCTCTATCGGACTGACCGTTCTGACCATGGTTCTTCTCAGCGGTACGATGGACATTCAGGAGATTGTCATGGAACAGGAACACCTGTGGAATATCTTCCGCGGACATATTCCTGCGCTGCTGGCATTTTGCGTTTATCTGATTGCAGGTAATGCAGAAGCCAATCGTGGTCCGTTTGACCTGGCTGAAGCCGAACAGGAGCTTACGGCAGGTTACCACACAGAATATTCAGGCATGCATTTCGGATTCTTCTATCTGGCAGAATACCTCAACCTGTTTATCACGGCCGGTATCGCCTCAACGCTTTTCCTGGGTGGCTGGATGCCGTTTCATATACCGGGACTGGACGGACTGAATGCTGTGATGGACTGGATTCCAGGTGTAGTATGGTTTGTAGGAAAAACATTTGCCGTAGTTTTTCTGCTCATGTGGATCCGCTGGACTTTTCCCCGTCTGCGTATTGACCAGGTGCTTACGCTGGAATGGAAATACCTGATGCCGCTGTCGCTGGTTATCGTCCTGCTGATGACACTCTGCGTCATATTCGGACTCGTACTCTAACCTACTAAAAACCGGTATTGAAAACATCTGTTTTCCAAGAGAATGATCTACTGATGAATAATAATAGAAACAAAAGACTATAATCATGGCAACATTCAAAGAATATTTCCGGGGCTGGGCCACGGGCCTGAAAAGCCTTGCAACAGGTATGGGTACGTCGATGAAGGTGTTCCGGCAAAAACCGGTCACTGAAGAATATCCCGAGAACCGGCACACAACACTCCATATCCCTGAACGCCATCGTGGACGCCTACGTCTCGTAACCGATGAGAATGGACAACCGCGCTGTATCGCCTGTGGGTTGTGTCAAATGAACTGCCCGAACGGTACAATCCAGATCGAAGCCGATACCGTAGAGACACCTGAAGGACGCAAACGTAAACAACTGAAGGCCTACCATTACGATTTGGGATCGTGTCTGTACTGCCAGCTGTGTGTCGAAGCATGTCCACACGGCGCAATCGAATTCAGCAACGATTTCGAGAACGCAGTATTTGAACGGGATCGTCTGCGGCTTGACCTGACAAAACCGGAGGACAACCGCTGTCACGACTGGAAATAAAACAAATATATGACTAACGATATAAAATTAATATACTTATGATGGATTTGTCCTTACTCGACATCACGTTCTACGCTACGGCGGCAGTCATTATCGTCTGCTCGATACTGGCCGTCACAACAGGGCGTATCGTGCGCTCAGCTACATATCTGCTGTTCGTGCTTTTCGGCACTGGAGTGATCTATTCGATGCTGGGCTACACGTACTTAGGTGCCGTACAGCTGATGGTCTATGCCGGAGGTATCGTAGTGCTTTACATTTTCTCAATATTGCTTACGCGCTCAAGTCAGACCATGCGCTACCGCATCGGACGCGGTCGGCTGGCAGCCGTTCTGGCTGCTACGGCGACAGGAGCCGTTCTGGTCATATTCCTGTTGGCTTCACAACATTTTGCTCTGGTGGCGATCCCACAGGGCGTGGAACTGCCAGCACGCGAAATCGGCCATGCCATGATCGGCAGCGACAAGTATCAGTATGTATTGCCCTTCGAGATCGTAAGCGTGCTGCTCGTGGCTTGTATGATCGGAGCGATTCTGATCGCACGCCGTCACAAATAAATGCACACCACGCAAACAGTTTGCTGCTCCACATAGCCGGCTGGAAGCAACTTACTTCAGGAAAAAGAATCACGCCGGCAACATAAAAATACAATTACTATGGAACTTGAAATCCACGTATTCCACTATTTGGTGGTGAGCACTGTGATGCTCTTCTGCGGTATATATGGTTTCTGCACACGCAAGAACCTGCTGGCCATGCTGATTTCAGTGGAACTGATGCTCAACGCTTCGAACATCAACTTTGCTGTGTTCAACCGATATCTGTTTCCGGGACAGCTCGAAGGGCATTTCTTCAGTTTGTTCGGTATCGCCATTGCAGCTGCAGAAACGGCAGTAGCCATTGCCATCATCATCAACGTCTACCGTAATTTCAACCGGGTACTGACCGACGACGTATCGCACATGAAAGGGTAGACAAAAAATCGGATGAAAGAAATATAAAATACTCCGACATCCGGAGAAACGACGACAACAACGTTTAAAAACCGAAACAATTCAAGACCTATTATGGAATATACTCTTTACATTCTGCTACTGCCTTTACTCAGCTTTCTGATATTGGCGCTGACCGGTATGAAATGGACGCATCGTGCGGCCGGCCTGTTTGCCACAGGACTCCTTGCAGTAGCTGCCTTGCTGAGCTGGACGGCAGTAGCCGACTATCTGGCTCTCGCCCCCGATGCCACGGGAGTACGCCCTGAGCTCCTGCCGTTCTGTTTCGAATGGTTGCCTTTCGGTCATGGTCTGGGCATCAATTTAGGACTGCTTATTGACGCACCGTCGGTATTGATGCTGGGAGTCATCTCCACAGTAAGCCTTATGGTGCACATTTACTCATTGGGTTATATGAAAGGCGAACGGGGATTCCAACGCTACTATGCCTTTTTGGGACTGTTCAGCTTTGCGATGATGGGACTGGTCGTAGCACCTGGAGTGTTCCAGATGTATCTGTTCTGGGAACTCGTAGGTGTCTCATCCTATCTGCTCATTGGATTCTATTATACACGTCCGGCAGCCATCGCAGCAAGTAAGAAAGCATTTATCGTTACACGTTTTGCCGATCTGGGTTTCCTGATTGGTATCCTGATTTACGGATATTATTTGGGAACGTTTGATTTCCGTCCCGATCCGGCAGCACTGGCCGCAGGAGGCATGATGTTGCCATGGGCACTGGGACTGATGTTTGTAGGCGGTGCGGGCAAGAGCGCCATGCTGCCGCTCCATATCTGGTTGCCTGATGCCATGGAAGGACCGACTCCTGTATCGGCACTGATTCACGCCGCAACAATGGTGGTAGCCGGTGTTTACCAGGTAGCACGCCTATTCCCTCTTTTCGTAACCTATGCACCGGAAGTGCTTCACGCCATCGCCTGGGTAGGCGCCCTGACAGCACTCTATGCTGCAATTGTAGCCTGTGTACAGACAGATATCAAACGCGTGCTGGCTTTCTCGACCATTTCACAAATCGGTTTCATGATGGTAGCACTGGGCGTATGCACCTCGACCGATCCGCACACAGGCGGACTGGGTTACATGGCCTCACTCTTCCATCTGACAACCCATGCGTTATTCAAAGCCTTACTGTTCCTTGGAGCAGGTAGTGTGATTCACGCCGTACACAGCAACGAGATGTCGGCTATGGGAAGACTGGCCGGCCGTATGCCACTGACGCACATCACCTTCCTCATTGCCTGTCTGGCGATTGCCGGAATCCCGCCATTCTCAGGTTTCTTCTCGAAAGATGAAATTCTGACAGCCTGTTTCCGCTACAGTCCGACCATCGGATGGACCATGACAGGTATCGCTGCACTGACTGCTTTCTATATGTTCCGACTCTACTGCCGTATCTTCTGGGGAAAGGCTTCGCAAGAAACAGAGCATGCTCATGAAAGTCCGGCTGTAATGACATTGCCATTGCTGATACTGGCTGCGCTGACATGCGTCATGGGCTGGGTGCCATTCGGAACGTTCATCTCGGCCGACGGCACACCTTATGAAATTCATCTCGACATGCAAGTGGCACTGACAAGCATTGCCTTTGCCGTAGTGGCCATTGCCCTTGCATTGACTTTTTATCTGAACGGACATTCTA
Organism: uncultured Paraprevotella sp.; assembly: GCA_944320775.1. GTDB lineage: Bacteria > Bacteroidota > Bacteroidia > Bacteroidales > Bacteroidaceae > Paraprevotella. The sequence goes on along the minus strand of CALUIV010000027.1, from coordinate 20,128 downwards.
CTGTACCTACACGCATTGAAAAAGCTTGTCCGAAGCTGCATCAGGCTGCTTACCGCCGCTTCTATTTCGATGAAATGTGGCAGTTCGTAACCCATCGGATCATCTTCGGTTGCCTGTCAACCCCAATTGCCTGGTTCGACCGCCACGTGATCGACCGTTTCATGGATTTCATGGCCTGGAGTGCGAACGCAGCCGGTGAAGAACTGCAACCGCTGCAAAACGGACGTGTCCAGACGTATATGATCTTATTCCTGGGAGGAATTGTGGCATTGACCATTATCCTGCTGCTAGCCGCCGAAGGGATGTTTTAAAATCTAATTATTAAAGAATAACAGATAAAAGATATGAATATCCTTAGTTTATTCGTTTTGATTCCGCTGCTGATGCTGGCGGGTCTTTGGGCGTCGCGCACGCTAAACCAGACACGCGGTGTGATGCTGGCCGGATCAAGCGCACTACTCATACTGGCCATAGGGCTGGCCGTAGAATATACCAACCTACGTCAAGGCGGTGCAACAGCCGATATGCTCTTCACGGATTCCGTAACATGGTACGAGCCGCTTCACATAGCCTATTCCACGGGTGTGGACGGTATCTCAGTGGTCATGCTTCTGCTGAGCGCTATCATTATGTTTACAGGAACATTTGCTTCCTGGCGCCTGAAACCCATGACAAAAGAATATTTTCTGTGGTTCACACTGTTGGCATTGGGTGTGTTCGGCTTCTTTATCTCGACCGACCTGTTCACCATGTTCCTTTTCTACGAAACGGCACTCATTCCGATGTATCTGCTTATCGGAGTGTGGGGTAGCGGACGCAAGGAATATGCTGCCATGAAACTGACACTGATGCTCATGGGCGGTTCGGCCTTTCTGCTGATCGGCATCCTAGGTATCTATTATGGAGCCGGCGCCACAACCATGAACATTCTGGAACTGGCCAGCATGTCAATCCCTGCCAACATACAACATATATTTTTCCCGCTCGTATTCTTAGGTTTCGGCGTACTGGGAGCACTTTTCCCGTTCCATACATGGAGTCCCGACGGTCATGCATCCGCTCCGACGGCAGTGAGTATGCTTCATGCAGGTGTACTGATGAAACTGGGCGGTTACGGCTGCTTCCGTATCGCCATTTGGCTCATGCCTGAAGGCGCACAGGAATGGAGCGGACTGTTCCTCGTACTGACGACGATTTCGGTAGTCTACGGAGCTCTAAGTGCCGTTGTTCAAACCGACCTGAAATATATCAATGCATACTCATCCGTAAGTCACTGCGGCCTGGTTCTTTTTGCTCTGCTCATGATGACACGTACAGCTTGTACCGGCGCGATCCTGCAAATGCTCAGCCACGGTCTGATGACGGCGCTGTTCTTTGCCGTAATCGGTATGATTTACGGACGGACACACACGCGCGACATCCGTCTTTTGGGTGGCCTGATGCGTATCATGCCATTTCTGGCTGTAGCCTATGTCATTGCCGGTCTGGCCAATCTGGGACTTCCGGGACTAAGCGGATTCGTTGCCGAAATGACGGTGTTCGTCGGTTCGTTTGAACATCCCGACCTGTTCCACCGCGTCTGTACGATTATTGCCACAACGAGTATTGTCATCACGGCGGTCTATATCTTGCGCACGGTTGGTCGTATTCTTTACGGAACCTGCAAAAATCCGGAATTTGAGAAACTCACGGATGCTACGTGGGATGAGCGTACGGCTGTTATTTGCCTGATTGCCTGTGTAGCCGCTCTCGGAATGGCTCCTTACTGGGCCAGTACCATCATCAACGAGAGTGTAGCCCCTGTAATCGAACGCCTGGCCTGCTCCTGACCGCAACCATCAAACATTCTTAAAGACTCAGCTTGCCTGAGTTTGTACTATCAGATAAAAGATAAAAATAGAAATCTTGCTATCCGCCTCACGGCGAAGCATAACGTAAAAGAAATATGAATATTGCAACCCTACTCCACATGCAACCGGAGGTGATGCTTGCCTGTTTCATCATCATCCTGCTCTTTGCCGACCTGACCATCCGGCAACCGAATCACCGCATCCTGCAGCTGATCACCATCGGTCTGCTTCTGGTGCATCTGGCCACAAACCTGACGCTGTCAGAAGAAACACTCTTCGGTGGTATGTATCATTCATCACCGATGTCATCGGCCGTAAAATCAATCCTTACGATCGGAACCCTGCTGGTCGTCCTGCAGGCCGGCCCCTGGATCCGCCTGTCGGACAACAATCATAAAGCCGGTGAGTTTTATATTTTAGTTTTCACTACCCTGTTAGGAATGTTCTTCATGACCAGTGCAGGTCATTTCCTGATGTTCTACGTCGGACTGGAAATGGCCAGCATCCCGATGGCCTGCCTCATCGCTTTTGACAAATACCGGGCCGGAAGCGCAGAGGCCGGTATGAAGTTTATCTTGAGCGCCATGTTCTCATCTGCCTTGATGCTTTTCGGCATTTCATTGCTCTACGGCACTGTCGGAACCCTTTATTTCAGTGATATGCCGGAACACATTGTCGGTTCACCGCTTCAAATGGGCGCACTCGTCTTTTTCTTTGCCGGTCTGGGCTTCAAGCTGAGTCTGGTGCCGTTCCATGCGTGGACGCCAGACACTTACCAAGGAGCCCCGACAACAGTAGGCGGCTATCTGTCGGTCGTATCCAAAGGCGCAGCAGCCTTTGCGTTGGTCAACATCCTGCTACGCGTATTCGGTCCGATGGCCGAAAACTGGGAGCTGTTACTCTCCGTAGTTATTGTTCTGACTATCACCGTAGGCAACCTGATGGCTCTGCATCAACAAAACATGAAACGCTTTATGGCCTACAGTAGTATTTCACAGGCTGGTTATATTCTGCTGGCCATTTTGGCCGGTGCTACAGGTACGGCAGCACTAACCTATTACATTTTGGCTTATATGGCCGCCAACCTGGCTGTATTCTGTGTTATCAACGAAATTGAACAACATACAGGCGGACATGTGGACCGCGACGACTATCGCGCTCTCTACACGACAAACCCACGCCTGACGCTCGTACTCACGCTGGCCCTGTTCTCTCTGGCCGGTATCCCGCCCTTTGCCGGATTCTTCAGCAAATTCTTCGTATTTGCCGCAGCCGCGCGCGAAGGACACTGGATCGTCACGTTTCTGGCGCTGATCAATACGGTCATTTCACTCTACTATTATTTGCTGGTCGTACGGGCCATGTACATCGATCCGTCGGATAATCCGGCTCCGACCTTCCGCACCGGACGTCTCGGCCAACTTACACTGGTAGTCTGCCTGATAGCTATCGTAGCACTTGGTCTCGTTTCACCGATTTATGAAACGCTCTGCCAGGCGGCAATGCTAACCTTCGGTGCGAACTAAATCAAAATCGATCAGACATACATCACACTGCCGATAAAATTAAATCGGAGGAAATCTTATAAAATAAAAGCTCTATCCATCCTAATGCATATCAGGAAAGATAGAGCTTTTATTCTATATATGACATATTGGAATCACGGAAATGCAAACGGCTTATAAATAAAAATATTATTCTGAATCTAAAACTGAATCCCCCTTTTCTATATCCCTTATATCTCCCTGAAGTAAACCGCAAAACGCGAATTCACGAGTATAATAAAAAAACTTAAATAGCAACAATTAGAAAGGATATAACCCTCTAAAATGGATTTTTTTTATCAACTTTAGCCAAGAAAAGAGAAAATGAATTTTATCAAGAACTAAAACAACGAACAACAATGAGAAAAAATTTAATGATGGTACCCTGCTTCATATTAGCAGGTGCCCTGCTGAACACCTCGTGTATCGGTTCGTTCGGCTTACTAAACAAAGTTTCTTCATGGAACCAGAATGCTACCGGAAACAAATATCTGAATGGCTTCATCGGAATTCTGTTAACTCCTGTCTATGGATTTTGTTTTTCGATTGACTGGTTTATCCTGAATACTATCGAATTCTGGACTGGCGAACAACTGATAGCCGCCAATGAAACACGTCGGATGGTTGGTTCAGATGGCAATATCTATCTCGTAGCATCAGACAAGAATGGCTATACCATCACCAATGAAACAAGCAACGACAGCGTACGCCTGGCATTTGATGCCGATACCAAGACATGGAATCTGGACGACAACGGCTCAGTACGCCGGTTAGTAAAAGTAAACGATGATAAAACGCTTACTGTTTATACTCCTGACGGACAAGAACTCACCGTTACCAACGACAGTAAAGGCATGGAACAACTTCAAGCAGCCTTACCCATCGTTCCGGTACAAGCTAAATAATCCTCGAATGAATAAAATTCATTGATAAAACATAGAAAAAGATCAACCTGAATAATACTTAATTCAGGTTGATCTTTTCAGAAAACAAACTACTCATGAAAACATTTAAATCTATTTTACCAACGCACTCTTTTCTAAAAACAATATTTTCAGAAAAAATTAAACTTTACACCATTCTAACAGCCATATTGGGTTTAAGTCTACCAACACCATTTTATGCAAAAACTACCATCCCCGATGAAATCACTTTCGTAACCTACAACATCCGCAACGGACGTGGCATGGACAATCGTACAGATTACAAACGTGTAGCTGAAGAAATCATACGTAGCAAAGCAGATCTGGTAGCACTTCAAGAAATAGACAGCTGTACGGCACGCAGCCAACACCGCTATGTCCTAGGAGAACTGGCTTTTGAATGCCGGATGTATCCTGTATTCGGACGCGCAATCAAGATCAATAAAGGAAACTATGGTGTGGGATTGCTCAGTAAGGAACGTCCTATTGGCGTAAAGAATGTCGCACTGCCAGGCAAAGAAGAACGACGCACACTTCTTATTGTAGAATTTCCCAACTACTATGCCATCTGCACCCATTTCTCACTAACAGAAAAAGACCGGATAGAATCCGTAAAAATCCTGAACCATGAATTATCCTTGCTGAAAGCCAAACCTGTCTTTCTGGCCGGTGATTTAAATGCTACGCCAGACAGTCCGGAAATAAAAGCTCTGGCAGAAAACTTTCACATCGTAAATAATCCTAAAGCCTTTACATTTCCTGCAGATAAACCCGACCGTACCATTGATTATATTGGTATCTGGAAAGCCACAGCAGATCAATGTTACTGGAATCCGTCGGCAGTACGCGTTCTGAATGCGCCACTGGCTTCCGATCACCGACCGATACGTGCAACGTTCCGGTTCAAACAGCCAGCAGAAGACTTCTTCTACGGAGCACCTTATCTGCAAAATCCGACAGAAAATACAATTTCCATATTATTCCAAACGTACCGGCCATCACACTGCTGGATAGAATATACAACAGATTCTCTACTTCTGACCAACCCATCTTCCCTATCATCTGGTTTGCATCGCGCACAGACATTAATCGGAGGACAGGCTGTCTGCCATGATATCGAACAAAAGATTCTTTTGGACAGTCTGGAAGCTGGTCAACGTTATTATTACCGTGTCGGTGCCCGCGAACTACTCGAAAACCGCTCTTATTACAAAGCATTCGGTGATACGGTATACAGCAACATCTACAGTTTTACCTTACCGGATAAAAATACCGAGAATTTTGCAGCTCTGATCTTCAACGACACGCACTGCGTAAGGGAACTTGAAGAAAGACTTGCACAAACAGCAGCACGTATTCCACATGACTTTACGGTATTCAACGGTGACTGCCTGCCCGAACCATCCACACGCGAAGAAGCTATCCTCAACATCAACCGGGTAGCTCAACTTTTCGACGGCGCTTCACGCCCAATATTCTTTGTGCGCGGCAACCACGAAATCCGAAATGCCTATTCATCGGGCATGCCCAGTCTGTTCGATTATCCCGGAGGTATTCCCGGCCGTTCATACGGAGCCTTCAGCTGGGGGGACACGCGCTTTGTGCTGCTGGACTGCGGTGAAGACAAACCTGACAGCCATTGGGTATATTACGGTCTGAACGACTTCACCCGTTTCCGGCAAGACCAGGCAAAGTTTCTTCACGAGGAAATCAAAAGCCGCCCGTTCCGCAAGGCTAACCGCCGCATCGTGATGAGCCACATTCCGATTTGGGGCAATACGGACGACTATCAGCCCTGTCCGCCGCTTTGGGCGCCATGGCTCGAAAAAGGGCGTTTTGACCTGGGTATTTTCGGACATACACACCATTGGCGGTTTTATGCTCCGGGCGAAATCAACGACAACCCCTTCCCAGTCTACATCGGAGGAGGCTACGAAACCAAGGGGGCCACAATAGCCCTGCTCAGGAAAGAAGAAGACCGGCTGACGCTGACCATCATGGATTGCGACGGAGCCACGCTGAAAACCATTGAGTTGGAATGAGTCCGCAAGCTCCGCAGCCTGAGCCGGAAATGGGGCTCTGAAATCATGAAAAACGGCTCAGCCTCTATTTTCTGAAAACCGGAACTGATGATTTGCTTTCCTGAGGCACCCGGAAAAGCGCACAAGAAAAAAGGTCGTATCATTACGCAATGATACGACCTTTTTCGGTTTTACAATTCATGCTGCACACGCACCTCCTACACTCCTTAACGTCTGTGGGGCTATCGGAGGAGAGGGGGTGGTCAGCTATTTCACATCGAGAGTGACATTCGTATTATCAGAGTCGTAACTCCAACTGTTCCACACTCCTTCCTGTGCCGCCGTCAGGGTCAGCGTCAGCTGCCGGCCGCCTTTCTGATTGCCGCAATAAATTCTGTTCAGGTTGGTCAGCCGGGTGATGTCCAGCGCGGTCAGATTGTTCTGGAAGCACCACAACTCCGTCAGGTTGGTCAGCTGGCTGACATCCAGCGTGGTCAGCTGGTTCAGGTGGCACCACAACGTGGTCAGCTTGGTCAGCCCGCTGAGGTTCAGCTCGGTCAGCTGATTGTTGGCGCATTTCAGAGTAGTCAGCCCGGTGCAGTAGCCGATGCCGCCCAGCGAGGTCAATCCTCCCGAAGGCAGCGCCAGCTCGGTCATCGCTGCCAAGGCCGTCAAATCGGCATCGCTCAGCGTGACTGTGCCGTCGGCATTCTCGCTTGCGGTTCCGCCCTCGAGTCCGGCATATATCTGCTTGATAACGGCCTTCTCGAAACCGGTCAATGACAGCGTGCCCAGGTTGAGGATGCGTCCGGCCTGGAGCTCGGTACTCTTGCCGGTGGCCTTGCGGTAGAGCTTGCTCTTGCCGTCATCGTAGAGCAGGCTGAAGCCGTTGGGCAGCGTGCCGGGAAGCACGACGAAGTAGTAGTCCTTTCCGGCCTCGAAGGTACCCTTGAGGGCGATGCGGTAAGCGGGCTCGGCGGGAGATTGATTACCGGTGGAGTATTCGAGCCAATACTTGCCGGCCAGTGCCTCGGTGGCGTTGCCTCCCACGAGGGTGAGGGTGCCTTCACCGGCCATGTCGGCTCCCGCGGTGAACTTCACCAGGGCGCAGAGGTTCTCGAACACCAAGTTGGTGCTGCCGCCTGTGGCCTTGGCCAGCGAGGGCGCCAGCTGGTTGGCAAAGGTGCCGGCCACGGCGGTCTGCTCGGCGGGCAGGGTGAAGGTGACGGACGTGGAGGTCATGCTTTTTACGGCTACCAGGGGGTAGAAGGCGGTGTAGTCGGCTCCCGGGATGGCTGGGCCCGAGAAAGTGGCCTTGCTGCCGTCGATGGATTCGGCATCGACCATCAACTTCTGATACGCTTCGCTACCGTCCCACAGGGCTATCTCGTCGTACTCCGTCCAATATACTTTGTTTCCGGCCGCCAGCTGGGTGCGTGTCTGCGGCCCGTCGGCCGTAAAGGTCATGAGCACGGGCTTTGCGGCCTCGTTGCCCGGATTGTTCTCAAGGAAGTCTTCGTTGCCGCAGGCGGCCCATATCAGCGCCGCGACGGCCATGGTTAAAATACGTAGTGTTTTCATAAGGCATTACATTTAAAGTTACACTTTCCAGACGGAGGATGAGGCGCTCCAGTCAAAATAGTCTTCTTCGTAAGATTCGTGCGTGGCGCTGCCACACAGCGGGCTTTCCTGCCGCAACTCAATGATTTCACACTTGGGAGCCTCATAGGCTCCGCGAACGGTTCCGATAGTCATGGTTCTGATTTTTTTCATAATTATGTTTTTTAAAAGGTTAAACCTTAAGGGCAAATATAAATCTTTTTCGTTTAAAAACCAAAACAAAAAAAAAAAAATGTGAATTTAGACTTTTTCTTATCTGTCCCGCCTCATTGCCCCGGCTGCCTACCCGCTCAATAGCGTGAGCAGCAGGTGCAGCAAAGAGATAAAAGCGAGAAGACCGCTCCTGCCAGTACAACGCCGGACCAACCACCGATCACCCATGCTGAACCAGAAGCAAATGTACCCAACGAGCCACCAATAAAATAGGCCGTCATAAAAATGGTGTTCATACGGTTCGAAGCCGACGGACAAAGGGCAAACATTCGGGTCTGATTGCCGAGCTGTACGCACTGCATACCGATGTCGAGCACTAAAATGCCGGCAATGAGTCCCGCATACGTATCGTCGGCTATGAAAAACAGGCCCCAGGCCACCAAATGCATCAAGGCACCAACCACACTCAGCCGGCGCACCCCGATTCGTCCCGTCAGTCGCCCGATGAACGAAGCGGTCAAGGCTCCGGCCACGCCGCACAAGCCTAAAGCACCCACTTCGTCGCTTCCGGCAAAAAACGGCGCACGTGCCATCCGGAATGCCAATACCGACCATAATCCCATAAACGACCCGAAAGCCAGACCGGCACGCAAGGCATAGACACGAAGTGCAGGATAGGTTCGTACGAGCGACACAAGCGAACGCATCAAAGCGCCATACGACCCACGGAAATTACTTTCGGAAGGAGGCAACACCCGCAACATCACTCCGGCCGACAACACCATCAGACCGGCCGCAACATAGTACATGGTGCGCCAGCCCCATAATTCGCCTACAGCCCCACTCACCACGCGTGAAGCCAAAATGCCCGTAAGCAACCCTGAAACGACAATACCCACATTACGCCCCTTCTCCTCAGGGGTGGAATACTGGGCTGCCAGCGGAACAAAAATCTGCGGCACTACCGAACAGATGCCGATGACAACCGAAGCGCCCCAGGCCACACCGACCGTCGGAGCCAAAGCCATGGCCAGCAACGCAATGACCAACAGCCCAAGATCGGCCGTAATGATACGCCGACGGCTGTACAAATCGGCCAATGGTACGATGAAAAAAAGTCCTAAGGCATAGCCCACCTGAGTAAGCAGGGCAATGCGGGCCGTCTGCGCCTCGCCACATCCCAAATCCGGCCCCATCACATGGAGCAACGGCTGATTGTAATAAAGATTGGCCACGGAAAGTCCGGCTATCGTAGCCAATGCGTAAAGCAAACCGCGCGATAATCCCGCGTTTTCACGTAATTCCTTGTTCCTCATATCTTTTGTTTGTTTCTCTAAGGTTCCTGTTCTTATTTGCTATACCCCACTATTCCCGTTCCTTTACCTTTGTTTCACCACCCAATCATCAATCAACTTGATACGAAATCTCAGACAAAAAACAACCATCCGCCGAAGGTATTTACCTCTGCGGATGGTTTTTTTATCCAGTTTTTATCAAGACGCTATCTCAATACCTGTATTCGTCAGAATTTCACACTGTTCATATACTTATCAACGATCATACCGTCGATAGCCTTCAGGTCGAACGTCAGTTTGCGTTTTGCCTTAAAGCGTACAATCATCAGCTCGCCATCTTCCAGATAAGGCTTTTCGCCCAAGTTTACGAATGTCGGATAAAGTGCTTTCTGACCATTCGTATGCAGACGGTCGTAGGTGAGATTCTGCATCTCTTTCATGCCCTTGGCTTCTACACCCACATATTCCAGATCCTTCGTATCATACGGCAAAGCGAAGCTCAACGCATTGACCGAACGCAATCCCTCGCCACGAACGATGATTTCTACCGTCTCGCCGGCCTGATAGGTCTTCTTGTCGGCCTTCACCGTCACCGTTCCGGCTACCGGCTCTACACGACGGCTACTTACGCCCGTTTCGAGCTTGATACCAACGGCCGAGATGTCGAAGGCATCAATCAGGTTGTTGCGGTTCAAGTCGCCGATGCTCACATAGTCGAAGTCGCCATCGCCCTTGCGCAGACCCGTATAGTTCATATACGATGTCAGGTCGTTCTCATCCACCTTGTTGTCGCGGTTGATGTCGCCCGGAATCAAGCTGGTCGTTCCCGGAACTTTGAAAACATACATTTCCAGACCTGAACCGAAATTACCTACGGCCTTGCTTACAGAAAGCTTGATGTAACGTGCTGTCGGTTGTCCGTCGAAACGGAACTCATGCGTACCACCAGCCTCCCAGCTGAACTTACCGGCCTCAGTCCATTCCGTCTTATCCATGCTGTAATAAACAACACCTTCCTGCAGGCAACCATTACCGCCATCCGGACGCGCCATATACTGGAACTTGTCGAGCTGATTTACACTATTCAAATCGATCAACATATCGAATGGCACGGCTTCGCCCTTGCCCCATTTCGAATGCCATCCTGATTTCTCATCGAAATCGAACAGTTTGTTCACATCCTGTCCACCCTGGTTTTCGCAAGTGGTTTCGGCAGTGATACCCTTGATGGCAAATTCCAATGGATTAGCCTTAGTTGTTGCCTGAACAGTAGTCCAATCAGAATGTCCGTCACGGTTTACGGCACGCACCTTAAAACTATAAGTTGTCTCTGCCTTCAGGTTCTCGAAGAGCAAACGCGTATCCGTGATTGTAGAATAAACCATTCCGTTGAACTCAATCTCATAATAGTCGGCACCCGATACTGCTGCCCAAGACGGAGTCAGGGTATAAGGCTTCGTGTCTTCATCGGTAATCTGAGCTTTTGGTGCTTCAAGCGTTCCGGTATGCTGCAACAAGTGATCGGCCGGTGCATAAACATAACCTTTCACGTCGAGCACGACAGGCTGTGCCGTAACATCCGTCTTGCCTACCTTCACATGTACTACCGGATTTTTGACCACTTTCACCTGAGCAAAAGCCTCTTCCTTATCTGAAAAACGGTTCATGTTCGGTTCGGCTTCGTAGAACATCACGTTCTCGCCAGCCCGGAACTCATCCATGGAGTTCACCTCGGTAAGTTTCACTGATTTCTTACCTACTTTTACCTTCACTGATTTTGGCTCAGAAGTCACATTCAAACGGAAATAAGTCTGTTTCTCTTTTTCCATACCCGCAAATGAACCCTTTGTCGGCTCGACAGTAACGGTCACACGACCATCTTTTTCTTCCGACACAATGTGTGTTGTGGCACTCTCTCCACGGCGATAGGCCTCCGTACGACCGTCGTCATCATATTCTGTGAATTCGGTTGTTCCTGCCGGATACAGATCATAAATACGCAGGTCGGCCGGAATGCGGTTCGGATTATTGTTCGGTGCTGTCATCGGAATAATCGCTCCCTGCTTCACAAACACCGGCAATTTCCAAATTGGAGTCACAAAATTGTTAATGATACGACCACCCTCGTAGATTTCGCCCGTAAAGTAGTCAATCCAACGACCTTCAGGCAAATAGATGCCATTGCGCACGTCGTTGCCCTCGCTGTCGGCCTGTGTATCCTGATAAACAGGTGCTACCAATACAGACGGACCATAGAGGAACTGATAACGTGTAGACTCGTCCATCGTATAGGCATTCGGATAATCCAGGAACATAGCCCGTACCATTGGTTTGCCATCGATGGCCTCGTGGGCAATGCTATAGGTATAGGGCATAAACTCCGACTTCATCTTCAGATACCAGCGGTTAATCGGTGTAGCCGGTTCACCCAGTGCCTGTGGATATTTCGGATTTGATCCCCAACCATCCATATTAAGCTGCATCGGTGTAAAGGTCTTCCACTGGAAATCACGGATATTCACCGCCATATTCTTACCGCCGAAGATACCATCCATATCCGATGAAATGTTCGGCTGTCCGGACAATCCAGAACCAATATACGTCGGGATATGGAAACGGATATACTCCCATTCGCCACCCGTCTGATCGCCTGTCCAGATTCCGGCATAACGTTGTGTACCGGCCCAGCCGTCGATGGAGATAATGAACGGACGCGCATCATTTCCGTAATAAGGCATGATATGCCCCACATCGGCCACACCGTTCAGACCGAATGAATATCCGGCACCGACCCAAGCCACATCCGTCTTCAAAACGCGCACACCGGCATCGCGCACTTCTTTCACAATATCGCGCTGCAACAAGGCACTGACGCCCTCTTTCGGATACAGATCAGACTGCGTCCAAAGACCAATCTCCACACCCAGTTTACGGGCATAATCACCGAATTCCTTCAAATTCTGAATATTGCCGTCAAGCGTTTCGGTCTGTCCATAACCCGTACCATAACCATCGTTAGGCAATACCCACCCCAATGGCATGTCAGCAGCATTGTAACGGTCGATAACCGCCCGCGCAGAGAACTGATAATTATTTTTTTCACCATTAAGTGATTCCTTAGTACCACCGTTGTCTGTCTGACTCTCCTTATAACGTTTCCCGTCTTCATAAAGAATACCGTTCGGATCCTCTTTCCAATAGTCACGGTTGTAAGCGTTCAAATGACCTTCATAGAAACCAAATTTTGGCAACAGTACAGGGTGTCCCGTCAACTGATAGAAATCATTAAGCAAATCCACCGGCGTCTGCCCCACCATCAGGAACACATCAAGATAATTCGCATCATGCTGCAAGCTGACAATTCCCTTTTCAGCTGCTCCGAAATCGTACAAGCCCGGACGGAATGTATGCCACATCAATCCATAACCCGCCGTAGACCAGTAGAAAGGCGTAGGTGAAGCCACACCGCCATCAGTCCAGTTATTCGTATTCACAATCTCAATGGCCTTACCCTTATGCGAAAAGCGTCCATTCTGCACACCTCCACCATAGAACCACTCATCCGGCTGTTCCTTAAGCATAAGCGTCGTACGTCCCTTTTCGAACTTTACAGGAGCTGCAGATTCAACCACAAGACGTCCTTCCCCATCACGTAATTGGAAGGTTCCGTCACTCTTATTCACGGTAAGAGTCATCGAGTCCGTACGGATCTCGATATTTCCGCCATTGTCCCTCAGATCCACCTGTCCTGCATCCCGACGCGGCTCATCAACAAGAATCTGCGCCTCGGGCTGAGCTTCAGGATCGCGCACAATGCCGCCCGCATTATCCTGAAACAAACGTACAATATTCCGACCATAGAAATCCATCGTCAGATGGCGTCCGTCCGTATAAAGGAGTTCTACAGTTGAGGGGTTGATCATCCGGGCACCCGTAATGGCCAATCTGGCAGGAGTTGCCTGATCACGAGCCGAAGCATCTGAAACAATAGCAGAAGCATGAGCAGATAAGGGCATCATGCCAGCCGGCAAAGCCAATGCCAACAATGCGGCCTTGCCTTGTATAGAATTAACGGTCTTTTTCTTCATTAGTGTTACAATATTTATATTAATAAGGTATTCCTTAATCATCACATTGGTTCAAAGATACAATTTTATTTCTGGAACAGAGAAAGTTCCCAGCGTTTTTTATAAAAAAAATCTAAATAGTAAAAGAAATAAAGAAGCATAAACTTGCTTTATGAGGATTTCACTAAAAAATGAATAACAAATGCCATGAATCAGAAAGAATCAACTATCTTTGTGAAATTAACCCGTAAGGATAAAGGGGATTCTGAAAAAACCTATTTAATCATTAATCAAAATACACATGGACAAGAAGAAAATCATTATTATTGCCAGCAGCATTGTTGTGATCCTTTGCGCTTGCTTGGGTTACTTATATTACGCATTCCAGCAAAAATCATCAGAACACCAGGAATTGATGAAACTGGCGGAAATGGACAAGAGGGAAATGGAAAACGAATATGCCCAGTTCGCAAAGCAATATAATGAGATGAAGACTCAAATCAACAATGATTCTTTGATTGCGCAATTGGACAAGGAACAGCAACGCACGGAAGAATTGCTGCAAGAACTGAAACAAGTGAAATCGACCAATGCCGCAGAAATCGCCCGTCTGAAAAAAGAATTGGCTACAGTTCGTGCCATCATGCGCGGATATATTTTGGAAATTGATTCATTAAACCGGCTCAACCAAGCTCTTACTGATGAAAACCGTCAGATTAAGGCTCAATATTCGCAGGCACAAACACATATATCCAGTCTGGAAACTGAAAAGGAATCACTGAGTGACAAAGTAGCCATTGCTTCTCAATTGGATGCTACCGGCATTACTGTCGAAGCTAAAAATAAAAGAGGAAAAAATGCACGCCGAATCAAAGATGCCAAACAATTGGAAGTGCATTTCACAATCAACAAAAACATTACGGCTCCTACGGGTATGAAAACCATCTATGTACGTATTCTTAAACCAACTAATGAGGTTCTGACCAACGGTGGAACCTTTGCATTTGAAAACCGGAATTTGGAATACTCTATGAAACGGGATATAGAATATACCGGAGAAGCACAAAACATCGTCATGTACTGGGATATTAATGAATTCCTAAGTAAAGGAACCTATCGAATCGGTATTTTTGCAGACGGAAATAACATCGGCAACGCAACAGTTACATTCGAGAAATAAAAACAAAACTTTTGAAAAGGCTGTTTTTTACAGGAACAGCCTTTTCAAAAGTTGCATAAACCATTACTTCGTTTCAATAGCTTTGTTACCACCCGAAAAACACTTCTATATAATCTCCTATTATACACTTAAAGGAAAATATCATCTATAATCTGACAATCAGGACAATTAAAGCGATTACAAACGTTACGAAAATTCTTATTTAACAAATATCCGTTAAATCTCTTTGACAATAGAATAAATCAGCATATTTTTGTATCGGTTGCCTATGCAATCAAAAACAAACAACTATATATAAACTTCAATCAAACCTGAAAGATGAAAAAACTATTAACAGTCCTACTTCTTTTCAGCTTTTTGGCAGCTACAAATGCTCAAAATATCCTGAGTCTGGACAGTTGTCGTGCCCTAGCTATCAAGAACAACAAGGCATTACAGATTTCCCAGCTCAAGATCAAAAAAGCTCATTACGATCAGAAAGCTGCGTTCACCAAGTACTTACCCAGTATCAACGCAACTGGCGGTTACATGCATTTCAGTGACGATATTTCCCTACTTAGTCAAAGTCAACAAAACAAACTAAATAATATCGGTACAAGCATTGGTACAAGCATTACACCAACACTTGAAGGATTCGTACAGCAGATTGCACAAATCAACCCCATTCTAGGAGCGTTAGCACAACAATTCCTTCAATCCGGAAAGCTTGAAGAAATGGCTGGTGCATTAAACCAAGTAGGAAAAGATATAACGGATGCATTTGAAACAGATACACGCAATACTTGGGCTGCAGCTGTAGTTCTGACTCAACCTTTGTATATGGGCGGGAAAATTATGGCCTATAACAAAATCACGAAATTATCAGAAGATTTAGCTGCCCTACAACATGATACAGAAATGCAGCAAGTTGTATTAAGTACAGATGAAGCTTATTGGATGGTGGTATCTTTGGCCAATAAACAAAAACTGGCGGACGCTTACCTCAAACTTGTAGAACAGCTGAATACTGACGTTGAAAAGATGATTGCGGAAGGAGTTGCCACTCAAGCCGACGGTCTGACCGTAAAGGTCAAACTCAACGAAGCGGAAATGACTAAAAACAAAGTTGATAATGGTCTGACCCTATCGCGTATGCTTCTGAACCAACTATGCGGACTTGATTTGGATGCATCAGTTCAACTGGCTGACGAACAACAAGAAAATCTTCCGATCAAAGAACAGCACCCTAACATTAATATGGAAGAGAGCCTCAACAGACGGCCGGAACTTCAGAGTCTCGAAATAGCAGGAAAAATTTATGATCAGAAAGTCAACATCGTACGAAGCGAAATGCTCCCGACCTTAGCTTTGACTGGAGGTTACATGACATCCAATCCTTCTTTATTAAACGGATTTGAAAATAAATTCCGTGGTGTTTGGAATGTCGGTGTTGTTCTTCAAGTCCCGATTCTTCATTGGGGAGAAAATTTCTATAAAGTAAAATCAGCAAAAGCAGATGCACAAATTGCCAAATTACAACATGCAGAAGTCCGCGAGAAAGTAGAGTTACAGATCAATCAAAGCAATTTCAAAACAGAAGAAGCAGAAAAACGCCTGGTGATGGCACTTAAGAATATGGATAAAGCAGAAGAAAACTTACGTTTTGCCAATAAAGGATTCAAAGAAGGGGTCATCCCAACAACCAACGTTATGGAAGCACAAACAGCATGGCTGTCCGCTCAATCCGAAAAGATTGATGCACAAATTGAAGTTCGTCTGGCTCAAACCTATCTACAAAAGGCCATGGGTGTACTTGGAAAATAAACCGAACAAAATATAAGGAATAGAAAAACAACAATTAAAACTATAACCAATATGGAAATCAAGAAACAACATAACAGTATTATATGGGCTTTAATCAGTCTGGTCATTATCATTGCAGTTGTTGCCGGAGCAGGATTACTCTTATTAGAGAATCAGGACGAAATCATTCAGGGACAAGCTGAAGCAGAAGAATATCGTGTTTCCAGCAAAGTACCGGGAAGAATCCTTCATTTTTATGTCCAGGAAGGTGATCACGTAAAAGCAGGAGATACACTGGCCATACTGGAAGCACCGGAAGTCCAAGCCAAACTTTCTCAGGCCGAAGCAGCACAACAAGCCGCACAAGCATTAGAAAATAAAGCAAAAAAAGGAGCACGTATGGAACAAATCCAAGCAGCTTACGAAATGTGGCAGAAAGCAAAAGCTGGTTTGGAAATTGCTGAGAAATCATACAATCGTCTGAATCGTCTTTATGAAGAAGGCGTAATGAGTGCACAAAAACGCGATGAAGCTTATGCCAATTACAAAGCCATGCAAGCAACAGAAAAAGCAGCAAAGGCACAATATGATCTGGCAAAAAACGGAGCACAACAAGAAGACAAAGCAGCAGCGGCAGCCCAAGTCATGCGTGCAGAAGGAGCAGTGGCTGAAGTTAACTCTTATATAAAAGAAACTGTTCTCATCGCACAAATGGATGGAGAAGTTTCTGAAATATTTCCAAAACGAGGAGAACTCGTCGGAACCGGAGCACCGATCATGAATATCGCCATGCTCCAAAATATGTGGGCGACCTTCAATGTACGCGAAGACTTACTTAAAGATCTTAATGTCGGAAAGGTTTTCGAAGCTTATCTTCCTGCCTTTGACAGAAACATCAAGTTGAAAGTCAGCTCCATGAAAGATATGGGGTCCTATGCAGCCTGGAAAGCAACTAAAACAACCGGACAATTTGATTTGAAAACATTTGAAGTTAAAGCCCTACCGATTGAAAAAATCGAAGGATTAAGACCCGGAATGTCTGTCATCATTAAGAAATAAACCGCAATCATGCAGAAACCTGAAAAAATTCTTCACATTATCAGCAGAGAATGCCACAGAATCATGGCCCGGCCTATCTATATTTTCTGTATGGTTGTGGCACCTCTGCTCTGCACCCTCTTCTTCACGTCACTGATGCAAGAAGGTCTACCCAAGAATCTTCCTGTAGGTATTGTCGATCAAGACAATACAGCTACTACACGAAACATAATACGTAACCTTGACGCATTCTCACAAACAGGAATAGCTCAGCAGTATCCGAATATCAATGCAGCTCGCAAAGCAATGCAACAAGGGAAAATCTATGCATTTTACTATATCCCAGAAGGAACAACCGAACAATTATTGTCCAGCCGACAGCCGAAGGTATCATTTTATACGAACAATTCCTTTCTGATTGCCGGTTCACTGATTTATCGTGATATGCGTACGATGTCCGAACTAGCCAAAGGTTCTGTCGGACTGACAACCATGCAGGCAAAAGGTATTAACGAAGCATTAGCACGTGCATTTTTACAACCTATCGTTATTGATACACATGCTCTTCAGAATCCTTGGTTGAATTATTCCGTATATTTGAACAATACCCTATTACCCGGTGTTCTGATGCTGCTTATTTTTATGATGACCGCCTTTGCCATCGGATCAGAAATCAAAGAAGGTACGAGTAAAGAATGGCTAAAACTAGCAGACAATAACATGCTGAAAGCACTGATTGGAAAACTACTGCCACATACGTTGATCTTCTATGCCGTAGCTTTAGCCATCAATGGTTATATTTACGGGGTTCTGGCTTTTCCATTCCACAGTTCCATAGGAGCATTATTATTACTCGTATTTCTCATGGTACTGGCAAGCCAGGCTGTAGGCGTATTTTTCATCTCAGCCCTGCCTACCTTACGTTTAGGATTAAGTGCTTGTTCATTATGGGGGGTAATCTCGTTCTCTATCTCCGGTTTTTCATTTCCGGTTATGGCAATGCATCCAACCCTACAAATGCTGTCCAACTTGTTCCCTCTGAGGCATTACTTTCTCATTTATGTCAGCCAAACTCTAAACGGCTATCCCATATATTACGCATGGAAATCATACCTAGGACTAATGCTTTTCCTCGTATTACCACTCTTGTTATTACGAAGACTTAAAACAGCATTACTCGAATATGATTACATCCCTTAGCCGTAATCCTCTATACAGATAAGATCTATGAAAGAAATCAATAAACCAGGTGATCATCTGAAAACATTAGTCAGCGACACCTTTTACATTTGGCGTAAAGAAATGGTTCGAGTTGTACGCGACCAAGGAGTTCTTATATTCTTTATTCTTGTTCCCCTGCTCTACCCTTTACTTTATGCATTCATATATACAAACGAAACCGTACGCGAAGTTCCAGTCATCGCCGTAGATGAATCTCACTCTGCATTGAGCCGAGATTTTTTACGACGTGCTGATGCTGCGCCTGATTTACGGATATCAGCATATGCCCCAGACATGGAAACAGCGAAAGAGATGATGCGTAGACAAGAAGCTTACGGTACTATTTTAATCCCTGATGATTTTAGCCACCGGCTAAACCGAGGTGAACAAGCAACGGTTGCAACCTATACAGAAATGAGCGGTCTGCTCTATTATAAAGCCATCCTTTCGGTATGTACTGACGTTTCTCTAGACATGAACAAAGAAATACAGATCAAGCGACTCGGGAATACAACGGAAAGACAGGATGAAATCAGCACGGCACCATTGGAATACGAATACATACCGATGTTTAATCCGACAAATGGATTTGCCAGTTTTCTCATTCCCGCCGTACTTATTCTGATCATCCAACAAACACTTCTTTTGGGAGTCGGCTTGATTAACGGATCAGCTCGCGAACGGCGAACCTTCCACCGTCAAGTGATTCCCGGAAACCTGAATGGTACCGGACGCATTGTAGCAGGAAAATCCTTATGCTATCTGATGATCTACGCCCTGATGAGTGCTTGGTTACTTTTTGCCGTTCCCAAAATCTTCAGCCTACCTCAAATCGCCCAATTATGGGATCTTATGGCCTTTATGGTCCCCTATCTGCTTGCCTGCATCTTCTTCGCCATGACTCTATCTATTTTTGTGTTCACCCG
Organism: uncultured Paraprevotella sp.; assembly: GCA_944320775.1. Lineage (GTDB taxonomy): Bacteria > Bacteroidota > Bacteroidia > Bacteroidales > Bacteroidaceae > Paraprevotella. The sequence goes on along the minus strand of CALUIV010000027.1, from coordinate 508 downwards.
CGAAAGCTGTATGCCCCTATTCGTATTCACATCTGTACCACTCCTATTTATCTCAGGAATCTCCTGGCCGGGTTTCTCCATACCGGAATACTGGCGTATCATTTCTTGGATATTCCCATCAACATTCGGCGTGAATGGTTTTATCCGGATCAACAGTATGGGTGCTTTACTCGATGATGTCCGTACAGAATATTTAGCACTTTGGATACAAACGGGTATATACTTTGTTACAGCCTGTTTTGTTTATCATTACTTAATCCGAGAAAGTAGAGAAAACAAGAAAAAAGAAACAGAACAAATCAGAATAGAAAAAGAAGAGACAGCATCATTGAATCCAAAATCAAATTAGGACTGATTCACATAGACAAATATAAACAAGTGTCTTTCATAGTTTAGTAAACATCCAAACTGGAAAGACACTTGTTTATATATAATTAACTTAAGTTTCGCAAGTAAAGTGTAGCTCCTCAGGCGGCTGGTGTCAGCCTGTCGAAAGCCTGCTTCACAG
>CALUIV010000026.1 GCA_944320775.1 uncultured Paraprevotella sp. | reverse complement strand
ATTACCCGAAAACGAAATAATTCTTCTAACTCTCTTGATTTCAAAGAGGTATATTCCTTATACAGATTTACGGAAAATCTCTGGAATAACATCGTACAAAGGAATGTATCTCATTTTACCTATTCAATTATTAAGTAAGATATCACCTGTTAGTTAAATTTAAAAAGGGATGGTCGTGAAAAACCTTCAAGTTCTTCATAACCATCCCTTATTCATATTTCCTCAATAGAAATCCTTATTGCACCACCTTCCGTGTCATATCTCCCGACATCGTTTACTTGGTTTCTCCAAGTTTTTCCAAGGCCTCCCAATCTATCTGTGGGGGTTGCGTGTTGTCATAAGCAGGCAGAGGGAAGTGCGTGCCTCCCTGAACATTCTCGTTGAAAAATCCGCCCATTTTTAAGTACAGAGCCTTTCCGTCGGCAGTTTGTCCACCAACATAGTCCAGACGCACACCTGCTTGTGCCGTACCATCATTGGTAAAGATTGCATTCGAAGGACGAACCCAGCGGCCGTCCGTAGTACGTGCCCATTGGTTTTTAAATTGCACCTTGCGCGTCAAATAACCTTGTTCCGGATTGAAGTTTTCCAGGAAAGAATGGGGATGAGTGTACCATGTATTGGTTTGCGGACGCAGGAACTCTGCAACCAAACGCCATTTTCCTTCCTCCGTAGCATAGAAATAGGCTGTGTATATCGTGTTGCCTTTTCCGTCCGGACGTACATGCATCAGGAATGGATATGTCTCACCAGCTTTCCATGGATAATGCATAAAACTTTGACCACCCGAACCTTCATTGCCAAATTCTCCGATGCGAACCCCATTGCCACGACGCAACATGCGTATACGTTGTTCTTCGGGAATATTACGCGGGTCTTGTGTGTCAAACGGGCTCCATACGGAAAAGAGAACTCGTCGTTCTGTTTCTGAGTTATATTGCATGCCAAAATATCCTTCACCAAAACCAGCCACCATATAGTAACTGTGCATCACTTCACCATCGTTTGGAACAGTCACTTCGTTATAGAACCATTCATAATCACTTCCCTTGGGTAAAGTATAACCCAGGTGCACAGACGGGCCACGTCGTCCCCAGTAGTTCGAGAAATCATGCACGCAGGTTACCTTACCATCTTCATATGCAACCATCAGGTTGGAAATATTGGCAAAGTTCTCGCCATCACGCTTCACACCTTTGAGGTCTACACGGACATAACCAGGCTTCTGAATCTTGACCTTCAGATTTCCGGCAATGGTCGGTTCATCGCAATTGAACTTGATGTTCTGTTTTTTGCCGTTGCATATCATGCGCATCGTAGCGTGACCTTTGCCTTGAAGTGACAAGGTAATGGTTTGCGGCTTTTCGATATGAAAGTATGCACTGACTGTGGTTTGTGGACTACTCCAGTTGTCCACACCATTATCCGAGATGCGAACGTTATCAGCTCGTTCCGTAACATAAGCATTGCCTGCCAGGGATACGGATTGCACTTGGGATTGTGCTAAAGTTGTGATACTTGTCAACGAAAATAATAAGGCCATAATGTGACCTAAAGACAATTTTTGTAACTTCATATTGCGGTGTATTTAATTTTAGAATCGTTGTTTGAATTGAATGCTCTAATATCTACTAATAAAAAGTATTATTGACTTTTTGTAAATTAGTTGTAGGCTAGCCCTTGATTACGATCTGTCTGTTAATGTGCAACTTCATGGCAAATTTCGTAATAATCCTTGAAATCTACAAAGATTTCGCTGGAAATCGTATGAATACATACAGAAATATATCTCATAGAAATGTTTTCAAAACAGGAAAATAAAAAGCCGCTCTTTTTCAGAACGGCTTTCATATCTTTTAAATACCTCGTGGTCTAGTCGATCAAAACATATAAGCTACACGTACCTGCCAGTTATTATTCTTGACATCCATCTTCTTCAAAGTAGATAATCCGTCGATCTCTGCAGTATTACCCAATGGAATATTATATGTAACTCCTAACTGAAGATGGCTGAAAGCATTGATACCGACACCAACATTCCAACTGAAACTAGATGTATTCATCGCAACAATATCTCCCAATGACTCTCCATCACCATTCAATCCAAAGTTCTTGTCACCGATATACCAGCTATATTGTGGTCCTGTTGCAATATATACGCCAAGCAGGCTGCTGAATCCAATGTTATATTTCAAGTTAATTGGAATATCTATATAAGATAATTTTTTATCAATTGATGCACTTTCCGCAATACCTTCCAGATCATCATTCAAATTAATATTCATATTCTTCTGTGAATAAAGAATTGCACCATCGATACCCAATCCTAACACAGGAATTGTAAACTGTGCTTTCGGACCAACAAACCATCCTGTAGCATTTTGGGATTTAAAGTTCTCAACATTCGGTTTATTGAGATTCAAACCACCTTCAATACCAAATTTAAATTGTGCATGCAAAGGCATGACAATAAATGTGGCCAACAAAGCCAACAAAACAGTAAATTTCTTCATATCTTTAAAATATTTTATTCACTGCAAATATAAATAAAAAAATTAAACGTTCAAATATATGCAACATTTTTCATGATAAAGTGCCCACTTCATTCTGCTGCAGAAAATTCAGTTAGCGACGCTGACGGCGTACAGATACGCGCGGTGCAGCCTGCGTATTCGTTGATTTTGTCGAAACAGTTTTTACTTTCTCTGATTTCTCTTTTTTCGAACTGCGACGCACCGTTGTCTTTTCTGACTTTTTCTCTGATTTCTTCTCAGCCTTACCCTCATCTTCTGCTACGTTCAAGGAATCAGACGCCACATTTCTTTGTCCCCAAACACTCAATTCCAGGTCCTTAAGTTCCTGTTCTATTCTGTTTTGTTCCTTTGTCAAAGCACTGTCCGTCTTACAATAATTGGCCAGAACGCGTCCTTGAAGATTATTGGTCTTGTATATTTTCCCATCATAACGGTTCAACGTAAAATAATCATCGGCGGTCATATTGGTCACATTATTATAGTTACTTCCCATCATTGGCAGTTTAGACAAAAATGGAGCCGCATCACTGTATTTCACCCAAAACAAAGGATAAGGCGTACTGGCCCCGCCAAAATCGTCTTCACGCACCAACACCGGGCACAAAGCTGTGACCTGTTTATGGAACGAAGAAGTCCGCTGGTCAAAATAAATACTCTCCTTCAAATACATACGGGTAACAGAAGCGGAAGGAATATCACTGTTGCTCACCATCAGACGATTGCCATTCTCTTCATAATATATAGAGTACTTTTCCAAGAAATCGCGCGGTTTGATCACATCCTTTTCCGCAAACGATTCATTACCATCCAGACTATATTCATAAACCTTTACCTTGTTATCTAACATCATGCGGAATAAGAAAGTAAAAAGATTCACCTGATTTCCATGTGGTTCAACAGGATAATACAAAGGAGCATTACGATCCTGTGTCAGATCCAGCTGTCTGTAGACATCTCTGCGCCACACGACGTCCTCCGGCATTGAACTGGCAGTAGGGAACTGCAAACTGGCCCGGTCGTATGCTTGTTCTGTCGTTTCCGTAGAAACTACCCGACGTTTCTTTGGTTGGGCATTAGCCTGAGCCCAAAGGCAAAAGCCGAGAAAAACAATAATGAAACGTTTCATGTTATTTTTCTTTTTATTCAAATCAATTTATTATTACTTCCATAGAACCTTCCAAGGTTCTTTCTACACCGTCAGGACCTATTGCCCTAATTTTTGATATATAAAAACGTTTTCCACGTCCCAATGTCCGGAAACGATTTTTCTGACGGTCCGTAAAAGAGGCACTGTTGGATACTTCCGGAATCGCATTACCCATATTATCAAAGAATACGGTTTCGAATCCCAATACCCGGAAACCGATATTCAATAAACCATCATCGATTGCCGCTCCGATACCTTCTGTTCCCATAAGTATCTGTTTGGAAATTTTTCCCCCACGGAAACGTGTCGGTCCCGTCCCATCATTATATTCAATAAAAGCTGAAGGATCAGGCAATTTTCTTACACGGAACCGAAACTGCCCCATTTGTTGCATCCGCCCGTCCATATTAGCACTGACGGCAATTACAGCCTCTTTACCGATATCTTTCGGACGGACAACATACTTTCCTGGAGCCGTAGCCCGTAAGGGAGCTCCATTCATTGTTGCCACAATCTTATTGACTGGTACTCCCGGTATGGAAACACTCATCGGATTGTCGTATCCGGCATACAGTACGTTCATCAGATCGGCAGATACAGTAGCAGAAGGTGCCACGACCGAATATTTCTGCGAGAAATCCCGGCGAACCTTATCTCCTTTTCCGTCTACCGTTTCAATATATCCGTTTAATGTAAAATCACCTGTCCGGTTACAAGTAACCTCATAGATTCCTTTTTCAGAAGCCAAGGCCTTACCACCGATATAGATTGTCGGCCGATTTGTTGTATCCACAGCCGCCATAATGATTTGTGCCGAAAATTTTCCACCCTGAACTACGGTCTGCGAATTTGGAATTACATAAGCGTTCAGTTCATTAACCCGAATATCCTTTACATCAATATTCGCGGCCAACCGGTGCAACACTTCTCCTTCAGCATAACGGATATCACTCTGCAATTTAGACAACAGAGTGACCGCAGCAGCTGCAGGCATATTCTCGAACATATATTGCTGCCAGTTCTTTCGAAGCGCTCTTCCTTCTTCGGGTACTTCCGTGCTCAAATTGCTGGCAATAATGCGTCGTTGCGCTTCATCGTCAATCATAGCCAGAATCTGCTCCCGAAAACGATTGACAGCCTCGTACAGATTCTGTCCCTGACCACTAGCCGGAGCCAGCATAACATGAGAAGCCGCTTCCAGATCCTCTTTATTCCTGATATCAGCAACATTTCCTTCAGCCCCGTCGGCATCTTTAACAATCTCCACCTTCAGTTCCTCTGCATAATTATACAAGGAATCTGAGATTTGCTTGACATATTGTGCCTTTTCATACCACGACTTCACCTTTGCCGGATTCGTCTTCATCTGAGCTTCAAAATTATCATATATTGCCTTATTGGCATCTGTCGTATTGGCCGTAGTGCGGTTTAGCCCCTTATCAACCAAGGTAAAGCCCTGCAACACGTCCGATGATACATTAAGCGCCAGCATCGCCATCAAGACCACATACATCAGATTGATCATTTTCTGGCGTGGAGACATCTTTCCTTTGTTTGCTGCCATGCTTGATATTTTCTCTTATATAAAATATATGTCTTAGTTTCTAATCTCTATCCCACTTTACATTGCTCCCGATTGTGTATTCTTCATATTCACAGTCAAAGCCTGTATCATACGTCCGTAGACACCGTTCATTTCCTCAATCAATTGCGCCATCTTGCGCATCTGGTCATTAATCTGGTCTATCGTACTAATTTGCAGACTGACATTTTTCAACTGCATTTCATATAATGTGTTGATACCAGTAACCGTACGGTTCATCTTCTCCATCTCATCAGACTCGATATTCATTTTGGAAACCCGCTCTGAAATATTGGCCAATACCTCGGTCAACTGCTTCAACTGGGACAAATAGTTCTGTGTGGCCTCATCAATCTCAGGCGAACAGGTTGCCTGAGCACGTTCCATCAATTCTTTATTTGCCGACTGAACGATTTCTATCAGTTGCTGTGTATCTATCGCTGCAGCTGCTGCAGCAACAGTAGCCTGCTTATATCCATCTGAGCCAGTAAACGAGGTTTGAGCCGGTGTCATTTCAACAACTGGCTGCACCTCATCTGCAACTTCCCGACGATCATCATAATCATCAGTATTCGCATAGGAAGCTTCGTCGGCATATTCTGAACGTTCATCTCCACGTTCACGATCCACAACAGTCTGACGGTCGAATCCCGAAATAATAAAGACAAAAACTTCTGTACCCATTCCGACAAACAACATAAGATCAGCACCGTTAATATGCGTCAACTTAAACAACGTACCCAGAATAACGATGGCAGCACCCCAACTATAGGCATAATTCAAGAAACTTTGTCCTTGTACTGAGTCCATCCAATCCTGCAGACGGACAATAATATTTTTTTTTGTGGCCATAATAATCGACTCTTAATTTTATATTTTTCTACTTCTTCCAACTAAAACTTATTTTCTACGATTGTTGCCAACCATTGACCGTACACAACGGAAACCGATATACGAACGTGGCTGATTCTGATATTCGTAACTGCGCCAGGCAGAACGGATCATCGACTCAGGATCTTTCCAGGATCCTCCCCGGACAGATTTCTTCTTCAGACGATAAGGATCCTCTTTTGCGGCATTATATTTCAGTTCCGGATTCATATCACTCATACTCTGAACGCCCGCTTCAGTATAAACCGTACTGGTCCACTCAGCTACATTACCAGCCATATCATACAAGCCATTCGAATTAGGCGAATAGATTCCCGTCTTCGAAGTAATCAGATTACCATCTTTTGTATAATTACCGCGATCCGGTTTAAAGTTTGCATAATAGCAACCTTTATCACTTTTCACGTCGTCCATTTGCCATGGAAAAGGATTTCCTTCTTTCCCGCGTGCCGCAAACTCCCATTCTATTTCCGTCGGTAACCGGTAAGGCTGGATGGTCACCCCTGCCATACCTAATCCTTTTTTCAGAAACATCGTTCGCCATTGGCAGAAGGCATTAGCCTGTTCCCAAGTCACGCCCACCACGGGATAATCGTCATACACCGGATTCGAAAAATAAAGCTGCATATAACGTTCATTCTCAGAATTCGGAAAATCATTTACCCAACATGTCGTATCAGGATAAATATTCACGATATAAGTATTCAGGAAATCATATTCACTGGACAATTCCCGCGTAATCGTCTGGGTTACAATATTTCCGTTGTCATCTATAAAGGCCGTATCCTTGGAAATCATGACAACGCCAGAAGCACCCGACTGATTATCCGTATTCAAATCGCGTTCAGCCGGATTTAACCGATTGCGCCGCAATGCTGCAGCGGCATGATCGTAAACCTCAAATTTAAAATTCATCTGGCGGGCATCAAGCATCTTTTGTCCGGTCACCGGATGCGTATAATAAACACTCTCTATAGCCCGCAATTCATCCTCATTTGCCTTTTTCCAAGGTATAGGCTTTTTCCAGTTTAAATACGGTTTTACAGGATTTCCATATTTATCTTCTTCAATTTTATAGGTTTCATCCCCACCATATGCCGGATCAGCCAGGCGTTCGCGAATGATGGAATCACGAACCCAAAAAACGAACTGACGGTATTTGGCATTGCTTACCTCCGTCTCGTCCATCCAAAAGCCATCAACAGAAATGTCGCGTGTCGGAAACTCAATTCCCCAAAGTGAATCTGTATTTTCAAGTCCTACTTTCAAATAACCGCTTTTAATCGCCACCATGCCATAAGGAGCCGGCTCACTATAAGCCATACCATGCACACCGGTAACCTCACCTCCTATAGCAGAAGACGCACTACCAGGACCCAGACAAGAATTCAATCCGATGCCCAGCATACATCCTGCTAATATGAAAGAACCTATTTTATTCATTACAGTATTCTGATACTTTTATGTTTATTTTTCCCTTTCTTAAATAAATTCAGATCAATCTGATAGCCCAAAGTCAATTCATGACTTCCGTTTAAAGCTCCAATACCCGAAGTATACATTTCATAAGAGTAGCCTAAAGTCACACCATAAACCTTTCCGCCCAAAAGAAAACTTACCGAATTCAACGGAGTGTATGACAAGCCGCCGTAGAAGTGAAACTTACTTCCGGTATAAAGCAACCTGGCTGTAACATCACCACGATATCCGATAAAATCAGTCCGCATCATGGCCGATGTCTGTACTTGGTATAACGGATTTTCAAAACGAATATTGTATCCGCCCATCAAATAATATACCGCAGGAATTGATATTGTTTGTAATTTATCATCTCCCAATTCTATTGTCGGCATCGTACAATGCATCATCGAAAAACCGACGTACCAGTTTTTCCGGCGATATTCCAAACCGAAATCCAGATCGAAACCGGCACCGGAAACTTCTGAAGTCGGGAATGACGGGTCGCCACTTTCTCCCAAATCCACTCCGGAACCATCAAATCCCTGACTGATCATCCCTAACCGAAGTCCACCACTCAAGAATCCTTTACCTAAAGGCAAATGATAAGCATACTGCAGATGAATCCTTTTATGAGAAAAAAGTCCGGCTTCGTCATTCAGAAAACCGACCCCTGCTCCATGGCGCGGACTCAGGAAATAAACCGGAACATCAACACCGGCATACATGGTAGCCGGCGCATCTTCATAACCCATCATTTGCATGCTGTAAGCTCCCTGGATATCCAAAAGACCGTCGCGTGCAGTCGCAGCCGGATTATAAAAAGAACGAAGCGCCCAATATTGTGAAAACGAAGCCCCGTATTGCGCATAAGCCAACGACACGCAATAACACATCAAGCCTAAAAGGCATAATTTTTTCGGGAAACGTCTCATGTATTTTCCGTCGTACTAAAATCGTTTATAAATAACCGTTCAGTTCTTTTTAAAACTGCAGAAAACGAAAAATATTGTTTTAAACGGCTTGCTTTTTAAATAAAGGGCGGACGCCTCTCTTGCGTCCGCCCTTATTTTTCCATCAACCAGACTAATCAATATTCATCTTCGTTAAACAAGAAATCTTCTTTGGTAGGATAATCTGGCCAAACATCTTCAATCGTTTCGTAAATTTCCCCTTCATCCTCCATTTCCTGCAAATTCTCTATTACCTCAAGCGGAGCTCCTGAACGCATGGCATAATCAATCAGCTCGTCTTTCGTTGCAGGCCAAGGGGCATCCTCTAATTTTGAGGCTAATTCCAGTGTCCAATACATCGTAAATATTGTTTTAAATTAAACGTTCTTCATTAATTGCCGCAAAAATAATACTATTTTTCAAACGAGCAACGTTTCTGCCATAGAATTTCATCGACACCGGCCATAAAATTCAATTTACGTGCCAGCACATAAAAATAATCGGACAAGCGGTTCACATATTCTATTATGACCCGATCGATTTCTGTTGTTTCCGCCAACGCCAGGATACAACGTTCCGTACGGCGGCATACCGTCCGACAGACATGAGCGACAGCTGCAGCACGTGTCCCTCCCGGCAAAATAAATCCTTTCCATGGAGGCAAAACACCTTCCTCGCGGTCAATAATATGTTCCAGAAATTCCACGTCCTCCTCATTCAAAGCCAAAGTCTGACTTAAAGACATCACCGACTGATCCGTTGCCAAATATCCGCCCAGAACAAACAAGTCATTCTGAATCCGACGTATAACTGTTAAATCCTTTTCATCCGAAAGATATGTTGCCAACACACCGATTTGAGCATTTAGTTCATCAACCGTGCCATAAGCCTCTATACGTATATGGTTTTTCTTCACCCGGACACCGCCAATCAAACTTGTTGTCCCGTCATCACCCGTACGTGTATACACTTTACCTTTCTCTGCCATACTACCCATATTTTAACCATTGAATCAAAAATTCACGAGATAATGCTGTTTATAACGATTCCGATCCCAAAATACAATACCATAATCATACAGGTCGAACGTAATGCCAACAGCCGGATGCGCCTGAAAACGGTGCCACAAACCGACGGACTCTACATCGGCATGAATCCCTGAAATCAGAAACACCGACCTTAGCGTAGAAAAACCCGAAAGACTGGCCCAAACCTGTTCAGCTACTCCAATATCATCCAGATAGACCAGCAACGTTTTATCGGCAAACCGAGTGTGCATTTCTGATTCAGGACTCAAAAACTTCATCAACCCGGCAGAGACACACCCTGCAGCCAAGTAGCCGTCAACCCAATTCTTCGTATTGCCGTAAACCAAGATAAAATCGGGATGCACATAGTTAGAGATACGGAACAATAGCCGGGCACACTTTCTAAGCTGTTTCTTTTCAAAAGAGAATCCCAAACGCTTCCGATGTAAACCATAGTTCCGATCCAAATCCCGATAAGCATAATAAATGCCTTTTTCATAAACAACTCCCGTTACAAAATTGAATGCAAACGGAGAATGAATACCATATCCCCTACGATAACGGAAACGCTGTAACCAGACCTGTTTTCTACGTAATAGATACATGATGTTGTTTTAATAACAAAGATAAAACAAGAAAACAAATATCCCCAATAAATAATTCAAAAATATAGCAGTATTTCAAGCTGATTTCTCGCATAAAATGAGATGGGCATCTGGTTTCGACGAGTTGGCCATCTGAATTTTGTCCTTTGCAAATAACTAAATCTCGCAATATTTGACTACTTTTGCATAAAGTCTGTAGAAAATAGAATATGAAAATATTATTTGCCTTAAAAAATTATTTCGTTGTTGCCTGCGTTTTGGGTTTAACTGCTTGCGGCAGTTCGTCCCCGAAAGAACAGACCAAAGAAATCCCGACGATTTTTCCTGACTACTGTGGTACGACGGTACCGGTCAATATCGCTCCGCTTAACTTCAAAATTCATGAGGCCGAAAAAATAACGGCCAGATTCTGTATTGACCAAAAGGAATTGTATCTGGCCGAAGGCAGCAATACGATTACCATACCGGAAAGCAAATGGAAAGAACTGACAACACGGGCACAGGGGAAACAGATAGACGTACAGGTAGACGTCTGGAACAACCAGCATAAAGACGGAATCCGTTATCAGCCTTTTGCCATTCATGTCACGTCAGACTCCATTACCCCATGGATTGCCTATCGTCTTATCCCGCCCGGATACGTCCAATGGAAAGAAATGGGAATCTATCAGCGGAATTTAGAATCATTCGACGAAGAATGTATTGTCAGCAATACACAGAACAACGAAGGATGTGTCAACTGCCATACATTCCATAACTATTCACCAGATCTGATGCTATTTCATGCCCGCGGGAAAAACGGTTGCAGTGTTCTTGTTGAAAAAGGAGAACCCAAACGGCTGGAATTAGACAAACTGCCGCCCCATTTCAAAGGAACTTATCCTTATTGGCATCCGAATGGCCGTTTTCTGGTATTGTCAAACTGTGACACACATCAGGGCTTTTACGGACACAGCAGAAACAAGATCGAAGTATATGACCTGGATGCTGACCTCATGATTTATGACCGGAAAAACCAACAGGTTATCACAGATCCACGATTTACGGAAAAAGAATATTGGGAAACGTTTCCATCATTTTCTCCCGACGGAAAATCCCTGTTCATTTGCAGGGCCAAAGCTTGCACGATGCCTATTGATTACGAGAAACTAAAATATGCCCTGCTGCGTTATGATTTTGATCCGAATACGGGAAAAATCGGTGCAACCGCTGATACCATATATAATCCTGAACTGGAAAACGGAAGTGCCTCATTCCCACGGGTATCACCGGACGGGAAGCGAATCATGTACACCGTATCCGGATGTGGCACATTTCCGATCTGGCACAAAGATGCCGATTTGTGCATGAAAAACCTGAAAACCGGTGAAAAGGAAAACATCTCAATCCTGAACAGTCCGGATGTAGAAAGTTATCACAGCTGGGACAGAAGCGGACACTGGGTGATCTTCAGCAGCCGCAGAATAGACGGACGATACACCCGACTTTTCCTGGCCCACTACAACCCGGAACAAGGATTCTCCAAACCATTCCTGCTCCCACAGAAAGACCCGGAACACAATACAAACCGCCTTTATTCCTACAATATACCGGAATTTATCAGCCTTCCGGTCAGATTATCTAAAGAAAAAACAGCAAAACTTTTCCAATAATACCGATGATGACAAGAAAGACTACAACATATACCATCCTGTTGATCGGAGCAATTACGTGTATCAGCACATACTTTCTTCTCATGCCAGCCACGATAAAAGACCTGGAAGCATGCAATCCGCTTTTCGGTTCCGTTGATTTTATCGCAGCAAACCTGCACGCTCCGGAAGGCATTATCAATATGATAACCGTCTGGCTGACACAATGGTTTTACAATCCGCTATGGGGAAGCACCATTATCAGCGCACTCGTTATCCTGATCGGATTTCTGACCAGTATTCAGGCCAAAACCAGAAATTTTAGCACGATACTGACAACTGTACCTGTACTTTGTCTGGCAGCCACGATGCTTTTTCCAGATATAGCTGCACTGATTCAATGCAACATTGCTCTCTCGATTCTCCTATTATATATAAAAGCTCGCGAAAGAAAATACCAGCCTCTGCTTTATCTGCTGTGCATTCTGTTCTGGCCGCTACTGGGTAACGGTTGTACCATAGCGCTGCTCATTGCTTGCTTCATTACGGACCTGTTCGACAAGAAAAAAGTCATTAATTATATATATCCGGTCCTCACAGGTATCATCGTGTATTATCTTCCCCGTCTGTGGAGTTTGTTCATTTCCTATATTCCGGCCGGCGAACAGACCAATTTTAACTTGGCAACCCCTACCGCAGCAATCATTATTTATACGGCATTAATTCCATATAGTGCACCGCTGATTGGGAAATACATAAAAAGGACTTATTCATGGATGAATATTCTGTGCTGTCTCGTTCCTGCTTTAGCTATTCCCGTACACTTCCTCTATCACGACAAATATGCTCTGGAAGAGGATTTCCATAATCTGGAACAGGCTGCAGAAGCAGGAGATTGGAATACCGTAAAAGAACTCACGAACAACGGCAAGGCATTTGAAAACGGCTTGTATCTACGATACGCTCTATTAGCAGAAAACAAACTGGGAACACTGAGTTCAAACCTGTTCAACTATCCTGTAAACTCTACGGTCGATCTGTTTTTTTGGCATACCAATCAGAAAGATGCCTCCTTCTTCAACGGACTGTTTTACAAAAACCTGGGTATAGCCGATGAATATATGCATCAGATCTTTGAAATGGGAACAACGATGCATCCGTTTATGAGCGCAAGAACCATACGTCACCTTACAGAAGCAGCCTGCATGCAAGGAGATTCGGCATTAACGAAAAAGTATATTCAAATCGCGCAGAAGAGTCAAAGGATACCAAACTGGAAGAACCGGATCCAAAATATACAGAAAAGCCAAACTAAGCATGAGAACACGCCCAACCGCACTCAGTTCTTTATCGGCACTTATCTGCCCAGAATAGAATTCACAATGATGCTCGAAGACGATTCGACAAATACAGAACGTATGAATTACATGTTATACAGTCTGTTGCTTGAGAAAGAAATTACAAAATTCGGCTATGCCCTGAAAATTTTTGAAAACAAGCTTCCGGAACATTTACCCAAAGCTTACGACGAGGCATTTGTCTTATTGAAGACGATGGATCCTAAGATTAATCTCAAATATCAGCTTTCTGAAATGAGCATCAAAGAATGGCTCGATTTTCTGGATCTGAAAGAAAAGAATCAACAACAAGATTTAATAAGAAAATACAGGAATACATACTGGTATTATTACTTCTTTATTGCCCCTAAAGAACTCAAATAAAAACGCAAGAAGATTATGTTATTTAATGTTAAAAACACCGTCGGAAAGAAAAAGATTTCTACAATCTTATCAGAAAATCCATATCTTTACGGCAGTTTCAAATAAACCTATAATTATAAACCCTTAAATTAAACGCAAAATGAAGAAGAATTACTTTGTTTTATCGTTGATTCTGATGCTCTTCGGAATCAATGTGTCGTTTGCAGGTGTTCGGGTAGGTCAAAGTATTACCGACCCTAATTCACTGAAAGCAGGCGATAAAATTCTGTTGCGTGCAGGACGTGCAAACAATCCTGACGCCAACCCAGAGGAGACTCCATTCGTATACAAATGGGTAGCCTCACTGGCAGACAGCATGGTATGGGCAAATTCATCAGTAGAAGGAAACATTGATATTTCCAACCTGATTGACCCATATACATCATTCTCTCTGGAAGCTGCCGAAAGCCAGGTTAATGGAAAAGTAGCTTACTATTTGAAAAATGATTTCAATGGTAAGTATTTGGCTTATGTTTATGAAGAAACCACAGAAAACGAAGATGGTGAACTCGAAGGAAGTGTTATTCCAAACGATAAAGGTGGTTTAGAAGCACAATTACGTTTGGTTTATACAGCTGACAAGAGTGCAGCCGCACCTTTTGCTTTCGTTTTGGCATCTGAAGGTTGCAACTGGAACAGTGAATACACCAAAGAAGAACAGCCTGCAGCAGAAAACATAATGATCTATACCGTATGTAAGGAATACACGGAAAAAGAAATTTATATTGCCATCAATCAGGCATACTCAAATCCTTGGGTTGCCAACTATGGTGACTGGGGCGGCTGGTTCAATGTTTATACTGCAGATATTACCAGCAGTTACATTGACGACCTGTCTATGCTTTATACAAAAGTAGCTGAAGTTAATTATATTGGTGGAAATGGTCCTGGCTGTTATGATCCTGCATTAGTTGATGCTTACGATGCAGCAAAACAATTGGCCAGCAACGCAATCAACACAGCGACTCCAGATGAAGCTGCTTGCGAAACTGCTTATAAAGCATTGGAAGAAGCATGGTTAGCCATCGTCAGCACACAAGCAGAACCTATCTCATCAGGTTACTACAAATTCCGCAATATGGCTTCAACAGAAAGCGATTATAAAGTTTTGAATTCAGGAGGTGGATTGGTAAAATGGATCAACTGGAATCATGGAGCACCAGACGCTACTTGTGTATGGGAATTGATTGATCGGAAAGATGGTACTTATTTCTTGCGTAATGTAGGAACAAATCAGTATGTTTCATCTACAGGAGCTGCTTCATCATCTGGCTCATCTACAATCACAACCAGCAAAGATACAACAAACAATACCGTTAAATTTATTTCTAAAAACAACGGATATTTTGTTATCAGACAAAGAAATGACAAATCTTTGCACGCAGAATGGTCCAGCACAAGTGGAACAGGAAAACAGAACAATGTAGTTGCTTGGAACAACAGTGATGACCTTGCAAACAGTCCTTCACAGTGGGCATTCGAAGTACTTCCGGAAGATTCAGTAGAATACTACAAGAAAATTGGTGATCAATTGATTCTGGATCAGCAACTGGCAGACCTCCTTGTATTGGCACAGGAGAAATATGATATCGGTAATGCCTATACATTCAATGTTAACGATACATTGGTAAAATCACCGGAACAATTCCTGTCAAATGCTGCAGAGTTATCAACTGATAGTGTTTACACTAATCCTCGTGGTGTATGGGGAACTTATGCAGATGGTAGCGGTTATTCTGCATTGATCGACGGAAACAAAGCTACTTATTTCCACTCTGCATGGGGCGGAAGCATTGCCGAGGAACATTACTTGGATGTTGACTTGAAAGAAGATGTTAACGGTTTTGTAATCGCTTATTCAAAACGTGGCAGCAACGATAACAACATGCCAAAAGCTTATAAAATCTACACCGCAAAAGCAGATGCAGATACGTCTAAAATAGAGAACTGGACTCTGCTCCGTTCAATGACCAATCAACCACTCAACGTAGATACTGTATTTACCAAAGGATTCGAGCCGAGCGAAGCTTGCCGCTACGTACGTTTCTTGGTAACCGACAGTAAAAATAGCGGTAAACTTAACGGTTATGTATTCTTTGCTTTAGGTGGTTTCCAGGTATTCAAGGCTACAAAGAGCGAAACCTGCTTCAATGCATTGAATGCAGAAATTGCCAATGCACTAAATGACGCTATCGTTGCAGCAGGTCAGGTTAAAACCGGCGAAACAACTCAAGAAGACATTGACAAACTTCAGGCTGCATACGATGCATACAGCGAAGCATTACCAGATCCAACTGAACTGAAAGAAATATATAGCGAAGCAGAAACAACTTACAAACAGGCCGTAACAGAAACTACTGTTGCTGCAACTGGTGCAAAGATTTATCCAGACCCAGGAACTTATAACGATGCAGACAAGGCTGCATTCAAAGCTGAATTGGATAAAGTAAAAGCATACATCGACGAAAACGATGCAAACGGTACATATACCAAAGATGGCATTGAAGAACAAATTGCTGCGGTCGATGCAGCTGTAGAAGCATTCAAGAAGACAATCCGTTGGATTAATGCAGCAGATGACAGTCAGGAAGGAACTTGGTATAATATAGCAGCAGCAAACCGTTACTTCGACGTTGCAAGTGGTGCTAATCAAAACAACAAGCGTCAGGGAATGTTGTATGTGATGGGAGATGGTACACTCGAGAATTCAACAATTTATTGGGCTACTGCAGACAGTATTAGCAAACAAGGTCTTTCAGAAGACTACGCTAAATGGCGTTTCATCAACTTAGGCGACAGCGCATACGCTATCCAGAATGCAGCTACGAAACTTTATATCGGACAGTATCAAACTCACCCAGCCAGCTTGTCAGCATCACCAGTAGCATTCAAACTTTCAGAAATCGGTTACGGTTCATTCATCTTCCAAGGTGTATTCTTCAACGGTGAAGCAGTAAGCAACAATTATCTGCACTCACAGGTAGCTGGTCAGACTTTGGTATACTGGAATGACAAATCATTAGGAAGCGGTTCTACATGGGATATCTACACAACAGACAGAAGTGAACAAGGTACTCCTGCAGATGACATCACAAATGATGAAATCAAGAACTTCTCTAGTGCTCAAGCTGGTAAATTGTACACAATGTGCTACCCTGTTGGAATTGAATATATGTATGACTCTAAAGACGAATACGCAACTCCGACTTATGGTGTAACTGCAATCAGCGAAACTGAATTGACTCTGTCACCAATTGCTTCAATGGAACCGGGACAACCGTTCTTCTATTTGGCAGGTAACGATCAAAGCTTGTTAGCTCCGAACCCAACTGCAGCCGACACAGTTACGACAACAATTAAATTGGTTGACTTCAAGTTGTTCGCTCAGGAGCCACTTACAGTAAACGGTCTTGTTGGTAATTATTACAACGGCTATGAGGTTCCTGCAGGAATGGGTTATCTGAAAGAAACAACTAAGGGCGAAGCAGGTAACTACACGGAACGCATCCAAACCATCGAGGCAACAACCAAGAATCAGGAAATGGGTTGGAATTCAGCTTACATCAATGCAGGTCTTGTTGAAAATGGCGAACCAGAAGAAGGTTCAATCACCATCAAGATTAACGGAAGCTTGGATACAGCCATTAAGGATGCCATCATCAACGCTCAAAAGGGCAATGTAAATGTATATAGCATCGACGGTGTACTCGTTAAAAAGAATGTGAAAGCAACAGAAGCTACTAAGGGCTTAGCTAAGGGTATTTATATCATTGGCGATACTAAGGTAGTCGTTAAGTAAAAGTATTTAATATACATAAACTAAGGGAAGGTCTTAATTGACCTTCCCTTTTTTCATTCCTATTTTCCAATATAATATAGCATAGAATCCGTTATTCAAGATTCTGAATAATGTTAAAATCATATGATCAGGGCTGTAATATCACAAAAAGATGTATATTTACAGCGTTATACAGTTTTAAAATTTACTAACCTATAAATTAAATGTAACATGAAGAAACATTATCGTTTTCTTGCATTAATTCTTATGTTATTCGGAATTAATGCCATGTATGCAGGCATTCGTGTTGGTAATGTTATTACAGATCCAACAACGATTAAGGCCGGCGACAAAATCTTAATGCGTGCAGGACGCGCTAACAATCCTAATGCGAATCCGGATGAGGAAGCATTCATCTACAAATGGATTTCAGCATTATCAGACAGTTTGGTTTGGGCCAACTCGAGCATCGAAGGTAATCTCAACATTGGTGGCTTAATTGACCCGTACACACCATTTTCTCTAGAGGCAGCAGAAGGTGATTTAAAAGGGAAACCAACCTTTTACTTAAAAAATGATTTTAATGGTAAATACCTGAAATATCTTTTTGAGGAGACTATCGAAAACGAAGATGGTGAGTTCGAAGGTAGCGTAGTACCATCAGGAGATGGTATTGAAGCACAAATGCGCCTGGTTTATACAGAAGATAAAAACGAAGCATCGGCATTTGCAATTGCATTGGCATCAGAAGCTTGCAAATGGGGTATCAACGGAGCATATGAAGGCGAAGAACAGCCAGAAACAGATAACGTAATGATATGTACCCAATGTAAAGAATATACAGAAAAAGAACTGATTGTTGCAATCAACCAAGCATACGGTGGCCCTTGGGTAGCCAGCTATACAGACTGGGGTGCATGGTTCAATATCTACAGCCCGATAATGACCAACAACAGTGTTGACGATCTGTCACTTTTATATACTAAAATAGCAGAAATCAACTACATTGGTGGATCAGGCCCAGGAACCTACGATCCGGAACTTGTTTCTGCATACAACGAAGCAAAAGCTAAAGCAGACAAAGCAATCAATAACCCTAATCCAGATGAAGCAACTTGTAAGGAAGTCTACGCTGAATTGGAAAAAGCATGGCTGGCACTGGCTGTATTAAAAGCTGAACCGATGAAAGCCGGTTATTATAGAGTAGTCAGTGCCTACGAAGAATTCTATAAACAACAAGGTGTAGAAAAAGCGATGTATGCTACTTCCGACGGTGTCATGATGTGGAAAGACCTAGATAATGAAAGTGCCTATATGGGCTGGGAATTTATTGACAGACAGGATGGTACCTGGATCATGAAGAACATGGGTACACAAATGTACGTAAACAGCGCTACAAAACTCAGCAACGATTCTACAAATCAATCTATCACAATCAATGCCCTGTCGCAAGGTGATTTTAATATTATCAGGAACAACGGAGAAAATGCATTCCATGCTGAGTGGCACTCATCCGGTGCTGGAAAAGGTTCTACCTTGTGCCCATACTCTGGCGGTTCTAACACAGCTTCAGCATGGTATATACGTCCAATACCGGCAGACACAGCCAAGATGTTTATGGAAATAGGTATGCAAAACAAACGGGATGCAGAGCTGGCCGCATTAATCACAACAGCACAAGCCAAATACAGCATTGGTTCAAGCTATGAATATGACAAAAAAGACAGTCTGCTGACATCATACACGCAGTTGACTTCTAATGCTGCACAGATCTCTAACGATGAAGAATATACCAATGTTATTGGTCCGGTATGGGGATCATATAAAGACGGAGGTGGCTTCCCGGCATTGCTAGACGGCGACAAGACAACCTATTTCCACTCTGCATGGCAGGGTTCAATTGCAGAAGCACACTATCTGCAAATTGACCTGAAAGAAAATCCTGTCAAGACCTTCCTGTTCAAATATATCCGCAGAAATAGTGCCAATATTCCAACAGGATTCGACATTTACGCAACGAACGACACCTTGAACGAACCTTGGCGGAAACTGTCATCAGTTGGCGGTCTTGGAGCAACTGTAGCCGATACCCTGTCTCCGGGATTCGATCTGGATCAAGCTTATCAGTTCATCAGAATCGTTGTTACATCAAACAACAACAACAACTTAATCGGCGGATTCCCAATGTTTGCGCTTTCAGAATTACAACTCTATAAAGCAGCATTAACTGACAATTGCCAGAATGCACTTATTCCGGAGCAAGCAAACGCACTGAAAGCAGCCATTAACGAAGCGTTAAAGGTTGAAACAGGCAAGACCACAGACGAAGATATCCAGAAACTTCAGGAAGCATACGATGCCTATATGGCAGTATTGGCAGATCCGACAGAACTGAAAACGGCTTATAAGAATGCACAAACAATCTACAACCAGGCTGTAAGCGAAAGTACGCAGACAAAGAACGGAGAGCCAATCTTCAAGGATCCGGGAACATATAGCGATGAAAACAAAGCAGCTTTCAAAGCTGAAATGGACAAAGTAGCCGCCTTCATTGACGAAAATGACGCGAATGGTTCATACACCAAAGCAGCAATTGAAGAACAATTGGCTAATCTGGAAAATGCGGTAACCGCATTCAAGGCCACAATCAGATGGATTAATGCTGCAAACGAAGAACAGGAAGGTACTTGGTATCACATTGCTGCAAGTAAGAGATATTATGATATCACAGGCAAAGACCAAGACGCATCCGGAAACGATAAACGAAATGGTATTATCTATGTTGAACAACCGGACGGAATCTTACACAATGCTACATTAAGATATGCAACATTGGATTCCATCAACAGAAAAGGTATTGATGTAAAATATGCAAAATGGCGCTTTATTAACCTGGCCGATACGGCATACGCGATTCAGAACGAAGGAACAAAACTTTATATCGGACAAAAGACCGTAGGTGGTGCCGGACTGAGCGCAACTCCGGTAGCATACAAACTGAGTGAAATTGGCTATGGAACCTTTATCCTGGATGGTTACAATTTCCAAGGAGATAAAACAAATCCATTGCATGCACAAACAGTTGGACAGCTGGTTGTATATTGGGACAACAAAGATCTTGGAGACGGCTCTTGCTGGGACATCTACACTACTGACGAAAACAGAACAGAAGAAGGTGAATACGTAGAAATTGACGAGACAGAGGCAATTAAGAACTTTATGGAAGTTCAGGCCGGCAAACTCTACACCATGTGTTATCCTGTAGGGATTGAATATATGTTCGATTCTAAAGACGAGCAGGCGATCCCAACTTACGGTGTAACGGCTATCAGTGAAACAGAGTTGACTCTCTCACCTTTGTACAGTATGGAGCCAGGACAACCTTTCTTCTATTTAGGAGGAAATGATATGAGTCTGTTGAAACCTAATCCAACTGCAACCGATACAGCTAGCATTACCTTAAAACTGGCTGACCTGAAAACATTCGCACAAGAACCATTGACTGTAAACGGACTTGCAGGAAATTATTATAGTGGAAACACAGTACCTGCTGCTGGTCTTGGCTATTTGAAGGAAACAACGAAGACAACAGAAGGCGTATGTACTGAACGGATACAAACCATAGAACCTACGACTAAGGGTCAGGAACTGGATTGGAACTCAGCATATGTCATTGCTGGCGAAGTGAAAAACGAAGAAGCAACACCGGAATCTATTACAATCAAGATTGGTGATAAGCTGGACACTGCAATCAAAGATGCCATCATGGATGCCCAGCAAGGCACTGTTAATGTATTCAGCATCGACGGATTGTTGATTAAGAAGAATGTGAAACCGTCTCAAGCACTCAAAGGTCTGAATAAGGGTATTTACATCATTGGCAACCAAAAAGTAATTGTTCAATAAAACTGGATATTAAATATCCTCATTACAAAGGAAGGTTTTTCGGAACCTTCCTTTTTTTTTGAAACAAAAATCCGTAAATTTGTGGTAAAATGTTATAATCATGAAAAAGAGGAAAGAGCCACAAAAGAAAAGCATTAAGACCAGAATCATTACCAGCATTCTGTTCTGCACATTAACAACATTATTCTTAGGATGGTACTATGGTGATGTACTGCACATAGCTCAACAATACAGTTTCTTTACAACCAATCCAGAACAAATGAAGTTCGTTACGGACAATTCTCCTTACGGATATTTATGGTTGATCGGAAGAGCTTTGTTACAGCCTTATTATTATCCTTTTTTAGGAGGTTTCCTCACAGCGCTCATCCTAACCATCACAGCGCTCCTGACAGTATACACATTTAAACTTCGGGGTAATAACATCCTAATTGCTTATATTTTACCGCTTAGCTGGATCATTTACACCGTTTATTCAGGATTCGACCTGTATTATCAGACAGAAACAGGCAAGATACTGGGAATACCCTTTTGTGTTCTGCTCATACTGCTCTTACAGGCTCTGTTTGTTTCTACGTTCACAAAAAGAAAACTATTCAGCAAAACTTTCTTGTTAGAAAAGGATAGTACCCCTAAGCAAATGTGGATAAGAGCCAGTCTCCTGCTCCTTTGCTTTTCAGGTATAATTACTTTTAATGAACTAAAACGTGCCTATGTAAGACCAACCACCTATATGCAACGCTGCATGTGGCAACAAGACTGGGACGCAATGATTGCCTGCGCACAAGAGTGCAAAGTTTCATGCCGCCCCATTGCTGCCTATTACGCCATAGCACTGAGCCAGAAAGATTTACTTAATGAACATTTATTCGATATTCAATATAACTACGAAGACCTTTATCTGCATAACCGCACCCATCATTCTGACTATGGCACTTCCATGTATGAAGCTGACTGCAATTTTTATGCCGGATTACTTTTACCGGCTAACAGATGTGCCATAGAAAAAATTACTATGGAAGGTCCAAGTGCTTACTATCTCAAACGACTGACTCTCATCGCATTGGCAAATAATGAGAATGAATTGTGTGCAAAATATCTACAAATATTGGAAACGCTTCCTTTCGAAGGCCAGTTTACGGACAAATATAAAAAAATATTGCAGGATGAACATTTAAGAAACAACGATCCGGAAATCTCAAAAGTCAAGCTAATGGAACCCACCTACGATAATTTTGAATATAACTTTCGGCAGCCAACGTTTTTAGGCTATAATATCGTCATGCTGGAGGGACGTTCATTAAATGCCCTGAAGGCTTCCATTGCAGCTTGCTTATATACAAAACTTATGCCTGATTTTCTTTTACGTACACAACCTCTGATCGGCAGTACACCAACAGGCAGCATTGCTGATGCATTGACAATGGAAAGTACTAAGAACAGTCAGATTGGAAAAGTATTCCGCATTAATGCTTTTGCCAGAAACAAATATCAGAGTTTCCTGAACGAGGCAAAGAGATTCATGAAGAACAAAAACGAAGGCCAAAAACAATTGTTTGACCAATACAAGGGATACTACCCATATTATTACTATTTTGGCAATTTACCATCAAAATCCAATCAAAAAATTAATCAGACAATAAATAAATCAGGAGTAAACTAATGAACAAGAATATAAAAAAACAGATTTCAGGTCTCACCTTGCTCATGTTTTTATGTACAGGGTGTGATAAACAGGTAAAAATACCACAGACATATATAGAATGCACTGATAGCCTATACCTCTATCCAGACTACAAGAATATCATTATACCATCGAATATAGCGCCACTAAACTTCACAATTGACAACGGTGCTGAAAAATATATTGTAAGCCTAAAAGGACAGAACGGACAAGAATTGCTTACGGAATCGGATCAGAATCTGATACAGTTTAATCCGGAGAAATGGCGAGAATTACTAAAACAAACTATAGGAACTAAGATAAAAGTACAAATCTACGGATACAATAAGAAACAATGGGAAAAATACAAAAGTTATTCTTTAAGCGTTGCTGAACCAATAGACAGTTTCTTATCCTACAGATTAATAGAACCAGGTTATGAACTTTACAGGCAATTAGGACTGTATCAACGCAATCTAACTACATTTGATGTTTCGCCTATATATGAAAACAACAAAGTATATGATGACAACAATAATCATTGCGTAAATTGTCATAACTATCAGAACTACCAGACAGAAAACATGCTTTTCCATGTTCGTGCTGCGCATGGAGGTACCATTATTGCAGATAAAGAAAAGATTAAAAAAATTATCATCAAACATGATTCTATTCTAAGTTCAGGAGTTTATCCCTCATGGCATCCCAACCACAAATGGATTGCATTCTCAACAAACAATACCGGGCAAGTTTTCCATATCAAACACAAAGAAAAAGTAGAAGTACTGGATCTAAGTAGCGATTTACTCTTCTATGATGCGGAACAGAATGAAGTTTTCAACATTCTAAAAACAGACAATTCATTTGAAACTTTTCCTTGCTGGTCGCCCGATGGCAAACAATTATATTTCTGTGTAGCTGAACCTGAAAATTTAGCCAATATTCCAGACTCACTGAAGAGAGATTTCATAACCAAAAACTACAATCAATTATTCTATAACATTAAGGTTCTAGACTTCAATGAAAAAGAAAAAACATTTGGTATCCCCAAGATGGTTGTAGACTGTACGTCACAAAAGAAAAGCGCTTCTGTCCCTAAAATAAGTCCAAACGGCGATTTCTTATTGTACACGCTAGCTGATTATGGCCAATTCCATATATGGCACAAAAGTGCCGATCTATGGGTAAAAGACCTGAAAAATGACAGCACTTACGCATTAACGGAAACAAACAGCAAAGACGTGGACAGCTACCACACGTGGAGCAGCAACGGCAGATGGATCGTATTCAGCAGCAGAAGAGACGACGGCAACTATACGCGGATTTATCTGGCTTATTTCGACCGAAACGGACGAGGCCACAAAGCCTTCCTGTTGCCGCAGGAGAATCCAGAAGAGAACATACTCCTGCTAAAGAGTTATAATGTACCTGAACTGACAACTGACGCTCTCCAATGGACTGATTCAGACTTTAAAACAGTAATTTACAATGACCAAGGTATTAACGCTGATTATAAAGGCAGAATAAAGACCGATTCAGAAGAAGACAAATAGCGTTATACGTACTAAAAATTAACCGGCATATAAAAAGCGGGGCCACACTATTCCGTGTGCTCCGCTTTTTGTATGCTGGTAATTTATCAAACATAAAAAACTTACTCAGGTAACATGCTACTTCATGTAAACCTGAGTAAGTTTCAAAAGTCATAATTTTACAAGGTTCTTAAAAGATTTACCCTATAATAATCTGATAACACAATTATTTAGCTGGTTCGTTAGGAATATCCGGAGTCTCATAGATTGGCAGATCAGAATGAGCCATTTTTTCCATCATGGCTTCATCAATTTTTTTCAAGCCCAACGCTTCCATATCTTTCTTAAATTCAGCTTTCATATCCTCCATCATAACATAATCCTTGTCACCATAATCTCCGATAGTCATGATGATCGTACGCAGGAATCCGAATTTATCAAAGTAGTCAAACAGATTGTAACCGGAAATGCGCGAAGCCTTTCTGATATAATTCAGAATAAACGGAACACTGTTTTCAGTCCATGTTGCACCCTTTCTGATATAACCCTTCGTAACCCAACATGAATTCGGATAGTCTTTCACAAACTCATCATATTTTCCATTCTTGTTGCCGTTCTGTGCGCTTGCCAGAAGTTCATATTTATCGACTTCTGTTTTTCCCGGTTCAATTACAGAACCGTTCGGGTCATCCGTTTGACGCAAAGCCTCATACAGATCCAGCTGGAAGTCTTTCTTTGAGCTATCCCCTTCCTTAGGCAAAGTATAGCTGAAATAATTGTGCAGCATATAGAAAGGAGCAGTATTCTGCTCAACGTTAACTTCGTTTGTGGAAATTGCATGTTCTGGATCAGAAGCAATAGATGGTATTTGCCAAGCACCGTTTTTATAATAGGTAGCATATTGTCTGCGAATCTCTGCCTGAACAGCCGGACACCAGCTAAAACGATCAATCCATTCATAAGATCTCATGCGCCAATATGTTGGCTCGGGTTCACCTTTGTCATTAAGTTCTGACTGGTACGTGTTGTTCACATTGGTAAAGAACGTAGCGTATGCACCATTCCATGCACTTTTAATTCGGCCAGCATGATAATTATCATGATATCCCATACGAAGCACATTCTCACAAGAATTCATGTTATTGGAACTTTCTCCAAGACCGGCCCAGCAGAAATAGGGCTGCATCTGATGCTGATGTCCCCATTCGTGACTCAATCCCCATATTGCATCACCGTCATTTTTCATAATGGTATTACAGTTCAACACACGTGATTCCTGATCATACATAAAGGAAACGCCATAATACCCCTGAAACATATAATAGGTATAGTTTACATATGCACAAGTACGGTTTTTCGGCACCCGATTATATTTATCAAAGCCCAGCAGATGATGTTCCCAACCGACGAGTGTATCCAAAACATTCATAAACTGCACGTAACCTTTCGATGTACCGTCAATAGCCTTACAGTAGTTTCTCATTCCGGAAACTTGCCAGATAGAATGAACTTTCTCGCCTACCAGGTCAATGCAACGATTCTTAGCATTCATCAGCACAGTATCCAATTTTCCATTATCACGATCTGGCGACAGGTAACCATTGACGGATCCGTTGATAAAGTGTACCTTTATCGCAGGCGCAGTAGCTTCTTCTTCCTGGCTATCTGCGAAATAAGCGATATAAGCCAATCCATCATAATTAGAAGTATAATTAATGATATTGAGTCCATTCTGAAGGGTATAAGAATACTCAGCCGGCCCTGCTTTCTCGCCGGCATACCAAGCTACCACTTTTAATGTAGCCGTCTTGCCATTAGGCAATCCGGAAACTGCAACCCCCGACGTTCCTTTAGAGATATTAATACCCGTAACTCCCTGAAGATGATCATAATATTTTCCAGGAGTATTCCAAAGAGCTGAGAGTTGCTCAGGTGACAGCACACATTCGTAGCTGGCGATACGGTCTTTCGTAAATTCATCAGCATTGTCCAGCAATTGCTGGGCTACAAATTTACTGTAAGGATTAGTCAAAGCATCAACTTCTTTCTGCGTAACATCCGGCTGCAAACCATCCCACAGGTCAGAAGTAAATATAGTCTGATTCGGATCTTCCGTATTTTCAGGGCTTATGTAAAATTCCATTTCCGCACAACTGGCAAAATTGGCTGTTTGTTCGGTTGTTGCTGAGAGCACCTTAAACTGAATGGAAGCCGGATTCATTATAGGTTCATCAAAATAAACGTCATAAGGTGAGTTGTTGCCGCCAAAATCGTACGTTCCCATCTTGACAAATTCATCTGCGTCTACTGTTTTCACCCATACTTCCACTTCCTTAAAACAACCATTCTTACCGCTTGTTCTCGGAATATAGCGTAAATAATCTATTTGTTCTACACCATCAAAATTATAAGTCAACGTCACCGGGAAAGTTACACCACCATATGATGAGTGCCATAATGTAGAAGAATTTCCGTCGTACGTACGCTCAATCCCCTCTCCTGATTGCGAACTGGAAGCAGACGCGCTGGCGATGGGCAGCTTGTTAGATGGAGCAAACACAGCATAGTTTTCCTTAGTCTGATCTACTGTAAATGTTCGGGCGAACGACTTGTCGGCATTAGTCACACGAACGACGCCAGTTCTTTTTTCAGGTGATGTCGTTGCCTCGATTGCCAGACGGATTTTCTTTGATTTTTCATTCACCTCGGCCGTAATCCATGATGCATCAGACTCAACCGTCACATCTGTATTTGACAAATAAGGAACGTAAAAAACCGTATCCTGATAACCCAAAGAAACACGCTGTGTAGCCAACAGAATCATGTCTTTATCTCCAAAAACCTGAGCCGAAATATTGCTTCCCGCAAACAAAGAAGCAGTTAAAGCAACTAATATATTTTTTTTCATAATCTCATTCATTTAATTTTTAGTTTAACTAAAGAGAAACTTTTACTCCATTAACCACAAAAATTCCATGTCCCAGATTCAGGCTGACACCAGTATTTGTTACCGTTCCCGACCAAACTTGTTTTCCGTCCGCGGTAAATACACGCACGTATATGGTTTTATCCGCAGTCATGTATAATTGTCCATTCTCTCCCTTACACACGAGTCCTGCCTCTGCATTGACGTCCTTGACTCCTGTTGGTTCAGAAACTTTCAGCTCCTCACTCATCAATTCGATTCCAGGATATAATGAAGATGTCATCACACACTGTATAGACTGAAAAGGTTTGAGGAATGTGTATCGGTTTGAACGATTTGTATAATCACCATTCTTACCATACTCCAGTTCTTCATCAGTCAACGTATTGATCCAGATAATTTTGGCATTAACCTCTTGCCCATCAACATTTTTTTCATAATCAGGAACATCAACATAACCATTTACATTTATTTCGGTTGTTCCCAAACTAAAATTTTGCTGAGGATCCAAAACATAATCAATCACATTTTCCATCGCATAGAAATCAGAGAAGCCCAATTTATTGTTCTCCAAATACACAGCTAAAGCCTTACGTCCCGAAAGCCCGGCCAAAGATAAATTGCTTAACTGGTTATTTGAACAAGAAAGCGTTTCAAGAGTAATAGAACGGGACAGATCCAAATTCTCCAGTTGATTATTATTACACCAAAAATCAACCACATTAGCGCTGGAAACGGTTATTTTCGTCAGTTGATTCCCATCACAGACTACAGACTGGATGTTGGTATTCTTACTGATATCTAAAGTTTTCAACTGGTTGTTTTGGCACCATAACGTGGTCAAATTCGGAATTCCACTCAAGGTCAAATTTGAAATTTGATTGTCAGAACAAATTAAAGTAGTAAGTTTTGTTACTGTTCCTACACCTAAAGTAGTAAAATTATTACCGGAGCAATCCAAGACTTTCAAATTACGTTGAGAAGACAAAGAGATAGATTTCAACTCATTGTTAGAACAATCCAAGGACTCCAGATAGCCATTTGACTGTATGGAAAGGTCTGACAGATTATTATTTCCACAATACAATGTCCGCAAACTTGATGCATCGCGAACTTCCAACCCTGTCAAGTCGGAAAAGCTGCAATCCAAATAAGAAATTTTTGCAGCAGATACCGTGACGGTTTGTCCCTTAAGGTTTCCTGTTATCGGATCGCCAGTGCTTTCAATCTCTACAGGATTACCATCACCCCAGTCAACGGACACCGTTCCTGTATTCATCGTAAAAGTAAGCTCACTGCCCACCTCTCTATTCGTGGTCATTTTCACCACTTCCTGCTTTTGGGCATCTGTCTCCTGCGCCATTACTCCCAGTGGAACCTGGCTAAGTCCGGCCATCAAAACTGCACTTAATAAAGTAGTTTTCTTCATTTGTATAGGTTATTAAGTTAAAAAATATGGTTCGTTAATCTATTATTTAGGCAACGTAATAGGGAACAACGGACTGTCTACGTGTTCTTTCATCACAATAGCCTTCAGTTCTTTCACTTTTTCAGGATATTCCGCAGCAACGTTATGATCCTCATGCAAATCTTCAGCAAGATTATACAACTCACAATTTCCAGATTTCACCAATAATTTCCAGTCACCTTGTCTAACGGCTATTTGATTGGTTTCATGGAACTCCCAATATAAATAATCATGCTTTTTCTGCTTCTTGTTATTTCCCAGCAAAGTCGGCGCAAAAGAAATACCATCAAAACCATCACCTGCTTTATCCGGATTTATATATTTCTTTTCAAACTTTTTCACTCCTGCCAATTCACAGAATGTAGGCATCACATCATAAAATGCCAATTGATGATCATTAACAGTACCCGGCTCTATCTTTCCTGGCCATTTTGCGATAAAAGGAACGCGGATTCCGCCTTCATGACAAGAACGCTTTAAGCCTTTAAGCTTACCGTCACGCCCGAAAAAAGACGGATCCGCCCCACCCTCTTCATGAGGACCATTATCAGAAGAAAAAATGACTAACGTATTTTCAGAAAAACCTTTTTCATCCAGTTTAGCCAAGATTTCACCGACATACTTATCCAAACGGGTTATCATGGCTGCAAACTGCGCATGTACATTTAATACCGCATTATATCTAGAGCCTTCTGATCCTTTAAAACTTTTGTCCTGTTTGAACTGCTCCAAATAATAATCAAGAATAGAATCTCCGGGTTGTACCAATTCAGCATGAGGCAAAGTATAAGTAAAGAACCCATAAAAAGGTTGTTCGCCCGTTTGCTGATCAATCCAATCCATAGCAGCCTGATGGATCAAATCTGATGCATATTGTGTCCGTCTTCCATATTCAGCACCATACATCGGATATTTAATATTTTCTTCCAATATTTCTCGTACAACGCCCTGATCACCTTTTGACTTACTATATCTATTCAAGAAATTCGGATAATATAAATGCGCCTGAAACTGACAGATATAACCGTAATATTCATCTATACCCCGTTTATCCGGTGTAGAAACTGAGCCTTCATAACCGCCCGCCCATTTTCCGAACATACCCGTAGTATAACCGTTGTCTTTCATTATTTCCGGTAAAATGACATGTTCAGGATCATATGGATGCTGTCCTGTCACTGCATACTCTGTATTACGACCATATTTTACTTGTCCTTGCCAGTACTCTTTATTACCACGCACCTCGGTATGTCCCGTATGCTGCCCTGTCATTAAAGAAGCTCTGGAGGGAGCACTTACAGGACTGCCTGCATAGGCCTGAGTAAACAACATACCTTCAGCAGCCATCTTATCCAAATTAGGAGTTTTTATATACTTCTGCCCATAACATGCCAAATCTCCATACCCCATATCATCACAAAGAATAAATATAATATTTGGCTTTTCAACATTACGGGCCATCATCCCCATAGAGGATGCCATCAAGCTACCTCCTAACAGTAATAAATTCTTGCTCTTCACGATCGTAGTCAGATTAATGAATGATTTCTAATGTGATTATTATTGCAAATTAAAGCAAATATTATAAAGAATACAAATTTATACCGTTAAACTTTCCATGCGAAAATTCTTTTTAACGGATAAAAAAAGAGCAAAAATTTCTTTTTGTCAATCGCTTTAATTATCTTTGTAACACTTTACTTAAATATTAAAAAATCAATATTATGAGAGTTATCATTGAACCGAATTATGAACAGTTGTCTCAGTGGGCAGCTGATTATGTAGTAAGCAAAATCAATGCAGCCAATCCCACTCCGGAGAAACCATTTGTACTTGGTTTGCCGACCGGTTCGTCTCCTATGGGCATGTATAAAGCACTTGTTGCTGCCTACAAAGCCGGTAAGGTTAGCTTCAAGAATGTAGTGACCTTCAACATGGACGAATATGTCGGTCTTCCTGAAGCACATCCTGAAAGCTATCATTCTTTCATGGCAAACAACTTGTTCAACCATATTGACTGCCCGAAAGAGAACATTCATATTCTGAACGGAAATGCTGAGGATTTGGAAGCTGAATGTGCAAACTATGAGAAAATGATCGTAGAGGCTGGTGGTATCGATTTATTTATCGGTGGTATTGGTCCAGACGGACATATTGCATTCAATGAGCCAGGTTCATCACTGACTTCACGCACTCGTGTTAAGACATTGACAACAGATACCAGAATTGCCAACTCACGTTTCTTCGGTGGCGATCCGAATAATGTACCTTTGCATGCTTTGACAGTCGGTGTTGGTACGGTAATGTCTGCAAAAGAAGTATTAATCCTCTGCAACGGCCATAACAAAGCAAAAGCACTTTATCATGCAGTAGAAGGCAGCATCACACAAATGTGGACAATCAGCGCGCTCCAGCTACATGAACACGGAATTATTGTTTGTGATGAAGCTGCAACTGACGAACTTAAAGTCGGCACTTATAAATACTTCAAAGATATTGAGAAAGACGCTCTTTAAAATAAATAAGATACGTTCAGATAACTCTATTATCAATTAAAATCATAGGGACTAACGTTATCTAAATTCATAAAACAATGCGAAGAATCTGTTACGTAAACTTCAACAGATTCTTCGCATCCTTATATTCTGGCTCCATGAAATCAAATACATACGCTCCTTTCGCCAAACCCATGTATATCATGACCAAACCGGCGGGTTCACTTTGTAATCTGGCATGTAATTATTGTTACTATACAGAAAAGTCCAAACTATACAAACAAAATCCAAAACATATCATGAGTGATGAACTTTTAGAGAAGTTCATTAAAGAATACATCGAATGCCAAACCACACCACAAATCATGTTTACCTGGCATGGCGGCGAAACGTTGATGCGTCCATTGGATTTTTATAAAAAAGTAGTCAAGCTACAACAACAATATGGCAGAGGTCGCCAAATTGAGAACTCTATTCAAACCAACGGAACGCTACTTACAGATGAATGGTGCCGGTTCTTCCACGACCAAAACTGGCTGGTAGGTTTATCTATTGACGGACCACAGGAATTTCATGATGAATATCGCCGTTCACGTAGCGGTAAGCCTTCGTTCAAACAAGTCATGAAAGGTATCCAGTTGCTCAACAAACATCAGGTAGAATGGAATGCTATGGCTGTCGTCAACGATTTTAACGGAGATTATCCTCTCGATTTTTATCACTTCTTTAAAGAAATAAACTGCCACTATATCCAGTTCACTCCAATTGTAGAACGTATATATAAACATCCAGACGGACGCATTCTTGCATCTCCATCAGAAGGAACTAAAGCAGAATTGGCCGACTTTTCTGTCACACCAGAACAATGGGGTAATTTTCTTTGCACCATATTCGATGAATGGGTACGCCAAGATGTCGGCGAATACTTCATACAGATTTTCGATGCGACACTAGCCAACTGGATGGGCGTTATGTCCAGCTTATGTTCCATGTCTGAAACTTGTGGCCATGCAGGTGTCATGGAATTTAATGGCGACGTATATAGTTGCGACCATTTTGTTTTCCCCGAATACAAGCTGGGAAATATTTATGAAAAGACATTATTGGAGATGATGTATAGTGAGCGGCAGCTCAAATTTGGAGAAGCCAAGAAAAGCACCCTACCGACACAATGCCGCGAATGCGAGTTCAACTTTGCCTGCCATGGAGAATGTCCCAAAAACCGTTTTTGTAAAACATCGTCAGGCGAAAGTGGACTGAACTATTTATGCAAAGGTTATTATCAGTTTTATAAGCACGTTGCACCATACATGGATTTCATGAAAGAAGAATTGAAAAACGAACGCCCGCCTGCCAATGTCATGGAATGGATCCGTCAGGGTGGTGCCGATCTGGAATTATAAACAACGCCTTACTCCTTTCATAAAGCCGGTCGTGAGCAGACAAAGAGGCTTGACATAAAAATCAGACAAAAAATCAAATACATACAGACAAAAAAATAAGGACCGGTCATTATCGGTCCTTATTTTTTTGTCTGTATGATAAACGCGTTTTAGAACAATGAATTCTCAATAATCTTTCCCATCTGCCATACGCAGCGGATGTTCAAGTCATTGTCCAGTACCAGGATATCCGCATCTTTATCCTTGGCCAACGAGCCTTTACGGTCATAAACCTTCATGATCTTGGCAGGTGTTTCGGAAGCCATTCGGATTGCATCTTCCAAAGGAACGTCAACCTGCTGCACCATGGTACGAATCAAACGATCCGTTGTAGCAATACTACCAGCAAGAGCAGAACGGTCAGAAAGCTTACAAACGCCATCCTCAATAATAACACGCGGATCAAAAGCCTTGTCACTATCACTGGCTGCACATGCCAAAGCATCCGTAATCAGTGCCATACGCTCCACTCCCTTAATCTTATAGACCATACGTAGAATGGTCGGAGGCACATGAATACCATCGGCTACACATTCTACCGTCATGTCATCAATCAGATAAACGCTTTCTACTGTACCTTCATACTTATATTCACGTTTATTATGGAAACCAGGCATAGCGTTATAGAAATGCGTCACGTGTGTGAATCCCGCATTGTATGCAGCCAATACATCTTCATATTCAGCACAAGTATGCGCAATGGTAGGAAGCACACCCTTAGCCGCACAATACTTACCAAACTGAATTGCTCCAGGCAGTTCAGGTGCCGCATCCCAACGTGCCAGACAAGGTGACTTTTCTACAATTGGAATATACTCATTTGGATCCGGATCCTTAATATTTTCAGGCATCTGACCTCCAGCCTTCTTCAAGTTCAAATAATGACCTTCCAAGTGCAAACCCAAAACAGGGCTGTTTTTCTCAGCCATTAATTTATTACATGTCTCTACAGCCTTTTCAATCATTGGAACTGTAGAAGAAGAAAGTGTAGGGAAAATAGAAGTCATTCCGTGCTTGGCATGTGCTGCAATTGCTTCACGGAAAGCATCTTCAGTACCCTCCATAAAATCACGGCCTCCACCGCCATGCACGTGCATCTCGACACCGCCCGGCACCACATACATACCCTTGGCGTCAATGACTTCAGCACCGATTACGGCCAAGTCACAATTCGTTACTTCGAGAATCTTGTTGTCACGCAAAATGACAGAACCATCCTTGAGCCATCCCTGCGGCGTAAGGATACGAGCATTAATAATCTGAGTCAGCATATTTAATATTTTTGAAGTTCAAATTTACCAAATTCTATGCGTCTTCGGGCTTATTGCATAGTTATTTTTATGTTATTTTAAACATAAAATCTGAGTTACGCCGCTGTGTGCGCACTCAGATTTTCTTTTTTTATCCTATTTTTATCATTGAACCGACAAGGGAAACTGTTCACGAATCGGATCATCATACTGAACCTGCAAATCATCCAACTGTTTCATCAGGTCCTGAGTAATCTGTTCTGTACCCGGCTGTCCATAAATGTTATGCATCTCCATAGGATCGGTCTGAAGGTCATAAAGTTCCCACTCATCAATATCACGATAAAAATGAATCAGTTTATAACGTTCCGTACGGATGCCATAATGCCGTTTCACCGCATGTTCTGCCGGATATTCATAAAAATGATAATACAAAGACTTGCGCCAGTCTTTCGGATGCTCACCCTTCAGCAAAGGCAACAGCGAAACACCCTGAATATCCTCCGGCACCTCCACACCGGCCAGTTCCAAGAATGTAGGCGCGTAGTCTATATTCTGAACCATTTCCGTTATCTCGCCGCGTGCCTCCAGTCCTTCAGGCAGTTTCATGACCAGTGGTGTGCTCATGGATTCCTCATACATAAACCGCTTGTCAAACCATCCGTGCTCTCCCATATAGAAGCCTTGGTCCGAAGTATATACCACCAATGTATTTTTCGACAGACCCGACTCTTCCAGATAGTCCAAAACCCGTCCTACATTATCATCCAGTGACTTCAGCACTTTCGAATAATCACGCATATAACGCTGATACTTATATTCAGCCAAGTCTTTTCCTTTTGGATTTTTCTGTTTGAAATCAGCGGTTATCGCCTGGTAAAGACTGTCATAGCGCACCCGGTCAGCAGAATCCATCCGGTTGATCATACTTAAATATGTAGATGTAAGCCGAGTCTGATCTCCTTCAGAATAGATCTTATTATCATAGACCAAATCCATATGATTATTATTTCCGATCTCCATCTCTTGTGCAGCTGCAGCTTTGCGACCGGCATAATCATCATAAAAGTTTTCTGGTAATGGGAATGTCTTATCCTCGTATTCATTCAGATATTTCATCTCAGGCAACCAGTTCCGGTGACAAGCCTTATGGTGGATAAACAGAATGAACGGCTTGCTCTTATCGCGCTTGTTCTCCATCCAGTCGATACTCTTATCCGTCACGATATTGGTCACGTAGCCATGTTCCCGGACCGTTGTGCCATCCATCCGGATAAAATCAGGATTGTAATAGTCGCCCTGTCCCGGAAGAATGTTCCAATAATCAAATCCAGTAGGCTCGCTCACCAAGTGCCATTTTCCGATGATTGCTGTCTGATAGCCGGCTTGCTGCAACAGTTTCGGCATTGTCTGCTGACTTCCGTCAAAAATGCCATGTTCATTATGCGTAAATCCGTTTTTATGGCTGTGCTTTCCAGTAAACATACAGGCACGGCTGGGTCCCGATAAAGAGTTAGCAACAAAGCTATTTACAAATTTCACACCATCCTGGGCTATGCGATCCAAATTTGGTGTCTCAACATAACGATTATCATAGCAGCTCATCATTTGAGCGGTATGATCGTCGGTCATGATATACACAATATTATAATGCTCTGGCTTTTCCTTTTTCTCAGCACACGACATCAGTGTCACCACGGCAGGCAAAGCCATGGCAATCGTTGGGTACAAGTTCTTTTTCATATAAGGGCAATTAAGAATTTAATAAAAAACGAATAAAACCATTTCCGACTTTTTCAAGTCAGAAATGGCATTCTAATCAACGAGAATTTTTTATTATAAAACGAATAAAATTCAATGTTTATTTTGCAAAACTATAAACGACTTCCATAATCTGTTTGCCGAGCTCATCTGCAGCCTCCATTGTTGCCGCTTCTGAATATACACGGATAATCGGTTCCGTATTGCTCTTACGCAAATGAACCCACTTGTCTGGGAAATCAATCTTCACGCCATCAATATCATTGACTTCCTGATCCTTATACAATTCCTTCACTTTAGCCAAAATAGCGTCTACATCTGTTTCAGGGGTCAAATCAATACGATTCTTGGCAATACAATAAGGAGGATAAGTTGCACGGAGTTCGCTTGTCTTCATGCCTTTCTTTGCCAGATAAGTCAAAATCAAAGCAATACCAACCAAAGCATCACGTCCATAATGGGCAGCCGGATAAATCACTCCACCATTACCTTCACCACCAATTACGGCATTTGTCTTCTTCATTAAAGTAACTACATTTACTTCACCCACAGCAGAAGCGTTATACTCGCAACCATATTTGCGGGTCACGTCGCGCAAAGCACGTGTAGAGCTCAGATTGGAAACCGTGTTACCCGGAGTATGTTGCAGGATATAATCAGCAACCGTCACCAGTGTATACTCTTCTCCGTACATAGTACCGTCCTCGCAGAATAAAGCCAGACGGTCAACATCCGGATCGACTACGAAAGCAATGTCATGCTCACCCTTCTGCATCAAAGTCTTGATGTCAGTCAAGTTCTTCTCCAACGGTTCCGGATTGTGCTGGAAATCACCTGTTGCCTCCATATAAAGACCAGTCACGGTCTGAACACCCAGCTGTTCCAGCAATTTGGGAAGAATGATGCCACCGACCGAATTCACACAGTCAAGCGCAACCTTGAAGTTTGCCTTTTTAATCGCCTCAACGTCTACCAATGCCAAATTCTTAACCAGATCTATGTGCTTCTGATCATAAGAATTGTCTTCACGATAAGAACCCAGATGATCTACATCGGCATATTCGAAATCTTCAGCTTCAGCAATACGCAAAACTTCGTTTCCTTCTTCCTTATTCAGGAACTCACCTTTTTCGTTCAAAAGCTTCAGTGCGTTCCACTGGCGCGGATTATGAGATGCAGTCAGGATAATACCGCCGCAAGCACCTTCCATCGTCACAGCAATTTCTGTTGTCGGGGTAGAAGCCAGACCGATGTTTACTACATCGAAGCCCATACCCATCAACGTTCCACAAACCACATTTTTCACCATTTCGCCTGAAATGCGGGCGTCACGGCCAACCACGATCTTGTTGCTCTGCACCTTGGTCGTCTTGCGGATCAAAGTTGCATACGCAGACGTAAACTTTACAATATCCAAAGGATTCAGCGTATCTCCTGCCTTTCCTCCGATGGTACCACGGATACCGGAAATTGATTTGATTAATGTCATATACTCTATAATTTAAAGATAAAAGATTGTTTTCGGATTAGGGTATAGGCAAAAATACTGAAAAAAGGAATAACTGCAAAAGGAATAACGAAAAATCAAAATAGGAAAAAGACTTTTTATCGTGAATAAAATAAGTTTGTACGCAATTTTTCGTTCTGCATATTTTTTTTGTCATGAATAAGAGTCCATCCATCACTTTCCAAAAACAGAATTATTCAAAAAAAATGCAGGGACATCCAATGCCCCTGCACCAATATAAACAATAAGAATTATTGCGGTAACGTTATATTAAAGTGTTGACTTGGCGTATGCTCTTGCTTGACAATAGTTTTCAATTCCTTCACAATTTCCGGATACTTTGAAGCGACATTATTGTCTTCATGCACGTCATTTGCCAAATCATAGAGTTCGCAATTGCCGCCCACAACCCGCAGTTTCCAATCTCCTTTGCGTACAGCTATCTGATCGGTCTCGCCAAACTCCCAGTAGAGGAACTCATGTTTTTCCTGCTCCTTATCGTTACCCAGCAACGTAGGAGCAAAAGACAATCCGTCAAAATAGTCAACCTCTTTCTTTTCATTCTTATATTTTTCTTCATAATTTTCCACCCCGATCAGATCACAGAAGGTCGGCATCACATCATAGAACGCCAGCTGATGATCATTCACGCTTCCGGCCTTCACTTTTCCGGGCCAGCGCACAATAAACGGTACACGAATTCCCCCCTCGAAACACGAACGTTTAGTTCCTTTCAGCAAACCGTCGCGATTGAAGAATGCCGGATCTGCTCCACCTTCTTCATGAGGTCCATTGTCAGAAGAGAAAATCAGAATCGTATTATCGGCCATTCCTTTTTCTTCCAATTTG
The DNA here is from genome assembly GCA_944320775.1 of uncultured Paraprevotella sp. Lineage (GTDB taxonomy): Bacteria > Bacteroidota > Bacteroidia > Bacteroidales > Bacteroidaceae > Paraprevotella. Next base: position 4,615 of record CALUIV010000026.1, on the reverse strand, counting down.
GCCATAATCTCACCGACATAGGCATCCAGACGGGTGATCATGGCAGCAAACTGGGCATGCACATTCACCGTCGGATTGTAGCGCGACCCCTGGTTTCCGCCAAAGTTTTTGTCGTTGCAGAAACGGTTGTTGTAGGCCTGCAGAATCGAGTCGTTGGGCTGGCAAAGCTCCGCATGCGGCAACGTGTAGGTAAAGAACCCGTAGAACGGCTTTTCTCCCGTCTGGCTGTCTATCCATTTCATGGCTTCCTGATGAATCAGATCGGCCGTATATTGCGTACGTTTTTCATATCCGTTGCCATACATCGGATACTTGGTATTCTCCGTCAGCTCCTCGCGGACAATTTTGGCGTTGCCGTTTTCGTCCCGCACCAGCCGGTTCATAAAGTTCGGATAATAAAGGTGTGCCTGAAACTGGCAGATATACCCGTAATATTCATCCACGCCACGTTTTTCCGGCGTAGAAACCGAACCTTCGTAACCTCCGGCCCACTTTCCGAACATACCGGTCGTATAACCGTTGTCTTTCATGATTTCGGGCAAAATCACGTGATCGGGGTCGTAGGGATGCTGTCCGGCCACGGCATAATCCTGATTTTGTCCGTACATGACCGAACCGCTCCAGTATTCCTTGTTACCGCGCACCTCGGTATGCCCCGTATGCTGTCCCGTCATGAGGGTCGCACGCGAAGGCGCGCTCACCGGACTGCCGGCATACGCCTGCGTAAAGCGCATGCCTTCTGCCGCCATCCGGTCGAGATTCGGTGTGCTGATATACTGTTGTCCATAACATCCTAAGTCGCCATAGCCCATATCATCGCACAGGATAAAAATTATATTCGGTTTTTCATTTTCGACCTGAGCCATAGCCGTACCGGCAAGCATCAAAGCAGAACTGAGTAACATGATATTCTTATTTTTCATAAAGCTTTATATTTTTCTGATTCTCAAAAGGCTCCCATTATTTCCAAGAGAACCGTCATTTCTCTAAACGAATCCGTTTATTTTAAAACAATTTTCTTACTACCGTCACCAATTGCAGTCACGACCTTAACGATATAAGTACCTTCAGACAGACCTGCGACAGAAACCTTCTTAGTTTTACTCTTTCCTACCAGCGTGCCATTTGGAGCAAAAACGTAAACCATCTTCACCTTGGCATCTGTCACGACCTGGATCTCATCCGTACCCTGAACCAAGTCATAAACCAGATTCTTCTGATCTGATTCTGCGATCTGAACATCTGTTTCAAACGTACTGTTCGGAGTGAAACAAGCGACCAAATCAACATGTTCCGTCACACTAAAGGTATATTCGGCATCCGAAGAAACAACCGTACGATTATCTTTCCAACAAATAAACTGCAATTCATCAGCCGGAGTCGCAACAGCAGTTACCGTTTCTCCATAATTCGCCTCATAACGTTCAAATTGTTCTCCTCCCACTAAAATAGCCGTCTTACCACGATCCGTTCCATTTGGTCTGGCCGTAATCAAACGTTTGGCCTGTGGCTCGGCAACATACACAATGAAGTCATAAATAGAACCGACTGCATCATCCTCTGCATCTGCCAACGCATTGTTCGTAATCCGGACACGCATCCGGGATTTACCGACAGCTGCATCTTCAGGAACTTCTATCAAATCAGCGATTGCATCCGTACTATAAGGATATACCGTCTCGAACAAACCGTCGCGATTCCAGTCGAAATAAACATAAGCCACTGTACCTTCACCCATTCCTGATAATTGAGCAGCCAGATTAAACGGTTCTCCACGGGTAACAGTTGCTTTTTCCACGGTGTAGAGTGTATAATAATCATTCGGTTTGGCCGCTTGATAATTCAACTCTTTCTGAACCTGTTCCCCTGTTAAATCCAAAGTAGCGATATATCCTTCGTCCAAAACGCCGCAAGGCAAGAAATAAATCTGAGTAGCCAAGCTGTAACCGCTGCGATAGTTAGCCAATACAAATTCAGATACACCGCCGACTGTCAGATATGCCGGTTCCGCATCATCTTTTTGTGTATAAGGCACGAAGGTCAAGGTCGTAGAACCATCCGCTGCCACTTTCTCTGCCACAAACCAGCGCGTTCCCTGCTCCGGTTCGGCAAAACCATAAGTCCCGTCATCATTCAGTGTCAGCACCTTGGTCGGATCAGCCATGTTCACCAGATAAATACCTTCCTTCTTGTTGCTCGTTCCGACAAAGAACCAGGCAAATTTATTATCCGTTCCCTTTTCAGCCAACGACACGCTACCGTTTTCCGCTGTCAGCCATTGTCCATCCGTCACAGCCAAAGCATATTTGGTTGCGGTTGCAACATCCTCAAGATTTTCCACCAAAGGCAGAATCTGCGGTTCATAAGTATACTCTGTTTCCGATACCGTCCAATAAGAATTCTGATTTCCACTGGCTGCAGACCAGGCAACAACATTCGCACCGGCCTTACTGCCATTCAGATTCAACCCCAAAGCTCCGCTTGGAATATTGTTCTGATCCGTACTACAGAAATAATAGAAAGAAGTTCCATTCGTACTTGCACCGCTCGTACCATCCTTACCGATCTGAATCTCTACAGGATTACTGCCCATAGGAATCTGTGCACTCAGATTTTGTTTCGTGCTTTGCACATAACGTCCGGTCGTGGCGTTCTGCACATAATAACAATTCGCCTTACCCGTAGGAATCAGTTTCCAAAACACACGGGCCGTATTATTAAATGTAGTGGTATAAAGTTCGCCTGCATTATTTTCCATCATGAAAGCACCATCCATATTCATTCGGTTTATGGCATAATACTTATCTTCCGAAAAAGTACCGTCCGTTACCGGTTTCAACGGTCCTTCTGGTTCCGGCGCATCGAAATCCACATCCGTCACGTCATACACATACATGATCGACCATCCTCCAGTGCCTGCTGCATAAATTGCCGTGGCCGTTGCTCCCTGAGTATTAATGAACATGTTCGTACCCTTACTCGTAAAACGAGTCAACAAGGAATGATCCTTGACACCGTCCAACCAGTTCATGTCCGTCTCTTCATTAAAAGTAGGATTAGACACTTCAAATACACCCGCTTCTGTCTGTACTTGAGTCAGTCCAATCGCACTACTTCCTTGGGCATAAGCCTTCAAATACTGTCCCGTACTTTCATTCTTCAAATAGAATCCACCTTCAGCCTCTTCGACGATAAAAATGGACGCTTTAGATACTGTCAGCGTATTTGCCGAAACAATATTAATCCAAGGATTGTTGTTTTTTAAACCGCGTAAAACTATTTTCTTTCCTGCGGCAATATCCCCAGCTTTTAAGATTTGGTCAAGTTCCAGCGTCACTGCGTGAACCTGACAGATGCCTGTCATCAAAAGAAGAAAAGACATCCAAAATAAAGAATAAAATTTTTTCATAAACTTTTTCCGTTAATGATTATCATGATTTTTTGATTGATTGTTTTTACTTCTAACTAATTATACCCCACTATTGTTGACAAAAATAAAAAGAACAAAATAAAATACGACAAAATAAAATTTAAAACATCTTTTATTTAAACAATTTAACACTATAATACAAACAATATTCTACTGCATTGATCAAAAATCTACTATAAAAAACAAATGGGAATCAGTTTTTTTCATCAGTACAGAAAAAAAACAGCAACCAGAACGCTTTTCCAACAAAAAAAAGACTTATATTTGTAACAATCATATACAACAATTATTAAATCTCTCAAATATGGAACAAACAGAATTGAAAGAAATTGTATCGAAATTTGCCATTAAAGGCACAGTTTCCGAAATCAAGCCTTTGGGCGCAGGTCTGATCAACGACACATTCAAAGTGAATACAGCCGAGGACGACCAGCCAAACTATGTACTGCAGCGTATCAACAACGCCATTTTCCCCGACGTTGAAATGTTATCCAACAACATACAAGCCGTCACTTCACACATCCGCAAAAAACTGGAAGCAAAAGGCGAAACAGATATTGACCGCAAAGTGTTGACTTTCGTTCCGCTTAAAGATGCAGACAAATACTTCTATTTCGACGGAACAAGCTACTGGCGCATCATGGTGTTCATCCCGAATGCCATCACCAAACAGGCTGTCAATCCGGAATCATCTTACGCCGCAGGAGAAGCTTTTGGTAATTTCCAGGCTATGTTGGCCGACATTCCGGTACAACTCGGCGAAACCATCAAGGATTTCCACAACATGGAATTCCGTCTGTGGCAGTTGCGTGAAGCTGTAAAAGAAGATAAGGTTGGCCGCGTAAAAGAAGTACAATATTACATTGATGAAATTGAAAAACGCGCCGACGAGATGTGCAAGGCTGAGCGTCTGGGCCGTGAAGGAAAATTGCCAAAACGTATTTGCCATTGCGACACCAAAGTAAACAACATGATGTTCGACGAAAACGACAACGTGCTTTGCGTTATCGACCTCGATACCGTCATGCCAAACTTTATTTTCTCTGATTACGGTGACTTCCTGCGTACAGGTGCCAACACGGCAGAAGAAGACGAACCGGATTTGAGCAAAGTAAGTTTCAATATGGAAATTTTCAAAGCCTTCACCAAAGGTTATCTCAAGTCAGCCAGCAGCTTCCTGACTCC
>CALUIV010000025.1 GCA_944320775.1 uncultured Paraprevotella sp. | reverse complement strand
CATCGCCATAGGTTTAGAGGATGAAAAGTGAACGGATATCACCGTTTTGGGTGAACGGATATCAACCGTTTTCAGCACACAGGAAAAGAAGCTGCTGATATGTCCATTAACATGATTGCCACAACTTATCAAGATAAGGATGTAAGTTTGACTTATACACTTGTCGGAAAGTATAACGGTAAAGTAATCTACGATGTAGAACGTGAAATTACATTGAATGATGAAAGTACAGTCAGTCAGTTTATGGTATATCTATCCAGCTACAAAAAGCAACATAAATAACTACCGCACTATATCCAGTTCAGTTATAGAGGATACGAAAGAAATAGAAGAGCTATTTCAGGAATTTTTGTTCGCTTGCTTCTCTTGTGATGAAGAAATGATTAGTATCTAGTCCATAAAAGAAAAAACTAAAAGATTGTCTGTTAAATAATTCCTGACAGAAAATTCTACCATGCGAAGATCAGTGGGCACAGGATGTAGCAGTTCTATTTAGAGGTCTGAATTTCTTATAAATTAAAATATGTAAATCTAATAAATACAATAAGATATCATCTCAAGTTTATTTCGAGATGATATCTTATTGTATTTAATCTGGAAAATTCAGTCAATATCATAGATTAGTTTATCTAATGAATTTGATTGTTTGAGTTTTATTTCCAGATGTGATTTGTAAGATGTAAATTCCTTTAGCCCATTCATTGGTAGGAATAGTTAAATAATCACGGAATGCTTTTTTAATCAAACAAAAACCTGATTCATTAAATATAGCAACTGATGTAGATTGGTGATCTATAGCACTGAGCTCTATTTTATGATTGTCTAATTGGATGGAGCAGATGTCGGATATCTTGTTTTCAGAAACTCTAGTATCTTTGTCGTCAATCCACACTTTCATGAAATATTGTTCTAATGATTTCATGTAAGTCATGAAAACATTTTCTGGTATATCAATTGATGCATTTCCTTTAATATCGATTTCAAATTCAATGGTTTTAGTTGGGCAGTCCGGATGCTCAATAATTAATGTGCATTTACCTTCTGGAACATTATAAAAGACGGCAGTTTCTGAACTTGAAATAGTTTGTACGCCAACACCTGCTAAAGTAACTTTGATTTCCTCTGAAGGAACATCTGGTTGGAGGATAGTGGCAATTTCTATTTTCGTTACACTTTTATATTCTGTAAAATTCAGTTCTATTTCAGAATTATTTGTAACTATTTTCTTTAATTCTATTGTTTGATAGCCTGGTAACCAACTGACAATCTGGTATTCTTTTCCAATTTCAAGAAATGCAGTTGATTTCCATTGCTCATTATATATTTTACCACAATTGATAGATTCGTTTTCGTCAGAAATAATATAGTTCAGATATACATCACTCGTAGCTTGGTTGATTTGAACGTGAATAGGGATTAAAATATAGTTTGTATAATCAATCAAAACATTCTCATCTTTTCCATCGATTGTAATTGGGATATTTTGAGGAATAACTGCATAGTCAGAATTATCAAATGTATATAATCGGCAATTGTAGATTCCGTCTTTAAGATACAGGTCATAATTATTACGGAAATAAAGATTGTCACTTCCATATTGTTCTATGATAGAATTACTTGTCACTTCAGTGTATAATTCTCTATGAAGTACTTCGGGAACACCGGTTACTTGGATATTTATTTTGTGATAGTTTGTCGGATTAGCCTCGATAGTTATAACCTGTTCTGGTATATTTTTTATTTCATATATTTCCGAATAAATTTTTGCATCTGTTTCATCAGAATATGATGTACTGTACACCACCTGGTATTCTGCTGGATTTAACAACAGAGTCTGTTTTGAACTGATACTAGTGTAGTTCCTTTTATGAGTATTGTTTGTTTCATACCATTCCAAGGTTCCGTACTTTCGTGTGTCTTCTGACAAGTTTACATCAACTCTTATCAGATCCTTATGAATATCTAAAAAGAGATTGCTGGAAGTGTTCAGCTGTTCGAGTTGAGTTGAATAAAAGAAAGATTCTTCATTATAGGATAATCCTTCAATTTGGATGTCTATTAGACTGTTAATCGGGTCTTTGATAGTCCACAATATGGCATCGTTTTCCTCTTTTGTTACTATGAATGAATAACCAGAATTATTGCATTTCATTGTTCCTTTGATATTGCCGCTATATGGGTCACTGGAATCATAGACCCCCGATACTCTTATTGCTAGTTTTACACAATGTTCATAACTGACACGAATATCTTCTTTTAAATCTTCTTCCTTGAATTGTCCGGTAAGATAAGGATAGCCAGTTGGATAAACTTCGTAATTATAGGTTGCCCACACACCGTCTTTTTTTACTATTTTGGTAGAAAAATACCCCTCTTCGTTTGTCTTTCCGGATATACCCTCTACTGAAAGAGATGCATTGGCAAGTGGACTTCCATCACAGTCAATCACTTTAAATTGCACGGACAAACTGTCTGTAGCATATAGTCCGCTTAAACCTGCAATGAGTAAATAGAGTAGAAATGTTAAGCGTTTCATAGGCATGAGTTTTTAGTTAAACAATAAAATTATACGTAGAATGTTTTAGTTTACATGAATTTTACGAATAATCAACATAAAAGCATGTCATGGAACTAAATTCTATTCGCAATATGGAAATATCTTGTAAGAAAAACAAATTTTTTATATGTTTTTTTTATAAGAATCTACTATTTATGCTGTTAAACATTATTACATCGTACTCTGAAAGCCTAATGTATATATTTTAGAAGTATTATGTTTATTGTTTTTATATGGAATATATTTTAATTTAATTGTAATCAAAAAGAATAGAGGAGATTTTTATTTTATGTAAGGGATGAAATAAATTATAAACGCGTTTAATGGCTGTAAGAACATTAAACGCGTTTGTAATAATTTAATGGTATATTATGTTGGGAAAATATAATTCAATTAGATCATATAATTTTTATGCAATCAGTGCTATCTGATAAACAATCCAACTACAGATCCAGGCCAAAACCGGTGTATAGATGGCACTGACAATAGCCCATTTTCTGCTCCCGCTTTCAGCTCGGATAGCCATAAAGGTGGCAATACATGGGAAATAGAGCAGAACGAACACCATGTAGGAAAGTGCAGCCTCTGGTGTCATGGAAGAAGCCAGTGTGTTTTGTAATAATGTGTCGCCTTCCGTACCATCAGTATCAGCTCCGGAGCTGTACATAACACCAAGAGTGCTGATTACTAGTTCTTTGGCTCCAATACCGGAAAGGATACCCACACTCATCTTCCAATCAAAACCAAGAGGTTCCAGAATAGGTTCGATGGCTTTGCCCACATAGCCGATGTAAGAATTTTCCTGTTGTTCAGCTACGGTTTGATAATCATTGTGGTTCGGATAATAACCGAGAAACCAGATAGCGATGGAAAATATTAAGATTACACCGCCCATTTTTTGTAAATACTGCCGGCCTTTTTCCCAAGTGTGGCGCAGGATGGATTTTGCCGTCGGGACGCGATAGGGAGGAAGCTCCATGACGAAAGGCAAATCCTCTCCTTGAATTAGAAAATGGCTGAACAGCTTGGCTACAATGATGGCAAGTAGGATTCCCAAGGCATATAAGCCCAAAATAATCAGTCCCGCCTGTTCGGGAAAGAATGCTCCTGTAAGTATCAGATAGATGGGGAGTCGGCCGGAACAGGACATAAGTGGTACCAGCAACATCGTCACAAGGCGGCTCTTCGGACTTTCGATGGTGCGGGTGGCCATGACAGCCGGAACGTTGCATCCGAATCCCATAATCATCGGGATGAACGATTTGCCGTGCAGGCCGATTTTATGCATAATGCGGTCCATAATGAATGCTGCACGTGCCATATAACCCGAATCTTCGAGCAGAGAGATGAACAGATAGAGAATCAGAATGTTCGGAAGAAACACCAGAACACTGCCCACACCGCCGATCACGCCATCGATAAGCAGGTCTTTCAACGGACCTTCATGCATGTAAACAGCCAGCATTTCACCGAATTTAGCTACTAGCCATTCGATGCCGTCCATCGGATACTGTCCCAGCGTAAACGTTCCTTCAAATATCAGATAGAGCAGAATAAAAAAAATCGGGAAACCTAAGAAACGGTTGGTTACAAGCGCATCTATCCGGTCTGTACGTGTCTTGCGTTTTTTTATTGTCTGTGGTGTATAGGTTTCGAGTAGGGCTCCTTGGATGAAACCGTATTTTGCATCCACTAAAGCAGATTCTGCCGAACAATGGAATACATCAGAGATTCGTTGCTGTTCTTTGTAACGAATGGAAATGATCTCATCGCGGTTTGGAAGTGATTCAACCACTTTCTGGACATCCTGATCGTTTTCCAGATACTTAATGGCCAGAAAACGTGTTGAGTATTTATTTCGAATATTTGGATTCTTTTGAATGGCTTTCTTAATTTTATCGATACTCAATTCCAACTCTGGTCCGTGATTGATATGTATGTGGCGTGCCAATTGTGGGTTATCGTTATTATAGACTTCGATAACCATATCGAGCAGATCGTCAATACCTTTTCCCGTACGGCTTACGGTTGGAACTATCGGCATGCCAAGCAAATGTCCCAAAGTTTTCATATCAAGTTTATCGCCACGACGCTCGAACTCATCATACATGTTGAGTGCCATAACCATACGCAGGTTCATATCGATGACCTGAGTCGTCAGATAAAGATTGCGTTCCAAGTTTGAAGCATCCACAACATTAATGACAACATCTGGAGTCTGTTCGATCAGGTTATGACGTACATAGAGCTCTTCCGGACTGTATGCAGAAAGCGAATAAGTTCCCGGTAAGTCAACAAAAACAAACTGATAACCTTTATATGAGAATGTACCTTCTTTGGCGTCTACCGTAACGCCGCTGTAGTTTCCAACGTGTTCGTGACCGCCTGAAGCCATATTGAAAAGCGAAGTTTTTCCACAATTCGGATTGCCTACGAGCGCAACACGAATTGTGTGATTGCTTTCTTCAGCCAGTGATTTCATCCGTAAAGTCAGTTCATTTTGATTCTCTTCGTCGATAATTGGCGGGAGCAGTGCAGCTCGGCTTCGTTCCTTAGCTTCCTGTTCACTGATGATTTCAATCATATCAGCCTCTTCACGTCTGAGTGAAATTTTGTAGCCGATAATTTCATATTCAATAGGATCTTTCAACGGAGCATTCAAAACCACTTGAACGGTTTTGCCTTTAATAAAGCCCATTTCGGTAATTCGTTTCCGGAAACTACCATGTCCGTAAACTTTAGCAATAATGCCGCGCTCTCCTGTTTTCAGTTCAGATAATCGCATAGTCTTGTTTTTGATATTGTGATGCAAAATTACAGAAAAGTTTGTTTCCTTATTTCAGCCTTGATTATATTTTGTTTGTTTCCATTTATCTTTTCTGCTACAAAAATTTTTCAATCGAATGTCAATAACTGTTTTTTGTACTGATGGTCTGTTGTTTCGTTTTTCATGGAACAGCATTTTTACTATTTTTGTCGACAAATGACAATTCAATCGTATCGTTTATAAATTATAGGAATAAGAGATTCAAAATGAAAAAGGTAAAAGGAATGTTTGGTGTTTGTCTTTTAGGAATTTTAGCAATACAGCCGCTTTCCGGACAAACACGCGGTGAGCGTGAAATCATGAAAAATCCCCGTTTGGCAACAGGTAAGTATTTGGCATACCAAGCGCCTTCCGAGGAGTTGACTCCTGCTCCGGAAGGTTATATGCCGTGTTACATCAGTACATATGCCCGTCATGGATCGCGTTATCTGACGGGTGCTGACAAATATGAGCCTGCCTTGTATGCTTTGGAAAAAGCAATGAAAGAAAATGGACTTACGCAAGACGGTATTCGGGCTTTGAAGATCGTGAGGGCTTTGGCTGGTGCAGCTCGTGATCGTTATGGTGAATTAACTCCTAAAGGAGCACGCCAGCATCAGGAACTGGCAACACGTATGTTTACGAATTATCCCGAAATTTTTGTTGATGGAACGCATGTTGATGCACGTTCTACCTATAAAACGCGTGCTTTTCTTTCCATGACAGCAGCTTGTGTTACCCTGAAAGGACTGAATCCGGCCTTGAATGTGACGACCGATGCCAGTCAACATGATGCTTATTATCTTAAATATAAGAATCCGGTTTATTCTGACAGTTGTCAAAGACAGGCAGATTCTCTTTTTGCTGAAGCTCGTCGTCGTTTTGTACATCCTGACCGTCTGATGAAACAACTATTTCGTGATTCATATTTGCCGGAAGTAGAGGATCCTGTGAAACTGGCCTGCGATTTGTTTGAATATCATGGTATCAGTCAAAGTTCTGACAACATGCCTGATCTTGCATTTCTGTTTACCCCCGATGAATTATTTGACTTTTGGCAGTTGAACAATTTTGAATGGTATTATGAACAAGGACCGTCTCCCTGGAGTGGTGGTCATATGCCCAGACTGGCACGAAATCTGCTTCAGAATATCATTGAGACGGCCGATACGGCGTTAGCTTCAGGAGTTCCTTGTGCCACGTTGCGTTTTGGACATGATACAAACTTGGCACCATTGGTTGCTTTGATGGAAATGGATCAGTTTAATACACCGACAACCAGTTGGGATTCAATTCCAGAATATTATCAGACCTATCGGATGATTCCTATGTGTGGAAATATTCAATTGGTTTTTTTCAGGAAATCTGGTAGTGATGATATTCTGGTAAAACCATTATTAAATGAGCGGGAAATCATTCTGAAAGATATTCCTACGGATTGTTTGCCGTTTTACCATTGGGCAGATCTGAGACGTGTCTGGATGCAGCGGGTTGCTTCCATCAAATTGCCGGAATTGCCGAAAGGAATGAAAACAGACTAGAATAGGTTTTATTAAGAGAACATCATAGTGTACGTAATAGTCAGACGGACTCAGTATTAAATATTCGAAAATAATATCTGAGTCCGTTTAACTATTAATTAAACGACGCCAAGAGCGATTATTTTTGGAGCGATTTTCCTTTTGACTGCAAGAAAAGTGTGTGTTTGGGACTGCCTATAATTTGGGCACTGTAAATACCGGTGTGTCCAGAAAACAAATAGGCTACGACACAAGCCAGTCCGACAAACGGACCGGCTTCGGCCCCAAACAGTTCAATACCCATCAGGGTACAGGCAATCGGAGTATTTGTAGCTCCCGCAAAAACTGCGACAAATCCCATTCCGGCCAGCATACCTATCGGAAGAGGTACGATTGCTGATAATGCACTCCCTAATGTGGCATCGACAAAAAAGAGGGGAGTGACTTCACCACCTTTAAAACCTACACCGATAGTAAAAGTCGTCAATAATATTTTGAGTAGAAAATCATACCACATTTGTTGTTCTGTAAATGACGCTACGATAGTTGGTACTCCCAGACCGATATATTTTGTTGTACCTAAAATCCAGACAATGAATGCAATGACGACTCCTCCAAGCATCGGACGTAAAGGTGCCCAGGAAAGAGTCCGGTTGGCTAATTTTCCCCAAAAAACAATTGAACGCGAGAAAAGCATGGATGCCAGTCCGAAAATGATACTGACGGTGATTACCCACAGCAGATTTTTGGGAGTTAATTCGGGGAGGGCACCGATGCTGTAGATGGTATGGTGGACTCCCCAGGCATGACAAGTGATATGTGCAAATAATGCTGAAAGAAAACTGGGTAGAATTGCTTCATAACGCATCCGGCCGATAATAACCACTTCCAGACCGAATACAGCTCCCGCCAAAGGAGTGCCGAAGATGGAGGCAAAACCGGCACTGATTCCTATGGTCATCATGATTCGATGGTCGCGTTGGGGGAGATGCAGGTATTTGGAGAACCGGTCGGCTATGGCGCCTCCCATTTGTACGCCCGTACCTTCTCGTCCGGCTGATCCGCCAAATAAATGAGTCAGTACTGTTCCGATATAAACCAGTGGAGCCATACGGAATGGAATGATATCGTGTGGAGAGTGAATTTCTTCGATGAGATAGTTGTTGCCTCGCGCTGCCGGTCCGGCCCAATAGTGATACATCAATCCAGTAATCAATCCGGCAACAGGAAGCAATGCTATGATCCATAGATGATTCTCACGATAGTTTGTGGCCCATTCCAAAGATACCAGTAATAACGCGGATGCTGAACCGATACACACACCGGATGCTCTGGATAGAATAAGCCAACGACATAAATAGGTGAATAATGGCAGCTGTTCATAACGTTGCCATATTGTTTTCTGACGTACGGATGAGCCGTTTTCTTTATTTGTCTGTAGTCTAAATCTCATTTCCATTTTTTATTTGTTCATTTCATTATCGTTTAATCGATGTGGAAAGTTAATCATAGAAAAACCGCCTGCAAAGACTGATCATACCTGCTTAATTTATGTATATTGCAAGAAATCCCCTAAAAAGAGATCTATTTACAAGTATACAGGCAGGAACTATCAGCTTTTGCAAGCGGTTTGTTTCAGGGAAGTTCCATTCCCTGACCTCCGGATTTTCCGTTCAGGATGTGCAAAAGTATAAAAATTATGATGAATAATCGTGTTTGATACTCGTATTTTTAATGAATATAAAAAAAAGAAACATATGTTAAACTTTTCACTTTATTGTATAATATTAATAATTAAATCCTTAACTTGCATTTTAATAGATAATTTTATTAATGAAAAATCACTATGATGACTTATAGACTGAAAAGTTTATTTCTTTTTTCTATGGCATTTCCAATGATGTTGGATGCTCAGGTACGCGTGGAGCAGCTGTTGGAAAAGGGATGGAAGTTTACGCGAGAAGATCAGAAGACCTTTAGCAGTGAACAGTTTAACGACAGTAAATGGCAATCTGTTACTGTGCCGCATGATTGGGCTATATATGGTCCGTTCAGCGTAAACAATGACAAGCAGCTTACGGCCATAGCTCAAGATGGACAAAAGGAAGCAATGGAACATGCCGGACGTACTGGTGGTTTGCCTTTTGTTGGTGTAGGATGGTATCGGTTGGATTTTAAGGTGCCCAATTACGCCAGAGGAAAGCAGTGTGTGTTGTTGTTTGATGGGGCAATGAGCCATGCACGTGTATTTGTTAATGGGAAGGAGGCTGGATATTGGCCGAATGGTTATAATGCGTTTGCCGTAGATGCAACACCATACCTGAATGCTGAGGGAAACAATACTTTAGCTGTACGGTTGGAAAACGAGACAGAATCTTCCCGTTGGTATCCTGGAGCCGGATTGTACCGCAATATCCGTCTGATTGTCACTGAAGATGCTCATGTACCGGTATGGGGTACCCAAATGACGACACCAGTCGTGAATAAAGATTATGCCCGTGCGTTGCTTAAGACTTCATTAAGTGTGCCGGCCGGCAAATCCATTACGGATTATCGTATTGTAACCGATATAAAAGACCCTTCAGGAAAAGTTATTGCCACCCAGACACAACAGGGAGTATATCACGAAGGTATCGGCAATTTGTTCGAACAACAGTTTGATATTAATCGGCCACAGTTGTGGACAGTCGAAACCCCGGCTCTTTACACAGCCGTATCGAAAATATACGAAGGCGAGACTTTAAAGGATGAATACGAAACCCGTTTTGGAATCCGTTCTGTCGAAGTGATTCCTGGAAAAGGTTTCTTCCTGAATGGTGAACGGGTTCAGTTTAAAGGTGTGTGCAACCATCATGATCTGGGTCCCTTGGGGGCTGCTACGAATGTGGCTGCATTACGTCGTCAGATCCGTATTTTGAAGGATATGGGTTGTAATGCTATCCGTACTTCTCATAATATGCCTTCTACGGAATTGGTCAATCTTTGCGATGAAATGGGTATGATGATTATGGCCGAGTCGTTTGATGAATGGAAAACAGCTAAAGTACAGAACGGTTACCATAAGAATTTTGATGAATGGGTGGAAAAAGATCTGGTGAACCTGGTCCGTCATTTCCGGAATAATCCTAGTGTTGTGATGTGGTGTATCGGTAATGAAGTACCCGATCAGTGGAACGGTGATCAAGGTCCGAAATTGACACGACGTTTGCAGGACATCTGTCACCGTGAAGATCCGACCCGACCTGTAACTCAGGGTATGGACGTTCCAGATGCTGTGGTAAACAACAATATGGGAGCTGTGCTGGATGTCCCGGGATTTAATTATCGTCCTCACAAATACATTGAAAATCATAAAAAATTGCCGCAAGAAATCATTTTGGGTAGTGAAACAGCGTCAACACTCAGTTCGCGCGGCGTATATAAATTTCCGGTTGAACGCCGATCAATGCACAAATACGACGATCATCAGGCGTCTTCTTATGACGTAGAACATTGCAGCTGGTCAAATTTGCCGGAAGACGATTTTATCCAGCATGAAGATTTGCCTTATTGTATCGGTGAGTTTGTGTGGACCGGTTTCGATTATTTAGGCGAACCAACACCTTATTATTCTGACTGGCCCAGTCATTCGTCATTGTTCGGAATTATAGACTTGGCCGGATTGCCGAAGGATCGTTATTATCTGTATCGTAGTCATTGGAATAAAGATGCTGAAACGTTGCATATTCTTCCACACTGGAATTGGGAAGGTCGTGAAGGTGAAGTGACTCCGATTTTTGTTTATACGAATTATCCTTCAGCAGAAGTGTTTATCAATGGTAAGAGCCAGGGAAAACGCACCAAAGATTTGTCCGTAACCGTTGAAAATAGTGCTGATGCAGAGTCGCAAGCAACATTTAAACGTCAGAAACGTTATCGTCTGATGTGGATGGATACGAAATATGAACCGGGAACAGTAAAAGTAGTTGCTTATGACAAGAACGGTAAGGCTGTTGCAGAGAAAGAAATACACACGGCAGGGAAGCCACATCATATAGAACTTGTTGCCGACCGTACACAATTAACAGCAGACGGAAAAGATCTTTCTTTCGTAACAGTACGTGTAGTAGACAAGGATGGAAATCTCTGTCCGTTGGCTGACAATCAGATTTCATTTAAGGTGAAGGGTAAAGGTACATACCGCGCAGGAGCCAATGGCGATCCGACATCATTGGAATCGTTTCAGGAACCTAAAATGAAAGTTTTCAGTGGCATGATGACTGCGATTGTACAAACAACAGATGAACCGGGAAAGATAACCTTGGAAGCTACGGCGAAGGGGTTGAAAAAAGCAACATTACAATTGAATTCAAAAGAATAAGTTTTACTTGAAACTGCATTTGATATAACATCATCTTGATGAGTTTTTAATGCCCGTATTCCTCCATGAGTTTCTTTTTATAGCATAAAAGAATAACAAAATGGAAGAATACGGGCTCGTTTTTGAAAGTGAGCGGTTCGTTCAAAATATTTTTGTCATATACAGATTTGTCCAATTCGCCGTCAATATAAATTTTAGCATACCATTTTTTTCGCGGCAGCAAGAAATTGTGTGCCAATTTCCATCCGTTACTTTTTTATTGGATATTGCAGAAAGATTTCCAACAGCAAACTTCACCTTTCCTTGTTCCAGCGTTATTGTAAAGCCATTTTCCTGAGTTATGACGGCTCCATTGCTGGTAGTTGAACTGAGTGCACAACTTATATTAAAATCAGCCGGTCCGGATATACTTGTCCGGGCTTTATACGTTTTTACTGATTTGAGTCTGCGCTCTTTGTCTACACTTAAAATCTCCTGATTCGTATATGCGTAAAATTCAGGTGAAGTAGCAGTTGTGGCGTTGCCATTCCAATCAAGCAATCCTTCTGTTTCGAGCGTATAGGCCTTGCCCGGTTTCAGATGTTTTTCGAAGGTCATACGTACGGTTCGGAAATCGGGAAGTATCTCCATCCAAGTTGGTGCACTACCATCAGATAAACAGAAATTTTGAGTTGTTGCTTCTATCGGTTCGCTGAATTCGGCTGTCAACGTGTCATTATTAGCCTTCAGGCAGAGTATGTGGGCGGGGGTAGTATCTTTATCAGGAGAGAATTTCCAAATACGGATTTCGCCACCTTGAAGAGTTACGGTGATTTCATCATCATACTGGAATGGCTGAGTATTATCATCCTTACGGTCGCTGTTATGCTTGATGACCAGTGTGCGCCAAAGGTCTTTTGCATTTTCAGGAACACCGATAGTACGGTTCAGTTTGACAGTAAATGTTTGCGGCTCACTTTTCGGATTACGTACGGAAATGATTCCTTCACGATCGTTCCAGCAGGAATAGCCATAACAATTACCATTGGCTGGGGTTTCGCCAATCAGTTTTGCATGGCGCAAAATGTCGTAATTGTTCTCCAGGAAACGTAATGCTTCGGCATTGACCATCCATTTATGGCCCTCGTCAACCATATTGTAGCTATAAAGCAACTCCCAAAATGCAGCACCACGGGTAGCCATCATATAAAGATAAGTACGGAATTCTTCGTCATCCATCGAATTAGGCGCTACGCAGTAAGTCTTGCCGTAGAGTGGGTCGTGGTTGAAAATATTGCTGAACGGGAACTGGAACTGACGTGTTTTGATAAAATCAAAGTAGCGGTCGTCGCGGTAACTGAGTAACATATCCAGTTCACGGTCGCGGTTGTCATCAACTTTGATACGTCCCATATCGGCTGAAATCTGTAACCAAACCGATTGACTCCATTGCAGCAACCAAGGACTTGGATTCATGTAACAGGTCAGATTGATCCAAAGATTGCTGTTACGTTCCTTGGCATTATCGTACAGGGCATTCAGCAGATTGGCCCAACGTTCCCAATGTTCGGTCATGTAGTACATACCGTTTTTGCCGCCGGTGATGTATCGGCCATTCTGTGACGGTTGGGGGACTTTGGCGCAGAAACCGTCAAGTTTCCAATAATTTACATCATATTTGTTTTGGCAATCGAGGAAAAATTCCTGCAGTTTCTTCAGATACTGCTTGTCGCCGGTCACAATGTCGTAATTGGCTTGGTTCAAGGTTCCGTTTCCATTTTTCTCCAGAAATTTTGCGAAATCGTATTGATAGTTATATCCGCCACGTGGACCGAGCCAGATTCCGAAGTTGGAAGATACACGGTGGGCAAATTCACTTGGTTTGGTAAGTCCGTTCGGGAATTTACTGTTGAACTGCCAGAATCCGCTGGTGTTATCAACAACGTAACTGTCAACAGGGCGGATTCCATTTTGGGAAAGACCGCGTTCAACTTCTTTGAATGAAGAAAGAATGTTTTCTTCCGTGATGTCCATCATCCAATCGA
This sequence comes from uncultured Paraprevotella sp., assembly GCA_944320775.1. Taxonomy (GTDB): domain Bacteria; phylum Bacteroidota; class Bacteroidia; order Bacteroidales; family Bacteroidaceae; genus Paraprevotella. The sequence goes on along the minus strand of CALUIV010000025.1, from coordinate 29,565 downwards.
ACCAGGAGTTATATTGGATACGCAAGTCGGCCGGACGGGCAATACTGTTGATATAAGCAAAGAAATCAGACTGGATAACGTCCATATCTGTTGCACTGCGGGCTGCTCCAAGTACATTTTTCCAAGTAGTAAACTGCCCCTGTGCGTTCAATCGGTTTTCAGCTGCAAGATCGGCCAGTGATTTTCCACTATAGTAACGTATGTGAGCCACTTGATTACTGATTTCGTTTTCTGTCAGTGGAAATTCAGAGCCAAGGAACATACCGTCAATATAAACCGGTTGGCCTAATGAAATATGATAACCCGACATACCGCCTACACCTTCGCCCATCTCTGGGTGTGTCCAGATATTGTCGGTTGTCTGAACTCCAAGACTTTTCATATCGATATAGTCAATCCGGGCTTGAGCACGCTGATCCTGTGGAGTAGATACAAGCAGGTATTTACGCATGAAATGATCCTTGTCTTTCATCTCATAGACCACGTCTACATCCCAGTCGATACCGTTTGCTTTGCATGGTTTCAAATCGAAAACCAACCGTTTGCCTTGTTCGATTTGCTCAATCCGAACATCGGCCAGTTTCATGCTTGAAGCTTTTAAACCATATTTTCCGTCCACATAAAATCCTTCACTGGCATAAAATTCAGCACACGTGCCATATTTCAGTCCGTTTTGTAAAGATGTCTCTTTAAAACGGAGATAACGCCCTTTTACTGTTTTGGGTAAGTTCACCCAACAAGGTGCATCGCCATCCATGGTTAATTCGCCTTTCATCACCAGATTCTCCGGCTTATCCAGATCTTTTTCGGAATTGGCAACGTAAAGTTCAAATCCTTTAATACGTCCGTTTTCAGCGCCTTGACGAGGGACATAGGCAAAACTCCGGAACGATGTGTTTTTCTTCGTGTCAATATTGAACCAAAAAGGAAAATCTTTACTTCCAGTACCGTCATCACGGTAGTTTGTGTGCCAAAGTGTCTGCAAATCGCCGTCTACAATGAATTCTGCTTTACCACTTTTTGGTCCGTCGTTACACCAGCTGGAAGCTGTTGCGGTCCATCCTTTGCGTTCTGAAATTTTAGGCGCAATGGGTTGTCCTAATGTATTGATGACAAATTCTTCACTTCCCTGTTCAGGTTTGTAGACTGTTACCGAACCATCTGTCCGTTTGTTTTCAATTGTTTGTGTACGCAAGATTCCGTTTGCAATAGAGAATGTACGGGCCAGATACTGATTTTCGATGGTTACTGTATTCTTATTTTTGCTGATGTTCACCTGAGCCCATGCGGGAACAGTTGAAAACATGGTTAGCAAACAGTAACCAAATAGTTTCCTGTTTTTTTCATTTTTATGGGTTTATTAAAAGGTTATTTTTTGAAAAGTGAAGGATGAATTACTTAAAAAATATATTTATCCGTAACCCAAGCTGTACATTTTACGAGCTAATTACGAGCTAAGTTAACAATAAATCGGTAAATATGAGTGATATCTTATAGTTTTATGACATTTTTTGTTTCATTATCGTTGTAAACCTCTTCTTTACAAAACAGGCCAGATATGCATTTTAGTATAAAAGTTTATAATAATATCGACAATAGGCTCAATAATAAAATAGATTCTTTTCAGTTGTATTGTTTATATATCTTTAAAAAGAATAAAAAACTCATGAATTAACTCTGATTGGATACGTGATACTGATCATCCATAATTTTTTTGTATCTTTACCAAAACAATAAACCTTATCTAAATTTATTCTAACCTAACTTATTTTTTTATGAAACCTATTTTACCTTTAAGCTTATTCCTGGCAGGTACGGTTGTACCGGGGATGGGCCATGCTCAAGGTGCGAATGATTCTCAATCAGGGCAACAGCCAAACATTATTCTTTTTATGGTGGATGATATGGGATGGCAGGAAACGTCTGTACCATTCTATAAAGACCCGACACTTTTAAACAAACGTTACCGGACACCCAATATGGAATTGATGGCTTCGAAAGGTGTGAAATTCATGCAGGCTTATGCGTGCGCAATCTCTTCGCCTTCAAGGTGTAGTCTGATGTCGGGTATGAATGCGGCACGGCATCGGGTTACAAACTGGACGCTTGAATATAATGTCAAGACAGACGCTCCCAGTCAGAATCTGATTTTACCCGATTGGAATTACAATGGTATCCAGCCGGCGGCATTAGCCAACGAACATGATTTAAATCAAGGAACGCCAATCACTTCTTTTACAGAAATCTTGAATGAGCATGGTTATTATACGATTCATTGCGGAAAGGCACATTTTGGATCACAGACTACAACTGGAGCTGACCCGGAAACATTTGGTTTTGATGTTAACATTGCGGGTGGGGCAAATGGTGGACCAGGAAGTTATCTGGCCAGCAATGAATACGGTAGCGGCAGTTTCCACGTATCCGGTCTTGAAAAATATCATGGCACAGATACATTCCTTACGGAAGCATTGACAATCGAGGCATTAAATGCACTTAAGGATCCGATAGCCCGAAAACAACCGTTTTATTTGTATATGGCGCACTATGCCATTCATACGCCTTATGATGCAGATCCACGTTTTACCGGAAACTATCGGAATAAAGTAGATGAGATGCTTGGAGCTCAATTAAGTGATAGCGAAATCAATCATGCGGCTTTAGTCGAAGGAATGGATAAAAGTTTAGGCGATATTATGAAATTTCTGGATTCCATGCCGGAGGTTGCTCAAAATACGATTATTTTATTTATGTCGGACAACGGTGGTCAGGCTGTATGGCCCCGGCAGGGAAGGCTGAACCGTGACCAGAATTATCCGGCGCGTGGTGGAAAAGGATCGGCTTATGAAGGAGGTGTACATGAACCGATGATGGTATATTGGCCTGGAAACAAAAATATTGTACCGGGATCTGAAAATCAAAGCCGGATCATGATCGAAGATTTCTTCCCGACAATATTAGACTTGGCCGGGATAAAGGATTATAAAACCGTACAGAAGGTAGACGGTAAGAGCTTTGCCGATATACTTCGAGATCCTTCCATTGAACGCTCACGCGTCAATATCTGGCATTTCCCTAATTTATGGGGGGAAAGTCAGGACAAAAACGAAGGTTATGGTGCTTACTCCGCAATTATGAAAGGAGACTATCACATGATTTATTTCTGGGAGTCGCAAGAGCGCAGATTATATAATATCAAGGAGGATATCGGAGAAACTAATAACCTGGCTAAAGCCATGCCGGAATTATTGGACGAACTTTCCAAGGAACTCACAGATTCCCTGAAAGCATATGATGCCCAACGTCCTTCTTATAAGGAATCAGGCGAAATCATCCCATGGCCGGACGAGGCACCTGCACCAGCTGAGCAGGGCGACGTTGTAACGCCTACGGCTGCTATATTCAGATACAGCACGGAAGATACAAAATATTATTATCGGATTTTAGACAATCGTGCGGAAACTAATTTTAAATGGACATTGGGTAAACATAATGGATATAATGCCATTCAGGCTACTTCTGAGCAATATGCGGATGTTTACGACGCAACGCAACAATATTTTTATTTTGAGCAAGGATCCGACGAAAATCATTTTCGGATGTTTACCGTTGACGGAAAAAATATTGATTACGTAGACGGTAAGACTGGATCAAGCTGGAACGGCGGAAATATTGGTGATGGTGTAACCACGCCGTATATGCAATATGGAACAGCTACATCCGGTGAGTTTCAGTTGATTGCTACCGGAACAATGGGACGTTATGCTATAAAAACGCCAAATGGAGATCTTTTGAATACGCGGGGTACCGGAAACGGTACCGCCGCTAATATGAAATGGGTTATCAATACTTATTCCGGAATAACAGTTACTGATCCGGGGAGCATGTACAAGTTTGTGGCAGTACCAGGTAATTCCATAGCCGATCTGATAACAACTCAATATGAAAATTATAAGAAACATTCCGACTATGTCGGTGCGCATGATGCAAGCAGTGTAGATGAGATTTATCAGGAAGCTATGCGCTCACCTGATCTGGAAGATCTGAAGCAAATGAAAGAAGCATATGAAACGAGTCCGATATTAGAACTTGAACCCAATAAATTATATCGTATCCGTAATTATATGCGTAAGATTTCAACAGGAAATACAGCATGCAACGGTACTGGCGGGTATATGGAAACTATTGACATAAACAATCCCGATCATGATTTGTGTAAGGCAGAAGGAGGATTTTCGGCCATAGATGCTGATAACACACATTGCAACGCTTTATGGCTGCTTGAAGAAGGAAATGAATCAGGAACATTCCGTCTGCGCAATGTTAACAGTGGAACGTATATATCAGCCGGCAATGTGGGCAGCGGACATTATGCTACTTCAACAACAGATCCGGAAAAAGCTTTGATCTTGAAAGCTATTCCTTATGGTGATTTACAATACAAACTAGCTGTTGCTTCTGATAATTCGCTCCGTCTGCACATATCGGGACAGGCTAATTCCGGAAATTCAGCTCGCCTCATGCTTTATAATGCAGAAGACAAAAACACAGCTTCAGCCTGGTACTTGATTCATGCCCGTAATATCGATGTAACGATGGATTCTACTCAATATGGAAACTTAGCCTCAGTATATTTACCAGTAGGAATTGAATTGCCGGAAGGGGTTACTGCACATCAGGGACGAATGGAAAATGAAGAACTGGTTCTGACCGAAATTGAAAATACGGTTCCTGCGCATACTGGAATGGTTTTGAAAGGTAACAGTAAAATTTGTTCTTTGCCGATTACAACAGCATCAATTCCTTCAATAGAAGGTAACGAACTCTGCGGTTCATCAGTATTCTTCACGAAAGAGAATGGCACTTCAATCTTTATGCTTGAGACCAATGATGGCAATGCTCTTTTTAATTTGTTTGCTGATAGTGTAATACCTGGAAATAAAGCATATTTAAATGGGAGGGAAATAGTTGCTCCAAATGGTATTGGTTTGCGGTTTGATGATGCGACTGGAATTACTCAAATGGAAGCAGACTCATCCAAATCTTCTATTACGTATGATTTGATGGGACGAAAAGTTAATCAGCCTAAAAAAGGAGTATACATTCAGAACGGGCAGAAAATAATTTATTAATTATCACGAGTAACAAATCAAATATTCAAATAAATATAGGGATGCAGACAGACAGCTTGAGTTATGCATCCCTTTGTTGTTTATGATAATAGATCTGATTTAGATTTGCAATACAGGAATTTCAATGAATTCTGTTTCAGGAAAATGTTCAGTTAAATATGTCCGGATATAATTTTTTGTATCTTCCCGAATAATATCGTCGCCGTCGCGATCCTCAAAAAGATTATAGGCCAAAGTGTGTAACTGAATATTGCGTTTGCTGATAGCTTCCAGGCTTAATAGAATGTGATTGATACTACCTAAACGCCCTGAAACAACGAAAATTAGTGGTAATTGGTGTTGGGCAATATAGTTGATAGTAAGCAAATCTCTAGTCAAGGGTACCATCAGTCCGCCAGCCCCCTCAAGCAGAACTGCGTCATAACGTTCGCTTAAAATGTCTGTTGCATGCTCTATTTTTTCAAAATCAATAGGACGTTTGTCGATTTCTGCAGCTAGGTGTGGTGAACAAGGATAGGAGTATATTTCGGGCATGGTCAATCGTTCTACGTCTTCTGGAAAGAAATCCACTCCCATGATACGCCGATGTAGTTCGATATCTTCCGAAACATCTTGATTCCCCGTTTGAATAAACTTCTGAGTGATTGTTCTGATTCCTTTGTCAGTCCAATCACGTGCAATATAACCGGTTGCATAGCTCTTGCCGATGCCCGTGTCCATACCGCTTACAAAAAATACATTATTCTTCATATTCTTATTTTAATTTTATCCCCTCAATAAAGGTTCAATAAGACCTCTATCAAGGGGAATATGGATTATTTAGAAATCTGACAAATTTTTATGGAACAACAACTTTTTTGTTGTTTACCAGATAGATTCCTTTATTTACCTGAAAAGTATGCGAACCTGTCAGCATTCCATTGTAAACAAGTATACCGGAAATGCTACTAATCAGAACAGGAGCTGGTGCTTCGGTTTTAACCGTAATTTGGTTTTCCTGTGTAGTCAAAATCAAATCATCTGAATGCAAATTCTCGATACTGGTTGCCGACTTTTTTTGATATACACGAACCCAATCTACGTCCATCTGGTAAGTATGGGTAATGTCTGCATTCTGAGCCCAGGAACCATTTCCGACTGATTGATTCAGAATTATATAGAATTCCTTGTCAAAAGGCCATTGTCCTTGATTCAATACATTGCTGTCTGAACTCTTTTTATAACTGCCTACTTGAACTCCATCAACATACCAAATCAGTGTGTTTTCATTCCATTCAAACCCATAAGTATGATAGCGATCCATTTCCAATGTCTTATTAAACGACGATTGTGGATTGTTTTTATTTCCTAAATTATAAGTCCAGTTGGAATGAATTGTGTGATATGACTTGTTTTCATTGTCAATTTGTTCGAAAATATCAATTTCACCACAATTAGGCCATCCTGCTTTTTGATCTTGTGGCATAAGCCAAATCGCTGGGAAATTCCCCCGATACCCATTTGTTTTAGCACGACATTCCAATTTACCATATTTGAAACTGAATAAATTACGGCTTTCAACGGCACCCGTTAGCATATCAACCGGATCAGACGATTTATCTTCATTGGGAATAGCTTTCAGTACCAGTTTTCCATTCTCGTGATAAGCTACGGCAATACTGTCACTGATAAAACGGTTCCATGTAGACGACTGCCGAGGACTGCATTGCCATTTCTCAGAATCAGCCCGAGTACCATTTTCAGCATTGAATTCATCGTGGAATACTAATTGGTAGTCTGCATTTTCATCTGCTTCAAAAGAAGTTAAGATTTCCACATTACCCATAACCGGCACTTGGATGGAACCTTTTACATCCTCTGGCTGTATTTCTTTCTGGAACCATTGCATATTACCACGGATATATTGCGGGCCATCAAAATTTATTCCGGTTCGGATAGTAACCGGTGTAGCCAAAGTATAATCCGGGGTAACTGGTTTAAGCATGACATTAAGTGTTGTTGTGCCGTTTAAATAATATGGCAAAGCAGTGTTATCGGAACGGTAAGCATTACCATTAAAAATATTAATATTTAAGGTTGGTGTAGTTTTATTGACGTGTATCAGGAAATCGACAATGTATCCGCCATTTGAATCAATGTTGTTGTTTCTTCCTGATTCATATTGGCCTTTTGGATCTTCATTATTCCAATCAATTTTCAAACGTGCACGGTAGATACCTTCCTTTAAAAATTCAGGTATGGTGAAGGAGGGGAAAGTAATGGTATTATTTGCTTCATTTTGTTCTTTTTCCATACCATTACTGTCAAAGCCATTTAAATAGGAGAAGCTGAGCAATTCACTGGTAGAAGTAGGGCGGTGGTCCGCACCTACTTCTGTTTCAAATATGCCATTATTATCCAAATCAATGTAGAAATAACCATGCATCGGACCACCTGTAGTATAGTTCACACTTGGAGTCAGATGCTCACCTGGTTTAACCATGGCTACTTCGGTTGTTTTGTCCTGATAGACTGTTTTGGGTGAGGCGCTCATGGTACTTGATGTAAACGAGCAGCCCTGATCTCCACGTAAGGAAACAGTATTCAGCGTTCTGTCTGTACGCGATATGGTCAATCCTTTATCAAAATTCACTTCATAATTTCCTGTTTGTTCTTCTCCGCCGGTTGTACTTTTGAAATTACCGATAATGTGTAAATCGCCGTCCACATATTCTGCGGGAATTGTCAGCAATCCTTCATCATCTACGGCATAAGCCGGAATTTCAATAGTCGAATATTGTGGAGTTCCGTGAATTAAGCTGTCACCTAGGAGATTATGTCCATGCTTTAAAATGATACCGTCAGGTTTGAATCCATTTTCAGGAACCATTTTTATGGTCAGCGGTTCACCGAATTTTACCTTGCTTCCCGACAACACACTACCATCAGCAGTCAGCACATCACCATTACGGAACTCCGTTGTCACATTTACATCATCCGTATGAATGTTCAGACGCACATCAATGATACTTCCTCCGTTGTCGATAATATTATTTGTTTCTGTAACACGCCCACCGGCATCTGCATTACCCCAATCGACCTTAAATCGCATTCTATAGAATCCCGGTTTAAGATCTGAGGGAATCTGAAACGCCGGAGTTTGCATGGTGTTTCGGTTATTGCCGCTTACCGGTTCTCCCTTATAATTAAAACCTGACTGGTTTTCTACAGTTTCAATATAATAATAGGAAACTAAATCACTACCTTCAGGGGCTGTATAGTCTTCATTCAAATCACAGGTGAAGACACCATCCTGACCATGATCAAGATATACATAACCGTTCATCCAGCTTCCTGCGAAGTTGATAGTTGGCGTTACGGTTTCTCCAGCCTTGGCAATAAAGGCTTTGTCTAAAAGAGGACGATAAATTTTTTGGGGCGAAGCACTACCAACCGTAATGGTTTGTTCGCCTGCACTCGGACTTTTTAGTTTTATGTTGTTTACATAGTAATTGTTCTTTGCCGATACTGTATTTTCTTCAATATTCAAGACATAATCACCACGCTGGAAACGGGGGAGAGAACTGTTGTTAACCTCTATTTCATCTATATATGCTAAGAAGTCTTCTTGTAAGTCATGTGTTGACTCACAATCAGGAACGATCACCAGGCTGTGAATATCAATGCCTCCGTTACCTTTTATGGCAAAAACTGCGTCATTCCAGACTCCCGGTTCAATAGTTCTGGATGACAATGCCCAAAACTGTTGTGTTTCCGGACTTTGCCCCGTACGGTCTTTACGTTTACCCAATCCGATCAGCAACACACGCCCCGGTTTGTCCTTTTTGATCATGACATGAACATATTTCGTTTGGGTTGTCAATTCAAACGTTTCTTTCAAATCAATTCGCGCACCAAACTGATTGCTGCCGTAGCGTGAACGTTGAACCATTAACATTTTAGGAGTGCTGTTTCCATCATCAGCAATTGTATTCTCCAAGACACGTACATTTCCTTCCAGAAGTGGGGTAGCTGCCCCTTTCTGAATCCGAAATGGCGACTCAGGCCAGGCATCATACACACCAAGACGAGTATAATTCTCTTCTCCTGCCTTTTCTTCAAAATTGGTTATACTTTGTGCAGACAAGGTCATAGGCATGGTTAGAACCAGACTTGTCAGATATAAATATCTTTTTTTCATCATATTCTATGTAATCAGAGGGTTATTAGATTTTAATAAACAGAAATTGTATGCAATAACGGGCAGGCTTTACTATCGTTGATCGTAATACGGATTGCTTTTACCGTATATCCTGCGCCATAATCCGTTGTACTGCCATTCAAGGGGATGATACGTTTATATCCGATCGTTGTACATTGGTCTGTGGCACGTGCAGTCCAGTTACTGCCGTCTTCTGTTGTTTCTATGGTAAATGATTTCACACGCTGGCCTTTTTTGATATATTCCATCAGAGCTACATAATGAACATTAACGGGTTCGTTCCAGGTCAACGTAATCGTAGCCTGAATCGTTCCATCATTTGTTGCCCAATATGTATCTTTATTGTCATCATTCAGATTATCGGCAATATAACTGCGATTAGCACCTGCAGCTCTTGTTTCTGAAACGGTAATTTTAGCTTTTGAGGCCAGGTCGTTGCCTAATCTGGTTTTAAGCAGATCACCCAATTCTTTCATTCTTTTAACCGTAGCATCCGGAAGTTCTCCATTTTGATCGGGTGGGAAATTTAAAATCAGCGTTGCATTACGGCCTACGGTTTCCAGATAAAATTTATAAAGCTCATTTAACGAACGTGGTTGTTCACCTGCATGCCAGAACCATCCCATATTCGTACCTTTTGCATCGGATTCTCCAGGAAACCATCGCCAACCATCTTCACTGCCATATTCGCCAGCACCGCGACTAGGTTTATATTCCGTAGACCAATTGGTTGTACCGGCCCAACCGGCTTCATTTCCGATCCATCGGGCTTCATCGCCAACTCCCCACATGACACAGTTGGGCTGTAGCTTATGAATGGAATCGGCCAGATTGGGAACATCATAGTATGTACTGGCATCAATACTTCTCGTTCCGCCTTCGCCACCATAGTATCCGTCACCTCCGTTTGCACCATCAAACCACATCTCAAACTGATTGTTACCATATTGTGCCAACTCAGTCGCTTGTTTCAGAAATACTTCTTTTACATAAGTATCTTTTCCATAGTGGGCACTGTTTCTATCCCACGGTGAAATATAGAAACCATATTTCATTCCCAGCTTCTCACTTGCTTCTGCGTATGCTTTGGGAACATTGACCTCAAAGCTCAGACCACAATTATTCGCATTGTGATCGGTAGTTTTTGTAGGCCAGAGACAAAAGCCGTCATGGTGCTTCACTACCGCAATTCCACCTTTCATACCGGCATCCTTAGCAGCTTGAACCCATTGTTCACAGTTTGGATGTTTCGGAGGACGGAATGTAGTCAACGCTTCATCACCATATCCCCATTCTTTTCCCGTATAAGTGTTCATGCCATAATGAAAGAAAGCATAAAACTCAGTTTCTTGCCATAACAACTGTCGTTCGGATGGAACAGGAAATACAGGGGCAGGCTCGTTATCTGGATTTGGTAACGACTGCTGAATCAGTTCTCCTTGTGCATAAGCAGTTGACGAAAGGCCTGCAAGCAACATTGAAAATAGAAATACGTAATTTTTTTTCATGAAATTGGGTATTAAGGATAGATTAATTATAAAAGGTATCTTTAGTTTCTAAAAATAAGAATAATAATCCTATCTAGACTCTTATTTTACAAAAATAAACAAACAAAGGTGTAGTTTAGCTTTTATTATAACAAACTGGAATATATTCTGTTTCTTTATATTAAATTTATCTGGTAAATAGTCATTTTGTGTAAATGCATCTTATCGATAATATTATAATTTATATCAATATAAATGTATAACAATGTCGATATACAAATAATTATATCAAAGATATCCATTTTCCCCCTTATTCTATTTCCTTTTTTGTATAATAATATAAATTGGATGATATGTTAATGGTACTTTCTGAATATGTTCGGAATTAATGTTTCCAAAGCATTTCGTATATTGTGTTACGAAATGCTCTAGTTTAGTTTTATTCCAGCGCATTGCACAGATACCATTTACTCCTGTCTTTTTTAGATGCTGAAGAACGTTCAGCGGTGATTGGAAATATAATTGTCGTATGTCTTCTGTTGCTTCTAATATCTGATAATCCTCAGTCAATGCTTTTTTCCAGTCTTCAAGGCTGATGTAAGGTAACGACACACCTGTTATTTCAGCTATTTCAAGCAGATTTTTTGGCCCGAATGTACTGAATGCAAGAATGCCCCCAGATACAACCTGTTGCGCACATTTGTGGATAAAATCAACGGGAGATTCAAACCATTGCAATGCAGAACACGAAACAATAGCATCCAGATTTTGGGGTAACGTAGTATGTTCGATATCACCGGGAATAAACTGGAACTTCGGATATTTCTTTAGTATATCCGACAACGCTTCTTCCATCTCCGGACAAAGATCATTAATCCAAAACATTTCTGGCTGGAATTTATTTAAAAAAGCACGGGTAAAGCCACCGCGGCCACAACCGAATTCCAGGACAGATGCCAAATGATTCGGAAGATAGTGAGTCAGGCGTTCCGTCATTTCCTGTGTGATCAGGCTTTGTATCGTAGCCTCCTGCTGATAGGAATCAACGCTTCGGGCAAAACGCTGCCGAATCAATTCTTTGTTCACAATGTGATTATTCATGTACATAGCTTATTTCACCCTAATTATTCAAATCGGGATATCTGGTTTTCAAAAAGTATTTTGTCGTAGTGCGCAACATCAAATTCTAGAATAGGTACAGGATTTGGAAGCGCATCAGACCATGCCAAACGTTGATTTGCGACCGGAAATATCAGATCTTTGGTTCCTATAATTGCCTGATCCCATATAAACTTTGACACTGTCGTTGTCTGTTCAATCCGATCGTTCAGTATTTGAAGTTCCTGCTGGAGATTTTCCAAAGGCCTGTATGGATTACAAGACAGGAATTCTTTGACTCCAGATGTAGTCCCACACATACGTCTGCGAAATTTTGCCAGTGTAGTAGGGGAAAATCCTTTTAGTGTTCCTTCAAAAACAGCTACTGGGATACCCCATAAATCGTGCTTGGGATACATGGTTCCATTGATAGCCACTCGCTTTTCCCAGGGTAGGCTATAATTTTCAAACAACATAGAAGCAACCCATACCCCCATTGACCATCCAATCAGACGTATTGACTGATAGGATTTAATCAGTTCAAAATCAAAATTAGTATTTGTGTAGTCAAAACAAAGCATGAAGTCATAACCTTGAGGGGGCGGGTAGGGAAACAAATGTTCATCCGCACCCCATCCGGCAAAAAACAGTATCAGTTTGGCATTATTAGCCCGATGTATGAATTTCTGTTGCATTTCAAAACAATTTCAATGGTTTAAATTTGTTCCTTGAGTTTGAGCAGTTCTTCCGGCGTAATGGAAGCAGTCAGGGAGATTCTCAGTCGTGAAGTACCTTCTGGCACTGTAGGCGGACGAACCGGCAGTACGTAGAATCCCTTGCGCTGCATGTCCTCTGCTTTAATAATGGTGTCCTGGCTTGAACCAATAATCATCGGTAGAATCTGACTTGCAGAAGGAGATGAATATCCCCGTTCGACCAATGTTTCTTGAATAATTGCCGAAGCGTCATGCAACCATTTGCGGCGGTCGGTTAAATCTGCAATATGTTTTAAAACAAATTCAGTCCATTCCATCTGAACTGGTGGCAGTGCCGTCGTGAAAATCAGCGTTCTCATTTTGTTAATCAGGTAATCTTTGACGAGCTGACTGCAGATCACGTAGGCTCCCATTGATGCCAAAGCCTTGCCCATTGTTCCGCATAAAAAGTCAATATCCTGAATGCAATTCTGTTCTTCTGCAATTCCCAAACCCCGAATTCCCCGAGCGCCAACAGCATGGGCTTCGTCTACATATAGCAAGACATTCGTGTATGCCCGTTTCAAGGCAACCAATTGAGTTAAAGGAGCAACATCTCCATCCATACTGAAAATACTTTCGGTGACAACAATAATCTTGCTGTAAGTATTATGATACTTTTCTACCAATGCTGCTAATTGCTGATAGTCCTGGTGACGGAACCGGATGCATTTTGCCGCAGAAAGACGTATGCCGTCAATCATACTGGCATGAACCAGTTTATCCGCCAAGATGAGCGTATTACTGTCGGAAATAGCCGGCAGAATTCCCATATTCATGTGATAACCGCTACTGAAAAACAGGGCAGCCTCTGCATGGTAAAGTTCAGCTAGGAGGTTTTCTACCCGCTGATATACCGGATAATTCCCGGTCAGCAATCTGGATGAGGTTGATGAAAAAAGGGCAGAGTTTACAGACAGTTGATTAAGGAACTCACTGCGTAATTTTAGATCTCCGGCCAATCCCAGATAATCATTTGATGAAAGATTCAGCAGTTTGCCCTTTTCTGTTTGAATCCACTTACCATCTGGTGCTATTTCCGGAAGGCTACGTAGATTACCGGTTTCTTTCAGTCGGGCAAGTTCCTGCAAAAAAGCATTTGTCGTATCCATTTTGTATCTGCTATTTCATTTTTTTATTGTATTTCGCGTACGATCTTTACCAGTCCGGTTGTGAGTTTATGTAATTCCTCCTGACTGATAATAAACGGCGGCATAATGTAGACCAGTTTTCCAAACGGACGTACCCAAATGCCTTCTTCAACAAAACGGCGTTGCATCCAGGCCATATCAACCGGTTTACGGGTTTCAATAACACCAATCGCGCCAAGAACGCGCACGTCAGCTACCTGAGGCAGATCCATTGCCGGCATCAGTTCCCGCTGCATTTGCTCGCTGATACGATCCACCTTGCTTTGCCAATCATACGATAACAGTAATTCTACAGATGCCTTGGCGATAGCGCAGGCCATTGGATTACCCATAAATGTCGGTCCATGCATGAACGCATGCGGTTCGTTGTTTGAAATGGTGTCTGCAACAGTATTTGTAGTCAAAACTGCAGAGAAAGTCATATAACCTCCGGTTAGAGCTTTACCAATACACATAATATCCGGTTTGACCTGTGCATGTTCCCAGGCAAACAGTTTTCCGGTACGTCCGAATCCCGTTGCGATTTCATCGAATATGAGCAGCAGATTGTACTTTTTACATAGTTTCTCGGCTTCTCTCAAGTAACGGGGATGGTAGAAACGCATTCCACCTGCTCCCTGAACGATCGGTTCCAGGATAAGTGCGGCCAGTTCTTCGTGTTTTTCTTCTATAATCTGACGTAGGGGCCGAATATCCTGTTCGTCCCATTCGCCGTTAAATTTACTTTGAGGTGAAGGAACAAAATAGCGTATCGGAAGCGCATTTCCAAACAGGCTATGCATACCTGTTACCGGGTCGCAGACCGACATGGCATTCCAGGTATCACCGTGATAGCCCGACCGAATTGTTACGAAATTGTTCTTTCGGGGACTACCATTTGCATATTGGTACTGCACGGCCATCTTCATAGCTACTTCCACAGCCACGGAACCACTGTCTGCATAGAAGATTTTCTGCATGTTGTCAGGAACCAGTTTGAGTAACAGTTTGCCCAGTTCTATGGCCGGCTCATGTGTCAGACCGCCAAACATGACATGAGCCATATTTTTCAGTTGGTTTTCTACAGCCTGATTGAGTACCGGGTGATTATAACCATGCACGGCGCACCACCAAGACGACATACCTTCGACCAGTTCCGTACCGTCGGCCAGAGTCAGTGTACAACCATGCGCATGTTTAACCAGATATGTAGGGAGTGGATTCGTTGTTGATGTATATGGATGCCACAAATGCTCGCGGTCGAATTCATTAAAATTGAGTTGCTCTGAATTTATCATAAACCGTTTGTCTTATAAATAATTTAATTATTAGATCACTTCATATCCAGCCTGTAGAAAACGTTGCTTGTCCTCGTCTATACGTGATCCAAGAGTGGTAAGCAAGTCGCCGACAATAGCTGCATTGATTCCCGTATATAATGCTTTCTGCATAGTTTGCTCGTCCAGACGAGCTCTGCCTCCAGCCAGACGGAGATAGGCTTGCGGGTGAACCATACGAAATAACGCAATCGTCCGTAGTATCTCATTACTCTGAAGCAGAGGCGTGTGTTCAAGCGGTGTTCCGGGAATCGGATGCAGAATATTCAGAGGAATGGAACTTACGTCCAACTCACGGAGTTTAAATGCCAGTTCAATACGTTGTTCTTCTGATTCACCCATACCAATAATACCACCACAGCAAATTTCCATTCCGACTTTTCTGGCAGCCCGCAGTGTAGTTAATTTTTGCTCTTGTGTATGTGTCGTACACAGTTCCCGAAAATAGGATGGGGCAGTTTCCAGGTTACAGTGATAGCGTTCAACGCCTGCTTCATGCAACATACGCAATTGCTCTTCCGTAGCCAAACCTAAAGAAGCGCATATCCGGATATTGCTTTCCTTTTTCAATGCCTGCACATGCAAACTGATTTCCTGCGTTTCGGACATGCTAGGCCTGCGTCCACTGGTTACCAGTGAGAAACGCCTGACTCCTTTCCGTTCATTATAAACGGCATGTTCTGCAATTGTCTGGTACGTTACCAGTCCGTATACTTCTGCACGTGTATCGTAATGCATCGATTGGGCACACCATTTACAGTTCTCCGTACATTTTCCTGATTTTGCATTAATAATGGAACACATATCGAAATCACGGGGAGTCATTTTCTGTGTAATTTCATGAGCTACATCACACAGTGCTGGTAAATCCGTTTCTTTATCATAGGTATGCGCTACCTCTAAAAGTTCATCCTGTCCAATCAGGATTCCATTAAGGATTTTCTCTTTTACTTCATTCAACAATTCCATAATAATCTTTAGGCAATTATAGAAAAAGCGTGCAGTCTGACATAAAGGACATATCATCACGCCACTTTCTATCAGGCTGCACGCACATATATTTAATGATAACTTTCCAGAATAAATCCGGAAAAATATTCAAGTTCTGCTTTGAACAAGCACAAAACGACATTCTGCAACAACAGTTCTGTGTTGCTGCCAGCATGCATTCGTTGTAAGTAGGTTCTGACGCAATATGGTTGACAATCCCATCAGGTGGCGTCTCGCTTTTAGCTTTCATTTCCCGGAACACGTTTACACGCCCTGTTTTACGATACTTTTCC
The DNA here is from genome assembly GCA_944320775.1 of uncultured Paraprevotella sp. Lineage (GTDB taxonomy): Bacteria > Bacteroidota > Bacteroidia > Bacteroidales > Bacteroidaceae > Paraprevotella. The sequence goes on along the minus strand of CALUIV010000025.1, from coordinate 13,142 downwards.
ACTTTTGCCAGCGAAACTTCCGTGATCGTTTTTCCGACACGCGTGATTGCAACCACCTTCCCCAATGATGAGAAGACAGCAAAGGCCTTACGGCTCCATTGGCGAAACCGTATAACCTTTATTCTATATCGGGATATCTTGACCATTACTGCAAATATACGCATTTTATCGTTATGCTATACCACCGGAAACAAATAAAAAAGAGACTATCCTTCTCAGAATAGTCTCTTATATGATTTTACTGTTGCTCTAATTAGCAAAGTTTGCGAGAACCATCACCGATTACAACATCGATTACAACTGGTTCCTTACCAAATTTCTCTTTGAACTTAGTTTTTGCAACCTGAATGAAGTGGTCGTAAAGTTCTTCGCTGACCAGGTTGATGGTGCAACCACCGAATCCGCCACCCATGATACGAGAACCGGTTACGCCTTCTTCCTTAGCTACATCGTTCAAGAAATCGAGTTCCTCGCAAGAAACTTCGTAATCCTGACTCAAACCATGATGTGTTTCATACATCATACGGCCTACTGTTTCGTAATCGCCACGAACCAATGCGTCGCATACGGTCAGCACGCGTTCTTTCTCACCGATCACGTATTTAGCACGCTTAGCATCCTCTTCAGACACCACGTCCTTCACTTCGTTCAACATTACCCAGTCTGCATCGCGCAAGCTCTTAACGTCTGGATGAATCTTGTTGATGGCAGCAGCAACGCGCTCGCAGCTCAAACGACGCTCGTTGTATGGTGAACCAACCAATTCGTGTTTCACACAAGAGTTGATCAAAACCAATTTATAACCCTTCGGATTGAACGGGAAGTATTCGAACTCACCGCTGCGGCAATCCAGACGCATCAGGTTACCAGCCTTACCGTGAACAGAAGCGAACTGGTCCATGATACCACAGTTCACACCAAGATACTTGTGCTCAGTTGCCTGACCAACCTTAGCCAAAGTCATCAAATCAATAGCGCGGTTACCGAACATATCGTTCAGAGCGTAAGCGTAAGTACTTTCCAGTGCAGCAGAAGAAGACATACCGGCACCGAGAGGCACATCGCCTGCAAATGCAGTATTGAAACCTTCAACAGGTACTCCCAAAGCCATCATTTCGCGGCATACACCGTAGATATAACGTGACCAGGTTGCTTTTGGACCCTTCGGATCATCGAGTGAGAACTCTACATAATCCTTCAAGTCAATAGAGTAGGCTCTTACGTTGCGTGTTCCGTTTGGTTTCAACTCAGCAATCATACCTTGTTGTACTGCGCCCGGGAATACGAAGCCATCATTATAGTCTGTATGCTCACCGATCAGATTGATACGACCTGGTGAAGCATAAACTGATCCTGTTGTACCGTCAAAGTGTTCGATAAAACGACTACGAACGTCATCAATTGTTAGTTTCATAGGAATTTTAATTTTGAGATTAATTTAAAGATTATTCTTCACGTTTGGTTACTCGGCTACCTACCAATGCATAGAACAACAGGTAAGCAGCACAGAATACAACTACCCAGAAGCTGGTAATATAATCTGTAAGGTCAGCTACACTGGCCTGGATAAACATCATTACGGCACAACCGAATACCATGGTCATAAAGATACCACTGGCAATTGCCGTATATTTACCCAAACCTTCAACTGCCATGTTGAAGATCGCACCCCACATAACTGAAGTACAAAGACCAACCAGAAGGAATGCAAAGATACCTACTGGAATTTCCTGCCAGATCATTTCCAGTTTACCCCAGTCAACACCCGGGAAGCTTACCAGAATATCTGTCGGTGCGAACATACCGAACAACACCAAAACAATAGTTACAGAAGATACAGTAGTAATCATGGCACGGCTGCTCACTTTGTTACCGATGCTGGCACCAACAAAACGTCCGATCAACATCATGAACCAGTATACAGCCACCAGCATACCTACTGTAGAAGCAGGAATCTGGTCAGCGATCAAGTACTGCTGAACGAAGTTAGGAACACCCACTTCAATACCCATGTACAAGAAGATAGCCAAAGCACCCAAAGCAAAATGACGGTGACTCATTGCACCTTTGATCAAATCCAGTTTCACCGGAGCCTGTTTCGGTTCTTCAATCTTCGTAAAGAGAATCACGATAAATGCCAGAACGAAGATACCCAAAGCGATCATCAGGGCAGGAGTTGCATCTGAAATCTTAGCCTTAGTAGCATCTGCAATCAAAGCACCCATCAGGATGTAGCAGGCAACAGCTGCGGTAGAGTTGAACACACCACCAATCTGAATCAGCTGGTTACCTTTGTTACCACCACCACCGAGGAGGTTCAACATCGGGTTAACGACACAGTTGAGGATACACATACACAGACCGGCAATAAATGCACCGACAAGGTAAACACCGAAAACCAAACCAAGATTTTCTTTTGCATCCAGCTGTCCGCTGTACCACTGAATCAGGATACCTACGATACCCACAAACAGACCGATCAAAGCTGTTTTCTTATAACCGTATTTGGCAATAAGCATACCAGCCGGAATACCCATGATCAGATAAGCCACGAAGTTACCGTAGTTACCGATCTGTGCAAGTACGTTAGAAATCTCTCCCTGACTCTTGATGATTGTTGCCATCGGAGTACACAGGTTCGTCACGAAAGCAATCATCGCGAAGAGAGCAATCATAACCAGGATTGCTCCCCATTGTTTTTGTTTTTGACTCATTTTTTTGGTAATTAGTTGATTGATTGTTATTAAATTAGTTATTTTTCTACGTCAAATTTGTATATGGTCTTCTGGTAATAAGTTTCACCCGGGTTCAGAACTACGGATGGGAAATGACTCTTGTTCGGCGAATCTGGGAAGTGCTGTGCCTCAAAGCAGATGGCACTTCTTCTTGGGAATGTAGCCCCGTGTTGTCCCTTATAGCCGTCGGCCCAGTTGTCTGTATACACCTGAACGCCCGGTTCCGTAGTATAAACCTCCATCGTACGTCCTGTCACAGGTTCCGTAATCTTGGCGGCAAAGCTCAGTTCGCCCACTTCTTTCTTGTTCAGCACGAAGCAGTGGTCGTAGCCGGCTCCATTAATCGTTTGCAGGTGATTGGCGTCGATGCGCTCGCCGATTTCATGAGGGGTAGTAAAATCGAACGGTGTGCCCTTAACGGAAACTACTTCGCCCGTAGGTACTGAAGTTTCATCAATAGGAATATAGAAATCGGCATTAATTTCACACTTCAGATGTTCGATTGTTGGGGTAGGATTGGCAATTCCTGCCAGACTGAAGAAACCATGGCTGGTCATATTTACAATGGTCTTCTTGTCAGTAGTTCCCTGGTATTCTATAACCAGTTCGTTCTCGTCCGTAAAAGCATAAGTGACATTCATGTCCAGATTTCCAGGGAATCCTTCTTCGCCGTCCTCTGACAGATAGTGAAGTTTAAGCGTTTGTGCATCAACTTGTTCAGCATCCCAGACACGGGCATGGAATCCGGTCGGTCCGCCATGCAAATGATTGGGGCCATTATTGATTGCCAACTGATATTCCTGGCCTTCCAGGGTAAATTTTCCTTTGCAGATTCTGTTGCCATAACGGCCTACCAAAGTGCTCAGGAACGGTTCCGGGCTTTCCACTACTTCCTTGATATTGTCATGGCCCTGAATCACGTTAGCCATGTTTCCATCTTTATCCGGAACCATGATAGCGACCAATGCTCCGCCGTAATTTGTTATCGCCACTTCATTACCTTTCGCATTTTTGAGGATGAAAAGATCGGTCTCTTTTCCTTGAATTGTAGCCTGAAAGTCCTCACGTTTCAGGCCGCATAAATTTGTCGTATCCATTTCCACGGTGATTTAAAGTTGATTGTTTGTTACGCAAATTAAACCAAAAACTTTGGTTTTAACAAATCTTTTTAGGAAAAAAGATACCATCAGAAGATAGATTTTTCCTTGAAACAGCTCGCCAGCAAGTCAGCCACAATAAATGTACTTCCGCCGACAAAGATGATATCCGTTGGAGATGCGTCAGTTACGGCTGATTTGTATGCCGATTCGACGTCTTTAAAGGTTTTTCCGAATAAATGATATTTTCCGGCCTGCTGAGCAAACTTTTCCGCCTCAAGCGCTCTTTTTACGGATGCTTGCGTAAAATAATATAAGGCATCAGTCGGGAGCAATTGAAGCACAGCATCGATATCCTTGTCATTAACCATTCCGATCACGATTCTGAGCTGACTGCACGAAAGTCTCTTCAACTGTTCTGCAATCAGCGTCATTCCTCCCTGATTATGTCCCGTGTCGCAAATTGTAAGTGGCTCTTTGTTAAGTATTTCCCATCTTCCTCTTAAACCAGTACTTTCACATACTCGAAGGAAACCGTTGCGGACATTCTGCTCATCGATTTTGTAGTAGGCCTGCTTTTGCAGTACATCGACGGCTGCTAAAATCGTATTCGTGTTCCGATCCTGACAGAAGCCGGTCAGCGCACCGGCAAAATTACCGAAATTCCGGGTTTTATATTCCACCCTGGAAGCATTGGTGTGTGTTGCCTGAATCACTTCCGGTTGCCGGTCGGCAAAAACAATCGGGGCTCCGACTTTTTGGGCCTGCATTTCAAACACCGGTGCTGTTTCCGGGTGCGACTCGCCAATCAGGACGGGGACAGCGGGTTTGATGATACCAGCCTTTTCCGAGGCAATTTTTGCCAACGTATGTCCTAAAAACTGCGTATGGTCGAAACTGATGTTCGTAATCACGCACAGATCCGGTGAAATAATGTTGGTACAGTCCAAACGGCCGCCCAACCCAACTTCGATGACGGCAACATCCACTTGCTGCTCCGCAAAATAAAGAAAAGCAAGCGCTGTGGTCAGTTCGAAAAAAGAAGGGTGCAACGGTTCGAAAAACGAACGTTCGCGGATAACAAAATCCACAACCCGCTGCCGGTCGATCATCTTGCCGTTCACACGAATCCGTTCACGAAAGTCAACTAAATGGGGTGATGTATACAAGCCTACTTTGTAGCCGGCATCCTGAAGGATTGCTGCAAGCGTGTGGCTGCACGAACCTTTGCCATTGGTTCCGGCAATATGTATGGTACGAAATTTCCTGTGCGGATGTTGAAAATGCTTGTCAAACAAATAAGTATTCTCCAGCCCTTCCTTATAAGCATCCTTGCCTACATGCTGGAACAGGGGAGCACTTTCAAACAAATAAGTCACTGCTTCTTCGTATGTCATGATATGATATAAAAAACTTCGGGAAGTCTCCCTGCCGGAAACCATCCCGAAGAAATATGTTTTACGATAACGTTTTACTCAAAATAACTCTTAAACTTGCGGAATATCTTTTCCTTAATGGTCATATTTGGCGCAAAATTCTCGCTTGTCTTCATTTGTTCCAAAGCTTTCTTTTCGTCCTTAGACAGCGTTTCCGGAATGTAGACACTGATATTCACGATCAAGTCGCCCATGCCATATCCATAACCTTGTACGGCAGGAAGTCCTTTACCACGCAAACGGACTACCTTTCCCGGCTGAGTTCCCGGTTCGATCTTAATTCTGACCTTACCATCGATGGTCGGAATTTCCGCATCGCCACCCAAGGCAGCCGTCGGCACATCCAGCAACAAATTATATATCAAGTTGTTGTCCTCGCGAAGCAATTCATTATGCGGCTCCTCTTCGATGAACACCTGAATATCGCCCGGCACGCCGCCTTTTTTAGCAGCATGTCCTTTTCCCGGCACATTGACAATCATGCCGTCGGCAACTCCAGCAGGTATCTTGACTTCGATAACCTCTTCACCGTTAACGACACCTTCTCCGCCACAGGCCTTACACTTGTTCTTGATGATTGTTCCCTCGCCATGACAGGTCGGGCAGACCGACTGGGTCTGCATCATGCCAAAAATACTTTGCTGCGTACGGGTCACATATCCGCTACCGTGACAGGTCGGACAAGATTCCGTACCACCGGCACCTTCAGCTCCGGTACCATGACAATGCGTACAAGTGACTTTCTTCTTCACCTTGAATTTCTTGGTAACTCCCGTAGCAATCTCTGCCAGACTCAGTCGGACTTTCAGGCGCAAATCTCCACCACGATATTGCGGTTTGCTGTGACGTCCTCCGCCGAAGCCACCAAAACCGCCGAAACCTCCGTGACCGCCAAAAATATCTCCGAACATAGAGAAAATATCCTCCATATTCATTTCCTGACCGCCACCGAATCCGCCCGCTCCGCTCATACCGGCATGACCGAACTGGTCATAACGCGCTCTTTTCTGCGGATCGCGCAACACGTCGTATGCTTCAGCCGCTTCCTTAAACTTAGCCTCTGCTTCCTTGTCACCCGGATTCCGGTCGGGATGATATTTAATGGCCATCTGTTTGTAGGCCTTCTTAATTTCGGCATCAGAGGCTGTTTTCGAAACACCTAGAACTTCATAGTAATCTCTTTTCTCCATCGCGTGCTAGTTTTTCTGTTAGAGTCCGACAGCCACCTTTGAATGACGTATTACTTTATCATTCAGGGTATATCCGGTTTGTACACAATCAATTACCTTACCTTTCATTTCGTCGGTCGGAGCTGGAACCTGCGCAATAGCCTCATGAAGATCCGTATTGAAATCGGCATTTTCGGTTTCAATGCATTTCACGCCCTGAGTTTCAAGTGTCTTTATGAATTTCTGGAAAATCAGTTCCACACCTTCTTTCACGGCTGCCACGTCTTCCGCCTTTTCCATATTCTTCAAGGCGCGTTCCATATCGTCGAGTACAGGCAGGAAGGCTGTAATCGTCTTCTCCGCACCGTTCAGGATCAGTTCGGCCTTTTCCTTCATGGTTCTCTTGCGGTAATTGTCGAATTCGGCAACCTGTCTCAAATATTTATCGTGTAGTTCAGCAAGTTTGGCTTCCGTTTCAGCCAATTTGTCTTCTTCTGTCGGTGCAGTTTCCTGTCCGGCAGCTGCAGTTTCTTCCTCCTGCTTTTCAGTTTCTTCGTTAACTGTCTCGTTGACTGTTTCTTGCAGTTCTTCTTCTTTTAAATCTTTTTCCGGTCTCATATTACTCTTTTTCGTATTTTAGTTCTTAAGAAATATTTTTATCTGTAACCTACAAATACTTTGCCATATCATTGATTTGGCAGAACAATTTCTTAATCACCGTACATTTTGCTCTTCAGTTCCTTGATATGATCGCTGGCAATGTACTCGTCATACTCCATCATCTTGTCAATGATTCCGTTCGGAGTCAGCTCAATGATACGGTTGGCCACGGTTTCAATAAACTCATGGTCGTGGCTGGCGAACAAAATATTACCTTTATATAATTTCAGATTATTGTTGAATGCCTGAATACTTTCCAAATCCAAGTGGTTTGTCGGCGTGTCCAAAATCAGGCAGTTTGCATTCTTCAACTGCATACGGGCAATCATACAACGCATTTTTTCACCTCCGGACAGCACGTTGACCTTTTTCAATACTTCTTCACCAGAGAAAAGCATACGGCCCAGGAAGCTCTTGAAATAAACCTCATTGCCTTCACCATACTGGCTCAACCAGTCTACCAGATTCAAATCCGACTGGAAAAACTCAGTGTTGTCCAAAGGCAGATAGGCCGTAGTGATGGTCACACCCCAGTTATATGTTCCGGCATCAGGCTGTCTGTTGCCGTTGATGATCTCGAACAAAGCCGTCATAGCACGCGGATTGCGGCTCAGGAAGACCACTTTGTCGCCTTTCTCCACGTTGAAGCTGACGTTGTCGAACAGTACGGTTCCGTCCTCTGTTGTCGCCTTCAGATCCTTAACTTCCAGAATCTGGTTACCGGGTTCGCGGTCCATCTGGAAAATAATGCCCGGATATTTACGTGTAGACGGCTGAATGTCTTCCACATTAAGTTTTTCCAACATCTTCTTACGGCTGGTCGTCTGCTTACTCTTGGCCACATTGGCAGAGAAACGGCGGATAAATTCCTCCAGTTCCTTCTTCTTTTCCTCGGCCTTAGCCTTCTGGTTCTGAGCCTGGCGCAACGCAAGCTGGCTGGATTCGTACCAGAAGCTGTAGTTTCCGGCAAACATGGTCACCTTACCAAAGTCAATATCCACCGTATGCGTACAGACAGAGTCCAGGAAGTGACGGTCGTGGCTGACAACCAGCACCGTGTGTTCGAATTCAGACAGATAAGATTCCAGCCACTGCACGGTTTCCAGGTCGAGGTCGTTCGTCGGCTCGTCGAGCAACAGGTTGTCCGGTTCGCCGAACAAGGCCTTGGCCAACATCACGCGTACTTTCTCCTTACCGCTCAATTCACCCATCAGCGTATAGTGCAGATTCTCCTTGATGCCCAGACCGCTCAGCAGAGCTGCCGCATCACTTTCTGCATTATAACCGCCCATCTCCGCAAATTTTTCTTCCAGTTCGGCTACGCGCAGACCATCCTCATCCGAGAAGTCCTCTTTGCAGTAAAGCGCATTTTTCTCCTGCATAATGTCCCACAGAACCGTATGGCCCATGAGCACAGTATCCAATACGGTATGTTCATCATACTTGAAGTGGTCCTGACTCAATACAGACAAACGTTCGCCCGGACCCAGTTCGATGGTTCCTTTCGTTGCCTCAAGTTCGCCGGAAATGGCTTTCAGCAACGTTGACTTTCCGGCACCGTTTGCTCCGATTACTCCATAGATGTTACCGCTGGTAAATTTCAGGTTTACATCCTTATACAAAACTCTCTTACCAAATTGAATCGCTAGATTAGATACTGTTATCATAACTGCTTTTTGCCTTTTTTATAAAATTGTCTGCAAAGATAGTGCTTTTTCAGGGGATTGCAAAACTTGTTTCTTTAAATCTTTATGACCGGCTGCCAAGGCTTTCTTCGCCAAACTGCAGGGGCAGGAGCGTACGTACCGATCCAACCCGATAAATTCCCTCTGTCCCGTAGAGCAGGACACGAACCGCATCACCGCTCCTTTCCTCGATGCCCAGCATCACCTGACGGCATGCACCACACGGCGAAACCGGCTTTTCTGTAAAGTTTCCGTCCGTAAAAGCCGCAATGGCAATAGCCCGTACCGGGACATCCGGATAGTTCGCCACGGCAGAAAAAAGAGCCGTACGCTCGGCACACATCCCTGATGGAAATGCCGCATTTTCCTGATTACTTCCGGTTACAATCGTTCCGTCGGCCAATAGCACAGCAGCTCCCACTTGAAAATGCGAATAAGGGGCATATGCGGTTGCACAGGCTTGTCGGGCTTTTTCAAGCAGCAGGGCTTCTTCGGCCTGCAAATCCTGGGGTACCAAAATATCTATTCGGGTTTCTAACACTTGCGTTTTCATAAAACATTCTTTCTGTTAAACTATTACAAATATACGCGCTCATTTCCGATTACGAAACTTTTCTTTTAAATTTGTACTTAATTTGTTGGAACACAAACTACAAGTAAACAAAATGCATCTTAAGAAACTGATCCTCGGATTCCTGTCCTGCCTGATTACGCTGTCGCTGACGGCTCAATCGCTCAACAAGTCTTATTTGGATTACATCGACAAGTACAAGTATATGGCGGTTGAACAAATGCTGCGTCACAACATTCCGGCCAGTATCACCCTGGCCCAAGGCATACTGGAAAGCGGAGCCGGAAAAAGCCGTCTGGCTACCGAGGCCAACAATCACTTCGGTATCAAGTGTGGCGGTGTCTGGGACGGACCGTATATTCTCGTCAGCGACGATGCGCCTAATGAAAAATTCCGGAAATACCGTTCCGTACGCGAATCCTACGAAGACCATTCTGATTTTCTGAAAAAACCGCGCTATGCATCCTTGTTCCGGCTGTCCCAAAGAGATTATAAGGGTTGGGCACACGGATTGAAGAAGTGCGGCTACGCCACGAATCCCCAATATGCCTATCTGCTGATAAATCTGATAGAATCGTACGACCTGACACAATACGACCGTTACCGTTCGCTCAAAGGTTTAAAAGACGGTTCGGTCTCGTCGGACAAGCTGGTCAGCATCATTCAAAGCAACCACACTGTTTATCGCAATAACGACAATTATTACGTCATTGCCAAAGCCGGTGACACATTCGAGGACATTGCCCGCGAAACGGAGGTATCGCCACGACGCCTGCGTAATTACAATGAATTGCCTAAAGACTATGTACTGAAAGCCGGCGACATCATCTATCTGGAGAAAAAGAAACGTAAAGGCCATATCAGCCTGAAACGCACGCCACATATCATCAAGCCGGGTGAATCCATGTACGACATAGCCCAGAAATACGGTATCCGTCTGGAAAGTCTGTATAAAATCAATGACCTGCCGGATGATTATGCGGCAAAACCAAACGATATCATCTGGTTACGCTAACCTAATAATTGGAAGAATATGAACAGCAGTCAGCCTATATTGAAAAAGTTGTTGTTGGGCGCGTTACTTCTATTGTGCGTTCCCGACATGAACGCTCAGAACATCCGGGTGGCAGAAAAAGATGCGGACCATACAGAAATATTTCCGCTTCAACGGAATGATATGACCGTCCGGCCAGATAGTATGCTGTGGACTTCGGACAGTCTGCCTTTGCATCTGCCCGTTCTTTCGTCATATCGTGCGCAGCCGGCCCGCTATCCACTGGACTGGACCTGGACCGGCATCTCCGACTGGGAACTCCATTCGGGTTTTAATGCCTCACTGACGATGGGCGTCACGTGCAGTCTGGACAAGAACCGTTTCCCGGGCGTCGCATTTGGCACGGGGTTGGCCGGCATGTACGCGATTCCGATTACGCCCCGATTCACGGTAGCTGCCGGCGGATTCCTGAACCACATCACGTGGCAGGGGCGGGGTGGAGTAGACTTCGGTATCTCCGGACTGGCCGGTTATCAGCTGACGGATAAAATCAGCATCTATGCCTATGGCAGCAAGACGCTGGTGCGGAATGCATTCTGTCCGCCGTTCCTCTACGACGACTACTATACAGACCGCCTGGGCGGCATGATTCACTTTAATGTTACGGACCATTTTTCGTTCTCAGTGAGTGTGGAGGAGCGGAAGTAATCCGAGTTAAGGGGTAAAGAGCAATAAGATTGTCGGCTCGGCCCGGAATCGGAAGATACACCGTAATAAATACGGTCAAACCCAGTTGCCACCTTATCTGCATAATTATGCAAACCCAATATTGGAGTTGCGATTTTTCGTACCTCAGAAATGCTGAATTTACGAACGGATAGTCCGCTCTGCTCCAAATTTTGCAGTATAGAACGGCGAAAATACGGATAATAAATTGATTTATCGCGTATTATCGTCGTTTTTCTTGTATAAGAAATCCTTCCATTTAGAAAAATGCCTATTGATTTTTCAGGCTATCCGAACGAGATGCCCATCTCTTAATGACGAGATGCCGATGACAATTTCATTTCTTCCCGATCTCATTTTTTGTTTCCCGCGGTTAGAAATGGGACGATTTTCGGTAGGGTATTATGATTTTAATGAGGGGAACAGGCATGAAGGGGTAGAGATGCATATTTATTCGAGAGTTGATGGAATAAATATGCAGTGAAGAGGTGGAGAAAATTTTACAATTAGGAGTTCTAAATTATAGAAAGCAACCTACGGAAGTGATAACGCATATGCCTGCAAACCTTTTTTTAGATAGAAATGATTCAGATAATGGTAACTTGAGTTGTAAACAAGTATCATGATGGGCATGATTCCTACCTTTAACATGGTTGAAGCGTGACGATATTTGCGTTTTGTAGTGGAAATAAGTGCCTATTTTGCCGTCTGGCATCAAAAAACTTACAGAAATCATCCGTCATGCAAAATAATTCTATAACTTTGCCTTCAGTAATCGTAGCGATTGTCGTTTGTAATTCTTTGTATTTCAGCATTATAAAGATTCAATAATTTTCGCTGATCATCCATTAAACAATATTTGCAATTCATTAAACTCAAGTAATATTATTTATATTATTTTAACGATATATAAATATTTTTTTAAATATAAATAAGCGATTATGTATAGAATATTCATATCATATAAACGTCTAAATAAAGATTTAGTTCTTCCTATCAAAAACAAAATAGAGACAGAAACTGGTGAAAAATGTTGGATAGATATAGATGGAATTGAGAGTGACGCACAATTTAAAAACGTGATCATTAAAGCCATTAATGAATGCGAAATAATGCTGTTTATGTATTCCAAACTACATTCTCAAATTGTTGATTTTGAAAAAGACTGGACAATTAAAGAGATTAATTTTGCACAAAAAAAAGAAAAGCGAATAGTATTCGTTAACATTGATGGCACACCTCTTACAGATGAGTTTGAATTTGATTTTGGTACAAAACAACAAGTTGATGCACAAAATCCTACAAGCATTAGAAAACTTATAAAAGACATATCATTATGGTTAAAAAACGGAATGAAGAGTTGTGAGGAAAAAAGTCAGAAAAATAAGTTAGTAGACACAACCCAAAAGTCAATAATAATAGACAGTAATGCACTTTGTCCATGTGGTAGTGGGAGAAAGTTTAAGGATTGTCATGGAAAGAATGTTTCATTTAAATGAATATTAAAAGCAGTTGGGTTTTACTTGTTTTGCGTACTTTTTGATTTTTCCGTTCAGGTTCTCAATTAGATTTGTAGTGTCGATTATTTTTCTGATTTCCACTGGAAACAGGAAGGAAACAGTCAATCATCCAGTTGTTTCTCCATGAAAGTATGGGACACTATAAAATATCTAATAGCTTATTTATATTAGTAGAAATCGTTTCTCTATATGATTGTAAATAGAAGACAAATCACCATTTACAATCATAGAAAACCAATCAGTTTGTTCAATATGATAAGGCGGTTCATTCTTGAATTTGATGCATTTGGATCTAATAGTTTCCTTACTATGTAAATTGTATAGTTGCGCATATTCTATGACTAAAGAAAAAATATCTGAGAACAAATGTAAGGTTCCGTCATAAAAATAAAAGAAACTACCTTCTGTTAATTCATTTTGCCACACTTTTATCAGCGTGGCAATAGGATTACCATTTTTATATTCGTCAAGATGCTGAAAACGGTTGATATCCGTTCACCCAAAACGGTGATATCCGTTCACTTTTCATCCTCTAAACCTATGGCGATG
>CALUIV010000024.1 GCA_944320775.1 uncultured Paraprevotella sp. | reverse complement strand
TAAAAGTCCCTCAAAATGAGGGACTTATTACAAGTTATTTGAAGATGTTTTGAGTTGTTTAGAGTACTTTATTTACCGATGCAGAAATTCCTAAATATATTCCCCAAAACCTCGTCCGTAGTAATTTCTCCACCAGTGATTTCTGCCAGGTGGAATAGACATTCACGTAAATCCTGGCTTACAAAATCACCGGATAATCCCATATTCATTTCATCTTGTACACGGTGGATAGATTCGAGAGCGTGGCTCAGTGCTTCGTAGTGGCGAATGTTGCTCACTACGACATCGTTTTGTGACAAATCGGGCAGGGCAGCGAAATCCACTAATTTTTTCTGGAGTATTGTTATGCCTTCCTTATGTTTGGCAGAGAGTGTGATGACGTAAGTCTTTTGAGGCTGGTTAGCGAGCACGGATAACATTCGTTTTTGCACATCCTCGTTTGCTGCATCTAATAAATCTGCTTTGTTGAGTACAATGATCAAGTGTTTGTCTTCACAGCGTGGAAGAATTTTTTCGGCCAACTGTTGGTATTGTTCGTTGGCTTGAGTGGCATCGATGACCCAGAGTACAATGTCGGCCTGATCCAGTTTCTGGAAACTGCGTTCGATACCGAGGCTTTCAATCGTATCGGTTGTTTCTCGGATGCCGGCTGTGTCGATGAACCGGAAGGTGATGCCTCCGAGATTCATTGTATCTTCGATCACGTCGCGTGTGGTGCCATGGATATCACTGACGATGGCTCGTTCTTCGTTGAGTAAAGCGTTGAGTAGGGTCGATTTTCCGGCATTTGTTTCACCGACAATAGCTACCGGCACTCCGTTTTTCAGGGCATTACCAACGCTGAATGTTTGTACCAGATGGCTGATGACTGATTCAATTTGACGGGCTATCTTTTCCAGTTCCGTACGATCGGCAAACTCCAGTTCTTCGTGGTCGCTGAAGTCGAGTTCCAATTCCATAAGTGAAGTGAGATGGAGCAATTGTTCGCGCAGAGCTGACAGTTCACGGCTGAATCCGCCGCGCATCTGATTCATGGCCATACGGTGGGTTGCTGCGGATGTAGAGGCAATCAGGTCGGCTACAGCTTCTGCCTGACTCAGGTCCATCTTTCCGTTGAGGAAGGCGCGTTGGGTGTATTCACCCGGTAGGGCGGCACGGCAACCGTTTTGAATCAGGAGTTGCATGACTTGTTGGAGGATATAGGAAGAGCCGTGGCAGGAGATTTCAGTTGAATCTTCGCCAGTATAAGAATGTGGGCCACGGAAAAGACTTACCAAAACCTCGTCAATAATCGCGCCTTCAGATGAACGGATTTGTCCAAATGTAAGTGTGTAGGGCGGACGTTCAGCGAGCGGTTTTCCGTTGGCTGGTGTAAATATGCGTCCGGTGATGGCAATGGCTTCGGGGCCAGATATGCGGATGGTACCGATTGCTCCGCCGGGGGCAGTGGCAATGGCACAGATCGTATCGTTTGTGTTGGTCATATTTTGCGTATTTTTGTACGTATGATTAATGTCATACGGATTATTCATTTTGACCGCTATAAAGCTTTAGATGGTTGTGGACTTTATATGGCTATAGAGTTTCAAACAGCTATAGAGTTCTCTTGAAGATGAAGAGGTGAAAGATATTTTGCCAGCTATCTTCAGACAATAAAAAAAAATATCAGATGCGGTCGAGCACGGTGCTGATCAGGCCGTCGATCGTATTTTTATACCCCGTATTGGCCTTACCGCTTCTTCGGTTGGCAATTACGAGACAACAAGTCATGGCTTTGTGACCCAAAAGGCGGGCGAGTCCGGCTACGGCAGAGCTTTCCATTTCAAAGTTTGTGATACGTAATCCGTTATAAACGAATGATTCGATTTTTTCGTTTTGATTCGGATCAGCCAGCGGGATGCGCAATTCACGACCTTGTGGGCCAAAGAATCCGCCACATGCCACTGTGATGCCGCGCACCATATCTTTTCCGGCGATGCGTTCAATTAACTCCGTGTCAGCATCAATTACGTATGGAGCTCCCTTTTGTAGATTCCACTGCATATGAGTTACGAAGGCCTGCTCCAAAGCTAAATCGCAAACCCGGTTGCGTCCTTCATAATAATTCAGCAAACCGTCGAATCCGATGCTTTTCACACTGGCGATGTATGTACCTTCGGGGGTGTCGGGTTGCAATCCGCCGCACGTGCCGATACGCACAATTTCCAGTTGGCGCAGTGTGTCCTTTTCCTGGCGGCTTTGGAAGTCAATATTGGCCAATGCATCAATTTCGTTCAGTACGATGTCTATGTTGTCGCAACCGATACCCGTAGAAATAACCGTGATACGTTTGCCTTGATAAGTTCCTGTGATGGAGTGAAACTCACGGCTTTGTATATCGCATTCTTTTTGCTCAAAATGATCGGCTACGGTTGCTACGCGCCCCGGATCACCGACGAGGATAATTTTGTCGGCCAGTTGTTCAGGACGGAGATGCAGGTGAAATATACTGCCATCTGCATTGATCAAAAGCTCTGATTCAGCAAAATACTTTTTCATAGGCCCAATATTTTATTGTTGTTTTTCAGGAAAATCTGCTGAAACTATTTTTTCTGTAAGTATTCGATTTCCATACGACGGATTTTCTTTTCCTGTTCTTTTAGAGTGGTTTCCAGTTTTTCGCAAGCAGTTTCCATCGTCAGGATTTGTTGGCGCAGTTTGTTTTTCTGGTCAGCATTTCCCCGCGCATATGCGTCGCGTAACTGACTGAGTGTCTCTTGGTTTTTCTTCAGATCGGCCTGACCTTCTTTCCACCAGCTGGCCTGTTTCTGGGCTTCTAAAGACTGAAATTCAGCGACAAGAGTATAAGTCAGATCGTCGTTGATAACGAAATCGAAATCTTTTGGTTTTTCTAGCGTAACTTTTTCATTCATAGCTGCTTCAAGTCGCTCTTTACCTTCTTTTAGAACTTCCGGACTTTCCCACGTATCGGAAATAGACATCAGACGTGCCAGTCGTGTCAGTGTTTCTGTATCGTAGGCATAGGCATCATAAACATGCCGCAGTGCATTGGGAAGAAAAACGTAAACGCAGACTTTGTTTTCCGGTTGACGACGGTCGGAAACGAACCAGCCTAAATTGTTGATTTCGTCGATGGCATACATATAATCGTTTGCCGGAGAATTGAAAGGCATTCCGAGATTTTCCGGTTTTAAGAATTCCTTACTGTCAGCATCATATCGGGTTACATAGATATCATAGCCGCCCAGTCCTTCTTCGTTGCGTGCTCCGTAATACAACGTGACACCATCCGACAACATGAAAGGGTAATTTTGTACCGAGTCCGTTTCCAATCCTTTTAAAGCCGTAGCTCGGCTCCATTTTCCACCGAGCAGGTCGCTCGTATATAAACGCAGATCACCGTCTTTGTTCGGCATTGAATAATAGATTTTATTGCCCAGTTCGGACAGATAGACCGTACAGCCATATTCGTCTGGTTTTCCAAAGAAATCTTTAAACCATTTGATCGATCCGCTTTCGTGACTGATTTTCATGGCACTGAGGAAATCTTTTTTGTCCACGACAAAGCTGTCTATCACGACGATTCGTTCTGTGGCTTGCATCATGGAACGCATCCGGGCTATTTTGAGTTTCAGTTCTTCAGCTTCGATGGTTGACTGGCGTTTACGCTGCATCTGTTTGATGTCTTTGTCCAGCTGAGTCTCTGCCTCGTCAAATTTGTATTCCTGGATATATGTTTCCACCTTCGGAGAAATGACTCCGGGCTTTTGTGCCTGCATTGGGAGTGTCAGAGCAAGGCAGGCTCCTATCATGATATATTTCAGTTTCATGGATTTTGGTTTTTAGTTTTCCAAAGATAGCGATTTCTTTTTTATTGTGCAGTACATTCGACGACAATTTATAGGCTTATTCTTCAATCAGTTTACCTTCCCGCTCGAGTGCATTCCACATCGAATGGCGGCTTTCCGGATTGAGTCGTTCGATTTCGTCAAAAATCCGGCGCATGTCCGTCCGGTGCGAATCGTGTTCATAGGGACAGAGTTTCTTCTGTTTGGCGTACTGTTGCGCTTCTGCCCAAGCCGACAGGTCGCTTTCGCGCACCATGCAGAAGGGGCGGATGATGGTCATGTCAAACTTGCGCATTGAGAGCCGTGCGGGCATGGTCGAGAACTGTCCCTGAAAACTGAAGTTTAGAAGCGTTGTGTGCAGGATGTCGTCCTGATGGTGTCCTAGTGCAATTTTGTTGCATTGCAGTTCCTTGGCGGTTTCAAAAAGCATTTTACGCCGGTTCCATGAGCAGAGAAAACAGGGACTTTTGCGTGTATCAGTGCTGGCATCAAATCCCGTTTCCCGAACGGTGAGCTGTACGCCATGCTGGGCAGCAAATGCTTCGAGATAGCTTGTGTCGGTTTCGTAGGCTATATTCGACATGCGCACGTGGAGTGCTTCGAGTTCGATATGTGGCTTGTAGATGCGGGCACGTTTGGCCATGAACTCCAGCAGGGCGAGCGAATCCTTCCCGCCGGACAGACCGATCAGAATACGGTCGCCTTCTCCAAGCAGGCCGTATTGTTTGATTCCTTTACTGAAATGGCGCCAGATGCGCTGTTCGAGAATTTGTTCGGGAGTAGGCTTCATAGCTTACTTCATAAAGATGAAATAGACGGCCAGAATCAGACAACCGAAGGCGGCCAGATGATTCCAGTGCAGACTTTGTCCCTGAAACATCAAGTTGGCGATGACTGTAAATACGATGAGCGAGATGACTTCCTGAATCACCTTGAGTTGCATCAGTGAGAAAGGACCGCCGTTGCCTTCAAAGCCGATTCGGTTGGCCGGTACCTGGCAGCAGTATTCAGCAAAAGCAATGATCCAGGAGAAAAGGATTACTCCGATGAGCGGCCAGTTTGATGAGGTTCCGTTTTCCTGAAGTTTGAGGTGGCCATACCAGGCCAGAGTCATGAAAATGTTACTGCTGATGAGGAGCAGGATGGTGTAGAGTGCGTTCATAATCTTTTTCCTTAGTTGTTTAGATGCTGCTGTTGTTCGTTCAGCATTTATTGGGTTGTTTTTCTGTTATTTTCAGCACGAAGGATCTGTAAGCACGGGGTAGTGTGTACAGATCCTTCGGATATAGATTCTTATTGTTTATGAAGCGGGATTATTTGTCTGTTGGCTTCAAAAAGAAATTTTGCCGGATGATTATAAAGTTATTTCTCTTCCGACAGATATTCGTGCATGCTGGCTGCTGCCTTACGTCCGTCGCCCATGGCGAGGATTACCGTTGCACCGCCGCGCACGATATCGCCTCCGGCGAAGATGCACGGGATGTTCGTCTGCATGCCTTCGTTCACGACGATAGTGTTCTTGCGGCCCAGTTCAAGTCCTTGGATTGAAGTCGGCACAATCGGGTTGGGCGATACGCCGACCGCCACGATGGCCATGTCAATGTCGAGTGTTTCGGTAGCTCCGGGGATCGGTTCAGGGCTGCGACGTCCGCTGGCATCCGGTTCGCCCAGTTGCATTTTCTGAAGAACAACGGCCTTTACGGCTCCGTTTTCGTCGGCCAGATATTCAATCGGGTTGTGCAGGGTCAGGAATTCGATACCTTCTTCCTTGGCATGTTTCACCTCTTCGATACGTGCCGGCATTTCAGCTTCCGAACGGCGGTAGACGATGACGACGCGTTCAGCGCCCAAACGTTTGGCCGTACGGCAAGAGTCCATGGCCGTGTTGCCGCCACCTACGACCATCACGTTCTTGGCCAGATGAATCGGGGTGTCGGTTTCCGGATTTGAGGCGTCCATCAGGTTTACACGGGTCAGGTATTCGTTGCTCGACAGGATGTTGATGCTGTTTTCGCCCGGTATGCCCATGAAATTAGGCAGTCCGGCTCCCGAGCCCACGAAGATACCCCGATAGCCTTCGTCCTCCAGTTCCTTCACGCTGATCGTCTTGCCCACCAGGCAGTCTTTGACGAAATGCACGCCGATTTTTTCCAGATTCTGGATTTCCACATCGACAATTTTGTTTGGCAGACGGAATTCGGGGATACCATATTTCAATACACCGCCGATTTCGTGCAGTGCCTCGAACACGGTCACGTCATATCCCTGTTTGGCCATATCGCCTGCAAATGAGAGTCCGGCAGGACCGGAGCCGATGACGGCAATCTTGATTCCGTTCGGCGCGGCACATTCGGGCACAGACATTTTGCCGCTTTCGCGTTCGAAGTCGGCCGCGAAGCGCTCCAAATAACCGATGGCTACGGCCGGTTCGTTCATCTTCAGGTGGATGCACTGGCTTTCGCACTGTTTCTCCTGCGGGCAGACGCGTCCGCATACAGCCGGCAGCGCCGAAGTGCTTTTCAGCACGCGGGCCGCGTTGAGGAACTCGCCCCGCTCGATATTTTTGATGAACGACGGGATGTTGATGCTAACCGGGCAACCCTGCATACAAGTCGGGTTGGCACAATCCAGACAGCGGCGTGCTTCCGTGATGGCCTGTTCGCGGGTCAGTCCTGTGTTCACCTCTTCGGTGCGGGTTGTAGCACGGTAAACCGGATCGAGCTCGTTCATCACCACGCGCTTGATGGCCGTACGCTCCTTGGCTTTCATGCTCTTGCGGATTTCCTGACGCCAAGCCGCATTGCGGTCGGTCAGTTCGCTGAGCGGAGTCGTTGTGTCCATTTTTTCAGCCTCGGCTGCCCATTCAGGGTTCACGTGCAGGCCTACGTGATCAATATGTGCCTGGAAGTCGGCCTCCAGATGGTTCATCTCTTCGGCTTCTTCCTTTTTGAAGGCGCCCATACGCTTGAGCATCTCGTCGAAGTTTACCTGATGTCCGTCGAACTCAGGACCATCCACGCAGACAAACTTTGTCTTGCCGCCCACCGTAATACGGCAGGCACCGCACATGCCCGTACCATCCACCATGATGGTGTTGAGCGACACGTCCGTCGGTATATCGTATTTCTTCGTGAGCAGGCAGCAGAATTTCATCATGATGGCCGGACCGATGGCAAAGCATTTGTCCACCTTCTCACGCAGGATCACCTGTTCGATACCTTCCGTGACGAGACCTTTCTGTCCGTAGCTTCCGTCGTCGGTCATGATGATTACTTCGTCTGAACTCTTGCGGACTTCGTCCTCCAGGATAATCAGATCCTTGCTTCTGCCGGCCAATACCGAAATCACCCGGTTTCCGGCTTCCTTCAAAGCCTGGATAATCGGGAGCATGGGAGCTACGCCGACACCGCCACCGGCACAAACCACGGTGCCGAATTTGTCGATGTGAGTGGCTTTTCCAAGCGGTCCGACCACGTCGGTGATTTCATCGCCTACTTCGAGCTGGCACAGGCGGGTAGATGAAAGACCCACTTTCTGAACAACCAGGGTAATCGTGCCCCGGCGTGTGTCTGCTCCGGCGATGGTCAGCGGCATGCGTTCGCCCTTTTCACCGACACGTACGATTACGAAGTGTCCGGCTTTTCGGGCTTTGGCTATCAGAGGGGCTTCGATTTCAAATTTGAAGACCTTCTCCGAAAACTGCTCTTTCGATACGATTTTATTCATCTTTTTCGCTTTATAGGGTTAAGTATAATCTATGTCTCAGTTTTTAAAAAGGCTTGTCGTCGATCATGTCGAAGCCGCAATAAGGCACCAGACATTTTGGCACACGGATGCCTTCCGGAGTTTGGTTGTTTTCGAGGATGGCAGCCAGGATACGTGGCAAAGCCAATGCCGAACCGTTCAGGGTGTGGCAGAGTTCGGTCTTCTTGTCCTCAGCACGGCGGTAGCGGCATTTCAGACGGTTGGCCTGATAGGTGTCGAAGTTCGATACGGAGCTAACCTCCAACCAGCGTTTCTGTGCCTCGCTGTATACCTCGAAGTCGTAGCAGATGGCAGCCGTGAAGCTCATGTCGCCACCGCAGAGACGCAGGATGCGGTAGGGGAGTTCGAGTTTCTGGAGCAAGCCTTCCACGTGGTCGAGCATTTCCTGATGAGACTGCTCTGAGTGCTCCGGCTTGTCGATGCGTACGATCTCAATCTTAGAGAACTCGTGCAGACGGTTCAGTCCGCGTACGTCCTTACCATAAGAACCGGCTTCGCGGCGGAAGCACTGCGTGTAGGCACAGTTCTTGATGGGCAGATCCTTTTCGTCGAGAATCACGTCGCGGTAGATATTCGTCACAGGCACCTCAGCAGTCGGGATCAGATAAAGGTCGTCGAGGTTGCAGTGATACATCTGTCCTTCCTTGTCGGGCAACTGTCCGGTGCCGTATCCTGATGCCGCATTGACTACTGTTGGCGGCATGATTTCGGTGTAGCCCGAGCGGCGTGCCTCGTCGAGGAAGAAGTTGATCAGGGCGCGCTGCATGCGTGCACCTTTACCTTTATATACCGGGAATCCGGCGCCTGTGATCTTCACACCCAGATCGAAGTCGATCAGATCGTATTTCTTGGCCAGCTCCCAATGAGGCAGTGCGTCCTTTGGCAGTTCGGTTTCCATACCGCCGGTCTTGACCACCAGATTGTCCTCTGCACCTACACCTTCGGGTACGAGGTCATAAGGAACGTTCGGGATGGTGCACAGTTGTTCGATCAGACTCTGTTGTGCTTCGTCCATTGCGGTCTGCAACTGTTTGGCAGCTTCTTTCAGTTTGGCTACTTCTGCCTTGATATTTTCGGCTTCATCCTTGTTGCCCGCTTTCATCAGGGCACCGATCTGTGCGGCCAGCTTTTTGCTTTCGGCCAGATTCTGGTCGAGCTGGGTCTGTGCCTCGCGACGGGTTTTATCTGTTGCGATTACGCGCTCAATAGCTTCTTTTGCACCTTTGAATTGCTTTTTCTCCAGACCTTTGATGACTTTCTCGGTCTGCTCTGTGATTTGTTTTAATGTAAGCATATCCTGTCAAAAATTAAAAGTTTGTTTCTTTTAATCGGCAAAGTTAGCGAAAAAAAGTAAAATCAGGCGAATAAAAACCAAAAACTCACCACTTTGTCCGATAAATAGTTCTGTTTGTTGTATTTTTTTGCAGGGACGGACTAATTTTTTGTTTTTATTTTTTTTATGATTAAGATTTAATTATTTTTGTTGCAGAATCATTTAAAACATTTTAATCTTATGTGGGCAGATCTTTTTAACTCTTCTTACTTCGCCCTTTTTGTCATTGTGGCTTTCGGTTTCCTGTTGGGCCGGATTCAGGTGAAAGGGCTTTCGCTGGACATATCGGCGGTGATTTTCGTCGCATTGCTGTTCGGCCATTTTGGTGTTGTTATTCCTAAGGAGCTGGGTACACTTGGTCTGGTGCTTTTTATCTATACCATTGGTATTCAGGCAGGACCCGGATTCTTTGATTCTTTCCGTTCGAAAGGAAAGACGCTGATTCTCATTACGATTCTGATTATCACTTCGGCTTCGCTGACAGCCGTGGCGCTGAAATATGCCTTCGGGCTCGACACGCCGAGCGTGGTGGGGCTGATTGCCGGTGCATTGACCAGTACGCCTGGTTTGGCCGTAGCCATCGACAGCACCAATTCGCCCCTGGCATCCATTGCCTACGGTATCGCCTATCCGTTTGGTGTGATCGGTGTGATTCTTTTTGTCAAGTTACTGCCCAAACTGATGCATGTCGACCTCGAGCAGGAGGCGCGCCGTCTGGAGCGTGAACGGGTAGGTAAATATCCGGAGCTGAACACGTGTGTTTTCCACGTGACCAATCCCGGTGTTTTCAACCGTTCGCTGGTGCAGCTCAATGTGCGTGTCGTCACGGGGGCAGTTATTTCGCGTGTGAAGAAAGGTGATCAGATTCTGATGCCTTCGCCGAATTGTGTCCTTCAGGAAGGTGATTATATTCAGGCTGTGGGCAGCGAAGAGGCTTTGAACGAGCTGGCCCGTATGGTGGGCGAGCGCGAGGAGGGTGAGTTGCCATTGGAGGAGCGTCAGAATGTAGAGTCGATCCTGGTAACCAAGAAAGATATGGTCAACAAAGAACTGGGTAGTCTGAATCTGCAAAAGAACTTCGGTTGTACGGTGACGCGTGTACGCCGTAGCGGCATCGACTTGTCTCCATCGCCCGATTTGGCTTTGAAGTTTGGCGATAAGGTGATGGTTGTAGGCGAGCGCACGGGTATCGACGGCGTGGCCGGTTTGTTGGGTAATAATGTGAAACTGCTGTCCGACACCGATTTCTTCCCGATTGCCGTAGGCATCGTGCTGGGTGTGCTTGTCGGTAAACTGAGCATTACCTTCCCGGGTGGTGTTTCCTTCTCGCCGGGACTGACCGGCGGTGTGTTGCTCACGGCGCTTATCCTGAGTGCAGTGGGAAAAACGGGCCCCATCCTGTGGCATCTTTCCGGTCCTTCCAATCAGTTGCTCCGTCAGTTCGGTTTGCTTCTGTTCCTGGCCGAGGTCGGTACGTCGGCCGGTCAGAATCTGGTCGCTACGTTTCAGGAGAGCGGCTGGGTCTTGTTTGGTGTCGGTGCAGCCATCACGCTGGTGCCGATGCTTGTAGCGGCCATATTGGGTATCTTTGTGTTTAAAATATCCATGCTTGACATGCTGGGCACCATCACGGGTGGCATGACCAGCACTCCGGGTCTGGCTGCGGCCGATTCGATGGTCGACAGCAACATCCCTGGTGTAGCTTACGCCACGGTTTATCCAATCGCCATGGTCTTCCTTATCCTGTTCATTCAGTTGATTGCCGTGTTCCTTTAGTGCGCGGTGAGGATACAAATAAAAATCCGTATCAGGCACGATCGTCTGATACGGATTTTTTTGTGCTTATCAGGAATGTCGATAATATCTTTCCTCAGATTTCTCCCCGTCATCCGGCATGGGGTAAATTGATATCCGATTGCTGCGGATACCCGGTTTGGTTTCGCCACAAACCATATAAAGCGTATTTCCCTTATGGAGCAAGATACCTCCGGCACGCGCCATACCTTTCGGACCATTGACGGTTTTCCATTCGTGCGTGTTTGTATCGTAGAGGAGCAGGTCGCTGTTGAAGCGATACCATTCGGGCGCTTTCTTCATGTAGTCGGCCGGTGCCCGTCCTTCGATTGCGTTTTTGAAAATCTGATAATCTACGCCTCCGGTCAGGATCAGCTGTTCTTTATACGTCGTCCCGCTTCCTCCAACGAAACAGCGTGGTGCTCCATGTTGGTCGGCGGGCAATCGGCTTTCGACTGTCCAGATCTGATCGTGTGTGTCATAGCGTAACAGTTCTTCGGCCAACAAACAAGTGTCGTTTTTCACGGTGTATCCGCCACAGAGATACAAACCGTTTCCTCCGTCGGAGAGCAAGGTGGGTTGTATGCGTTTCTGTCCGGGGTATTCGCTGAGTTCCGTCCAGCAATATTCTTCGGCCGGACTCAGGGCATATAGTTTCTGTTCTCCGTCTTTCTGGTTGCCTCCGGTCAGGTAGATTCGGTTTCCCGTCCGTGTTGCCGCACCGTTGTCGATCGGCGTGGGCAGTGCAGGCAGCATGTTCAGGGCGAACGAATCCGGCTTTTCCGTCTGTTCGATCCGGACGACGGAGGTGATCAGCGAATCTGCGTTCATTCCCCCGATACAAACCAATCCGTCGGGTGTTTCGACCGATGCACCATAAGCAACGGCAAACGGCAGGTCTGTCTGACGAACCCACTGTGCTTCCGGATCAGCTGTATTGTAGGCGTAAATTTCCCGATAATAAGCCTTTTTGCCGCCTTCAGCAGCCGGTGTATCCGGGAAGTTGCATCCTCCGGCCACAATGAGCCAGTCGCCGATAAATCCGGCAAACGGTGCCGACACGCCTTTTGTGATGGGATAGTCGGGGATGGCTGTTGGTGTCAATTGCTTTTCCTCGGCACATGAACTGCCCAGCAACGTTACGACGAAAAGTGTCGCAATTGTTTGTGTGACTTTTTGTACTTTTTGAACCAGTCTTTGACTGTAGTCTTTGTTCCTGAAATATGTTTTCATATTGATACTCATCCTTTTTCCTTTCATTTTGTTTTTCTTTTCCCAATGAATCCATGCATTGCTGCAATTTTTGTGATGGAATGCAACTTAAGGTTAAAAAGTCTGTATAGTAAGTTTCGTTACAAAGTTAAGAAAAAAGAATCAGAATGAGTAGTTATTATGGAAAAAATGCGGTGAAGATATGGTTTTTAGCTTGAAAAGTGGAATATAGACCGATACGCAGGGAGACATCCTCGTCAGCACCCAGGTGTGGCAGGGGTATGTCTATGACTCGCGCCTGTGGCTCTATCGCCTGAAGCGCGAAATCGTGGCAGCCAAGAATCGGGACGAGGGTGTTTGGATAAGGATAAGTTAAGTATTTGTACACTGCAAAAATACGGGTTTGATAATCCATTTTGCTATCTTGAGATGGCAAAAGGGATCTTTTATTACAGGCTTGTTACATTATTTTTATCATTTTTTCAATTAAGGAAACAATTTTTTATTTGTCGGGTGCTGATATATAGATTTCATGATTATGAAATATTTGTGAAATATTCGCCTCCTACTTTTGCCGCAGTTTAAGGACAATCAATAGGATAAAAACAGTTATGAATCAATTTTCAAAAGCACTGCTCTTCAGTGCAATTTTAGTAGGAGGTCCTCTGACGGACATTCATGCAGATCAGTTCAATGAACCTGTGGTCGTCGAGAACAAAGGGATTGTACGAGGTCGGATTCTGGACGCCGATAAACATGCTTTGCCAGGAGCCTACATCGTGATGGATGACGGGACAACAACGGTGAGTGATGTCAACGGTTATTATGTGATTGCCAACGCCACGCCCGGCGAACATAAAATGACCGTACGCTATGTGGGATTTCAGCCCAAAACAATTAAAATTAATGTGTCCAACCAAAAAACGCTGGTCTGCAACGTGATGCTTCAGGAAGGAAAGGCACTGAAAGAAGTGACCGTCATGGGAGCTTTTTCGGATCAGCAGCGTGCGCTGAACATGCAGAAGAACAATCTGAATCTGACGAATGTGGTTTCGGCCGACCAGGTAGGAAAATTTCCGGATTCGAATATCGGTGATGCCTTGAAGCGCATCAACGGCCTGAGTGTGCAGTATGACCAGGGCGAAGCACGTTTCGGACAAGTGCGCGGCACGTCGCCCGACTTCAGCAGCGTGACCGTAAACGGCAACCGTCTGCCCTCGGCCGAGGGCGATGCCCGCAATGTGCAGCTCGACCTGATTCCTGCCGACATGATTCAGACCATCGAGGTCAGCAAGGTGGTGATGCCGGATATGGATGGTGATGCGATTGGCGGTGCCATTAACCTGGTGACGAAAAATACGCCGTCGAAACGGGTGACCAACTTTACGTTCGGCACCGGAGGCAGTTTCGTGAGCGGCAAGCCGAACTGGAACCTCGGGGCTACCTACGGCGACCGTTTCCTGAACGATAAATTAGGATTTATGGTGGCTGCTTCCTATCAGTATAACCCGATGGGATCGGACAATACGGAATTTGAATATGAGGAGGACGACGAGGGCAACATCGTCTTGAGCGAAGCACAGATCCGCCAATACTACGTGACGCGTCAGCGCCAGAGCTATTCAATGGCTTTGGATTATGACTTCAATGCCAATCACAAGATTTATTTCAAGAGCCTTTACAACCGGCGTCACGACTGGGAGAACCGTTACCGCCTGTCGTACAAGGACATGATGGATGGCGCAGGGAACATGAAGGCCGAGATGCAGACCAAAGGTGGTGTGCCGGGCAACAAGAACGCCCGCCTGGAGCTGCAGCAGACGATGGATTTCAGCCTGGGTGGCGAACATCAGTTCGGCCGGCTCGGTGCTGAATGGATGGCATCTTATGCCCGAGCTTCCGAGGACCGTCCGAACGAGCGTTACATCACGATGGAGGCGAAGGACCTGACGTTCGACATCAATACAGACGATATGCGCAAACCGTATATAACCAACACCTTGCCGGCACTGGCGGATACGGAACTCGACAAAATCGAGCAGAGTAATCAGGAAATCTTTGAGAACGACATCAAGGCCCGCCTGGACTTTGACCTGCCTTTGCTGGCCGGCGATTTCCAGAATAAGCTGAAATTCGGCGCGAAGTATACCCATAAGGACAAAAAGAACACGGTTTCCTATTTCGAATATAAACCGACCGATGCGTATGAGGATGCTTTTCTGGCCAGAGTGCAGGACAACATCGTCAACCAGACGCGCGAGGGGTTTATGGCCGGTGAGCAATATAAGGCCGGTGAGTTTGTGAGCAACACCTATTTGGGAAGCTTGGATCTCGACAACACGGATCAGTTCGAAAGCGAGGAGAATCTGGAGGAAGAGGCCGGCAACTATGATGCCAGTGAGCAGGTGAGCGCGGCTTATCTGCGCTTCGACCAGCAGTTGGGCAAACAGGTGATGTTGATGGCCGGTGTCCGTATGGAGCATACGAAGGTGGCTTATCAGGGATATAAGTTCAGCGACGACGCCGAGAGCCTGGAGCTGACACCGGAGTCCGGCAAGAGCTATGTCAACTGGCTGCCAAGCATCCTGCTGAAATATGAGCCGACGAACAACCTGAAGGTGCGCGCTTCTTATACACAGACGCTGGCTCGTCCGAAGTATGTGAACCTGGTGCCGAATATGTTTATCAATACGGAGGACAATGAAATCGAACTGGGTAATCCTGACTTGAATCCGACAACGTCGCATAACGTGGATTTGAGTGCCGAATACTATTTCAAGTCCATCGGACTGGTGAGTGCAGGCGTCTTCTATAAGAATGTGAATGATTTCATTGTCGACCAGACGTTCAAGGATTACACTTATCAGGGAGTGACCTACGATAAGTTCAAACAGGCAAAAAATGCCGGAAATGCTGATTTGCTGGGTGCTGAGTTTGCGTTGCAGCGTGATTTCGGATTTATTGCTCCGGCCTTGAAATGTATCGGATTCTATGGTAACTATACCTATACGCACACGGCCGTGAACGACTTTAATTTCAAAGGTCGCGAAGAGGAGAAGAACCTGCCGCTGCCCGGATCGCCCAAACACAGTGCCAACGCTTCGCTCTATTATGATCATAAAGGTTTGAATGTACGTCTGTCATACAACTACACTTCTGAGTTTATCGACGAAATGGGCGAAATTGCCGAACTGGACCGCTACTACGACAAGGTGGGTTATCTGGACTTGAATGCCAGCTACACTTTGGATCGCAAAAAATGCAAGACAACGTTCTATGCCGAGGCGACCAATCTGCTGAACCAGCCTTTGCGCTATTATTGCGGCACGGCCGACCGTACGATGCAGGTTGAGTACTATGGTGCGCGCGTGAATGCCGGAGTGAAAATCAATTTCTAATCCATAAAGAATCGGGGAGATTTATGTTCAGGAATCGTCGCTCTACGAGCGAGAAAAACGGATGTTGTTCATCGTAGAGGACTTTCCTGCATGAATCGATGCTCGCCGATGGCAGAAGAACAGGCTTTTTCAGTGAGAGAAAAAGTATAATCAGAAAATAATAAAATTAAAACGTATGAGAAAAATATTTGTAGCATGTAGTTTTTTGTTGGCTTTGGTGTTGAACCCGTTGATGGCTCAGGAGGGCCGTTGGGACAGCCTGAAGGCAGATGTGACTTTCTTCATGGGAAATGATTTGGGCCGAAACGGTTATTATGAGCAGAAACCGATAGCCCGGATGATGGGTGAGATGGCCGAAGAGCTGGGTCCTGAGGCAGTGATTGCGGCCGGCGATGTGCATCATTTCGACGGGGTGGTATCGACAGAGGATCCGTTGTGGATGACTAATTATGAATTGATTTACGACCATCCGGAGCTGATGATCAGCTGGTTGCCGGTGCTCGGTAATCATGAGTATCGTGGCAATACGCAGTCGGTGATCGATTATTCAAAGGTGAGCCGGCGCTGGGAGATGCCTGCACGCTATTACACGAAGGTTTTCGACGAGGACGGCACGACGGTGCGCTTCGTGTTTATCGACACGACGCCGCTGATTGACAAGTATCGCAACGAACCGCAGAAGTATGGCGACGCCGGAAAGCAGCCGATCGAACCGCAGCTCGACTGGCTCGACAAAACGCTGAAAAGTGCTCAGGAAGACTGGGTGATTGTGGTCGGACATCATCCGATTTATGCCTATACGCCGAAAGAGGAAAGTGAGCGTCTGGACATGCAGAAGCGTGTAGACAGTATTCTTCGTAAGTACGACGTCGATATCTATGCCTGCGGACACATTCACAACTTCCAGCATATCCGTAAACCGGGCACGAAGATGGATTATGTGGTCAATTCTGCCGGCTCACTGGCACGCACCGTGCAACCTGTCGACGGTACTGTATACTGCAGCCCGAAGGAGGGATTCAGCGTGATCAGTGCCGATAAGAAGAACCTGAAAATGTTTTTTATCGATAAGGATGGCAATGTGCTTCACACGGTGGCACGGACAAAATGATTTGCTTCTCCCTGAAAACGAATTAACCGGGAGCGGTAGCCCCGGAAATCAATTATAAGTAGGGGAAGGACATCGAAAAACTCTTTTTTGAAAAATGAACTGGTCATTTTGAATTTTTGAGTTTCTAAGAAGGATAAATCAGAAAGATTAAATCAAGAAGGTTTAAGCTGGGAAGGTCGTATCATTACTCCTAAATAAAGAGTTTGATACGGCCTTTAACGTGTTATAGTTGCAATCTGTAAATTGGGCGAGGTGTCATTTCCCGATTGTTTTTTGACAAGTTATTTTTGTTGGCTGCTTTTAGCTGTTAGTTGCTGTTTTTTAGCTGCTGGTGGGTTTTTTAGCAGTTGGATGCAATCTTTTCCTATTGCCGTACAAATACGAGCCGATCGGTGTCGTAGCCCCGGCGGCGGAGTTGCGCGAGCAGACTGTCCAGTACATCCTGGGGCAGCTGCTTGTCGCGGCTCAGAATCCACAGATATTTGTCCGTGCTGCTTCCGATGAGGGCATAGCGGTAGTCGGGATCGATGTCCATGATGTAGTAGTCGGAGTAGAAAAACAGGAAGAAGGAGACTTTTAGTTTGCCGGGGTCGTTCGCATCGGGTTGTTTGGCACGTCCCTTGGCCTGTTTGCGTTCGCCGTCGCGCATGCCTTCGTTGAGCACCTCGATTTTACCGTCGTCCTGCAGGGTGTAGGTAGCCGTCACGTGGGTCATGTCTTTTTCGAAGCGGTGTTCATAGCGGGCGATTTCATACCAGCGCCCCATGAAGCGTTCGACGTCGAGTGTCGGTACGGTGCTGTTGTCTAAGTTTGCATTTTGACTGCTCCGGCATCCGGCCAGTCCTAAAAAAGCACAAAGGATCAGAATGACTTTTTTCATAAGCAATGCATTTAAAAACCCCAAAATATGTTTTTCATGAGACAGGCTTTCTTTTTTTGTGTGGGCCTGCACCTCAAAATTAAAGATAAATGTTCAGGATGCCAAATGTTTTCTGAAAAATAATATGTACTTTTGTTTTTCGAATAAGATTATCGGACTGATTAAGTAATATCGTTATGAACAATAAATATTTCGTGCTATTGCTTTGCGCCGGACTGGCTTGTGCGCCTGCCGATGCGAGACGTAAGAAGAAAAAGAAAGAGGACAAGAAGGAAGTTGTGGCACCGGCGCCGAAACCGGCCGTAGACCGCAACGGGCTCTTTCATGTGACGAAAGTGGGTACGGACTGGTTCTTTCAGATACCGGATTCGCTCATCGGACGCCGTTTCCTGACGACGACCCGCTTCACGGCAACTCCGGCGGGCAGTGGTAAGTTCGGTGGCGAGCAGCTCAACGAACAGGTGGTTTATTGGGAACCGGGACAGGACGGTCAGTTGCTTCTGCGGGCGGATCTGCTCGTGAACAAGGCGGATTCGACCGAAGCCATTTATCGTGCCATCACCATCAGCAATGCCAATCCGATTATCGGCTTGTTCAAGGTTGAGGAACACAAGAACGGAGCGCGTAAAATCAAGGTGACTTCGTTCTTCAACGAGGATAACCCGTCGCTGGGTATGACGGCAAACATGAAGCGTTCGTACAGCCTGACAACACAGATCAACAATCTGTCGTTTATCGAGGATATCAAGAGTTTTCCGATGAACACGGAGGTGCGCCTCGTGAAGACCTGGAATGCTTCGGGGGGCGGATTGCCGGCGACTTCGGCCACGGGACGGGCCACATTCGGCCTGAACATTTCGTTCGTGTTGCTGCCCGAGAAACCGATGATGCGCCGCTATTTTGACCCGCGTGTGGGTTATTTTGCCGACCGCTTTAATAATTTCAGCGATGAGCAACAGCGTGTGCATACGAAGACGTTCATCACCCGCTGGCGTCTGGAGCCGCGTCCGGAGGATGTGGAGAAGATGCGCCGGGGCGAACTGGTGGAGCCGCAGAAGCCTATTGTTTATTATATCGATCCGGCCACGCCGAAGCAGTGGCGCAAATATCTGATTGCCGGTGTGAACGACTGGCAGAAGGCTTTCGAGAAAGCCGGTTTCAAGAATGCCATTATCGGCAAGGAATGGCCGGAGAATGATTCGACGATGAGTCTCGAAGATGCCCGTTTCTCCGTGATCCGCTATTTGGCTTCGCCGATCGAGAATGCTTATGGACCGAACGTACATGATCCGCGCTCGGGCGAAATCATCGAAAGTCACATCTGCTGGTATCACAACGTGATGAGCCTCGTGCACGACTGGTATATGGTGCAGGCGGGCAGTATTGACGAGGCAGCCCGTAAGATGAAGTTCGACGAGGAACTGATGGGGCAGCTGATTCGCTTCGTTTCGTCGCACGAGGTGGGGCATACGCTTGGTTTGCGCCACAATTTCGGAGCGAGCAGTACGGTGCCGGTCGACAGCCTGCGCAACCGTGACTGGCTGGAGCGCTACGGTCACACACCGAGCATTATGGATTATGCGCGTTTCAACTATGTGGCTCAGCCGGAGGATCGTGTGACGCGTGCCGGCATTTTCCCACGTATCAACGACTATGACTTGTGGGCCATCCAGTGGGGTTATACACCGATGCTTGATGCCAAAGACGAGGATGAGGATCATCAGATGCTCGAACAGCTGGTTCAGAAGAACCTGCCGGGCAATCCGCGTCTGTGGTTTGGCGACGGGGAGACTAACCGGGTGAACGACCCGCGCTGCCAGACAGAGGATTTGGGCGACGACGCCATGAAGGCCGGTGAATATGGCATCCTGAACCTGAAACGGATGCTGGCCGCATTGCCGGAGTGGACCTACGAGGCTGACGACATCAACAATCAGAACTTGCAGGATATGTACGGCCAGGTGCGCAATCAGTTCAACCGTTACGTTTTCCATGTGTTGCGCAACATCGGTGGTTATTATAACGACTTCAAGACGGTCGACGAGCAAGGCCCGCGCTACATACCGGTCGAGAAGGAGCGTCAGGTGCGTGCGCTTGACTTCCTGGATCGCCACATCCTGAACGAACCGACCTGGCTGTTGCCGGATTACATGAACCGCTTCACTTCGAAAGAGCAGAATTATACGGTATCGCTGGGCACGAACGTGTTGCGCCAGATGCTGGGGTTGATGGGCGGATTGAATCCGGAGTATCCGATTGGTGAGTATCTGCCCGATTTGACGAAGCGTGTGTTCACTCAGGCCGACTTACGTGGCCGGCTGACGGACTATCGCCGGGCGATGCAGGGCACTTATGTGGCGACGCTGATATCTTCGCTGGAGCGCTCGGGAGCCGATTTGACTACTCGTCCGTATGTGCTGGCAGCTCTGCAGCAGTTGAAGACGCAGACGGCTACGGGAGCCCGTACGGGTGGCGATGCGCCGACGCGCGCTCACTATGCGAGCCTGAACGACCTGATTGTGCGGGCACTGACAGTGAAGTGACTCTGGTCGGATAAAAATCTATAATTTACGAAAAAAGGAAAATCATGCAAATAATCATATTATCCGGCGGATCGGGCAAACGCTTGTGGCCGCTTTCTAATGATACGCGTTCAAAACAATTTCTAAAACTGTTGTCGGCTCCCGACGGTACGAAGGAATCTATGATTCAGCGGGTGGTGCGGCAGTTTAAGGAGTCGCGTATCCATGCTTCGGTGACGGTTGCTGCGACCATGCCTCAGCGCGACATCATCATCAACCAGTTGCAGGACGATGTCGCTGTAGTTGTAGAACCGGAGCGGAGAAATACATTTCCGGCTGTGGCATTGGCTTCGGCTTATTTGAGTTGCGAATGCCGTTGTCCCGACGATGAGGTTGTCGTGGTGATTCCCTGCGATTTCTATACGGAGGGTGCTTATTTCGATACGGTGGAACAGATGGCCGATGTCGTTCAGGCCGGACAGGCTGATTTGGCCCTGATGGGTATTCGTCCGACTTATCCGTCGGCTAAGTATGGTTACGTCGTGCCCGAATATGGACATTCGGGCGAGGCGGTAACTATGGTGAGCCGCTTTGTCGAAAAACCGGATGTCCCGACGGCCGAACGTCTGATTGCCGACGGGGCTTATTGGAATGGCGGTGTCTTTGCTTTCCGTTTGGGTTATCTGATGGCTATCGTGAACCGTTATGTGGGCAACGGCAGCTACGAGGAGATTCGGGCGCGCTTCAAAGATTTTCCGGAAAACAGTTTTGATTGTGAAGTGGTTGAGCAGGAAAAGTCAATGGCCGTAGTGCCTTTCCCGGGCGAATGGAAGGATTTGGGTACGTGGCTTACATTGACGGATGAGCTGCACGGGCATGCGATCGGCAATGTGATACTCGAAGGAAGCTCCGAGAATACGCATGTGATTAACGAGCTGGAGCAGCCGATTATGTGTATCGGTACGCGCGATCTGATTGTTGCCGCTTCGTGCGACGGTATCCTGGTGACAGAGAAATCTAAGAGCGAACGCATCAAGGAGTTTGCGGATATCCTGGAGTGTCGTCCGATGTTCGAGGAACGGCGTTGGGGCGAATACCGGGTGATTAACATGACGGAGTCGGCCGATGGCTTCCGCACGCTGACGAAACAACTGAAGATTCACGAAGGCAAATGCATCAGCTATCAGCTTCATCATCATCGCGACGAAGTGTGGACACTCACCGAGGGTGAGGGATTGCTGGCTGTCGATGGAGAAGTCCGAAAAGTCAGCCGTGGCGATACGGTGGTGATTAAAAAAGAACACAAGCATGCCATCAAGGCGTTGAAGGAATTGAGTATCATCGAAGTGCAGTTTGGCGATATGCTCGTGGAGGAGGATATTGAGCGGTTTGAGTGGACGTGGTGAGTCCCTCAACCCTCATCTCTCAACCCAAATCCCTCAACCCTCATCCCGCTCTCAACAAAAATAGGAACAAAAAAAGGATGTCTCCTTTGGGAAACATCCTTTTTTTATGTTTGCTTGAATAAACTCGTTATTAAGCCTCAGCTTTTGGTTCAACAGAAACTGTGCTTCTGTTCAGACGACCTTTCTTGAAATTTACTACGCCGTCTACCAATGCGTAAAGAGTGTGATCGCTACCCATACCTACGTTCTTACCGGGGTAGTGAACTGTACCGCGCTGACGAACAATGACGTTACCAGCGATACAAGACTGACCACCAAAAATCTTAACGCCTAATCTCTGTGATGCTGACTCACGGCCGTTCTTAGAACTACCTACACCTTTCTTATGTGCCATTTTCTTCTACGTTTAAATGATTAAGCAATAACTTGTTTGATAGTTAACTCTGTGAACTGCTGGCGGTGACCATTCAGTTTACGGAAACCTTTTCTTCTCTTCTTGTGGAATACCAACACTTTGTCGCCCTTTACCAGCGGAGATACAACTTCGCATACTACCTTAGCACCTTCTACGGTAGGAGCGCCTACAGTGATGTTACCGTTGTTGTCAACCAACAACACTTTCTCAAATTCAACAGTCTGATTAGCTTCAGCATTCTGAATGTGGTAAACAAACAGTTTCTTGCCTTCTTCTGCCTTGAACTGCTGACCGTTAATTTCTACGATTGCGTACATTTTTTATTATTAATTAAACGGGTTTTTCCGCAAGGCGGACACCTTCATGGCATCACTTGACTGAGCCTCCACGGACTAAATCGGCTGCAAAAGTACTCGTTTTTCTTCTTTCTACCAAATATTTAGGCGTTTTTCTTTTGAAAAAGAGCAACTTTGTGCATATTAAAGACTGTTTTCGGCCAAATAGCGCTCGGCTTCGATGGCTGCCTTACAACCGCTTCCGGCGGCAGTGATGGCCTGACGATAGTGTGGGTCGGCTACATCGCCTGCGGCAAATACGCCCGGTACGCCGGTTCTTGGAGTGGCTCCTTCGGTAATGATATAGCCCACTTCGTCGGTTTTAACCCATGGTTTGAAGATGTCGGAGTTTGGTTTGTGGCCGATAGCGAGGAAGAATCCGTCGATGGCGATGTCGTAGCGCTCTTCGTCGGCTTCGCCCATACGTTTTACCACGTGGGCACCTTCTACACCGTTTTCACCGAACAGACCAACCGTGTTGTGCTCGAACAGCACTTCGATTTTTGGATTGTTCAGTACGCGCTCCTGCATGATTTTTGAAGCACGCAGGAAAGGTTTGCGCACGATGAGATAAACCTTGTTGGCCAGGCCGGACAGATAAGTGGCTTCTTCGCAGGCTGTGTCGCCGCCGCCTACAACGGCTACGGTTTTCTTGCGGTAGAAGAAACCGTCGCAAGTGGCGCAAGCGCTGACGCCCATGCCGGCATATTTCTTTTCGTCGTCGAGACCCAGATATTTGGCAGTAGCACCAGTGGCGATAATCAGGGTTTCGGTCTCGATTTCATCGCCATTGTCGAATTTTACTTTGTAAGGACGGGCGCTCAGGTCGGTCTCAATGGCGATGGCACTGCGGATGTCGGCACCGAAGCGTTCGGCTTGCTTGCGCAGATCTTCCATCAGTTCAGGACCGGTGACACCTTCCGGATAACCCGGGAAATTTTCGACTTCGGTCGTAGTGGTCAACTGGCCTCCGGGTTGGATGCCTTCGTACAAAACAGGATTGATATTGGCACGGCCGGCATAAATTGCGGCAGTATATCCGGCTGGGCCGGAACCAATGATCAGACAACGGATATGTTCCATAGTTGATAATGTTTTTATTTGAATTTGTTTTTTGATTATTTTTATTTTGTTGCTACAGATTATTCTGTTCACAGGTTTGTTTTTTGGCCTTTTCCTATTGATGCTTAAGCGTCACTTTTGTCTGTTGCTCTTCAATTCGTTGATAGCGGCTCGCTTATCCCTCAACGCTCATCTCTCATCTCTCAACCTTCAACCCCTCACCGCAAATCAATGACTTCGGCATTCGGGTATGCTTTTGAATCAAAAGTGAAAGCGTCTTTGCCAAATTTTTGCCGGTTCTTGAAATTGTCGATGACGATGCGCGTCCACGTCTGATTGTCACGGATGCGGATACAGAGTGGGGTATAGGTCTTCTGCTCGACGTCGAGTCGGATTTCCTGAATAGGTTGGTTTTTGTTTTCGGCCGTAAGAATAACTTCGTAGGTTGTTTTTCCGCGTAAGCTGCCGTTCGATACGGTATAGTTGAATCCTTTTTTATAGATACGCAGGAAAGCGTAAGGATTCATTGTCTGCAGTTCCTCGGGGGTCGGGGTGCTGATGTTGACCTCATCGTTGGGTTTTACATAACTCCATTGTGTTTTGCCGTCGAACCAGGTGATGGTTTCATCTGTACTCAGACAGAATTTTTCGCCATCGACGCGCATTTCGCCGTTGGTGCTGCCCTGAAGGTTACCGTCGATAAAACTTTCGGCTTTAAAGTTGGCCTGGATGCCTCCGCCTTTTTCGAAGGCGCTGGCTGTTGCATCGAGTACCCGGCGTGCTTCCTTTTGTTTTTGCGCCTGCATGCTACCGGTTGTCAGGAGCAGAGCCAGTATGAAAAACAGTTTTTTCATATTTTGCATGATTCAGTTTTTAGATTTGATGATTCGTTTATTTCTATCTGTGTATGAGATCTGTTTGTCAGACTGCTCGCATCAGGATAAGGATAATTCTCAGATTTACCGTCCTGAACGGGGAGCAGTTATCTCAGATTGTTCAGTCGCATTTCCAGATCGGTCGGGTCTACGCAAAGCACTTCGCGCGGTTTGCTGCCTTGAGCCGGACCGACGAACCCTGCTTTTTCCAATTGATCCATAAGGCGTCCGGCACGGTTGTAGCCGATAGAGAATTTGCGCTGGATCATGGAAGTGGAGCCTTGCTGGGTGGCTACGATCAGTTGGGCTGCTTCTTCAAAAAGCGGGTCGAGATGAGCCATATCAACAGCACCAACACCTCCGTCGTCGCCACCTTCCATTTCGACTTTCGGAAGTTCGAACGGGCCGGCATAACTCTGCTGGCGGGCGATATAGTTGGCAATGCGCTCGACTTCGGGCGTATCGACAAAAGCACACTGTACGCGCACCGGTTCGCTTCCGCTGAGGAAAAGCATATCACCTCGTCCGATCAGCTGATTGGCACCCGGACGGTCCAAAATCGTGCGTGAGTCGATCATGGAGCTGACCTTGAAAGCCATACGGGCCGGGAAATTGGCCTTGATGGTACCGGTGATGATGTTGGTTGTCGGACGCTGGGTCGCGATAATCATATGGATACCCACCGCACGGGCCAGCTGGGCGATGCGGGCAATCGGCAATTCAATTTCCTTGCCGGCCGTCATGATCAGGTCGCCGAACTCGTCGATGACAACCACGATGTAAGGCATGAAACGGTGGCCGTTTTGCGGATTGAGCTGGCGGTTCTTGAATTTGGTATTATATTCTTTCAGGTTTCTGGCCTTGGCTTTTTTGAGCAGGTCGTAGCGGTTGTCCATCTCGGCACAAAGACTCTTCAGCGTCTGCACCACCTTATTGACGTCCGTGATAATCGGTTCGCCCTCTTCTTCGGCTACTTTGGCCAGAAAGTGGTTCTCAATAGGGGCATAGATACTGAACTCCACTTTCTTCGGATCGACCATGACGAATTTCAGCTCGGCCGGATGCTTCTTGAAGAGCAATGAGGTGATGATGGCGTTCAAACCTACGGATTTACCCTGACCGGTGGCACCGGCTACGAGCAGGTGCGGCATTTTGGCCAGATCGACCATGAAGACTTCGTTGGTGATGGTCTTGCCCAAGGCAATGGGGAGTTCATACTCCGTCTCACGGAATTTCTTGCTGTTGAGAATGCTTTCCATCGACACCATCTGCGGCTTGGTGTTCGGCACTTCAATACCGATGGTGCCCTTGCCCGGTATCGGGGCAATGATACGGATGCCGAGGGCACTCAGGCTCAAGGCGATATCGTCCTCCAGATTACGGATTTTCGAAATACGTACGCCTTTGGCCGGGGTAATCTCGTAGAGCGTAATGGTAGGGCCTACGGTCGCTTTTATGGAAGAAATGTCGACGCCGAAGTTTTGCAGCACTTCGATAATCTGCTCCTTGTTCTTGTTTTGTTCCTCCATATCAATGGAAGAGCCGGTGTCCTCATATTTTTCCAACAACTGCAGGACAGGATATTTATAGTTTTCCAGATCCAGTTTCGGATCAAAAGGCTCCAATGCTCCTTTACCATTGTTGCTGGCCAGTTCTTCTTCGGAAGGCACTTCGATGGTCATGTTTAATTTCGGTGTCTGAATATTATTTTTTTCTTCCGGTGTCGTTTCCGGTTCATCTTCAGGCTCAAAATCGTCTTCAACAGACTCCGGAGCTTTAGTCTCATTCTCGTGATGAAGTTCAAATTCAATCGTTGTAGTTTTGGATTCAGCCGGCTCTGGATAAACGGTTGTTGCTGTATGCAGATCTTCATCCGGCAATTCTACGCCATTGATTGTATCCGGCGTTTCGGGTTTGGGAGTCATGTCGGATTTTTCGCGTACAGGCATTTTGGATTTGATGTAATCTACCGGGTTCAGTAATTTACGGATGATTTCAATTGTGGCCTTGCTGACGTAGATCAGATAGGCTAACGCAATGAAAATAAGAGACATTAAAGTACCCCACCAACCAATCTGTTTGCATAGCCATTGGTTGATGAACTGTCCGTGCTGCCCGCCCATATTAAAGAAATTCCAAAAATAAATGTTTTGCAGCGGTTCGTCCAAGAAGAAGGACAGACTGACGGAAAACCAGATGAGCAGAATCGTGCAGTGGAAAAACCATTTCCAAATCCGGATTTTATAAGCGCGGGTCAGCTTCAGAGCCAGGACGAGCAAAAACGTCGGTATGAAAAAGGCTGCCAGCCCGAAGCAGGTGTTCATCCAATAATAAGCAATGTTGGCACCTAGCGAGCCTGCATAATTCGAGATTCCTTCGCGAATACCGTTTTCGATCAAGGCCTGGTCGTCGGCTCCGGTGAAAAGAAAAGAAACAAAAGAAAGAAACATGTAGAGCGAAGTGATCAGAAGGAGAATCCCGACAATAAAGCGTATGGTTTCCCGGTTGCTGATTTTTTCATCGTTTGTTTTCTGAACATTTTTTTTGTTTCCTGCTTTTCCTGTACTTTTGCCTGTTTTTGGGGTAGTCTTGTTTCCCAATTTTGTGGTTTGTATTTCGTATTTGTCTTTTGTCATAGATTCACTTTCTCTGAGATTCATTCGCAAATTTAATCTAAAATCACCAAACAATAATATCTTTTACCTCAAAATTACTAACTTTGCATTTGAATTTCTTTAAATCAAGAAACCGTTATCAAGTAAATTATGGAAAGTGTTAAGTCTGTCATCTATGCGAAGAATACCATGGAACTGGTGACTGTCGGTGTTGAATTTTGTGCGTTTCTGGAGCAATCGGCTGATCGGAATAAGGCTGATTTTATCAACACGATGCTGAAACTGATGCCTTTGCTATATCTTAAGGCTTCGGTGCAGGAAGCTGTGGAGCCAGACGATGAATGTACGCCAGAGCAGTTTGTGACGGAGCAGGATTATGAACTGATTCGGACATACGTGGCAGTCATTATGGAAGAGGATGATGCTTACATGGATTTTTGTAATCATGAGGTCCGTTTCAGTGACGAGCCTCAGGTGAAGACGATTTCTGAAGGTTTGGCTGATGTTTATCAGGCTGTGAGAAATTTTGTAGGTGCTTATAAGGTCGGCGGAGAAGAAGGAATGTATGCTGCTCTGGTCAGTCTTATGAATGGCTTTGAACTGTATTGGGGGCAGACTTTAACCGATGTATTGCAGGCAATGCACCGTGTCAAATATGCTCCGGGCGGCTTTGGATGCGTGGATTCGTATGATACTGACCAAGAGCAAGATTTATTGTATTGAACTCTGGATACTAATGAAAACACTATATAATAAATATGATAAGAAAAAAATAGCCGCGTTGCCTCGAGTTTTGTTTGAGGGGCGGATTTTTATTCTTCAGACAGAGAAAGAAGCAGATAAGGCGGTAGAGTATTTGTTGACTCAACGGGTGTTGGGTGTGGATACGGAAACCCGGCCTTCCTTCCAAAAAGGAAGGGTTAATAAAGTAGCCTTGCTGCAGGTTTCCACTACGGATACTTGTTTTTTGTTTCGGTTGAACCGGATGGGAGTGACACCGTCTATTGCACGTCTTTTTCAGGATGAGCATACGGTGAAGGTCGGATTGTCATTGAAAGATGACTTTTCTTCGTTGCGCAGACGAGGAAGTCTGAACCCGCAACGAATTGTTGAACTGCAGGATTTTGTGAAAGAATTTGGTATAGAGGATCAGAGCTTGCAGAAATTATATGCTAATATTTTCGGTCAGAAGATATCCAAAGGGCAGCAGCTGACTAATTGGGAAGCAGATGTGTTAACTGAAAGTCAGCAACTTTATGCGGCAACTGATGCTTGGGCATGTGTCCGGATTTACCAGGAACTGTTGGCGTTAAGAGAGAATAACGCTTATCGTCTGGAGATTATGCCCGAAAGTGAGAAAGTTTAGAGACAATTCATTTTGGTAAATGCAATTAGATTATATATATGTATAAAAAACTTTTTTTAAGAAAAGGAAAAGAAGAAAGCCTGAAGCGTTTTCATCCATGGGTGTTTTCCGGTGCTATACATCATATTGAAGGTGATCCGGAAGAAGGTGAAATTGTGGATGTATTGACTTCCGAGGGTGAATTTATAGCTGTAGGCCATTGGCAGATCGGATCAATTGCCGTGCGCGTGCTGAGTTTCGAAAAACGGGATATAGATACCTCGTTTTGGGAAGAACGGTTGCGTGTGGCCTATGAATTGCGTTGTGCAATTGGAGTTGCCAGAAACCCGATAAATAATACTTATCGTCTGGTTCACGGTGAAGGCGACGGATTGCCGGGATTGATTGTTGATGTTTATGGTAAAACGGCTGTAATGCAGGCACATAGTGTCGGTATGCACGTGAATCGGAATGATGTGGCCGATGCCATACTAAAGGTTACCGAGGGAACTGTAGAGAATATTTATTATAAAAGTGAGACGACGTTGCCCTTCAAGGCTAATCTAGGGCCTGAAAACGGATTTATCCGCGGAGGGAGTCCGGAGAATATAGCGGTTGAAAATGGTTTGAAATTCCATATTGACTGGTTGAAAGGACAGAAAACCGGTTTTTTTGTCGACCAGCGTGAAAATCGTCTGCTGTTAGAACATTATGCCAAGGATCGTTCGTTGTTGAATATGTTTTGTTACACGGGAGGTTTCAGTGTTTATGGTATGCGTGGTGGAGCCCGGTTGGTACATTCAGTAGACAGTTCGGCTAAAGCTGTAGATTTGGTAAATCAGAATATGGCGTTGAATTTTCCTGGAGATACCCGACATCAGGCGTTTGCGGAAGATGCATTCAAATATCTGGACGCGATGGGCGATCAATATGATTTGATCATTCTCGATCCGCCAGCTTTTGCCAAGCATAAGGATTCACTAAGACAGGCTTTGAAGGGATATACCCGTTTGAATGCCAAAGCATTTGAAAAAATAAAGCCGGGTGGTATCCTGTTTACGTTCAGTTGTTCGCAAGTCGTAACTAAGGACAATTTCCGTATGGCCGTATTCACTGCGGCAGCCCAAAGTGGCCGTCGGGTACGTATTTTGCATCAGTTGCACCAGCCGGCCGATCATCCTATAAATATTTATCATCCCGAAGGAGAGTATCTGAAAGGTTTGGTTTTATATGTAGAATAATGAGAATACACT
The DNA here is from genome assembly GCA_944320775.1 of uncultured Paraprevotella sp. Taxonomy (GTDB): domain Bacteria; phylum Bacteroidota; class Bacteroidia; order Bacteroidales; family Bacteroidaceae; genus Paraprevotella. Next base: position 18,808 of record CALUIV010000024.1, on the reverse strand, counting down.
TAAATAAAGTTAATCAGAAGAAAAATAATTGGATATATGATCTAATATCAAAAAAAAATAATACCTTTGCATCGTGTTTTTCATGGTATTAGATTTAAGGTTAATTAAAGATTGGTTGTCGAGATGACAACCTTCTTTTTTTTATCCCTTTCCTTAGTTTTATTTTAATGAAAAATGTAGTTTCTGCATGATGTGCATCGTATAATCGAAAAAGTTTCTTAATTTTGCACTGAATATGGTGTCTTTTCTTAAAGATTCTGATTCAGCCGATTCAGGGGCAGATTTTGCCGTTTGAGTGCCGTTGGTTTGGCATGATACGTGAAATATGCTGTACTTTGGCGTTGAATGATCCGGAGTTTTAGTTTGCTGTTTTCTGAATGTGCTGATTAGATGTCTGTAAAGGGTTGAAAAAGAAAATGAAAGAGATTCGTTATTTTTTTGTGCCGGATGCCGGTGAAATGACTGAACTTCCAGCAGATGAGGCTGCTCATTGTGTTCGGGTGTTGCGCATGCAGGAAGGCGATGAAATTTGTCTGACTGATGGATTTGGCGCATTTTATCGTGCTGAAATAACAGCTGTGACCAATAAGAAATGTTGTTATCGGATCCTGGAAAAGTCCTTAATGGAAAAAACATGGAGGGGACATTTGCATATTGCAATGGCACCGACCAAAAATAATGATCGGACTGAATGGTTTGCTGAGAAAGCGGAAGAGATAGGGTTTGATGAACTGACATTTTTAAACTGTAAGTTTTCCGAGCGGCGCGTGATTAAGAATGATCGTATTGAAAAGATTCTGGTGTCGGCCATGAAGCAAAGTCATAAGGCTGTGAAACCAATTCTAAATGATATGACAGATTTCGGACATTTTGTTTGTCAGAATTTTTCGGGACAGAAATTTATAGCACATTGTTATGATGAGTGTGATATTGTGTCGGAGGATAAATCTGCAGATGACAAGACTATCGATGGTGGAAAAGAATTTCTTTTGGACGTGTTGGATGCCGATCAGGATGCTTTGGTACTTGTAGGACCTGAGGGTGATTTTAGTGTAGAGGAGGTACGTTTGGCTTTAAGTCATGGATTCCGCTCGGTTAGTCTCGGAAAAAGTCGGTTACGTACGGAAACAGCAGCTTTGGTTGCGGTACATTTGATGAATTTAAAACATACAATATAAGGTAATTTTATGAAAAAAGGACTTGTTGTCGCCATTTCAGTAGTGGCTATCGTGATTATTGTCGTGGCAGTTGCCCTTCGGGCCAATCACAAATCCTATGTGAATGTAATTCCAGCATCGGCCGTTGCTGTTGCTTATGTTGATTTACCTGAGATTGTTGAAGAATCTGGAGTAGAGCCTGCAGTTTTGGATACGATTTTTGGCGAGGAATTCAGGTTGCAGGATGTGGGGCTGGATTTTACTGAGAAAGCCTATATTTTTGTTTCCAAGGAGGGGATTCCGGGGCTTTTGTTTTCTGTCGATGATGCGGGAAAATTACATGCCTTTTTGAATCGGATGCAAGAGGTCGGACGCTGTTCTTTACCCGAAAGTTACCGAGGTTACGAGTGGGCAAACTTGTCTGATTCTTATTTGGTCGGTTATAACAGCGAGGCATGTCTGATCATGGGACCTTCGCTCGCTGCAGCTCAATCTGAACTCCGTCAGCTCATGCTTTCTTATTTTGATCAGCCAAAGGTAGAGCGGGCTGTGAATGATCCGATGTTTAAACGGTTGAAGGAGCAGGAAGGATTGGTAGCTTTGATCGGTAAAATGGAATTGGTTCCATCCTTTTATTCTTTATTTCATGCTGCCGGTTTGTCTTTTGATGCGGCAACGGATGATTTCCTTTTGACCGCAACGTTAAATACGGATGAAAACAAATTGCGTTTTCATGCGGAAGTTGAAAGTGCAGACAAGAAATTTGAGAAACAGTTAAAGCAAATGTTGTCTATGTTTGGTCATATTGACGGTGATTTGCTGACGGTCATTCCTGAGGATGTATATGCTTGGTGCGGAATACATGCAGATGGTGATGAGTTGATTAAAGAGTTACGTAAAAATAATACGTTTTTGCTGTTCCTGATGATGGCTAATCAGGTTTTTGACTTAGAGTCTTTAATTAAAAATATAGATGGTGATTGTTCCTGTTTCCCTTTGGGGACAGATTTTCAGTCGTTTGTTCTTGCTTGTGAGGTCCGTGACAATCAGATACTGAAAGACGCTTCTGCATGGGTGGAGCGCAGTAATCCGGATATGCGTATGAAATGGAACGATAGTATTTTTTCTGTAAAGACAACTTCTTTTGAATCTAAGTTTGGTATGTTGGATGATGAGCATATGTTTGTTGCCACAGGAGTGCCGGGACAAGTACAGGTTGATCAGACGAAGTGGAACTCCAATCGTTTAAAACCTTTTGAGGATGAGATTGAAGGAAGTCTGATTTATTTGTGGTTGGATGTGCAAAAAGCATTGCAGGCAGACAAGACGTGGATGGAGTCGTTTGGAACATTGTTTGATCCGTCCATACCGGAAAAAGGGTTGGCCGGTTTAGATGTTATTACATTGCGTATGGAAAATGTGAATAATTTGGATTTGACTCTTATCTTTGAAAAGGGTAAATCTCCGGTGCGACAAATTATGGGAAATTAGTATCTTTTAATTATGTTTTGATACATCAGGCAGGCTGTTGCCTGCCTTTTTTATAAAGAATAAGCGACAAAATGGATAGGATTGATTTGAAAAATACCTTGCCTGAGGTTTTTGCTTCACTTAATGAAGTCAGAAGCGATGTGTGGCATCGTGATATTTCTTTCGAAAAAGGGGATATTTATCTTATAGAAGCGAATTCGGGTACAGGAAAATCTTCTTTATGTAGTTATTTGGCCGGTTATCGGCGGGATTATCAAGGGATAATCTGTTTTGACGGACAGAATATAGCACAATTGAAGGTACATGATTGGGTGGAAATCCGCAAGAAACATCTGAGTCTGTTGTTTCAGGAACTCCGTTTGTTTCCGGAATTGACGGCATATGAAAATGTGGCCATTAAGAATGATCTGACAGGCTGGAAAAAGAAGAAAGAGATTTTAGCTTGGTTTGAACGTTTGGGGATAGCCGATAAAATTGATCAGAAAATTCGGAGAATGAGTTTCGGACAGCAGCAACGGGTAGCGTTGATGCGTGCTTTAGTTCAACCTTTTGATTTTTTGCTTGCCGATGAGCCGATTAGTCATTTGGATGATGATAATAGTCGCATTATGGGAGAACTGATGCTTGAAGAGGCAGGGCGACAAGGTGCAGGGGTGATCGTGACGAGTATCGGTAAACATATTGATTTGAATTATTCAAAAATATTCCGTCTATGAATTTGGTGTGGAAGTTATTACGTCAGCATATTAGCAAATGGCAGTTTGTAGGTTTTTTCTTTGCCAATCTGTTGGGTATGTTGATTGTTTTGCTGAGTATTCAGTTTTATCAGGATATTATTCCTGTTTTTACCCAAGGGGACAGTTTTATAAAAAAGGATTATCTGGTAGTTTCTAAGAAAATAGGTTTGGTAGGGGCATTTACCGGTGGTAACACGAAGTTTTCCGAAGATGAAATAGCAGACTTAAAACGACAGCGTTTTGTTCATACGGTTGGCTCCTTTACATCAAGTCAATATCGGGTTGATGCGAGTATGGGGGTTAAAGGTACGCTTTCTTTTTCAACAGAAATGTTTTTCGAGTCCGTACCGGATGAGTTTGTTGATGTCGAATCTACTGCTTGGGATTTTGATCCGGATAGTCGGGTGATTCCTATAGTTTTACCAAGGAACTATCTGGCATTATATAATTTTGGTTTTGCTCAAAGCCGGTCGTTGCCCCAGATTTCTGAAGGATTGATCGGTATGATTGATATTGCTGTCCGCATCAGAGGGAATGGACGTCAGGAAGTTTTTCAGGGGCGGGTTATCGGTTTTAGTAATCGTTTGAATACGATTCTGGTTCCTCAGGATTTTATGACTTGGAGTAATAAGACTTTTGCTCCTGATGCAGATATTGCACCGACACGGCTTATCGTTGAGGTGAACAATCCGGCAGATGAGTCGATAGCTGCCTATTTGAGTCAGAAAAATTATGAGACGGATCAGGATAAGCTGGATGCTGGAAAAACGACTTATTTCCTGAAACTGATTACAGGTCTGGTTTTGGTTGTCGGTCTGTTAATCAGTGCCTTGTCGTTCTATATTCTGATTTTAAGTATTTATTTGCTGGTTCAGAAAAATACGACGAAGTTGGAAAATCTGCTGTTAATCGGTTATAGTCCACAACGGGTTGCCCTGCCTTATCAGTTGTTGGCAATCGGAATGAATGCTTTGGTGTTGTTGATTGTATTAGTTTTGCTGGCTGGTATTCGTTCATATTATTTAGATTTGGTCTTGGATATCTTCCCACAAATGCAGGTGGCTTCCATGTTGCCGGCCTATTTGTCCGGAGCAGGATTGTTTGTTTTGGTTTGCCTGATCAATATTGGTGCAATCAGACGTAAAGTGATGAATATTTGGTATCGGAAAGAACTTTAAGTTATGGAGAAACTGATTGAATGTTATCGGGAGTGGGCGCATGCGGAGCCTGCGCGAATCGAGCGTTTGCCTGGAGCCGGAAGCAACCGCCAGTATTATCGTTTTTATGCGGCAGACAATTCGTCGGTGATTGGAGTTGTTGGGACATCTTTGGATGAGAACCGTTCTTTTATTTATTTAGCGGAGCATTTTAATTTAAGAAAATTGCCCGTCCCGCGTATTCTTGCTGTTGATGAAGAGGGATTACGTTATTTGCAGACCGATTTGGGTAATTGTTCTCTTTTTGATGCTTTGGCTCATGGTCGGGAAGCTGGTGGTCGATATACAGAAGAAGAAAAAACTTTGTTGCGCCGTACAATTGCCGAGTTACCTGAAGTTCAGATTCGTGGAGCTCGAGGACTGGATTTTTCTCGTTGTTATCCTCAACAGGAAATGGATGTTACGAATGTTCTTTTCGATCTGAATTATTTTAAGTATTGTTTTTTGAAAGCTTCGGGAGTAGATTTTCATGAATTGAAACTGGAGGCTAGTTTTCAGTTAATGGCAAAAGAGCTGACAGCAGAACACAGCGAAGCCTTTCTTTATCGGGATTTTCAGGCACGCAATGTGATGCTGGATAAAGACGGTAATCCTTATTTTATAGATTTCCAGGGAGGACGGAAAGGACCTGTAGAATATGATGTTGCCAGTTTTTTATGGCAAGCGTCAGCCCATTATTCAGATGCGTTGCGTGAAGAATTGGTGACGGTATATATCAATGCACTGAAACAATATACGGAAGTAGATGAATTAAAATTCCGTAAACGATTGAAAATGTTTGTTTTGTTTCGGATCCTTCAAGTATTGGGCGCTTATGGATTCCGTGGATATTTTGAGCAGAAAAAGCATTTTTTGACCAGTATACCTCCAGCGATACAAAACTTGAAGAGTTTATTGGCAGAAGGAGCCTGTCCGTATCCTTATTTACATCAGGTGTTGACTGAATTAGTTTGTTTGCCGAAATTTCAGTTTCCAAAGGAGGTACCTATGGTTCGTACCGATGGATATAAGACAACTGAGGTGAATATTTACAAGACACATCAGGCTGACGGTCCTGCGACATTTTCAAAATATGATGGGAAAGGGCCTTTGGTGGTGCGTATCTTTAGCTTTTCTTTTCGTAAAGGTATACCTGAAGATAGTTCTGGAAATGGTGGTGGCTACGTATTTGACTGCCGGAGTACTCATAATCCAGGTCGCTATGAACCTTATAAACAGTTGACGGGGCTTGATGAACCGGTGATCCGTTTTCTTGAGGATGATGGAGAAATATTGAAGTTTTTGGAGTCGGTCTATGCTTTGGCTGATGCGCATGTTTCTCGATATCTGCAGCGGGGATTTACCGATTTAATGTTCAGCTTTGGATGCACGGGCGGTCAGCACCGAAGTGTTTATTCTGCACAGCATTTGGCAGAACATTTGCATAAAAAGTTTGGAATAGAGATTTATCTTTGTCATCGGGAACAGAATATAACTCAGCATTTTGAAGCGCGACTTTAGGAAGTTTCAGACTTAAAGATTAGGCTAAAACAGAAATAAAATAGGAAATGAAAGCAATGATTTTTGCTGCGGGATTAGGCACACGGCTTAAACCGCTGACTGATACTATGCCCAAGGCTCTTGTACCGGTTGGAGGAAGCCCGCTACTGGATATTTTAATGAAACGTCTGTTACAGGCTGGCGTGACTGAAGTGGTCATTAATGTACATCATTTTGCCCGTCAGATAAAGGAACATGTACAGGCTATGCGACAATATGGTGTTCAAGTTCATTTTAGCGATGAAACAGATATGTTACTGGAAACAGGAGGAGGAATTAAAAAAGCATCTTGTTTTTTTGATGAACCCTTTTTGGTGCATAATGTAGATATATTGAATAATGTAGATTTATCTGCCTTTTATACACGGGGAAAGCAACATGCTGCAACGCTATTGGTCAGCGAGCGGAAAACACAGCGCTATTTGCTTTTTGATGACCGGAATCATTTAGTCGGCTGGACAAATCTGCAAACGGGAGAAGTGAAATCTCCGTATCCTGATTTAGAAGTCGAGAAATGCAAGAAGTATGCATTTGCTGGTGTGCATACATGTTCTCCACAGCTTTTTCCTTATTTTGAACAATGGGGGGATCGTTTTTCGATCATTGATTTTTATCTTTCTATATGTGATCGAGAGGATATTTGTGGCGATCCGATGCCTGGTTTGCAAATTATGGACGTCGGAAAACAAGAAACATTGGCTTTGGCTGATGATTTCTTGAAGAATATATATGGTTAAACTGATTTTTTATTGTATTTTTGCAGATAAATAAGCAAACTTTTTTTTTATGCAACAGAAAATTATTATTCTGGATTTTGGTTCACAGACAACACAGCTTATCGGACGTCGCGTTCGTGAGTTGGATATGTTTTGTGAAATCCTTCCGTATAACAAATTTCCGAAAGATGATCCGTCTGTCATTGGTGTTATTTTGAGCGGTTCGCCTTTTAGTGTTTATGATGAAAGTGCTTTTAAAATCAACCTGAATGAGATTCGTGGAAAATATCCGATTTTGGGTATTTGCTATGGAGCTCAGTATATGAGTTATGCATTGGGTGGAAAGGTTGAGCCGGCTGCAAGTCGTGAATATGGACGTGCAAATCTGATGAGCTTTGATCATGAGAATCCTTTGTTTAAGGGATTTGATGAGCATTCTCAGGTTTGGATGAGTCATGGTGATACCATTACAGCCCTTCCAGAACATTTTAAGGTGATAGCTTCTACTGATAAGGTGGTTAATGCCGCATACCAGGCAGAAGGAGAGCAGTTATGGGGAGTTCAGTTCCATCCGGAAGTTTTCCATTCAGTGCAAGGAACTCTTTTATTGAAGAATTTTGTCGTTGATATTTGTGGCGGTAAACAGGATTGGAGTGCAGCTTCATTTGTTGATACTACTGTTGCAGAATTGAAGGCACAGTTGGGCAATGACCGGGTAATTCTTGGTTTGAGCGGCGGTGTGGATTCTTCTGTTGCGGCCGTATTGTTGAATAAGGCAATTGGCAAGAACTTGACCTGTATTTTTGTGGATCATGGTATGTTGCGCAAGAATGAGTTCAAGAATGTAATGCATGATTATGAATGTCTTGGACTGAACGTAATCGGTGTTGATGCCAGTGAAAAGTTCTTCAAGGATTTGGAAGGTGTTACCGATCCTGAACAAAAACGTAAGATTATTGGCCGTGATTTTATTGAAGTATTTGATGCTGAAGCACATAAAATTACAGATGCCAAATGGTTGGCGCAAGGAACAATTTATCCGGATCGTATTGAAAGTTTGAATATTACCGGTAAGACGATCAAAAGTCATCATAACGTAGGCGGACTGCCAGAAGAGATGAATCTGAAGTTGTGCGAACCTTTGCAGTGGCTTTTCAAGGACGAAGTGCGTCGTGTAGGACGTCAGTTGGGTATGCCAGAGCATTTGATTACACGTCACCCATTCCCGGGTCCGGGTCTTGCCGTTCGTATTTTGGGTGATATTACTCCAGAAAAAGTGCGGATTCTTCAGGATGCTGATGATATTTTCATTCAAGGTTTGCGTGATTGGGGCTTGTATGATCAGGTATGGCAGGCTGGTGTCATTTTGTTGCCAATAAAAAGCGTCGGTGTCATGGGTGACGAGCGTACTTATGAGCGAGCTGTAGCCTTGCGTGCGGTGACAAGTACGGATGCAATGACGGCCGACTGGGCTCATCTGCCTTATGAATTTATGGCAAAAGTAAGTAATGACATTATTAATAAAGTAAGAGGAGTGAACCGAGTATGTTACGATATCTCCTCAAAACCACCTTCAACAATTGAATGGGAATAAAAAAGATTCCCATCAATAAAAATTTTAGGATATTTTTCTATTATATATAGGTGGAATTACAAAAGAAATTATTAAATTTGCAGTGATAAAAACAAGGAAAATGAGACTTACAAGTTACATTAGTATAATAGTTCTGTCAGCTGTTCTGCTGATGTCTTGTGGAGCGGCTCATACTTGTAACTGTGGCTGACAGGCGGTCAGCTTTACATAAGATTGAGAGAAATAACTTATATTCTAACCTTTAATTTTTAAAGACAAAGAAAGATGATTAAAGTAGGTATTAACGGTTTCGGTCGTATCGGCCGTTTCGTATTCCGTGCAGCTCAGACTCGTGACGACATTCAGATCGTAGGTATCAATGACTTGTGCCCAGTAGATTACTTGGCTTACATGTTGAAGTATGACACTATGCACGGTGCATTCGAAGGTACAATCGAGGCTGACGTTGAGAATAGCAAATTGATCGTTAACGGTAAAGAGATCCGCGTAACTGCAGAGCGTAACCCTGCAGACTTGAAATGGAACGAAGTTGAGGCTGAATATGTAGTAGAATCAACTGGTTTGTTCTTGACTCAGGAGAAAGCTCAGGCTCACATCGATGCTGGTGCTAAGTACGTTGTTATGTCTGCACCTTCTAAGGATGCAACTCCTATGTTTGTATGCGGTGTAAACTTCGACAAATATGTTAAGGGTACTCAGTTCGTTTCTAACGCTTCTTGTACTACTAACTGTTTGGCTCCTATCGCTAAGGTGTTGAACGACAACTGGGGTATCACTGATGGTTTGATGACTACAGTTCACTCTACTACTGCTACTCAGAAGACTGTAGACGGTCCTTCTTTGAAAGACTGGAGAGGTGGTCGTGCAGCTTCAGGAAACATTATCCCTTCATCTACTGGTGCTGCTAAGGCTGTAGGTAAGGTTATTCCTGAATTGAACGGTAAGTTGACTGGTATGTCAATGCGTGTTCCTACTTTGGACGTATCTGTTGTTGACTTGACAGTTAACTTGGCTAAACCTGCTAAGTATGAAGAAATCTGCGCTGCTATGAAGGCTGCTTCAGAAGGCGAATTGAAGGGTGTACTTGGTTATACTGAAGATGCAGTTGTTTCATCTGACTTCTTGGGTGACACTCGTACTTCTATCTTCGATGCTAAGGCTGGTATCGCTTTGACTGATACTTTCGTTAAGGTGGTTTCTTGGTATGACAATGAAATCGGTTACTCTAACAAAGTATTGGAATTGATCGCTCACATGAAGAAAGTAAACGGTTAATTTTTTACTGTAACCTATAATAAAGCCACTCAGTTTTTGACTGGGTGGCTTTTTTTATCTAATTTTGCATCGTTTAATAAAAGTAGTCGATGGATATAAAGAAATTGCGTTACGCTTTGTTACAGCGTAAGACGATTGAAGGTTTTGTTTTTATTATTGTATTCTTTGCCGTATTTTCTTATATTGGTAATATCATGGGATTATCCAATATGCTGAATACGATAATGAATACGGCTCATGATTTGCTCCTTCAGACTGTTTTTTATCTGATGGGAGTTGTTGTTCTATCTGGTGCTTTGAGCCGTTTGTTTATTGAGTTTGGTGTGGTTCGGATATTTGAATTTAGTTTTGGACGACTGATGCGACCAATATTTCATTTGCCTGGTGTATCCATTTTGGGTGCTATTATGCCGTTTCTTTCAGATAACCCGGCGGTATTGACATTGGCAAAGGATCCTAATTTTTGCAAATATTTTAAGAAGTATCAGCTTATATCGTTTATAAATTACGGTACTGCTTTCGGTATGGGGTTGATTGTTGTCGTCTTTATGTTAGGAAAGGGGTATGCTGTCGAGCCTTTGTTGGGTGTACTTGCTGCAATTATTGGATGTATTATTTCCACTCGAATTTTTCAGAAGATATTATTATCTATGGATCCTTCATTCGATGAGATGGTACCTGTTGTAACAGTTTCCGCAGAAGAAAAGCGTACTTTGGAAGAGCGTCGTAATGAAATGTTGCAGGCTAAAGAGAGTACTTTTATTCGTTTTTTGAATGCATTGTTGGATGGCGGAAAAACAGGAGTTGATCTCGGACTTGCCATAATACCCGGTGTTGTTATTATTTCTACTGCTGTGTTTTTGTTGACTTTTGGTCCGGGACCAGATGGCCTATATGACGGTTCACCATATCAGGGTATAGCTATTCTGCCTGCTTTGGCCGGAAAGATAAATTTTATTTTTGATTGGCTTTTCGGGTTTAAGCATCCTGAACTGATTGCTTTTCCAATTACTTCATTGGGAACTGTTGGTGCTGCTTTAGGTCAGGTTCCTTTGTTTATCACTCAAGGATTTCTAGACGGAAATGTCGTTGCTGTTTTTACGGCAATTGGTATTAGTTGGAGCGGTTTCCTTTCTACTTATTCTGCCATTTTTGATGCAATAGGTTATCGTCAGCTTACTTCAAAAGCTATGGTTATCCATTTGATAAGCGGTTTGATAGCTGGAGTGGTGGCTCATTGGCTCTATTTGCTTTATTCATTAATTTAAAGGTTTATGGCTTTTGCGTATGATATGGTGACCGTGCTTGGTCCTACAGCATCCGGTAAAACAACTTTGGCGGTTGCGCTTGCTGATGCTATGGATGGAGAGATTATAAGTGCGGATAGTCGCCAAGTTTACCGACGGATGGATTTGGGAACGGGAAAGGACCTGAATGATTATATAATTAATGGTAAATGTATACCTTATCATTTGATTGATATTGTAGAACCGGGAACGAAATATAATGTTTTTGAATATCAGAGAGATTTTTTAGATGCTTATCATCTTGTTTGTTCAAAAGGACGATTCCCTATTCTCTGTGGTGGGACAGGGTTATATTTGGAATCAGTTCTCAGAGGATATCGTTTGATGCCAGTGCCGGAGAATCCCGAGTTACGTAGTCGTTTAGAGCAGAAATCCTTGGAAGAACTGACGGCCATCTTATCAACATATAAAAAATTACACAATACGACCGATGTTGATACAGTGAAACGTGCAGTTCGTGCTATAGAGATAGAGGAATACTATCGGGAACATGCCTGTGAAGGTAGAGATTTTCCTGAGATCAAGGCTTTGGTTATTGGCACGGAAATAGACCGGGATTTGCGTAGACAGAAGATTTCCGCCCGTTTGAAACAACGTTTAGATGAAGGAATGTTGGATGAAATTCGTTCCTTACTTTCTGAGGGTATTCCACCAGAAAATCTGATATATTACGGTTTGGAATATAAATATCTGACTCAACATATTTTGGGAGAATTAACCTACGAAGAGATGTTCCGGCAGTTAGAGATCGCCATACATCAATTTGCAAAACGCCAAATGACGTGGTTTCGCGGAATGGAGAAACGTGGTGTTAAGATTCATTGGCAGCAAGTTTCTGTACCAGTGGAAACTAGAGTTGCAGAAATATTAGATATGTTGCACTCATAAAAAGTCTAAAAAGAGCTTTATGAATGCACAAATTAGTTGGATTTGTGTAATTTTGTAGCAATAAAATAGTATTTATGTCGGTAGAAGCAACAAGATGGGGCATAGTCTATTGTCCGAAAGAAGGAGTGAGAAAGTCTCAAAAACATTGGGTAGCCATTCAAAAATATCTTAGGGAAAAGCGCGTTTCTTATGACTTTGTTCAAAGTGAAGATAAGGAGTCTGTTGAGCGTCTTGCAGCCATGTTGGCTGCAAATGGTTATCGTACGATTGTGGTTGTTGGAGGAGATGCCGCTTTGAACAGGGCTTTGAATGGTATTCTTTCTGTAGGAGAACAGGTGCGTAAGGAGGTTTCCTTAGGAGTTATTCCTTATGGATGGGCTAATGATTTTGCCAAGTTTTGGGGATTGGACGAAGATGATTATAAAAAGTCTGTAGACGTTCTTTTAGCTGGACGTACACGTAAAGTAGATGTTGGAGTTTGTAAAGTGCAATTGCAGGGCCAGGAGACACAGCAACGTTTCTTTTTGAATTGTGTTAACGTGGGTTTGGTCGCTAATATTATGAGCATCAAGCATCGTACGTATCGTTTTTGGGGGATGCGAAGTTTGTCGTTTTTTTCTTCTGTCTTTTTGCTCTTTTTTCATCGAATGGAGACAAAGATGCATTTTAAATTAAATCAGGATGAAATTGACAAACAGGTTATGACTGTGTGCATAGGTAATGCTACGGGTTATGGTCAGACGCCTAGTTGTGTTCCGTATAATGGGATGTTGGATGTTTCTGTTGTTTCCAGTCCAGAACTTTCCCGTATGTTTGAAGGATTATGGCTTTTATTATGGGGGCGTTTCTTGAATCATAAAAGTGTGAAGGCTTACCGTACACGTCGTGTTCAGTTTTTAGATCATGGTAATGCTACAGTTAGTCTTGATGGTACTGTGTGGAAAGATGCAACTACACCTATGGATATTGAGGTCAAACAGGAATGGCTTAATTTTATTATTCCATAGCATTATAATTTATATCATTGATCACAATAAAAACACGCGTTTTAGTTTATTAGAATGCTAAAACGCGTGTTTTTATTGTTTATATAATTGATAATTTCTTGTCTAATTTTTTATATTATCCGATTCTGGAGATTTTTTCTAATTCAGTTTCATTAATGAATTTGATTTTTCTTCCGTCAATTGCTATTATTTTTTCGGATGCAAAATTTGATAATGTTCTAATAGCATTTGATGTAGTCATATTAGATAAGTTTGCCAGATCTTCACGTGAGAGATATATGCTTAGGGTGCATCCATCTTCTTCAACACCATAACTGTCTTTTAGGAACAATAGAGATTCAGCCAAACGTCCGCGAATATGTTTTTGGGTTAAATTGACTGTACGTTCATCTGCGATACCTAAATCTATGGATAATTGGCGAATAAAAAACCATGCCAGCTTATTGTTTTCTGAAACTAGTCTTGTTATAATACTCATGGGAATCATTCCAACAATTGAATATTCAAATGCAGCAGCTGCAGTAACAAAACTTTGTCCGGCGAACGAAGCTCTGTAACCGAAATATTCAACCGGTTTAATGACTCTGATGATTTGATTTCGGCCTCCGGCACCATTTTTGAATATTTTTACTTTGCCTGAGAGTAGACACATCAGTTGGTCGGGTAATTCTCCTTCACAATAGATGGATTCATTCTTTTTATAGGTGTGAAGCGTAATGTTGTCTTTGAGCACTGATCTCTGTTCTTCATTCAGCGGTTCCCATAAATCGCTCAGTTTCTCTAAGACTTCGTTTTCGCTTAAATCTTTTTTCGTCATTCTGATTCTTCTACAATTATGTTATTGGACACAAAAATACAATATTATATGTTTTACAACAAAGTTTTTTAAGATAAAAGCATTGTAAAAACAGAAAAATGAGATTTCTGGGAATAAAAATACTGAATAACTTTTAATTTAACCTGAAAATTATTATTTTTGAACTGTGCTAAAAGCACGCAGAATTTAATTGGGTGTTATTAAAAACCTTAATATATCGACTATGAGTTATTTACGATTTGACAAAACTCTGATGACGAATCTAGAGGAATCTCTTCCAAAAGAGATTTTGCGATCAAACCGTTCTGGAGCTTATTCTTGTTCTACAATTGTCGATTGCAATACAAGAAAATATCATGGCCTTTTGGTTGTGCCAGTACCAGAACTGGATGATGAAAATCACGTTTTACTTTCGTCATTGGATGAGACAGTAATTCAGCATGGTGCTGAATTTAATTTAGGCTTGCATAAATATCAGGGAGATAACTTTAGTCCACGTGGACATAAGTATATCCGTGAGTTCGAATGCCAACAAGTTCCGACTACGATTTATCGGGTTGGAGGTGTCGTGTTGAAAAAGGAAAAGGTATTTCAGCATTATGAGAACCGGATTATTATCCGTTACACTTTGATGGAAGCGCATTCAGAAACGACATTACGCTTACGTCCTTTCTTGGCATTCCGAAGCGTACGTGAATATACTCATGAAAACACGCGTGCTTCTCGCGATTATCAGTTGGTAAGTAATGGAATAAAAACTTGTATGTATGAAGGGTATCCGGATCTTTACATGCAGTTGGATAAGAAAAATGAGTTCATTTATCAGCCAGACTGGTATCGTGGAGTGGAATATCCCAAGGAACAGGAGCGTGGTTATGCTTCGAATGAGGATTTGTATGTTCCCGGATATTTTGAATTTCCTATTAAAAAAGGAGAAAGCGTTGTTTTCTCTGCAGGCTTGAATGAAATTAAGACTTCACAGTTGAAAGAAATTGTTGATTTTGAAATCAAAGTACGTACTCCTCGCGACAATTTCTATCATTGCTTGGTTAATTCTGCTCATCAATTTTTTAATTATCGTGAAGGCGAAAATTACATCTTGGCCGGTTATCCATGGTTTAAATGTCGTGCGCGCGATATGTTTATTTCTTTACCGGGACTTACTTTGGTTAACGGTGAGGTTGATCATTTTGAGATGTTCATGGAAACGGCCCGTAAGGGAATTGAAGATTTTATCGCAGGTCGTCCTTTGAGTGTACGTATCTACGAAATGGAGCATCCAGATGTATTGCTATGGGCTGTATGGTGTATCCAACAGTATGGTAATATTGTTTCCATGGAAAAATGTAAGGAGAAATACGGTCAGCTGTTGCGTAATATTATGGAATATTTGCTTGCTGATGGTCATCCTAATCTTGTAGTCAAAGAAAACGGACTTGTTTGTTCCAATGGTAAGGATAAGGCAATTACTTGGATGAATTCTACGGTTAATGGTAAACCTATTGTACCGAGAACCGGATATATTGTTGAATTCAATGCCTTGTGGTATAATGCCTTAAAATATTGTGCTTTTGTATGTTCAGAAACAAATGATCCAGAGCGCGCAAAAGTTTATGAAGATTTGGCAGCCAAAGTTGCAGTCTCATTCCGCGAAATGTTCTATAATGAGCATGGTTACCTGATGGATTATGTTGATGAAGAATTGGGACGTGTTGATTGGAGTGTTCGTCCGAATATGATCTTCACTGTTGCTTTTGACTATTCTCCATTAGATCCGAAACAACAGAAGTCTGTTTTTGATATCTGTACAAAGGAGTTGTTGACTCCTAAAGGACTTCGTTCGCTGAGTCCGAAAAGTAACGGATATAACCCGATGTATGTAGGTCCTCAGATTCAGCGTGATTATGCTTATCATCAGGGTACAGCATGGCCTTGGTTGGCTGGTTTTTATATGGAAGCATGCCTGCGTATCTATAAATACAGTCGTGTTAGTTTCGTAGAACGTCAGCTGGTTGGATACGAAGAAGAGTTGTTCTACCATTGTATCGGTACCATACCTGAGTTATTCGACGGTAATCCGCCGTTCCATGGTCGCGGAGCCATTTCCTTTGCCATGAATGTGGCTGAGATTATGCGGGTTGTCAAATTGTTGGAAAAGTATAATCTGGAATAAATATAGGGAGGAACATTTATGAAAGTATTAATGTTTGGATGGGAGTTTCCTCCTCATATCCTGGGAGGTTTAGGAACAGCCAGTTACGGTTTGACCAAAGGTCTTTCTGCACAGCAAGATATGGAAATTACTTTCTGTATTCCCAAGCCATGGGGTGACGAGGATCAGAGTTTCCTGAAAATAATCGGAATGAACAGCGTGCCTATTGTATGGCGTGATGTCGATTGGGATTACGTGAAAAGTCGAGTAGGCAGTTATATGGATCCGCAGTTGTATTATGATTTGCGCGATCATATTTATGCCGATTTTAATTATATGTACGTAAATGATTTGGGTTGCATGGAGTTTTCCGGACGTTATCCCGATAATTTACATGAAGAAATTAATAATTATTCCATTGTAGCCGGTGTCGTAGCCCGTCAGCAGTCTTACGATATTATTCATGCTCACGATTGGTTAACCTATCCGGCCGGTATCCATGCTAAGCAGGTGAGTGGGAAGCCTTTGGTTATTCATGTGCATGCTACTGATTTCGACCGTAGTCGTGGTAATGTAAATCCAACGGTATATGGTATTGAAAAAAATGGTATGGATCATGCTGATTGCATTATGTGTGTCAGTGAATTGACTCGTCAGACAGTGATTAATCATTATCATCAAGATCCTGCGAAGTGTTTTGCCATGCACAATGCCGTTTATCCTTTGGCACCAGAGTTGCAGGCGATCGTAGATCAGCGCAAGCCTAGTTCCGAACGTAAGGAGAAAGTGATTACTTATTTGGGACGTATAACGATGCAGAAAGGACCGGAATACTTTATAGAAGCTGCCAAACGTGTATTGGACCGTACGCATAATGTCCGTTTCTGTTTTGCCGGAAGTGGGGATATGATGAATGCTATGATTGAAATGGCGGCTGCTTATGGAATTGCAGACCGTTGTCACTTCCCAGGTTTTATGAAAGGCAAGCAGGTGTTTGAATGTTTCCGTGATAGTGATGTTTATGTCATGCCTTCTGTTTCAGAACCATTTGGTATTTCTCCGCTCGAAGCAATGCAAAGTGGTGTACCGTCGATTATCAGTAAACAGTCTGGTTGTGCTGAAATTTTGGATAAGTGTATCAAGACGGATTATTGGGATATTGACGCTATGGCCGATGCCATGTATTCTTTGTGTACTAATCAGGCACTGCACGATTATCTTCAAGTAGAAGGAAAGAAAGAAGTGGATGGAATCACTTGGGAAAAAGTTGGTCAGCGTATCCGGAAACTATATGATGAGACGATTCAAAAATGTAAATAATTAAAAGATCTAAAATATGAAAACCGTTTGTCTTTATTTTGAGATTCACCAGAATATTCATTTGAAGCGTTATCGCTTTTTCGAAATAGGTGCTGATCATTATTATTATGATGATTATGAAAATGAGCGGGGTATTACTGAGACTGCAGAGCGTTCTTATGTTCCTGCTTTGCAGACGCTTATCGAAATGGCTCGTAATAACGCCGGATTTTTCAAAGTAGCTATTTCTTTGTCTGGAGTTGCTATTGAGCAGTTGGAGAATCATGCTCCGAATGTTATTGAATTGCTTCAGGAATTGAATGAAACAGGGTGTGTTGAGTTTTTAGCCGAGCCTTATTCTCATGGTTTGTCTTCTTTAGTCAACGAGGAATGTTTTAAGGAAGAAACACTTCGTCTTTCCCGTAAAATAAAGGAATTGTTTGGACAGACTCCTCAGGTATTCCGTAACTCTTCCTTGATATATTCTGATGATATAGGTGGTGTTGTATCATCTATGGGTTTCAAAGGAATGCTTACAGAAGGAGCAAAACACATTTTAGGTTGGAAGAGTCCGCATTATGTGTATCATTGTAATCAGGATCCTAATTTGAAACTATTGCTTCGCGATTTCAAACTTTCTGATGATATTTGTCTGCGTTTCAATAATTCCAGTTGGAATGAGTATCCATTGTTTGCTGACAAGTATATGGATTGGATCGCTTCCATGCCGGAAAATGAGGAAGTTATTAATATCTTTATGGAGTTGTGTGCTATTGGTATTTTCCAGCCACTTTCATCCAATATTCTTGAATTCTTGAAGGCATTGCCCGAATGTGCAAGACAACGTGGTATCTCCTTCTCAACACCTTCTGAGGTCATTGCTTCGCATCCGTCGGTTGATGCTATTGATGTGCCTTATCCAATGTCTTGGACGGATGAAGAACGTGATACTTCTTTCTGTTTGGGAAATGTTATGCAACGTGAGGCTTTTGACAAATTATATAGTGTGGCTGATCGTGTACGTATTTGCAATGATCGTCGAATCAAGCAGGATTGGGATTATCTGCAGGCCAGCAACAATTTCCGGTTTATGACCACAAAACCGAATAGTGGTGGTATGTATCGTGGTATTTATGATTCTCCGTACGATGCATTTACCAACTATATGAATATTTTGGCTGATTTTATGAACCGTGTCAATAATCTTTATCCTTCTGAGATCGAAAATGAAGAACTTAATGCTTTATTGACGACAATCAAGAATCAAGGTGAGGAAATCGAAATAAAGAATAAGGAAATTGTACGCTTAAATGCTCGCCTTAAGAAACTAGAGGCTGCTCAACCGGTGGAGGAAGAAGGTACAAAACCGGCAACAAAGACAAAACGTACGACTGCCAAAAAGAAATAACTTGATTTATTCTGTTAAATCAGAGTGAGAGGGAATTGTGTCAGATCAAGATATAGAGGATGATACAGTTCCCTCTTATTTTTTGTTTCCGTTCAATCCCTTTTTGTAAAATTCTTCCAAAAAACAAGAGGGTGTGTCAAAATACCCTCTTTATAACAGAAGATCGCTATATAGCCGAACTTTCTTATAAAGTGGCCATATAGC
>CALUIV010000023.1 GCA_944320775.1 uncultured Paraprevotella sp. | reverse complement strand
AATTGATTTTCTTTTGTTTTCCGATATTGCAAAGGTACAAAAGAAAATGGAATTTCAAAGTGTACTAAAAGTGTACTTAATGACGAAAAATGGGCAAAATATGGCAAAAATAGAGAAAATAAGAAAGATGCAAATAATTGATAATAAGGAAGATAAATTCTTTTATTTTCCTATAATTTCTATGCCTTGTACCGGGTCTGGGTACGGAAGTCCTTGATAATCTCGGTTATCAAGGACTTTTTTCAAACTAAACTTTAACAAGAACCAGCATGAACACTTATGTCTTGCTTGCTTTAGTATTACTGATTTCTATTATCCCTCAAATTATCTGGGGTAATTTTCCTGTAAACTTCTTCTCATTTCCTTTAAACATAATATTCGCCGTTCTATGGATTTGCTCACTTTGGGTATTATATAAGGAAAAGCGCCATACAAAATGGTTAATCCAGGCTATATCGCTAAAAATGACTGTTTTAACCATTATTATATTCATCTCTGCATGTCTGATTATCGGACTTTTCCCACAACTTTCTGATATCGAAGCAAATCAGAAAGACGGAATATCAGGTTCATTGGGCTTCTATAACTTTATGTCATCATGGCCATTCGTAACCATACTACTATGGTTGCTAACCCACTTAGGACTCATTACCATCAAAAGAATACTATCAAGTAAAAAACACAAATGGCGTTTTTTTCTCAATCACGCAGGTCTATGGCTGACACTTTTTGCGGGCTTTTTTGGAGGAGCAGACGAAAAAGTTCTTCGAATTCCTGTATATCGGGACTTTCCAAATCAGGAGGCCTATTCGGAAAACAAAGAAATCACATTCCTGAAAGACTCTTTTCAGCTAATTGATTTTCAAGTTGAATTCTACCCAAACGGAATGCCTCAACATTATCAGGCTCATATTCATGTTGCGAATCAAAATATTTTGCTTGAA
Organism: uncultured Paraprevotella sp.; assembly: GCA_944320775.1. GTDB lineage: Bacteria > Bacteroidota > Bacteroidia > Bacteroidales > Bacteroidaceae > Paraprevotella. The sequence continues at coordinate 48,872 of CALUIV010000023.1, read as the reverse complement.
GTAAACCACCCATATAGCCTTCGCTGGGGAGAAGATCTTTATCTAACCGGATACGACATGCAAAACAATCCTCCAGATTATTGCATTATACAGATTGTCAAGCAACCATGGAAATACTTGTTGCTGATCGGTATCATCATGACCTTATCCGGCGCTCTGCTTTTATTTATAGAAGGACCAAACTCCTCAAAAACTAATAGAAATAAATAATATTCAAACAAGATGAATGTCAGTTGGGATAATTTCCATATATTTGCTTCCGTAGCCCTTATCTTGTGGACTTTCGGAGCTTTCTACGCCTTGTTTTCTGAAAAACAACGTATCAGTATTGGACTCACATTGGCTGGAACTGTCATTTTTGCCCTGTTCATTACAGGTTTCTGGATTGCCCTACAGCGACCGCCGTTACGTACTATGGGTGAAACCCGATTATGGTACTCTTTTTTCATGAGTATCGCGGGACTACTTACCTATATTCGATGGAAATACCGATGGATTCTGCTTTTTTCTACAACGGTATCAGCAGTATTCATTCTCATAAACCTCATAAAACCAGAAATCCATGATCAGTCCTTAATGCCAGCGCTACAAAGTTTCTGGTTTGTTCCTCATGTTACGGTCTATATGTTTTCCTACTCGGTGCTGGGCTGTGCATTCTTACTGGGTTGCATTGGTTTATTTCACCATCGGGAACATTATCTCGAAGCAGCCGACAAATTGGTATATACAGGAACAGCCTTTCTGACACTTGGTATGCTCACGGGTTCTATTTGGGCAAAAGCAGCCTGGGGAAATTACTGGAGTTGGGATCCAAAAGAGACTTGGGCAGCCATCACTTGGGCCGGATATTTGCTCTACATTCATCTGCGCTTAATGAAGAGTCTCAAACCAAGAATCTTGTATACTGTACTAATTATATCCTTTCTAGCCCTCCAGATGTGCTGGTATGGAGTCAATTATTTACCCGCAGCACAACAAAGTGTTCATCTTTATAACAGGAAATAACTAATAATATAAACTTTACTAAACGAAAACTATTATTGAGAATCTTATGAAAAAGAAGACAAAAATCATTCTGACGGTATTGGTAGCAGCAGCTGTTCTTGCAGTTGTCTATCGGGCAGTCAACACTGCTCCTCCTGCCGATTTGGGTAAAAACGAACAGATGGAGGCCATCATTGCCAGTGCAGGTTGTATGGAATGCCATAGTGCTGACCCCAAACTTCCATTCTATGCGAACTTCCCGATTGCAGGTAATTTGGTTAAAGAAGATATTCGTTTGGGATATCGTTCTTTTGACATGGAACCTATGCTTACAGCTATCCGTACCGGAGAAGCAGTTAGTGAAGTAGACTTTTCCAAAGTCGAAAAAGTCATTCTCGACGGAACTATGCCAATGGCTAAATATTACCTGGTACACTGGGGAGCAGCCATCAACAATACAGAAAAACAAATGATTCTGGATTGGGCAAAAGAGCATCGTGCCACATTCTATCCAAACAAACTTGCTTGTACTGAATTTGCCAACGAACCAATTCGTCCAATTGAGGATTCTGTTGCAGTCGATATGCGCAAAGTGATTTTGGGTAATTTGCTTTTCCACGATGTTCGTCTGTCTGTAGACAATACCGTATCTTGTGCAACATGTCACGGTTTGAACACTGGTGGCGTCGATAACAAACAATTCTCTGAAGGTGTACGCGGACAATTCGGCGGAGTCAATGCCCCGACTGTATTCAATGCACATTATAATTTTGTACAGTTCTGGGATGGCCGTGCCGCAACACTTGCCGACCAGGCTGCAGGACCACCGTTGAATCCTGTAGAAATGGCCTGTGAATCATTCGATGAAATCTGCGAAAAGCTCAAAGCCGACAAACAATTCAACGAAGCTTTCACCGCAGTTTATCCTGATGGAATCACCCAAGACAACATTACTGATGCAATCCAAGAATTTGAAAGAACATTGCTGACTCCAAATTCACGTTTCGACAAATACCTGAAAGGAGACAAAACAGCCATGACAGAAGAAGAAATTGCCGGATATGATCTGTTCAAACTGTACAATTGTGCCACTTGCCATGTCGGCGAAAATATGGGTGGACAATCTTATGAGCTGATGGGCATTAAAGCTGATTATTTTGCTGATCGCGGTACAGAACTGACCATAGAAGATAATGGACGTTACAAAGAAACAAAAGCAGATCGTGACAAACATCGTTTCAAAGTACCCGGACTGCGTAATATTGCCTTAACAGCTCCTTATTTCCACGACGGAACCATGAAGACCATGGATGAAGCTGTTATTGCCATGGCTAAATACGAAGTCGGCGTCGATCTGACAAACGAAGAAGTGAAAAAAATCGTAGCCTTCCTGAATACCCTCACCGGTGAATACAAAGGAAAATTGCTGACCAACGATTCTATGAAATAACAAAAACAAGGGCTGGCAGCGGAAAGCAGTCAGCCCTTGTTTATTTATAGTCCATATAAAATCTTAAGAAAATGCTTCAAAAACTTTTTGATTTCAACCCGCGTACCATGACCGTCCGCAAAGAGATTATCGCCGGAATGACCACCTTTTTGACGATGGCTTATATCCTGGCCGTTAATCCAAGCGTTCTCAGTGCAACAGGAATGGACCGTGGTGCTTTATTTACAACAACCGTAGTTTCTGCCATCTTTGCCACATTACTGATGGCCTTCTACGCTAAACTCCCCTTCGCACTCGCTCCTGGCATGGGACTGAATGCCTTCTTTGCCTATACTGTCTGTCTGGCCATGGGATATACCTGGCAATTTGCGCTCACAGCTGTACTTATCGAAGGAGTTATATTTATTTTATTGACACTTTCCGGTCTTCGTGAAAAAATCGTCACAGCCCTACCCTTAGTTATCCGAAATGCAATAGCCCCCAGTATCGGTCTTTTTATCGCTTTTAACGGCTTGCAATTATCTGGAATTGTGGTCAAAAATGAAGCAACTCTGGTAACTTTAGGCGATATCAGCAGCCCGCAAGTACTGCTCACTTTCGTCGGACTGCTCCTAACCGGTACTCTACTTATCCGTAATGTCACTGGAGCACTACTCATTGGAATCCTGGGAACGACTATATTAGGAATACCTTTTGGCGTTACTCATTGGCAAGGTTTATTCAGCATTCCTCCATCACCAGCCCCCATTTTTTTCCAATTCACCTTAGATCAGGTTTTCAGTCTGGATATGTTGATTGTTGTATTCACATTCCTATTTGTTGATTTATTCGACACCATCGGAACCATGGTTGGTGTAGCAACAAAAGCTGGTATGGTAGACAAAAACGGAAAGATTCATAATCTAAATAAAGCCTTCTTAGTTGATGCCTTAGGAACCACGTTCGGTGCTATCATGGGAAGCAGTACGGTAACCACATATATGGAAAGTGCAGCCGGTGTAAACGAAGGTGGTCGAAGCGGTCTGACCTCATTTGTTACTGCCATGGGATTCTTACTGGCTCTATTTTTCTCTCCATTTTTCCTTGCTGTTCCTTCGGCTGCTACCGCTCCTATATTGATTTTAGTAGGCCTGATGATGATGACTACTGTCAAAACCATCGACTTCACCAATTACTCAGAAGCAATACCAGCCTTCATCTGTCTGATTATTATGCCACTGGCATACAGTATATCTGAAGGAATTGCCATGGGTACTATTTGCTATGTCGTGCTTAACCTATTATCAGGAAATCGAAAGAAACTCACAGTTTCCATGTGTATTCTGGTTCTTTTCTTCTTACTGAAATATCTGATTTAATATTTAAATATAAGTTCTAGAGCATTTTTTTGCTTCAAAATTTGGAAATGATAAAAAAAAGTTCTACCTTTGCACTCGCAATCGAAAAGATAAGCGCGCCCAGATGGCGGAATAGGTAGACGCGCTGGTCTCAAACACCAGTGGGGAAACCCATCCCGGTTCGATCCCGGGTCTGGGTACAGAAACAAAGGCTAAGTAATGAATTATCAATTACTTAGCCTTTTCTTTTACCAAGACTTTCCCCACATTTTGGATCAGTCATTATTCTGGGTCACTTATTATTCTTGGGGATTTAACAAATCGTGGGAACTACTGTTTTTTGTATTTAAGGACTTGTGAAGAGCGGGCAATCGCTTTATAATGTGCCCAACAGCTATGACAGTCGTTATAATACCTATTTTATAATGCCATAGCCCAAGTGGAGAGTTTATCCCGTTTACGCCAAGTAATGCGATACCTGTAACAGACAGCAATAAAAATATAATGGACAGAACTGCCGTAACCTTACTTTTTCTACCTATTCCATTTTTTATGATTCCTTTATACCATCCCCAGTGTGTTGTCACATGAAATATTATGACATAAAGAAATAACACACTACCAAAAACATGAAACACAGCCCAATTATGCCAGAGTTCATGATTGTTGCCATGTCCAACTATATGCAGACTAAATCCAGAAATAACAGACACGATAAATACAACGATTAAAATCCAATCAATTACAAAAATTCTCTTCATACATTTTCAATTTTCACAGTGCAAAGGTCACTAATTTGTCGAAAACGAACGATAACAATTGTAAAGAAATGGAGATTAGCGGCGATTTCTGATACGGGACAGCGAAACTGAAGTAATACCTAGATAGGAAGCAATATAATGTTGCGGCACCCGTTGAATGATATTAGGATATTCCTTCAACAACTCTTCGTACCTCTGCTGTGGCGTATTTTTAATACGGGACAGGAACAAGTGCTGGTAAAAGCAGAAACGCTCTATAATTTTCTCTTCATATAACTTTTTTAATGAAAGATTGCTTTCTATCTTCTTGTAAAAATCTTCTTTCTTTATAAACAGAATTTCTGACGACTCAATACTTTCCAATGAAAACAAACTTGGTGTACCTTTATACAGACTCTCAAATGAAGCGACAAAATCCCCTTCAAAGAAAAACTGAAAGGTTATATCCTTTCCTTCATTGTAGAAAAACAGTCTCAAACATCCTTTACGGATAAAGAATATTCTATCTGCTACCTTACCTTCCTCTAATAATACCGTTTTAGTTGGAATGGATATGACTTTGGCTTCTTCTATATCGAAAAATATATTATCAGACAGTTCTTTCCATATGTAAAATTATAAAATGAATTAAACGAGATCTCTCATATTTCTCAAAGCATCGAGTATCAGTTATACGAATACTCTGAGATACATCATATACCATAATCTGCAGCTATTCAGTAAGCGAAACGCGGATGAAAACAGTTTCTATCGGTTAGAAGATTACAGATTTATCTGTAATCTTCTAATTAAAGTCTAGCCCCCTTGGATATAACAGCCTCTGACTGCCACTTACCATCTGTAATATATTTTATGCTACCCAAGCCAGCATCTACATCTCTTTTATTCGCAACAAGTAATCTTTTAAAAAACGCTTATTCTTCCAAAGTACATCCAATTTTTTCAAACGGAAGTTCTGGAAATCCGGCAATCATCTTATATATGGGTGCATCTTTTCTAAAACCCTTCAATGGCTGTTTCGGATCTACAAATCCAGGATCCTTATCAGTGATCCAATTATTCCAAAATTCCGCCCATTGCGTCTGTCCATGTACTACATTTTGAATACGATAAAACAAATTGCCCTCTATGACATTCCCGTGAGGATAAGCAGGATTTTCATCCCAATAACGTGCTAAAAACGGATAGGCTGTACTATAAGGAGGATTCTTATGATCAACAGCCCGCAAACGCTGATCGATAATTCCGTTAGGAGCTACCATACCTGTACCCCAATTCTGCATTCTATTATCCAAATGAATTGCTGTCGGAGAATCGATAAAAATATTATGATGATATCGATTATAATGTCCTCCTCCTATCAATACAGGCAAAGAACCTGCATGATAATAAATATTTCCGTAAACTTCAGCCCCACAGGCACCATCATCATGATATGTTGCTGTAACCCGATGACGAGGACTAAGTTTATAGAAATAACAATATCGAATTACATGACCTAATTCAGACGGATCACGGCCATAATAAATAGCTCCCTGATCGTCCACCTCACTACATACATTCGTTATCTTACAATATTCAATAATATGATTGTTTCCATGAAACAAAATAGCCATACTCGGGGCATTATAAATATTGCATTGACTGACCCGATTACCAACTCCATCTATCCATACTCCCGGGCGATAAGATTTCTCCACCCGATTAAAATCATGGATCAGACAGTTTTGAACAAAATTTCCTGCAGGAGTCAGTGTCTTACGATCACCTCCTCCCAAACTAATACCACCACTACCTAATTGATAAAGACGACAATTGATGATCCCATTATCCTGACCACCATTACGATTAAATAATACATCCTGATAAATTTTACCTTGCAAATCTCCAACAACACGAGACTTTGGCAATCCACCGGCTTCAGCCGCATGCGGTTTCAAAACTGTTTTATCAGGAGTTTCCGAACCCATGCCAACAGAAATACCGACTCCACCCATATTCCGGACAATACAATCCTGTATACGCACATGCTGGGTATTCTCCAAATATATACCCATAGAACGGCCGTATTCAAAAGTAATACCACGAACTGTCACATGGGCACAATTCTCTATTGCCATCAATGGTTCCCCTAAAACAGAAACATTTAAACTCTTAGTTCCTTCAGGCAAATAAACATATATTTTTTCCCGTTCCTTATCCAAAACATATTCTCCGGGACGATCCAGCTCTTCAAGTAAATTAACGGCATACCATCTTCGCCAATCGGCACCGGTCATAAAACCATAAACAGTCTGCTGTGCTGTATAAATAGTCTTTGTCGCCGGATCAATATGATCCACCCGAATCTGATCGCTGGCATATCCATGAGCAAAATAACCACTTATCCAGAAACTTCCAGCCTTATTCCAAGCTGCCGGCCGATCCTCGTAATATTGAAAAACAGGAAACTTTTCACTTTCCACATATTCTCCGTTACCTGGTTCCAAAATCTTCCCTATCCGTACTGTTGAATCATTAGGCCATCGAGACAGACTTAACGGTGCATCATCAGCAAAAAGTTCTGTCCACGCCGGACTACTCGGACGACCAAAACCAGAAGCTCTTAAATCCGTCATTGGAATATTAAGTTTACCCAAATCCAATTCACGTACAACTCCGCGCATTGGGCTTTGAAGCCGTTCGTTGATTTTTGCATCACGAATCTTCTTCACCTGAGCAAGCGGTATTTTTCTTCCTCCGGAAATACGAACCTCCTCATGTTCATAAGGACAAATAGTTAACGACCTAAAATTTCCTTTTCTTCCGACCACTAAAGTAGAATCCAATTCATAAACACCTTGTCTTAAAATAATCGTCACAGATTCCCGATCAATAGAATTAATCTTTTGCAAGGCGGCATCAATTGTTTTTAATGGTTTGTGAAAAGAACCGGAAGCTTTATCGTTCCCTTTTGGAGAAACATATATCTCTGTATCAGCCCAAAAGTTATGAACTGTTCCGAAAGTCATAGCTAACAATAAGATCAGTGTTTTTTTCATTTCATTAATTTTCCAAGGTTACGATTTAACATGAATGCTCAAAAATCAGAAAAACTCTATTTGTGATTCTGAAACAGATTTTGAAAGCGTTTCTAAAGATAGGAAAAATTAATGGAAACCAAATAAAACCTGAATAATCTTCTGAAAAATAAAAGCGACAAGACTATTTTCCGAAATTGATCACCCCGAGAATATTAAAAAATCAACAAGAAGTATGATATACAAATCCGTTCACCGCCCGAATAACAGCATCGACCTGTTCCTCGGTCATCGTAGGATAAAGCGGCAAACTCAATTCTTCCCGATGAATCCGTTCACTCACCGGAAACGACAGACTGGCATATTCTACCATCGACTTCTGATGATGAGGTGCTATGGGATAATGTACTAGAGTCTGTATACCACAATCGGCCAAATGGCGCTGCAACTCAATACGATCGGCACACAGTACCGGAAATATATGGAATACATGTGTAAAACCACCATGACGCAGTTCTTCTTCTGCCGACAAATCTACCTCCGGCAATTTCACAACCTCAGAATTCAACTCTGCCAGATAACGGGTTGCCAACGCCCTTCTGCGAGCATTATCTACATCCAAACGTGGTAATTTGACACTAAGTATGGCAGCCTGCAACTCATCCAATCGGCTATTCATCCCCCGAAACGGATGTACATATTTCTCCGTCGATCCGTAATTGGCCAAAGCTCGGACTCGATCGGCTAAAACCTCATCATCGGTCGTCACCGCTCCGGCATCACCCAAAGCGCCAAGGTTCTTTCCGGGATAAAAACTGAAAGCACCTGCATCGGCCCAACTCCCAGCCTTGCGCCCCATCCAGGTAGCTCCATGAGCCTGAGCAACATCCTCCAAAGTCTTCAGCCCGTAACGACGGGCTATTGTCACAATACGATCCATCGGACAACAGTTTCCATAAAGATGAACAGCTAAAATAGCTTTGGTACGTGGCGAAATTAAAGTTTCAATCTGATTTGGATCCAGATTATAGGTATGCGGATCGGGTTCACAAAGTACCGGTATCAGACCAGCCCTCTGTATGGACAAAATAGAAGCAATATAGGTATTGGCTGGCACAATCACCTCATCTCCATCAGCCATAAGTCCCATGGTTTTCCAGGCTAAAAACACCAAAGTCAATGCATCAAGTCCGTTTCCCACGCCAACACAATGTGTCGTTCCGATATACCGGGCAAAGACTTGTTCGAAAGCCTGATCTTCTCGTCCACGGATATACCATCCCGAATGAACTGCACGCAACAAAGCATCAGTCAAATCCGGTTCAAACGAACGATTTATTGCTTCCAGATCCAAATAAGATATCATAACTACAACGTCAATTTGTCCAAATCAAGTTCATAAGTATCATAAATCACCGTACGCGCTCCCATATCCTCTTTCTGATACATCAGACTTTCATTCAATCCGGAAGGTGTATCATCAGCAGAAGTACCTAAATCAAAATAAGCCATCGAGGAACATTCTTCATGAATCAGATAGTCCAACAGGAAATCAACAGCACCAGCTGAACGTCCGCGCGGAGTTGAAGAAATATATTGAGCATGAGCGACCCGATCGGTCTTGTAAATCACACAACCGGCAGCCATTTCTCCATCAGGAAAACGAGCTTCGTAAAAACAGATCTGATTTGGAAAACGTTGATGCAACAATTCTATCTCAGATAAGGTATGAACCGGTCTGGCTTCATAACGATCATAAAGATTATTATTCAACAATGTCCAAAATTCATCCCAACAATCAGAACGTCTGGCAATTAACCCTTGTCTACCCGCCTTTCGAACCTTCTGCCGACGCTTGACTCCAAAAGGCAAGGCATCAGTCAAAGGAATAACAGCTGCAGCGCGACGATTCACCAGTCTTGCTCCCAAACGAAACAATACATACAAATCTTCCTGTGCCGGATATTGGGCATAAATTACGGGCAACGGAGCATAACGCAACAATCGGGCTCCCATAGTCTCTACTACAAAACGACAAACGGCCGGCCACAATTCCAAGGCATGCAATAACGTAAACTCCCGGGATACAATGAATCCGCCATAGGTTAATCCACCGTGTGAATGAAAAATGCCTTCAGAAAAATGTGCAGGCAACAAGGCCTCCAGTCTGCCTTCCCGAAAACAAAGCAATGAAGCATCCTTAAAACGGTCGGCATGATAATCCATGTAGTCACGGTAAAAAAGGAAAGTGGCATTTCGGGCATCAACCAGAAAATCATCCCATAAAAACTTGTCTGCAGACGCATATTGTCTGATTGTCCATCCGGAAATATCAGCGTGATTCATCATTTTGACTATTTTTCGGCAATCAGTTTTCGGAATTCATCCAAAGAATTTATATAGGTTTCCGGCTCATAATCGTGAGATGCCAGAACCAACAAAACAGCTCCTTCCGAAAAATCATAAAGCTCATTCCAAGTCATGGGCGGAACAAGCAGTCCCTCATCAGGAGACTGTAAACAATAATCCCTACGTCCGTCTCGGTCTTCTATCGTAACACGCAAACTACCCTTGACCGCCACGAGATACTGCCAAGTAATGTGATTAGCATGTCGGCCTCGATTTTGCTCGGAAGGAACATCGTAAATCCAATAAATACGTTTCACGTCAAAAGGAACATCCAACCCCGAACGGAGTAAAGTCAATTTGCCGCGAACATCTTCATATGTATGCAGATGATTCATAATATTCAATTTCTGAATACAAAATAAGCAAAAAGATTTCAGAAAAACGGAAGAACATCCGAAAAACTGGCTTATATCTGGATAAAAGCCCATTCACAAGCTAAAGTTCCTATCAAACAGAGAGCAATCGAGCCAAATCAGACAAAGAACGGACCTCATGCAGATAATCGGATAAAGGACGATTAATAAAATGCTGCCTGTCAAGTCTAGAAAACCATTCAAACAAATCATTCCAGAATCCGGAAGAATTATAAAGTAATACGGGCTTGACATGATAGCCGATACTAGCTGAGGCCATTACGGTAAAGACCTCATCAAGTGTTCCAATTCCTCCTGGAAGTGCCAAAAAGGCATCACTCTGTTCCTGCATAATCGTTTTTCGTTCTGTAAGATCCTCACAACGAATAATCTCGTCCAGATAAATGCTTTCCCGACGACGTTCCTCCAAAATGCGAGGTACAACACCTACAATATGCCCTCCTCCTTCATGAACTCCACGTGCTACAGCTTCCATTAATCCGGAATTTGCACCACCATAGACAAGTGTCAGCCGTTGGTTTCCCATCCACACACCTAAAGCATAAGCTTCTTCATAAAATGTAGGCTCCAACAGATCGGAAGCCGCACAAAATACTCCTATACGTTTCATGGCTATTGATTTTTATATGTACAAAAATGCGCTTTTCCAGTTAGAAAAGCGCAAAACACTTGTTAATAAAGACAAATATCTGAAACTTAAATAATATACTGTCAGAGCTTCACTTCGTCCAAATTAATCAATCCGTTTACAATCGCATAAATTGTCAGACCAGCCGGAGAATGAATCTGAAGTTTCCTGCTGATATTACGACGATGAGTCATGACGGTATTGACCGATATAAACAATTTCTCGGCAATCTCTTTATTCGACAAACCGCGCACAACACAAACAATGACTTCACGTTCACGTTCGCTTAACGTATCGGTATTTCCAGAATTACCTTCACCGGTCACAGACAAATCGTCTGATTCATTTGTATCCGCGGCTTTGAGAGCGCATTCCACTTCTAACCGCCGCACAGCCTCAATGTAAACTTCATCTTCCATCAGGCAATGTGCCTCAAGATCTTCTTCCAAAATATACAGATCCATTAGTACCTCGTTCAGAAGTTCCACCTTACTGTCATTAGGATAATATTTAATGATAATACTTTTCAGTTCCGAAAGACTTTTCTCTATCTGAATATGATTCTCCCGATGACGTTCTTCCAAAGAATCTATATTTGTCTGCTCCGAAGAAGATGGCAATTTCCCTCCTAACAGCTGACGGACATAAGTATGAATATACTGGTCCTCATAATCCATATGCCGACTAACCTCGAGCGCAAACTCATCATAAAACTTCAAAATAAGAAAAGCAATCTGATTACGAGCTGAACAGTCTATACTTTCAATCAATTTACGCCGAATAGCCGGAACTCGGAAACGGGTAAAATAAGTATGCGAATGTTCTAAATAACGGGTCATCGCTTCAACAGAAATATTTTCAGCCAAAGCCATTGCATCAATCCGCCCTCCGGAAGTAACAAAATTAACGACCGCCAGAAAAGTCGGCACATCCACCTGCTGTGCCGCACAAGCAGCAGAAACGGTTTGATCTCCAAAACCAAAAGTCAATCCAAAACGGGTCAGCACTTGCAGAAGACGATAGTCGTCACAGATCAAGTCGCTCATTTTGTCTGTTTCCTTATACTTTCCAGTCATCATTATTTATTTTGTCGGAATCCACAACTCCTGACTATTAATCAATGCAAAGAAACAAAAAAGTAAAAAACAAAACAATACACAAAATTAGGTATTTAATCCTGAGAATTCTATTATTCCATCGTTTTTGAACAACGAAATACTCAATATTCAGGAGTTGAAGCTAAAATAAAATCCCTCAAAAAGAGTATTGCAACATTGTTCACTTCCAACTAATTTTGCAAACAGAACAAATGAACCATAATAACCATTTTTATTAGTTTAGTATTAGTACATTTAAGATTTAAAAAATCTACACGAAAAGGTGCGCCGGCCGAGGCGCGCCTTTTTGTTTTCATACATATCAACACCATTTAGTGATAAAAGGTATACCAGTTCACCCCAAGCAAAGCTTTATCATCAAACAGTATCCCCAAAACGACCAATACCTAAAAACCATGAGAAATCTACAGTAAGACATGAGAAAAGGTTAAAAAAATCATAAAAATGGGTATTGCAGTTCCTGACTGACAGTTATAACTTTGCCGCGTTAAAAAAAAGAAAGAGAATATGACACTAACCGACTGTATTCAAGGTAAATCATTCTATATTGCTTCCGTCAAAGGAAGCGGAGCGTTCAGAGCCAGACTTGGAGAAATGGGTTTCGTACGAGGTCAGGCCATAACACGACTTTATAATACACCGGCAAACAAGCAAATTGTCGTAGAACTGATGGGCAGCAGAATTGCTCTTCGCCGAAAAGAAGCACAACGAATCAGTGTTTCGGACGAACCCGTACTGACCGAACCTGAAGATGAAAGTTTTTTTGAAGAGAATCTGGAAAAAAAGAATGAATGCACCATTACATCGTGCTTCGCAGAACATCAACCTACCTGCAATTCCTGCAATACGCATTATCACTGCTCTTGTAGCAAAAACCATAGAAACAACGTAGCCCCAACTTCGGACGAAACCATCACAATTGCACTGATCGGTAATCCAAACAGTGGAAAAACATCACTGTTCAACGCCATCTGTGGCGGACACGAACGGACGGGAAACTACAGCGGAGTTACTGTCTGCAGCACCGTAGGACAAACGGTATTCAAACAGAACACGTTACGCATCATCGACCTGCCGGGAACCTATTCACTGCGTGCATTCAGTCCGGAGGAAGCTTATGTGGCCCACGAACTGGAAAAAGGACATATTGACGCCGTCATCAATGTGCTCGATGCAACCAATCTCGAGCGGAACCTCTTGCTGACACTGCAGCTTCGCGAACGTAAGGTTCCGATGGTTGGCGCCCTGAACATGTACGATGAGCTGGAAAAAAGTGAAAGCCATCTGGACATCAGGCTTCTCGAAGAACGCATGGGAATGAGTTTTTGTCCCACTGTCGGACGAAATGGCAAAGGCAAGGAGAAATTGCTCGACAAAGCCATCCAAATAGCCCAAGAGGCACGAAACGGAGAACAAAAAGAATCCATGGCTCATCCCTGCACGGCGCATCGTCATTCCGACAGACACCAGGACGAAAACTGCCCTTGTCCGGAGCGCGAACACGATGACGAATTGCGGTATCAGCAAATCAGGCAATTATTGCAAAATGTCTATACCCGCTGCAAAGGCCCCACGGATCGGTTCACCGATCTGGCCGACAAGATTCTGGCTAACCGATGGACAGCCTATCCCTTGTTTTTTCTGGTTATGGGATTCATCTTTTGGGCAACGTTTATCCTTGGCGCCTGGCCCATGGAATGGATTGACAATGGCATCGGATTACTGGCCGAAACAGTAGGAAACAGCATGTCTGAAGGAGCCCTCCGTGATCTGATTACCGATGGAATCATTGGCGGTGTGGGCAGTGTCATTGTCTTCCTGCCTAACATTCTCATACTGTATTTCTTTATCTCCTTACTTGAAGATTCTGGCTATCTGGCCCGGACAGCCATGCTCGCCGACCCTTTCCTGAACCGCATGGGACTGCACGGAAAATCATTCATCCCGATGCTGACCGGTTTTGGCTGCAATGTACCGGCCATCATGGCAACACGCACTATCGAAGACCACAAAAGCCGGCTCATCACCATGCTGGTAATCCCTTTCATGTCTTGCAGTGCCCGGATTCCGGTGTACGTGATTCTGGCCGGAGCTTTCTTTCCCAAGCATGCCGCGTTTGTTCTGTTTGGCCTTTATCTGCTGGGGATTTTGCTGGCCCTGCTGTCGGCCTGGATTATGAGCCGGATCTACAAACGGGAACAGGAGTCTAATTTTGTCATGGAAATACCTCCCTACCGCCTTCCGGCCTGGAAAGGCATCCTCCGGCACACTTGGGAAAAAGGGCGGCAATATTTACACAAAATGGGTGGAATCATTTTGGTGGCCAGTATCATTGTCTGGGCTTTAGGATACTTCCCAAGACCGGAACAGGAGCTTTCCGGTATGGAACAGCAAGAACAATCCTACATGGGGCAAATTGGTCATGCCCTGGAGCCGATCATCCGTCCGTTGGGATACGACTGGCGAATGGGCGTGGGCATCATCGCCGGTGTTGGAGCAAAAGAATTAATGATAAGTACATTAGGAGTTCTTTATCAGATCCCTGAAGAAGATAGTTCGGCAGAGACCGTGGCAGAAGCTTCGTCGACCAGACTGGCTCAAGTACTCGCCGCTTCCATTACGCCACAGGCCGCCTTAGGCTATATGGTGTTTGCCCTGCTCTATTTTCCATGCTTAGCCACCATAGCTGCCATTGCTGGTGAAAGCGGACACTGGAAATGGGCATTCTTCACCATGTTCTACACCACGGCTCTTGCCTACATCATGGCTTTTATCGTTTATCGAATTGCTTTCTGGTTTTAATAAATCCAAAAACGAAACACAAACATAAAAAATATATAACCCATAAATACAAAGTAAAGTATGAAAAAAATTCTTTCGCTTATGATTATCCTTTCTGTCTTCTTTTGCAGAAGCATGAAAGCGGAAATCAAAAACACAACCAGCCAGACTGACCCACGCATGGAATATCCGGCACTGAATCCTACTGATGCCAACATTATCGGTCATATCACCGACAAAAAAACCGGAGAGCATTTACCTTTTATCAAGGTATTTATAGCAGGAACTACGATAGGAACAACAACCGATGCAACCGGACACTATTTCCTGAAGAATCTGCCGGAAGGCCAATTCACATTGGTCATGCAGGCCATGGGATTCAAAACAGTCAGACGGACAGTCACCCTGACCAAAGAAAAAACGATAGAAATCAATTTTACAGCCGAGGAGGAACAGATTGCACTCGATGCCGTCGTTGTGTCGGCAAACCGCAACGAAACCAGCCGCCGCATGGCTCCTTCACTGGTCAACATACTCGATTCAAAAATGTTTGAAACAACTAATGCAACCTGTCTGGCCGACGGACTAAGCTTTCAGCCGGGTGCACGATTGGAAACCAATTGTCAGAACTGCGGTTTTCAGCAAGTACGCATCAATGGTCTGGACGGTCCTTACACCCAGATTATGGTAGACAGCCGCCCTATTTTCAGCTCACTGACGGGTGTATATGGCCTGGAACAGATTCCCACGAGCATGATTGAGCGCGTGGAAGTAGTACGCGGAGGTGGTTCTGCCCTGTTCGGTTCTTCAGCCATAGCCGGAACCATCAACATCATCACCAAAGAGCCTCAGCGTAATTCCGCACAAGTGGCGCATACGCTGACCATGGTGGGCAACAAACCGGACAACAACACAACCATCAACGCGTCTTTGGTGACAGACGACCAGAAAGCCGGAATTTATATTTTCGGACAGAGCCGGCACCGTGCTCCCTACGATGCCAACAACGACGGTTTTACAGAAGTCGGCATCTTAGAAGCCAAGACCATAGGATTCCGTTCTTATCTGAAGACAACGGATTTCTCAAAACTCACCTTAGAATATCATAACCTGAACGAATACCGCCGTGGTGGCGACAGTCTGAAACTGCAGCCTCATCTGGCCAACATAGCCGAACAGACGGAACATGTCATTAACGGCGGCGGATTGAAATATGAACTGTCCAGCCGAAACCTGAACCACCGGCTCACAATATACGCTTCGTCCCAACACACCTCGCGGAAAAGCTATTATGGAGCAGATCAGGATGCCGACGCTTATGGACGTACACGCGACTTGACCGTCGTAGGCGGTGCACAATATACTTATAGTTGGGGACACAATCTGCGACTGCCGGCCGAACTGACCGCTGGGTCGGAATACAACTACAACGATCTGCACGATGAAATGCCCGGCTATGACCGTACCATTGCACAAACGATTCACAACGGAAGTGTCTTTGTTCAGAATGAATGGAAAAACAAACACTGGGGTATCCTATTGGGAGGACGTATGGACAAACACAATCTCCTGGACAATCTGGTATTCAATCCTCGTGTCAATCTGCGATATAATCCTACGGATAACCTGAATTTCCGTTTCTCCTATGCCAGTGGTTTCCGTGCTCCACAGGCTTTCGACGAAGACCTCCACATTGCAGCTGTAGGCGCTCGGGCCATGCTGATTAAAATAGACCCGAACCTGAAAAAAGAAAGTTCACAGAGTCTCAGTCTTTCGATGGACTATTACCGGCAGTTCGGACCGGTACAGACCAATTTCCTGATAGAAGGTTTCTTCAACGACCTGAAAGACGTGTTCTTCCTCGACGAACAGGGCGAAGATGAAAAAGGTAATCTGGTTTTCATGCGAACTAACAAGAAAGGAGCACGCGTCATGGGTATCAATCTGGAAGGCAAAGCCGCTTATCAATGGATGCAAATACAAGCCGGAGCCACCCTGCAACAAAGCCGTTACAAGGAAGCAGAAACCTGGAGCGAAAACGAAAACATCGCTCCACAAAAACGGATGTTCCGCTCACCGGACCTTTACGGATATTTCACAGCCACAATGACACCCGTGAAAAATCTTTCCATCGCGCTGACTGGAACATACACCGGAAGCATGCTCGTACAGCACCTGGCCGGATATATTCCGGAAGACCGCGAAGTGACGACACCCGATTTTTGGGATTTGAACGCCAAAGTAGCCTACGACATTCCACTATTCAAGACCACCACACTCCAGTTGAACGGTGGCGTACAGAATATCCTGAACGCTTATCAGAATGATTTTGACGAGGGAGCCAAACGCGATGCCGGCTATATTTACGGACCGGGACTCCCACGCCGTTTCTTCCTGGGATGCAAGCTGACTTATTAAATGTAATTTTATAGAAGCATTAAAACGCCTAATCACATTTTAGTGCGTCCAATTGCTTGATGTATATAAACACCTGCATCCCGTCTTCACGAGTGAAATTGGTCAACTGTTCCAATGCCTTGACGTAGCCTACCGAATTTTCGCGGATATTCTCTATGATTTCCGTATCTGTACTGCCATTCGATTTTTCAGATGTGCGGATAATCATGTCCTGCGTGATGTTCGAACCGTTGAAATAGCGTGAAGCCTGTGCCATGGCTTTGACAGATGCAACGCGATTCAAGGCAGATTCTGTTTTATACTTTGCTTTGTCTAATGCCAATACGGAGATAAGATAAGCATGGTCATAATCATCCACAGCACGAACACCTTCAAAAGGGGCATTGTTATACATGCGTACCAAGAAGTTGGTAAACGATACTTTATCACTGCTGTAGCTTTGGGCATGAATGCCCAAAGCTACAAACAGCAAGATGCTACCCAATATTATCTTTTTCATACTCTACTTTCTTTCGTTATTTCCTTTTGTATAAAATAAACTCCTTCCCAAACCAAATATGAGACCTTACTCTGTAGCTTATACCAAACAAATGGCAGTGTAATTAAAAGCACTGTAATGACAATAACAATATCGCAAGAGGCACAAATACCTCTTAGTCTATCCACTAATGGACAAGATGAGCACAATGCCACCAAATAAAAAAGCAATACAATCCATATATTCCGAATAAAGGCAATATGAGCCTCCAAAACAGGAATATTCATCAAACAGTTATTTTTTGCCACTAAATAATAGGCATATAAATAACTTTTCTCACTACTATCAGGCATGGGGTGTTCATTTAGGACCTTCTCTACGGCCTGAAAAGCACTTTTTCTGATTAAAGGACAATTACGGATAAATTTCGCAATAGAGCATTCCATCAGCTGATGATATATTATTCCTATTAAAAAGGAAATAACAGAGGTATAAACCCAACTTACTCCATTTCCTATTGGCTCATAAAATAGATTCAGCCATAAAAATCCTGTCACCAATATGTTCAGGAAATCGTAGAATGACAACTTTGAGGATAGGGATTCCATATGTTATTTTACCTGATAAATTTATTATCTATATCTAATAATTCGTCAGAATCATCTATTGTAATATTTTCAACAGAAACAGGCTCAATCTTAAAATTAGAATACTTACTGATTTCATCTTTAGGAAATAAAATAAACGCTTGAAAAAAAATTCTTTTCCCGAAATAAGAGTTATCAAAAAGATTTACGCCTCTCCCGTTTATATAATAATATTCGGAAGTTGAAGGATGTCTTTCTTTCTTTTCTTCTTTAGAGTAATTGGCAAAAGCTGAAAGAAGATTTGTTCCGGATGTCGCATAAAGTGAAACACTATTGCCATTTGCCCAACAACTTTTCCAAGATGTAATTTTAGAAATATTACCTAAGTTATCTACAATCTGAAAGCTATTTAGTATTCTGATAATTTTATTATTTATCAAGGAAGATAGTAGGCTAAAAGTATTAGATCGAAACTCAAACCTTGGCGTACTATTGTGGTAGATCATGTATTTATTTTCATCACAGATACTATCAATCGTATTTCTTTTATTCTGGTCAAGTGTACTACCATGAAATATAAAAGACGCATGCGTTTTTAAATTCAGGTTTTCATACTCTTTTCTTTCCTCTCGTGACAAGGCCAATGAATTCACTGTAGTTAATATAAGTTCTACTATGCTTTTCATTTGTTGATTGGGTTCGATACCTACTGAAACAGAAGAGACATAATAGTCCTCATAAGTACCAGGTAATCCAAGAGTAGACCAAACATCTGGCATATAGAGAGAAGCATTACGTGGGGAACCAGGTTCACCATAAGACACACTTTCTCTTCCCGGAATTAATTTGGGTTCACTTACTGTTAAACTGTAAGAAAAAGCCGATGGATATAGTGCAAGGACTTGATCTGCCAAATTATTTAACGCTATTTTCTCATTTTTCTTATTCAATTCTTTCATCTTCATGTTCATCCCGAACGTTGCTCCGGCAAACTCAGTCTCAGCCCCTTTACTCTGTGCATAACTTACCAGTTTTGAGATACTCACAGTAGCTTTTAACGTTACGAAAAACTTACCGTCAGGCATAATATTGGATGACATTTCGGAATAGTTTTTGATATTCCCACTTGAAATGGTTACAATTTCGTCTTTTACCAACTCATCGTTCAGGATAGTTGTATTAGCTGAAACAAATGTACCGTAAGCTTGTTCAATAGCACTACGAAGAGCTATCTTTGTAGCTTCATCTTTTGTTGGTCCGTCAGCGGAAACCACTAATGTCACTTCATCTGTTTGTTGCGCATATACCACATTACAAATAATACATGCAACAAATATCAACAAAAATAATTTTAAATTTTTCATACTTTTCTAATGATTTAAATTACTACCATCTGTTAACTATATTTCTTGTTACATTTTTCGGTTGTCCGTTTCCAAAAGCCACACCTATAGCTTTACAGGCATCCACAATACTGCGTTTAAAAACCTGTTTGTCTTCATATTGTTTCATCCGAAAGCCCCATTCCTTTTTGGTATCCGCTTCTAATTTAGACGAGATTTCTTCACGAAAAGCAGCCACCTCGTTATAATTCTTTGCCTGAGGGTTTATTTGGCTGATAATGCCAGCTACTATCTGTGCTCCAGTAGCATCAGGATGACTCATCCACTCTGCCTTGGCCTGATTCAGTAATGTAACGGCCTCACTGTCTATCTTTCGGGAATAAATGGCAGAAGCAGTGCCTTGACATTTTTGGTAACATTCTGCACAGACGTTTGGCACAGACATCAAACGAAAGATGGCCTCATCATACTTTTGCATATTGGCCAAAGTTTGAGCATTATGCACGATTTCGTCGCAATGGTCAATATAGAATGCCACAATTTTCTGACGAGCTTCCAACAGCATAGCTTGCAGTTCTTTATGATTGGGATTAACTTTCGAGAAAGCGGAAATAAACGCCTTGGTTTCATTAGTACCAATACCCGTCAATGATACGGAACAGGTAGAATATACCTTATTTTCTATCACATCACCCACTATAAAAGTAATATCCAACTTTTGAGATATACGAGCCGGCGTGGATGGTATCACATCCTTTGATAGAATATCCACCTTAGCAGCCAACACAAAGCGATCGCTGTAACCGTTGTCAGCGTAACCATTAGCAACAATAGCACGTGTGAGTCTGTTTTCCAAATTACGGCAAGCCTCGGAGGGAATATCTTCATCAGCTACTACCGCATTCAGCGAGATACGGCCTTCATCAGATAAAGTTTGCGAGAATAAGGCAGCGGAACAGTAGAATGCCATTATCCACGATAATATTATACGTACTTTCATAACTTTCTATTTTTCTCCTAATACAATAATAACTTCTCCTAATCCTCTCATCATTACTTTTGATGTAATGTTATAGGGTGGCTTCTGTAGATATTTCCTCAGTTCTGTAGCAAAAGAACGGGCATCCATTGCCCTGCCACGTTCATCAAACAACGGAATGCGTACCTGTTCAAATTGGGCAAAAGTTTCCGTACCGTCACTCAAATTATAGGTAGCATTTACCGTATGTTGCGCCAGCCAATCCTGTATGCAGTCAGTCAATTCGTTACCGCCATATTCCGTTTCCAAATCATTTTCCCAACTATCCCAACAACGCACAGTCAGGATGATTTCCCGTCCGTTTTTCTTTTGTTCGTCATACCAACGCGACATTTGTTCGTCAAACGGCTTGATATTTTCTTTCACGGCCTGTTCCAAAAGTACAGGAATGATCTCTTTAGATGTTTTGGTGGTACCGGTAGAGGTAGCTATGCGCTTATTGGTATAGGCATCAAAGGCTTCGAGAGTAAAGGATGCAGAATGCCCTTTTGAATCCCGATTCAGTTGCCACCATATTTGAACTACAATATCAGACTTTACCCGACGCTTCAGCACATCCAGTGGGGTTTCGTTGAGCGCGGCACCACTTGTCTTACTGGAAGTCACATTATCCTCGGCTGTTTTTGTGGCAATACTCTTTATTTCCTGTTCGGCATCTTTCAAGCTATATCCCAATTCGGTAAGTACGCCTCCCACCTTGCTGATGACTTGCGGCAGCTCGGTATCTTCCATAAAGGCTTGTTGGTAATTGGGAACTTTAACCGTACTTCCCTGATTGGAAAATGATGTCATGAAATAACGCTGATTGCACCAGTTGTCGCTGGGAAGAATCATGATGGTAGGCTTTTTCTGGGCAAATGCACAAAACGAAAAGAAGAATGCAAAGCCAATGAGCCAGAATTTCACTTTCATGGTATGATATTATGATGCCTCACGGCTCCGATGAAGCGTGTTGATAACAGTTTTCTCATAGACATAAAAAACGTGGAGCCAGTCTGTCACCCGTTCCACGATCTAAAGGCCTTCGCATTGCCCGGTAAGTCGAAACGAGCAACGCTGAAAGCCCCACGCCAGTGTATGTATATAACAATCCCTTTTGTCTCCACACTACAAGCATGAATAACAATGAGGGTATATATAGTACACCCCATAAGGCGTTCCCGTTGCTTTGTCCTTGACTTACCGATGAAGTTGCGAAGTTCTTAGATCGTCAAAACCAAAGCGTACAGATACGCATTTTATGTATATGTGTCATACCCACCTATGCCCTTTGGGGCTTCCAGCAAATATAGACAACACAAAAATAATAAAAATTAATTCAATATACAATAGAAAAAATGACAAAAACACGTATGTTCAGATTTTACTTTTATTATCACACTCTTATTCCGTTTTTCCACAGGCAACCCCCAAAATCCTTGCTTTCGGTGGATTATTTATATCTCCAATTCTTTTAAAATTAAAGAGTAATCCTTGCAAATTAAATAACTTCTTTATACTTTTACTGATATAAAAACTTAACTCAAATGATTATGAAAAAACTGTTATTATTTATTTGTTTACTGGCTACAACTGCAACCAGTCAGGCACAAAGTATACTTTATAATAAAACATCTCAAAAATCCGGAATAGAATCATTCTATTATTCACAGGATATGATGAGAAGCGCGGAACTGAAAAACATACAGAATGAAGATGCTAATCTGTCTGTTTTAGACTGGCGACGTATAAAAAGTCTGGAATATCTTTCCGCAACCAAACGACGTGCTGTTCGTTCACTGAAAAAAGAAGGAAAGAAAAATATTGGGAAAGACAGTAAAATCCTCATGCAAATCAATAAGAAAGACCACAATCTTACCATTTATAAAACAGCCCGATCCTCCTATTTACTGATTAATGAAGCTCCAAAACGTTACACAATCATTTCTTTGGAGGGAGATATACGTCCTTGCTCATTGTCCAACATCTTCACAAAATAGAAATTTTAAAGAAAAAGCTCCTGTTTTTCGTACAGGAGCTTTCTTATATTTTCCCAATATACATTTTTATAACATCCGTATATTCATGAATTGTCGTATCTTTGTATCCTGAAAAATGTAATTAAACCAAGATATGAATCAGGAACATTCCAATCAGTTCCATACGGATACACTGTCATGTGGCTTGCGTATCATCAGCGCGCCTTCCAACTCAAACGTAGTTTATTGCGGCATCGCCATTGATGCCGGAACGCGCGATGAATTACCCGACGAAAACGGACTTGCCCACTTCTGTGAACACCTGACTTTTAAAGGCACACAACGACGCAGTTCACGACAAGTCATCAACCAGATGGAATGTGTCGGGGGCGATCTGAACGCTTATACCGGCAAAGAAGAAACGATTTATTATACAGCCTTTCTGAAGGAACATTTCCAACGTGCTGTAGAACTGCTTGCAGATATCGTTTTGGCCAGTACCTACAAACAAGCGGAAATGGACAAAGAAGTAGAAGTGATTATAGACGAAATAGAAAGCTATAACGACTCGCCTTCCGAATTAATTTATGATGAATTCGAGAACCTGATTTTTCAGGGATGTGCCTTAGGCAAAAACATTTTGGGCGAAGCAGAACGCCTGAGACAATATAAAAGCGCGGATATGCAACGCTTCGTAGCACGAAATTATTTACCACAAAACATGGCATTTTTCCTTTATGGAAATATTGAGCCTAAAACCATCCGCAGGGAACTGGAAAAGGCTATTAAACGTGCTGTTGATTCACTGGACAAAGATTCTGAACGTTACCAACAATTCGCCAATCCTGCACCTGAAACAGAAACGAACGTTACTGATACTCTACCACCCTACACTCCTGTTGAAATCACCCGAAAAAAAGACACGCATCAGGCCCATGTCCTAATCGGATGCCGGAGTTACAGTGCCCGAGATCCGAAACATCTGGCCCTTTATCTACTGAATAATATGCTGGGAGGTCCAGGAATGAGTTCTCGCCTGAATCTGAGTCTGCGCGAAAAGAACGGGCTGGTTTATACCGTAGAAAGTAGCATGACAACCTATACGGACACGGGAGTCTGGTGTATCTACTTCGGGTGTGATGAGCATGACATCGACCGTTGTCGGCGCCTTGTAGCCAAGGAACTAAACAAATTGATTGAGAAACCCATCTCTGAGAAAGAACTGAATGCCGCAAAACGTCAGATTAAAGGACAAATTGGTATTTCATACGACAACTCTGAAAACGTAGCACTTTCCTTAGGAAAAACATTTCTTCACTACAAACGCGGAAGAAGCCAGGAAGAACTTTATCGCAGAATAGATGCCCTGACTGCAGAAGAACTGCATGAAGTAGCCAAAGATTTATTCCGACCGGAGAATCTGACAACATTAATTTACAAATAAACCCGTCATTCGCCCTTACAAGTATTTCGTAGAACCAGCAATCCTTCAGGTCCCATATTAAACAGTAAATCAGCAATACTCAAATTGGGCAGAAAGCCATGACGTTCACGAAACACCTGATAATACGGTTGGGCATAAAACGAACGATCAGCAAGAAAATCGTGCTTCGGATGAATTTCTTCACGAAAATCAGCTACATAAAATGGCAATTCGTCGGATTTTTGATAACTATTTGTACGAACAATGTGCGGTTCCAAATCTAATAATGCACAAACCTTCTGCTGAATGGCTTCATTGAAATCCATCAGAAATGTCCATTTCTGCTCATAGAACGGTCGGAAATCATCTGCATAATACTCGAAAAAAGCACTATTACGATAAGCAGATTCTAATGCATTCCAATGTAAATGACGCCAGTTGCCATGATCAGAGATGCGGATATCCTTCATGGACAATTTAGGCTGATCCGGTTTGACAACAGGAACGGTCAACGGCAAAACACCATCGGGGCCGGCAATAAGGCAACGGTTACGATAGGTTTGCTTCATATAATGGTCATACTGTTCCAAAAGCACCTCAGGATACTGATATAATTTAGTATAGTACTGAACAGGCCCCCAATAAGCCGTAGAAAGAAGCACACAGGATTTTTTTTCAGAAGAACACATCATAAAATACTTGAAAAAAGAACGAGCCTTCTTGTCTCTAACCAAACAGAACAAGATAAAGGCTCGTTTTTAGTTGAATACAACGTATAAATTATTTTATATTATCTACTAAACGGAACAAACGGTCCCAACGGACATGACCGTCAAACCAACTGCGATCCTTATCTAAGGAAAGCCAGATCAGAATAGGCTTACCGACAATATGATCCTCGGGTACAAAACCCCAATAACGCGAATCAGCCGAATTGTGCCGATTATCGCCCATCATCCAGTAATAATCCATTTTAAAAGTATAACTGTCGGTTTCCTGTCCGTTGATGAAGATTTTTCCGTCCTTTACCTGCAAATCATTTCCTTCATAGGCCTTGATCGGACGCTCATAAACGGCAATGTTATCCAAAGTCAGTTTCACGGACTTTCCCTTAGCAGGAATCCATACAGGTCCATAATTGTCACGGGTCCATCCGGTGGCCTGATTCAACGGATAAATGCCTTCGGTATCATCAGAATCATCGTAGGCAATACTTTCTACCAAGTCCTTACGGGATGCAAGCACCTGATATGCATGATTCGTCAACGGAAGCACACCGCGCTGTCCCAAACCGGCAATATCTTCCCGACTTAAATCCAGTTCACGAATCAAACTTTCGGGCAACGGCTGACGGAAAACAACCCGGTAATTATATTGAACTTCATCGGGTTCCTTATTGGCCTTTCCATCCAGATAAATGATATGTTCCTTGATCTGCAAGGTCTGTCCGGGTAAACCAACACAACGTTTCACATAATTTTCCCGACGATCCACCGGACGCCAGGTCACTTCGCCAAATTCCTGCGGATACTGACGGATATACTGCCTTCCTGCTTCGTAATACATGGCATAAATTTTCCGCTGCTCCATAATCGGCAAAGAATCCAATACAGGCAATGTTCCGTATTGTTGACGATACAATTCTTGTCCATACCCATAACACATCGGATAATAATCAACCTGATACATTGGATTTAGGGCCACAGTATCCCCTGCCGGATAATTGAAAACAACAATATCATTCAATTGCACCTTTCCACCGGAAACACGCTTATAATCCCATTGAGGTTTCTCCAAATAAGACTTACAGTTAAACACCGGAAGTGTATGCTGGGTCAATGGCATTGAAAGTGGAGTCTGAGGTACACGAGGGCCATAACTCATTTTGCTGACAAAAAGATAATCGCCTACAAGCAATGATTTCTCAAGTGAAGAAGACGGAATCGTATAATTCTGAAAAAAATAAATATTCACGAAATAGACAGCTACCAAAGCAAAAACAATGGCGTCAACCCAGCTCATAATGGTACGCGAAACCGGATTTTCCAAGTCTTTCCACCAAGTCCAAGGTATTATTTTGGTAATATAGGCATCAAATATAAAGGGAACCACGATTAATCCCCACCAGCTTTTCACCCAAAAGAGAAAAGCCAGATATAAGACCATGACGACACACATCTTGATCCATTGGATCTTTGTCGGCTTCACTGTTTTCTTTTTCATACAGATTTCCTTAATATATTTTTTTAATCCTATCAGAACTGAAACAAATCATCCATCGTCAGCAAACCCTCATGTTGCACGGTATATTCTGCTGCTAAAACGGCTCCCAAAGCAAATCCTTTACGATTGTGTGCATCGTGCGTAATGGATATACAGTCCGCATCACTATTGTAAATCACCGTATGAATGCCTGGAACCTCATCACGGCGGACACTGGCAATAGCAACCTCATTCTGAGCACAATCATCCGTTCCACTTACAGTTCCGTCGGGAGCTGTCTGAAGCCCTTTTACCCATTTATCCTTACGGTCTAACTGTCCAATCAGTTCTTCTGCCAAAGTAATGGCTGTACCACTTGGAGCATCCAACTTATGGATATGATGCACTTCTTCCATTTTTACATCATATTCCGGAAACTGATTCATGATTCGGGCCAAATATTTATTTACCGCCCTAAAAACAGATACTCCCAAACTGAAATTTGAACTCCAGAAAAGTGTCTGTCCTTCTTCAGTACACATACGGCGTACATCTTCCCCATGCTCAGTCATCCAACCAGTAGAACCGGAAACCACCTTCACATGATGTTTAAAAGCACGCAAATAATTATCATAAGCAACATGCGGAGCCGTAAACTCAATCGCTACGTCTGCATGCCGGAATGCATCAGAATCAAAATCCTGCTGGTTGTCAATATCTATAATGCATACAATCTCATGACCGCGCTGCAAAGCTATCTGCTCAATCATACGACCCATTTTGCCGTAACCAATTAATGCTATTTTCATTTTCCAAAAAGTTTTATTGGGCAAAGATAAAAGAAATGCACTTAATTTCATTAAATTTGTAGGGAAAATAATGTTTCTTAAATCATTATGTACTATGGAAAAACTTTTGCATTATGCCTGGAAACACCGTATTTTTCCTCTCCATCCATTAAAAACCATCAACGGGGAAGATTTGGAAATCATCGATCCAGGACTACCGAATAATAATGCCGGACCTGATTTTTTCAACGCAAAAGTACGAATCGGATCGACTGTTTGGGCCGGAAATGTTGAAATACATCTGTCTTCATCCGATTGGTTTCGCCACGGACATCATACAGACAGCGCCTACAACAACGTAATTCTACACGTTGTAGCAAATTGCGACCAGCCAATACAGACTCAAAACGGGAAAACACCGGTACAACTCCAGTTGGAGATCCCTAGTTTTGTCCAGAAGAACTATGCAACATTAAAAAAATCAGAAAATTACCCACGTTGTCATACCATCATCCCCCACTTAAGTTCGTTCATGATTCATAGTTGGATGAGTGCCTTAGTTTACGAACGACTGGAAGAAAAAGCCCAACTTGTCCTGAATCGAATGAAAACCTTAAACAACGATTGGGAAAATGCTTTTTTTATCACATTAGCCCGTAATTTAGGTTTCGGTCTGAATGGTGATGCCTTCGAACAATGGGCACGAACCATTCCTCTTATGGCTGCAGCCAAACATCGGGACAATCTCTTCCAACTGGAAGCTTTATTTATGGGACAGGCAGGACTACTTGACAAAGCGTCACTACCCGAACGCGGACAAAAAGAAAGCATACAAGATGAATATTTTTGTAATCTTCAAAAAGAATATGCCTATCTAAGTCATAAATTCAGCCTGAAGCCAGTTTCCTGGCAAATATGGAAATTCATGCGAACCCGACCACAAAATTTCCCTCATCTACGCATATCCCAATTAGCACGAATGTTCCACGAGGAACAAATTAGCTTTTCGTTAATTCGGGAGATATCAGAAATAGAACCGTTACGTAAAAAACTCCAATTGGAAACGACTCCATATTGGGAAGATCATTATTTGTTTGGTTATCCATCGCCCCATAGCACTAAAAAAATAAGTCGTATATCAGCTGATCTGATAATCATCAATACGATCGTACCGACCCTATTTGCTTATGGTACATTCTTACAGGAATCACATTATACAGAGCAAGCTATTGCTTTACTGGAACAAATAAAACCAGAGAACAATTACATCATCCGACAATGGCAGGAATGTGGTCTGAAAGTAGAACATGCTGCTGATACCCAAGCACTCATCCAACTAAAACGGGAATATTGCGACAAACAGGAATGTCTGCGCTGTCGGTTCGGCTATGAATTTCTGAGTAAAAACAATACTACATAAAAAATAAAATAGTATCATCAATCCGATTCAATCCGATTCACACAGAACAACTACTAAATAAATTTTTTATAAACAGATTTAGAGCAAAATTTCTTATCTTTGTTTCCAATGCAGATTTTAGAATAAAAAAAGGACAAAAACTAATGGAAAATGTTTATTGTTACGAACTGAAAATGAAAGTTCGCGATTATGAATGCGATCTTCAAGGTATTGTCAATAATGCCAATTACCAACACTATATGGAACATACACGTCATGAATTTCTGTTGCATGCAGGTATCAGTTTCGCAGAAATGCACCAACAAGGGATTGATGCAGTTGTAGCCCGTCTGAACATAGCATTCAAGACACCTTTAAAAAGCGGAGACGAATTTGTCTGTAAATTAAAGGTAAAAAAAGACGGAATTAAATATGTATTCTATCAGGACATTTTCCGTATTCCTGATCTGAAATGCGCCATAAAAAGCCAGGTTGATACAGTCTGTCTGGTAAACGGACGACTCTCTGAGTGTCCGGAACTAGACCAATTGCTGACCCCCTGGCTCACTACATGATGATCGTTTTTAAATACCTTACCTATAATCTATGATAAACACATGACCGAAAATGAAACTCTTTATACATTGGCCTTAAGCCGTATTTCCAAATTGGGCAGTACAAACCAACGTATGTTACTCGAAGAAGCCGGAAGTGCAACAAGAGTATATGAATATCATAAAAACATACGTGAATTAATTCCGCAGGCTACCGACAAACTAGTTCATGCATTGAACGATTTGGAACAAGGACTGCAAAGAGCCGAAGAAGAACTGAACTATATCTGCGAAAAACAGATCCGCTGTATCTGCCTCAACGACCCGGACTACCCGCTCAGACTCAAAGAATGCCCTGATGCTCCTATTGTATTGTTTTACAAAGGAAATGCCGATTTGAACTCCAGGCATATACTCAATATTGTCGGTACCCGGCATTGTACAGAGTATGGTAAGGATTTATGTCAACGCTTCATTACCGACTTGGCAGAAATCTGTCCAGATGCTCTTATTGTAAGTGGTTTAGCCTATGGAATTGATATACAAGCTCACACAAAAGCCTTAGAGAAAGGGTTAAAGACTATTGGTGTGTTAGCTCACGGCCTGGATCAGATATACCCCAGAATGCACCGACATACGGCAGAAGCCATGATACAACAAGGGGGATTGCTTACCGAATTTATGAGCAAAACAAATGCGGACAAAGTTAATTTTGTACGACGTAACCGTATTGTAGCCGGAATAGCTGATGCAACAGTTGTAGTAGAATCTGCCGAAAAAGGAGGAGCACTTATTACAGCCGAATTAGCTGAAGGATATAGTCGGGATATATTTGCCTTTCCCGGACGAATCACCGACCCCTATTCCCAAGGATGTAACGAACTGATCCGAAAAAATCGCGCCACATTATTACAGAACGCTGCAGATTTCGCAGAACTCATGGGGTGGCAAAATCATAAAAAAGTAAAACAAACAAATACGATCCAGTTGCAACTCTTTCCGGAACTAAACCCTGAAGAGCAATTAATCATAGACTGTCTGATACAGACAGACTGTAAACCCATCAACCAAATTTGTATCGAAACCAATATTCCGATCAGTCGGGTCAGTTCCATATTATTTTCTCTCGAAATGAAAGGTATTGTAAAGATGCTTCAGGGCGGAAACTATCGAATCTGTTCATCCTAGCTAATTTTAGCTATTTCAACAAAAAATGAAAGTAAAAATAAAATCAAAAATCATCGATTTTACAATAAAAAATAAGACATATAATAGACTAAAAATCTAAATCAGGATAAAAATGCACAACAATAAACCTTCCGAGAATGCGTTTTTTGGAACGCATCTGTCCACTCCACTAGTTTTGCTCCATATTGGACGGATTGAAATGAATGCAGATTGGAACTTTCAAAACCTCTGCAGTCCATTTTTAAGAATCTACTATGTAGAACATGGGCAAGCCGAAGTCTTCATTCACAATAAGACTTATCAACTTACTCCAGGACATATTTATATGATTCCCCCTTTCACACGTCATAGCGATCAATGTAACGGTCCTTTCACACACTATTATTTGCATATTCTGGATCAGCAAATACAAAAAAACAATATTTACGAACAAAATAACTTTCCTTTCGAAATTAAAGCCAATGCATACGACTTAGATCTGTTTAAACGACTTGTTGAACTCAATCCTGATTGTTTTTTGAAACATTCTATCCCATCAACCTATGATAATAGCCAAACGATCATGCAGGTAGTCCAACGTTTCAACCAACATACGGCAAAGGAACTGTACGAAATGGAAGCTATTATGATGATGCTCGTTTCCCGTTTTTACAGACAGGCTGTTAGCGTGAACGAAACAAACGATAATCGCGTTCTTCAAGTACAGCAATACATCCTGCAACATATTTCAGAAAGTCTGTCCTTAGAAGAACTCGCGGAAATGGTCGGAGTATGCAAAGACAGTCTGATCCGAATCTTCAAACGGGAAACCGGTATGACTCCCGTAGAATTTATTCTAAACAAACGTATAGAAAAAGCACAAATTGCCTTACTGACTCAAGCATCGTCCATCCACGATATAGCTATTCAACTTGGATTTGGCAATCAGTCTTACTTTGCTTCGCTATTTAAAAGAATGATGGGAATTACTCCATTGCAATATAGGAAACAGAACCAATTATAATACATTATAAACATGTCGGACTATACCGATTTCTGAGTTGGGCATCTGGTTTACATCAGATGCCCAACTAATTTTCATGAGATGGGCATCTAATATCGATCTGTATCAAGCCCCCAAAAGAAGTATTACAAAATCGTAATTGGTAAGAAAAAAGATAATAACCTTACAATATTTTTTTAACTTTGCAACATCCATTACGGAAAAACATCCACAAAAATTATGTTTGATTATACAAGCATATTACCAATATTGATTACGATGGCAGCTGTCATCTGTTTAGGCGGCGCTTCTCTTCTTTTCTTACGCGGACGAAATAATCGTTCCCGACGTCTGCTAGCAAGTATCATGCTGGCATGGGGAATTTTCTACGTTATACGTATCGTAGGTATGCTTATGGGTAATCAAAACCTGTATTTTACCAAAGTTGATATAGCTAATGTATTCTTATTGACAAGCGGTAATTTATATCTGATTATTCTGTTGCTTTATCCTTTGGAAATCGTACGTCCGGGATGGCTAAACCTGAAACGAACAGGTCTCTTATTACTCCCCTATATAGGGGTAACTTTATTTTATTATTTTGTATTGTCATTACTTGGCCAGAAACCGTTAATCCTGAGTGATATAAATCAGTTCATGGAGCATATCGGACAATTCAATGTCTGGTTCCGTATTCTGATGACCCTTTCCATCGCTGCGTATCTTGCATATTTATTCCGACTGACCTGGCGTTATAAAGAATTTTATCAGCAATGGTGTCGCAACAATTATTCGGATGATGAAACCATGAATATTTCATGGTTACGACAATATGGCATTGGTGTAGTCCTAATTGGAGTAGCCTATTTTTGGGGTGTTTTCGACGGAAACACATACAGTTTTATTATACATAACCTAACAGTACAATGCTTCTTCTGCTATACTCTTTACAAAGGACTCTTTCACGACAATCCATATACAGAGAATTTTTTCAGTTATACATTAGACGAGAATGAAGCATGTCAGAAAGCTGAGCTCAAAGAAAAAGTATCATCCACAGAAAATGTTTGTCTTCTGGAGGTTGAGGGAAATGAAAATGCTTTTCTCAAAAAATTACCAACATACTGCGACGAGATATCCAGCTGGATGATCAAGAAAAAACCATATCTGAATCCAAATTTCAAACTTATCGACGTTTCCGAAATCTTACCCCTGAACCGAACATATCTTTCACGTGTTTTCAACGAAGGATTCGGAAACAGCTTCAATGACGTAGTACGCAATTACCGCCTGCGCGAAGCGGAATGGTTACTTGTCAACCGAAAGGATATTCCCGTTGGACAAGTAGGCGAACTTTGTGGCTTTTCTTCTCCCTCTGTATTCCATCGGGCCTTTGTGCAAAGTCACGACGGCCTGACGCCAAATTGTTACCGGAAACAGACGGAAGAAAAATAAATCCATTAAAATCCCAAAACAGTTTACAGAACTCTTCTTTTAAATATCCGGTACGAGTTCTACTGTAATCTCTCGAAATAACAAAATAAGAACCAAAGAAACAGATGTATATCTGATGAAATCAATAATCTGATTCAGTAAAAAAAGAAAGCGGAGTCCCGGTTGGCAACTCCGCTTTCTTATTATTTAAATACGCTCTGAGACTATTTTCAGCCCCGCTGAGCTATTATTAGTCGTTCAGCTTAGCTTTGATAAACTCACGGTTCAAACGTGCGATATTCGCGATGCTTTCGTTCTTCGGACAAACAGCCTCACAAGCACGGGTATTCGTACAGTTACCGAAGCCCAACTCATCCATCTTCGCAATCATAGCCTTAGCACGGCGTGCAGCCTCAGGACGTCCCTGTGGCAACAGAGCCAACTGACTTACCTTTGAAGATACAAACAGCATTGCAGAACCGTTCTTACATGCAGCAACACAAGCACCGCAACCGATACAACTTGCGCAGTCCATAGCCTCGTCAGCATTCTGCTTCGGAATCAGGATCGCATTAGCATCCTGTGGCTGTCCGGCACGCAAAGTTACATAACCACCGGCCTGCATGATCTTATCAAATGCTGTACGGTCTACCATACAGTCTTTGATTACTGGGAAACCAGCAGAACGCCATGGCTCAACAGTGATGGTATCACCATCGTTGAACTTACGCATATACAGCTGACAGGTAGTAGCACCGCGCTCCGTCTTACCGTGTGGAGTACCGTTGATGTACAGAGAACACATACCGCAGATACCCTCGCGGCAGTCGTGGTCAAATACGAATGGCTCCTTGCCTTCCTCAACCAACTGCTCGTTCAGGATGTCGAGCATTTCCAGGAATGAAGTGTCGCCCGGGATGTCTTTCATCTCGCGCTCGTCAAAGTGACCTTTGTCTTTCGGTCCGTTCTGACGCCAATATCTGAGTTTAAATGAAATATTTTTTTCCATTGTTTTTGTCTTTAATAATCGTTGAACACACCGTTAATTAGCTCTTGTAGTTACGAGTCTGAACCTTAATTGCTTCGTAAACCAGAGGCTCTTTGTACAATACCGGAGCCTTATCGTCAGAACCCTGATACTCCCAGCAAGCTACATAGAAGTAGTTTTCATCATCACGTTTAGCCTCACCTTCTTCTGTCTGGTACTCCTCACGGAAGTGACCACCACAAGATTCATTACGGTTCAATGCATCGTAAGCAATCAACTCACCCATGGTGATAAAGTCGTTCAAACGCAAAGCCTTTTCCAACTCAACGTTCACACCTTCCTTAGAACCTGGAACGAACAAGTTACTTTCGAATTCCTTGCGGATTTCTTTCAAACGAACCAAGGCTGTCTTCAAACCTTCTTCTGTACGGCCCATACCTACGTACTCCCACATAATATGACCCAATTCCTTATGGATAGAATCAACAGAACGCTTACCGTGAATACCCATCAAATGATCGATACGGCTCTGTACGTCTTTTTCAGCTGCAGCGAACTCAGGAAGATCGGTAGAGAAACGAGGAACAGTGATCTGGTCAGCCAGATAATTCTGGATCGTGTAAGGCAATACGAAGTAACCGTCAGCCAATCCCTGCATCAATGCAGAAGCACCCAAACGGTTTGCACCGTGGTCAGAGAAGTTACACTCACCGATAGCGAACAGACCCTTGATTGAAGTCTGCAACTCATAGTCTACCCAGATACCACCCATTGTATAGTGGATAGCCGGATAAATCATCATTGGGTTGTAATACTTCACACCATTGATTTCCTTAGCCAACTCACCTGGATTTACGTCAGTGATCTCTTCGTACATATCGAACAAGTTACCATAACGCTGCAATACAACGTCGATACCCAAACGCTCGATACTTTCTGAGAAGTCGAGGAATACAGCCAAGCCGGTGTTGTTTACGCCGAAGCCCTTGTCGCAACGCTCCTTGGCAGCACGTGAAGCCACGTCACGAGGAACCAAGTTACCGAATGCCGGATAACGACGCTCCAAGTAGTAGTCACGATCCTCTTCCGGAATGTCGCTACCCTTCTTGGTACCAGCCTGCAATGCCTTGGCATCTTCGATCTTCTTAGGAACCCAGATACGACCATCGTTACGCAGAGACTCAGACATCAAAGTCAGCTTAGACTGCTTGTCTCCGTGTACCGGAATACAAGTCGGGTGGATCTGAACGTAAGCAGGGTTTGCGAACCAAGCTCCCTTACGGTAGCACTGCATAGCGGCAGAACAGTTACATCCCATAGCGTTAGTAGAAAGGAAGTAAGTGTTTCCATAACCACCGGTTGCAATAACTACTGCATGAGCAGCGAAACGCTCCAGCTTACCGGTTACCAGGTTACGGGCGATGATACCGCGAGCACGGCCGTCGATCATAACCAGATCCATCATCTCATAACGAGTATATAACTTAACAGTACCAGCATTTACCTGACAGCTCAATGATGAGTAAGCACCCAACAGCAACTGCTGACCTGTCTGACCCTTTGCATAGAAAGTACGAGATACCTGAGCACCACCGAATGAACGGTTAGCCAACATACCGCCGTATTCGCGAGCGAAAGGAACACCCTGAGCCACGCACTGGTCGATAATGGCGTTAGAAACCTCAGCCAAACGATAAACGTTTGCTTCACGAGCACGGTAGTCACCACCCTTCACCGTATCGTAGAACAAACGATAAACAGAGTCACCGTCGTTTTGATAATTCTTGGCAGCATTGATACCACCCTGAGCAGCGATAGAGTGAGCACGACGAGGAGAGTCCTGAATACAGAAGTTGAAAACACGGAATCCCATTTCACCGAGCGAAGCAGCAGCAGAAGCTCCGGCCAAACCAGTACCTACAACGATGATGTCCAAACGACGCTTGTTAGCCGGGTTCACCAATTTCTGGTGTGCTTTATAGTTGGTCCATTTCTCAGCTATTGGACCTTCAGGTATTTTTGAATCGATTATCTTAGTCATAATACTTTTTCAATTTAATGATTCGTGAATTAAAATTATCAGCAGCCACCACAGCAAGAGAAATACAAGGCTACTACGAGGAACATCAGGATAACAATAGTTGAATAGATGTTACCAATCACTTTCCAACGATTAAACCAAATCTTGCCACTCCATCCTAATGTCTGCATAGCACTCCAGAAACCGTGTGTCAGATGGAACCAAAGAGCAGCCAACCAAATTACATAAAGAACAGTGAAGAGTGGTTGAGAGAACGTCTGAACAATGTAGCCATAACCATCAGCTGCATGCAAACCGCCCAAATAAGGCTGACCCAATAATTCTGCAAACATCATGTTATACCAGAAATTGTAAAGGTGCAAAGCCAAACCCAAAACAACGATGATACCAAGTACCAACATGTTCTGTGATGCCCATTCTACCTTCTCCGGCTTGGCTGTTACATCGTAACGATTGTTACCACGAGCCTGACGATTCTGTATCGTCAACCAGAACGCATAAATAATATGAATCACAACCAAGGCTGCCAAACCCAAGGTAGCCACAACAGCATACCAGTTTGCGCCCAGGAATTCACAAATCATGTTGTAGCCTTCTGCAGAGAACAGCGCCACAACGTTCATTGACGCATGGAACGTCAAGAACAAGACGAGGGCAATACCAGTAACTGACATCACTACCTTACGTCCAATAGATGAATCACATAACCACATAAATGATTGAAATTAAATTATTTAAAAAATGAATTAAGAAAAGAATCTTTTTTACGCACCTTTTACAAGATGCAAATTTAATCTAAATCCTTGATTGAGCAAAAGAAATATCAAAGATATTCCTAAAAAAAAGCTACTTTTGCACCTAATATAAAAAAGGAAAATTAAGAGATGGATTTTAAGTATGATGTGATTGTTATCGGTGGTGGACATGCAGGTTGTGAGGCCGCAGCAGCGGCAGCCAATATGGGCGCAAAAACCTGTCTGGTCACTATGGATATGAACAAGATTGCACAAATGAGCTGCAATCCTGCAGTCGGCGGTATTGCCAAAGGACAAATTGTACGCGAAATAGATGCACTAGGTGGATACATGGGTATTGTAACAGACCGAACCTCTATTCAGTTTCGCATGTTGAACCGCTCAAAAGGACCTGCCATGTGGAGTCCGAGAGCGCAATGCGACCGGGGAAAATTTATCTGGGCCTGGCGCGAAATTTTGGAGAATATCCCCAA
The DNA here is from genome assembly GCA_944320775.1 of uncultured Paraprevotella sp. Taxonomy (GTDB): domain Bacteria; phylum Bacteroidota; class Bacteroidia; order Bacteroidales; family Bacteroidaceae; genus Paraprevotella. The sequence continues at coordinate 11,960 of CALUIV010000023.1, read as the reverse complement.
TTTGCATATTTGGCAAGATCAGGTCAAAGAACTACTCGTAGAAAACAAACAAGTGACAGGCGTACAAACGTATCTGGATGTAACTATTAAAGCGCCATGCGTCATCCTTACAGCAGGAACCTTTCTGAACGGACTAATGCATATCGGAAGAACCAAACTACCAGGAGGACGAGTGTCCGAACCAGCATCGTACCATCTGACAGAATCGATCACCCGCCATGGTATTGTCGCCGGACGCATGAAAACCGGAACTCCGGTCCGCATTGACGGACGCAGTGTTCACTTCGATGAAATGGATATTCAATATGGAGAAAAGGACTTCCACCGTTTTTCTTTCAATGAAGTTGAACGGAACTTGAAACAACTGACGTGCTGGACCTGTTTTACAAATCCAGAAGTACATGATACGCTTCGTTCAGGACTGGCCGATTCTCCACTCTACAACGGACAGATCCAAAGTATCGGACCACGTTATTGTCCCAGCATTGAAACCAAACTGATGACTTTTCCCGACAAAGAACAACATCAGCTATTCCTTGAACCGGAAGGAGAAAATACACAAGAATATTATCTCAATGGTTTTTCGTCCAGTCTACCACTTGACATACAAATTATGGCTCTCCGGAAAATCCCAGCTTTCCGTGACTTGGTGGTTTACCGTCCGGGCTATGCCATCGAATATGACTATTTTGATCCAACCCAACTAAAACATTCTCTTGAATCAAAAATAATATCCGGACTCTTCATGGCCGGCCAGGTTAACGGTACAACCGGATACGAAGAAGCAGGCGGTCAAGGAATCGTTGCAGGAATCAATGCCGCCCTGAAATGTTCAGGAAGTAACCCATTCATCATGCATCGTGACGAATCTTATATCGGTGTACTCATAGATGATTTGGTAACTAAAGGTGTAGATGAACCATATCGCATGTTTACATCAAGAGCAGAATACCGCATTCTATTGCGCCAAGATGATGCCGATGCACGACTCACAGAGAAAGCCTATCAAATGGGATTAGCGAAACAAGAACGTTATAATAAATGGCAAACTAAAAAAGAAAATATAAAACGTATAATAGATTTCTGCTCGAACTTCTCTTTAAAACCAGCACTAATCAATCCGGCATTGGAACAACTGGAAACAACACCACTCCGCTACGGTTGCAAACTGGTTGATGTCATCAATAGACCACAAATATCGATTCAGAACATAGCCCCACATATCCATGCATTCGAAGAACTCCTGGCGCAGATAAACGACCGAAAAGAAGAGACTCTGGAAGCAGCAGAAATTCTCATGAAATATCACGGCTATATAGAACGAGAAAGAGTCATCGCTGATAAAATGCAACGATTAGAGAACATCCGGATCAAGGGGCGGTTTGACTATTCAAACATGAATTCGCTTTCTACGGAAGCAAGACAGAAACTAACCAAAATAGATCCCGAAACACTGGCTCAAGCCGGACGCATTCCCGGCGTTTCCCCAAGCGATATCAATGTCCTTCTCGTGCTTCTCGGCCGATAAAAATCAAGCTAGGTTTCACGTGAAACATTACTTAAACTATAACACTATAATCCATTGGTTATGAACAATGAAATATTAATCAAAAACCTGAGAAATGTTCCCGACTTCCCCATCCCGGGAATACAGTTTAAAGACGTTACAACCCTATTCAAAAATCCGGTATGCATGCAAATCATGCTAGACGAATTATACGAATTGTATAAGGACAAAGGTATTACAAAAATTGTCGGAATAGAATCCAGAGGTTTTGTTTTAGGCGCAGCACTGGCAGTCAGACTGAACGCCGGTTTTATCATGTGTCGCAAACCTGGTAAGCTACCAGCCGAGACCATTAAACAGAGCTATATGAAAGAATATGGTAAAGACACATTGGAAATCCACAAAGACGCCATAAATGAAAACGACGTCGTACTTATTCACGATGACTTACTGGCTACCGGTGGTTCTATGAAAGCTGCTTACGACCTCGTCCAAAAGTTTCATCCTCAAAAAACCTATATCAATTTTATTATTGAATTGACAGGAGAAGGACTGAGCGGACGAACGGCTTTCGATCAAAACACAGAGATTACGACACTAATCCGTATCTGAAAATAACATGGTAGAACATAAAAACAGCGTATTGAAAGATTTATGTTTAATTTCTCAAACGCTGTTTTTACTCTTTTATCGCATAAACCAAAAGCCAACAAACAAAAGTGATCATCTCCTTATGACAAATGACGAAAGAAACGAACTGGATAAATACTTAAAAGGAATTGTTCTCAATCTCCCCGAATGTCCGGGATGCTATCAATACCTGAACGAGGAAGGTGAGATCATTTATGTCGGTAAGGCAAAAAATCTGAAACGACGTGTATACTCTTATTTCAGTAAAGACCATCAGAGTAGAAAAACAGCTATACTAGTAAGCAAGATCAGAGATATCAGATATGTTGTAGTCAATACGGAAGAAGATGCCCTACTTTTAGAAAACAATCTGATTAAACGCTACAAGCCTCGTTACAACGTACTGTTGAAGGACGATAAAACTTATCCTTCTATCTGTGTCACAAATGAGTTTTTTCCTCGGATTTTTAAAACCAGAAATATAGTTCGCAATGGTTCTACATACTTCGGTCCATATAGCCATATCCCCACGATGAATTCATTGTTGGAACTGATTAAAAAGCTATATCCATTACGGACATGCCATCTGCCATTAACCCCTGAAAATATCCGGAACGGAAAATTCAATGTTTGTCTGGAATATCACATAAAAAACTGCAAAGGACCATGCATTGGTGCTGAATCCATCGAAAATTATCAGCAATATATTCAAGAAGCCCGAGAAATACTCAGAGGAAATACAGCTGAAATAAGTAGAAAGATGCTGGCCGAAATGAACCAGCTGGCTTCAGAAATGCGCTTTGAAGAAGCCCAAATGATCAAACAAAAATTTGATCTGATCGAAAATTATCGTAGCAAAAGCGAAGTTGTCAGTCAGATATTGCACAATATAGATGTATTTTCGATAGAAGACGATGAACAGTCTGCTTATATCAATTACTTGCACGTAACGAACGGAAGTATCAACCAGGCTTTTACTTTTGAATACAAAAAAAGACTGAACGAAACACAAGAAGAATTGCTTGCTTTGGGTATTGCAGAAATGCGCGAACGATATAAAAGCTCATCGAAAGAAATAATCCTGCCCATCGAAATCAACTTGGAAATGGAAGGAATCACCGTTACAATTCCGCAACGGGGCGATAAAAAGAAACTATTGGAACTATCCCTGTTAAACGTCAAGCAATATAAATTAGACCGATTAAAACAGGCTGAGAAACTAAATCCAGAGCAAAAAAGCATGCGCTTGATGAAAGAAATACAAGCACAACTGAAACTGGAAAAACCACCGATGCAAATTGAATGTTTCGATAACTCCAACATATCAGGAACGGACGCTGTCGCTGCATGTGTAGTCTTTAAGAAATGCAAACCAAGCAAACAAGACTATCGAAAATACAATATAAAAACAGTCACGGGACCCGATGACTATGCATCGATGAAAGAAGTCGTTCATCGGAGATATACCAGACTTTTGGAAGAAAACAAACCACTACCCGACCTTATCATCACAGACGGAGGAAAGGGACAAATGGAAGTAGTACGACAAGTTGTCGAAGAAGAATTGGGACTTAAAATTCCAATAGCAGGATTAGCCAAAGATGACCGGCACAGAACAAACGAATTACTTTTCGGCTTTCCACCAATAGTTGTCGGAATGAAAACAGACAGCCAATTATTCAAACTACTCACCCAGATACAAGATGAAGTACATCGTTTCGCCATCAGTTTCCATCGGGATAAAAGAAGCAAAAAACAAACAGCTTCCGAGCTAGATGAAATTAAAGGTATCGGTCCGAAAACAAAAGCAGAACTGCTGAAAAAATTCAAAAGTGTCAAACGAATTAAAGAAGCCAGTCTTTCAGAAATAGCAGAAACAATCGGTTCTGCCAAAGCAAAAATCATCAAAGAGTTTCTTATCGAAACAAAAGAAAAATAACCCTGTCGGCTTGGATCTTTATTATTTTTTTACGAATATTGCATTAACAAAGAACAAATAAAATGAGAATTGTCATTCAACGAGTCAGTCACGCTTCTGTGACCATAAATAATAAAAAGAAATCAGAAATAAATAACGGTTTCCTCATACTTTTAGGAATAGAAGAAGCTGATAACCAAGAAGATATAGATTGGCTATGCAAAAAAATCATTGGTTTAAGAGTTTTCGATGATGAAAACGGGATTATGAACAAAAATATCATAGATACAGAAGGAGAAATTCTGTTGGTCAGCCAATTCACTCTAATGGCATCTTATAAAAAAGGAAACCGCCCCTCGTATATTCGTGCTGCACGACATGAGACAGCTATCCCACTCTACACAAGTTTTTGCCAAACACTCAGCCAAGCACTGGGAAAAACGGTAAAAACAGGAGAATTTGGTGCCGATATGAAAGTAGAACTACTTAACGATGGCCCCGTGACAATCTGTATGGACACAAAAAACAAAGAATAATATGACTATTGACGAAGCACAAAAATCAGTTGATGATTGGATAAAAAAATATGGTGTTCGCTACTTTAGCGAGCTTACTAATATGGCCTGCCTGACAGAAGAAGTCGGTGAATTAGCCCGGGTAATTGCTCGAAAATATGGCGATCAATCTTTTAAAACCGGCGAAAAAGAGAATCTTGAGGAAGAAATGGCTGATGTCCTCTGGGTATTAATCTGTCTGGCAAATCAAACCGGTGTAAATCTAACAAAGGCACTCGAGCAAAGTTTCGCCAAAAAAACGAACAGAGATAAAGACCGACATATAAATAATCAAAAACTAAAATAAAATGGAAGCAATAAAATCAGCGGACGAAATGTATCAAAACAAATACGAACAAGCATTAAACCTATATTCTACAAAAATTTCTGATACAGATATCAAAAATAAAGTTGGCAAAATATTAAAAGACAAGAAAGCGGAAAACGATACACTGGAAGTTAAAAAATTTTTGTTCAGCTGCATTGAACTAACATCACTTAAAGTAACCGACAGCGAAGAAAGCATTCTAAAACTCACAGAAAAAGTAAATGCATTTGAGGATAAATATCCGGAATTGCCACATGTTGCCAGTATCTGTGTTTTCCCAAAATTTGCCCAAATTGTAAGTCAATCGTTGGAAGTTGAAGGTGTAGAAGTTGCTTGCGTATCCGGTAATTTCCCATCATCACAAGCCCTTACTGAGATTAAAATTGCAGAAACTGCCTTAGCCCTAAAAGACGGTGCAACCGAGATTGATATTGTCATGTCTGTAGGCAGTTTCTTAAATGGAGATTATGAATCATTATGCGATGAAATCGAAGAAATAAAAGCCACATGCGGTACAAAAAAGCTTAAGGTCATACTGGAGACGGGGTGCCTGATGAACGCAGAAAACATCAAAAAGGCAGCCTTATTATGTATGTATGCAGGAGCAGATTTCATCAAAACATCGACAGGAAAAGAAATACAGGGAGCTAGTCCAGAAGCAGCCTATACAATATGTGAAGCCATAAAAGAATACTATGACAAAACCGGTATTCAGATAGGATTTAAAGTAGCTGGAGGTATCAATGACGTTGATCTGGCATTGTCATATTACACAATTGTTAAAGAAATATTGGGAGAAGAATGGTTAACAACAGAACGGTTCCGGTTAGGAACAAGTAAATTAGCAAACCCACTTCTGCAAGATATTACTGGTGAGTCCATCAAATTTTTCTAAAATATGAGCGCACAAAAATAAATCAAAATGAAATGCATCCCAAAAGCATAAACTTTTGGGATGCATCTATATTATCACTAATATCATCTATTCTTTTATAATTTGCGAATGAGCACAAAATCCAAATAAGCTTCAAGAGCACCAATAATCGTTGCATCTCCATTCATCGAATGAAGCAGATCCAAAGCCTTAGCTTTATATTCTTCCATAACCTGTTCCGCATAATCAATTCCACCATGTTCTTTAGTAAACTGCACTAAAAAACTAATCTCCTGCTCCGTAGTAGTACCGGCCTTAACCTTTAAAGCCAATTGTCGCACTTCAGCAGAACCGGAATGGTTAACAGCATAAATGACAGGTAAAGTAAGCTTACCTTCTTTCATGTCGTTTCCTGTTGGCTTCCCAATTTCCTTGCTATCATAATAATCGAATATATCGTCTCTCAATTGAAAACAAATACCAATATATTCTCCTAAAAGTCTGGACTTTTCCACCATTTCATCGCTGGCATCAGCCAAGTAAGCACCCATTTGGGCACAAACAGCAAATAATGCAGCTGTCTTCTTCTTGATAACCTCATAATAGGAATCCTCAGAAATCAACTCGCGCTCAATATTGGCCAATTGCAATAATTCTCCATCGGAAAGCGTCTGTCCCAACCAGGAAATAAGCTCAACCACACGAATATTACTCGTCAAAGCAGCATGTTGCAAAGAAGTAGACAACAAATAATCTCCTACCAACACCGCAGACTTATTATTCAAAAGTGCATTGACAGAACTTTGCCCACGACGCATATCGCTTTCATCAACTATATCATCATGTACCAAACTTGCAGTATGCAACAATTCAAGACTTACTGCCGCATGTAAGATTTCAGATGTAACCTTTCCATATAAACGAGCTACCAGAAACAATAATACCGGACGCATCATCTTACCCGTACGACTGGAAAGATGTGTCAAAGCGACTTGCAAGACAGGATTGGAATGTTGCAATGAAGAACGAAAAAGAGCTGTATATTCAGCCAATTCTTTTTCAACTGGTAATCGTATTTCTGATAACTTATCCATATAAAAAGGTTGTATTGGGACACAAAATTACATAAAAAAATAAAGTAGCTGATATTTTTTACGTAATTTTACGCTGAAAACTATTGCATTATGAAGAAATTATTTTTGCTCGATGCCTATGCGCTCATCTTCAGAGCTTACTATGCTTTTATCAAGAATCCACGTATCAATTCAAAAGGACTGAATACATCGGCTATTTTAGGCTTTGTCAATACCTTAGAAGAAGTTTTAAACAAAGAAAAGCCATCTCACATTGGAATCGCTTTTGACCCGGCAGGACCAACCTTCCGGCACGAAGCTTACGAGAAATATAAAGCTCAACGCGAAGAAACCCCAGAAGGAATACGCACAGCAGTACCTTACATTAAAGAAATCATCCGAGCTTATCATATACCTATATTAGAAGTAGCCGGATATGAAGCGGACGATGTTATCGGAACTTTGGCCAAACAAGCAGATTCACTAGGTATTGACACCTATATGATGACTCCGGACAAAGATTATGGACAACTGGTCACAGAACACATAAAAATGTATCGTCCTAAATATGGCGATAAAGAATTTGAAATATTAGGTGTAAACGAGATTAATGAAAAATATGGTCTCACATCTCCCCTACAAGTTATAGACCTATTGGGATTGATGGGCGACAGCGCCGACAATATCCCAGGCTGTCCAGGTGTTGGTGAAAAAACAGCCGGAAAATTAATCCAACAATTCAACAGCATAGAAAATCTGTTGGCCAATACCGATCAACTTAAAGGTGCAATTAAAACAAAAATAGAAAATAACAAAGAACAGATTGAATTCTCGAAATTCCTGGCAACTATTAAAACTGACGTTCCGATCAAACTAGATCTTGAACAATTGAAAACTGAAGCTGCAGATGAGAATTCATTAAAAAAGATATTTGAAGAATTGGAATTTCGTAGTCTGATCGACCGTAAATTTAAGAAAGAAAATAATTACGTCCAAAAAGATCTTTTTCAGGGCACTCTCTTTGCAGAATTTACGGACGAATCCCAAGAAAATTCCAAAAACACGAGTATTGAACGCTATAACAAGAGCTATTTTGACTATCAACTAATTGATAATGAAGAAAAAAGAAGAAAAATTATTGATTTATTCATTACAAAAGATTTTATCAGTCTAGATACAGAAACAACTGGTACTGATCCAATTTCAGCAAAATTGGTAGGTTTAAGTTTTAGTGTAAAAGAAAATCAGGCATTTTATGTACCTATACCACAAAATGACAAAGAAGCACAAAAAATAGTTAATGAATTTAAACCGATATATGAAAATGAAAATATTCTTAAAATAGGTCAAAATATAAAATATGATCTTCTGGTATTGCAAAATTATGGGATCAACCTGAAAGGAAAAATTTTCGATACGATGATAGCCCATTATTTGCTACAACCAGAATTGCATCATGGCATGGACTATATGGCTGAAGTATATTTAAACTATCAAACCATAAAAATAGAGGAACTCATCGGAAACAAAGGAAAGAACCAAAAAAATATGGCCGATCTCTCCCCTACCGAAGTTTATGAATATGCTTGTGAAGACGCAGATGTCACACTCAAACTAAAAAATATTCTGGAACCGCTCCTAAAGGAAAACGGATGTGAACAACTTTTTTGGGACATAGAAATGCCTCTAATGCCCGTATTGGCTTATATGGAACGTAATGGAGTTTGTATCGATACAGAAGGACTTAAAGAAACGTCCCTACTTTACACAAGTGAGATGAAACGCATTGAAAAAGAAATTCATGCGCTAGCAGGAACAGACTTTAATATCGCCTCTCCCAAACAAGTAGGTGAAATCCTTTTTGACCGACTTAAAATAATTGACAAACCTAAAAAGACGAAAACCGGCCAATACGTTACATCGGAAGAAGTTTTGGAAAGTCTACGTTCAAAACACGAAATTGTCGAAAAAATCCTGGAACATCGCGGACTAAAAAAACTTCTAGGAACTTACATTGATGCACTACCCAAACTGATAAATCCAAAAACCGGACATATTCATACGTCTTTCAACCAAACTATTACGGCTACAGGACGTTTAAGTAGTAGTAATCCGAATTTACAAAACATTCCTGTAAGAAATGAACATGGCAAAGAAATACGAAAAGCGTTTATTCCAGAAGAAGGATGTATATTCTTTTCAGCCGACTATTCACAAATAGAATTGCGCATCATGGCTCATTTAAGTGGCGATACAAATATGATTGAAGCTTTCCGCGAAGGACATGACATTCATGCAGCTACGGCAGCAAAAGTTTTCAAAAAAAGTATCGATGAAGTAACACGTGAAGAAAGAAGTAAAGCTAAAACAGCCAATTTTGGTATCATTTATGGCATAACAGCATTCGGTTTAGCAGAACGAATGAATGTCAGTCGTACAGAAGCCAAAAACTTAATTGAAGAATACTTCCAAACCTATCCCAAGGTAAAAGAATATATGAATCGCAGTATTGATATGGCCCGCCAAAAAGGATATACAGAAACTGTATATCATCGTAAATGTTATCTGCGCGACATCAACAGCCACAATGCCGTTGTCCGGGGTTATGCAGAACGGAATGCCATCAACGCTCCGATTCAAGGAAGTGCTGCCGATATCATTAAAATCGCCATGATTCATATTTACAAACGTTTTCAAGAAGAAAACATTCGTTCTAAAATGATTTTGCAAGTACATGACGAACTTAATTTCAGTGTATATCCAGAAGAAAAAGAGAAAGTACAACAAATTGTAGTAGAAGAAATGGAAAAAGCCTATACAATGAAAGTACCGCTTGAAGCAGATTTTGGCTGGGGAAACAACTGGCTAGAAGCCCATTAAGGACAGAAAAATAAAATATAAACCAATATATAAAAAGGCGAAAATCACCACCCGATAAAGCCGGTTATTTTTTCCTTACCGGATTTATTCGTAATTTTGCGCCTGTTAAAATAGAATCATTTTTAAAAAACATAAACTATGGCTTTAAAAGCAGGTATCGTTGGACTGCCTAATGTAGGTAAGTCTACTCTATTCAACTGTTTATCAAGTGCAAAGGCACAGGCAGCAAATTTTCCGTTTTGTACTATTGATGCTCAACTTGGACAAATTTCCGTGCCTGATGAACGACTAACAAAATTAGCAGAATTAGTACAACCGGATCGTATCGTACCCGCAACATGTGAAATCGTAGATATTGCCGGACTCGTAAAAGGTGCCAGCAAAGGCGAAGGATTGGGAAACCAGTTTTTAGGAAATATCCGTGAAACAGATGCCATCATTCACGTACTCCGGTGCTTCGACAACGACAATATTGTACACGTAGACGGTTCTGTCGATCCGGTTCGCGACAAAGAAATAATCGACACAGAACTTCAGCTAAAAGACTTAGAAACAGTAGAAAACCGGCTGAAACGTGTTGAAAAAGCAGCTAAAGTCGGTGGTGACAAACAAGCAAAAATCGAATACGACGTTTTGCTTCGTTACCATGAGGCATTACTTCAGGGAAAATCAGCCCGTACAGTCGTTTTTGAAACAGAAGAAGAAATTGCAGCCGCTAAAAACCTGTTTTTACTCACAACCAAACCCGTTCTTTATGTTTGCAATGTTGACGACCAGTCAGCAGCAAATGGTAATAAATATGTAGATGCAGTTCGCGAAGCAATCAAAGATGAACATGCTGAATTACTGATTATTTCAGCCCAAACAGAAGCTGATATAGCAGAACTGGAAAGTTATGAAGAAAAACAAATGTTTCTTGAAGATATGGGCTTAAAAGAATCAGGATGTGACCGCCTGATCAAATCCATTTATCATCTTTTGAATCTGCAGACCTATATTACAGCTGGAAAAATGGAAGTAAAAGCCTGGACCTTCCGTAAAGGCTGGAAAGCGCCACAATGTGCCGGCGTCATCCATACCGATTTCGAGAAAGGATTTATCCGTGCAGAAGTGATTAAGTATGACGATTATATCAAATACGGTTCTGAGGCAGCCGTTCGCGAAGCCGGAAAAATGAGCGTAGAAGGTAAAGACTATGTTGTACAAGACGGCGATATTATGCATTTCCGTTTTAATGTATAAATATTCAATTCATGACTTCCCTACTCTATATTTTATGGAATCCTCCGGTGGAGGCATTCCATATTGGTAATTTCAGCATCCGATGGTATTCATTATGCTGGTGTCTGGCCTTATTATCGGGATATTTCATCGTACAAAAGCTCTATAAACAGCAAAAAATAAAAGACGAACTTTTTGAACCTCTTTTTTTCTATTGCTTTTTGGGTATTCTTATTGGTGCCCGTCTAGGACATTGCCTTTTTTACGAACCTGGCTATTTTCTCAGTCATCCGCTGGAAATGATTCTTCCCATGCGTCATACAGCAAACGGTTGGATTTTTACTGGTTATGAAGGCTTAGCAAGCCATGGAGGTACACTTGGATTAATGATTGCGCTTTGGTTGTATGTACGCCGTACTAAAATAAACCTGATGCGTGTATTAGACAATATCGCTATCGCTACACCGATATGTGCCTTCTTTATTCGTATAGGAAATCTGATGAATTCAGAAATCATCGGTGATCCAACTACGGTACCATGGGCTTTTATTTTCGAACGTGTCGATATGCAACCACGACATCCTGGTCAACTATATGAAGCTCTCTGTTATCTGGCTTTTTTCATTATCGGCCTGTATCTGTACCGAAAACGCCCAAATTATGTTGGAAGCGGATTCTATTTTGGATTTTGCCTGACAACTATTTTCACGGCACGCTTTCTTCTGGAATTCACTAAGGAAGTACAAGAAGCATTCGAAGCTAATATGCTGCTGAATATGGGACAATTACTTAGTATTCCGTTTATTATATTAGGATTATATTGTATGCTAGGTGGAAAACTATGTCGAAAATTAGGAGAGCCACAATTCAGAAAATAAATATTTTACCCATAATTTAATAACTTAAGTTTCGCAAGTAAAGTGTAGCTCCTCAGGCGGCTGGTGTCAGCCTGTCGAAAGCCTGCTTCACAGCTTT
>CALUIV010000022.1 GCA_944320775.1 uncultured Paraprevotella sp. | reverse complement strand
GGAGCTGTATGCGGTGAAAATCGCACGTACAGTTCTTAATGGGGGAAGCGGCAGCAATGCCGCCGACCTACATAACACACCTAAAAGGCATCATTATGAAATTTCCCATCGGCATTCAAAGTTTTGACCAGATTATAGAAGACGGTTATATATACGTAGACAAAACGGATTTAGTTTATAGACTGACTCACGAGGGCAAAATTTACTTTCTAAGCCGCCCGCGCCGTTTTGGCAAAAGCCTGCTGGTGTCCACACTGGAAAACTACTATCTGGGACGGAAGGAACTGTTCCGCGGACTGGCCATAGAGAAACTGGAAACGGAATGGGCCGTGCATCCGGTGTTCCATATCGATTTCAACAGCTCGGACTTTACAAAAGAGCATGTCCTGGAGGAAAGACTTCTGGACTATGTACAGAAATGGGAAAGGAAATATGCGGTACAGGCAAATGAGAAATTAGACGTGGGCGCCCGCTTTCGGGACATTTTAGAAACAGCGCACCGGCAGTCGGGACGCCGCGCCGTGGTGCTCGTGGATGAATACGACAAACCGATTCTGGATGTGCTGGACCAGGACAGGAAGCTGGAGGAAGCCCACCGCAACACACTGAAAGCGTTCTACTCGGTATTCAAGGGGGCAGACAGCCATCTGCAGTTCGTGCTGCTGACGGGGGTGACCAAGTTCTCGCAGGTGAGCGTGTTCAGCGGATTCAACCAGCCGAAGGACATCAGCATGGACGCCCGGTATGAAGCGCTCTGCGGCATCACCCAGGAGGAACTGGACCGCTGCTTTGCAGAACCGATGGCCGACATGACTACAGAATACCGCTGCACAACGGAAGAGATGCGCCAAAAGCTGAAATCGCAATATGACGGCTATCACTTCAGCAAACGAATGACGGACATTTACAATCCCTTCAGCCTGCTCAATGCTCTTGACCGAAGCAGTATAGAAGATTACTGGTTCAGTTCGGGCACACCTACCTATCTGGTTCGCCTGCTCCGCCACTTCCAGGAGAACATGAACGAACTCACCGGAAAATATTATGACCGGGAACAGTTTATTGACTATAAGGCGGATACGGAATACCCGCTGCCCATGATTTACCAGAGCGGATACCTCACCATCAAGGATTACAGCTGGGAGAATGACAATTTTCTGCTCGATTTTCCGAACAATGAAGTGAAGAAAGGATTTCTCACCGTACTGGCCGCCGATTACCTCAAACCGGAGGAAGAGACGGGGGGATGGGTCAAGACACTCGTTGCGGCCATGCGACGGGGAGAAGTGGAGCAGATGCGCGACCTGTTCACCGCCTTCCTGGCGGGGATACCCTACACCATGCGGCGCAAGGAGAACGAGAAGGAGCGGGAACGCTACTTCCAGTATACGTTTTATCTCATTCTGCGCCTCGTCAGCGTGTACACGGTCTATGTGGAGAAAGCACAAAGCCGGGGACGGGTGGACTGTATCGTGGAAACTGCCGACTATATCTATATCTTCGAGTTCAAGCTGGACGGCACGGCGGACGAGGCCCTGCAGCAGATTGAGGAGAAAGGATATGCCCGTGAGTACGACGCCGACAAGCGCAAGCTCTTTCGGATCGGCGCAAGCTTCTCTTCCGAAACAGGCACCATCGCCGACTGGGACGTACGATAGAGGATTCGCATCTTTATCGTAAAGCACCTAACAAAAACCTAAAAATATTATGAGAAAAATCAGAAACCTTTTAGTAGCCCTAATTTTCTTGCTACCTATTCCCCAGTACGCAACAACAACGGTCAACCTTACTCCCGTTCCGAAAGAAATGACCGTACAAGAGGGACAACTGCTGCTCCCCGAGGAAATTAAAATCAACAGCGGCAGCCTGTCCGCAGAAATGACCACAGAAGTACAAAATTTTGCAACCGCTCTTCGAATAGCTACCGGACGCGATGTCACCTTAGGAAACGACACCGACGCTCTGATTGTGGTCAGCGAGGGCGCAACACACACCCAGAATCCCGAAGGATACTATCTGCAGGTGACCAATCAGCAGGTGACCGTCGAGGCTTCCACTGGCATCTCACCGACGACGAGAACTGATACCGCATGACGAGGATTAGAATAACTCATTCAAGGAGCGGCATAATGTTGTCGCTCCGTTTTATCAATAAATGTATAATTGTAAAAAATAACACTAAAACACAAGAAGAGTTTAGATCATTGATAATGATTTAAGTAGGTCCAGATAATCGAAGTAAAAACTCAATTCTAAAATTATGAAAAAGACAAATGTGTTCCTGATTCTGGGCATTTCCATTCTGTTTGGAAACAGAATCCAAGCTCAAGAACTACTGCCAGCAAAAGGTAATCCGCTCTTTGTAGAAACCACCCAAACAACGTCACTGAACAGCGGAGATAAAGGAGAACTCCGCATTCCCGTGTATGGTAAAAACTTTACCGCAACAACTAATTCTTCCTGGCTCAGAGTGACGACCGGCGACCGGTTTATCAAACTGACATACGACGAGAATCTGGAGGCAGGAAAGCGCTCTGCGGAAGTGGCTATCGGAAACGCGGCCGGCAGTAAAGCGACACTCACCATTAACCAACCCGGAACCACGGTGCTGGAAAGTGCAGAATCGGACTGGTTGCGGATATTCCCCACAAGCTTCGAATCGAATCAATGCCAGCCGGGAGCCGACATAGACAAAACCCAGGATGGCAAGTACAACACGGTATATCACAGTAACTGGAATCAAAGCATCTCAGAAGAAGAACCGGCCATTCTCACCTATTATTTCGATACGCCGCAACACCTCGACATGGTAACCTATGTCCCGGTAGACGGGAACGGAAAATTCGGTAAGGTAGACGTCTATTACAAGCAGAATGAGAGCGAATACGCGCTACTCGGCAACTATGACTTCAAAATGTACAGTACGCCGACTAATGTCTACTTCGGAAACGATGGCATGGACAACATCACAGCCGTGCAGTTTCGGGTGAAAACCGGATACAGCTTTATTTCCGGAATAGAGCATTATGCCTCGTGCGCAGAAATGGAGTTCTACGAAAGCAAAACGCGCAGCAACGACTATAAAATATTCCAGGACAAGCTCTGTACGGAACTCGCATCAGGAACAACACAGGCTGACATTGACGCCTTGACAGATCCTTTCGTAAAGGGACTGGCACAAGACATTTTTGATCAGAATTACAGTACGGAATACCGTGTAAGCGAATATCCCTGCTTATTATCACCGCATACTCTATCCGCCGAATGGAAGACTCCGGGAAAACTCTATGACCAGTTGCAGGGCGTAACGGGAATCAATATCTCGAAAGGACGCCATGTAGTCATCGTCTCGGGAGCAGATCCAAATATTCAGCTCACACTGAAGGTGGTGGCCTGGTTTGCCGGAGAACTCTCACTGAATAGCAACAATGAATGGGTCGGAACAGGACCTGCTGAGAAAACCTATACGCTCACAAACGGCGTAAACATCATCAATTACGACAACAATTACGACGGACTGGCCTACATCTCCTATTACGCCGATGAAAATCCGGAAAACTACAGTCCGGTTCAGGTTCATTTTGTCTACGGACAGGTGAACGGATATCTCACTCCCGACAAGACGAACGAAGAAATGCATCAGCTTTGTGCCAACGCGCGAAATACCTGCATCGACTTAGTGGGCAAACACGTGCATTCCATCTGGACGGCCAAAGGTTTGTACGACTATTGTAAAGCATCAGACGGCACCAGCCAGGGATACCGGCAATATATGAATCTGCTCGACAGCCTCATCGCCTGGGAACACCAGTTGCTGGGACTCCAGAAATACGGACGTGTTCCTCAAAACAAAACCATGGCCTACGTGAACTATACCTACTACATGTTCCAGAGTGGATATGGAGTTTCTTTCAAATTCAACCAGGAACAGCGGGTGCTGAATTGCAAAACGCTGATGTATCAGGACGGCGACGCTATTTGGGGACTCAGCCACGAATGGGGTCACCAGCACCAGATGCAACCTTACTTCTGCTGGGCCGGACTGGGTGAAAGTTCAAACAACATGAACTCATGCGAAAATGTGCTCCGTATGGGGTATCATGATGATTATCATGCCGGACGCATCAAAGATGCCTGGAACAACGCATACAGTACGTTCTTTACCAATGTGAACAACACGTATCAGTCGGAAGTAAACGATCAGGGAGAACCCATGCCAACATACTGGCGCTTGAACGCCTATGAAAAAATAGACCGCTTTGACTGGTGTCCGGCCGTTCAGGATGAAATTCGCGAGCAATATGCTACTTACTATAAGAATGGGGCATGGCAAATTCCATCCATCGCGAGCGATCCTGAGCACGCTCTTTCTACAAACGAAGTTTACGTAGAGCAGAATACGGCTCCGTTCTATATGCTGCACAACTATTTCAGCTACATCCTGCCTAAAGAGGGCGACAATTCGAAAAAAGACTTCCAGCTTGACCTCTATGAAGCCCTGCGCCAAAATGACGAACCGAACGGGTCTACGGTTGAACCGAATAAGACGACTGTTGACAAATATGAATTGCTGGCCAGCGCGCAGAACGGCAACAAAAACGGAAAGTATGATGAATTCATCACAAAATATCCAAGCTCTTGCTGGACCACCCAAGGATATATCCGCAAAGAAGCTACATGGACCGAAAACAGTGTGCCTTTCATCTTCAATTACATCCGAAAGGCTTCACGCATCTCCGGTTACAATCTGTTTGACTACTTTGACCGGTTCGGATTCCTGCGTACGATTATCATGACCATCGGAGATTATGGTAACAAGGATTATGTCATGATGGAAGATATGAAGGCGGAATTCAAAGCAGACATGGAAGCTTTGAACCTGAAAACAGTTGACGCGGCCATGATGGAAAAAATCGCGCATTCTGCACTTCCTGTATATAACACTCCAGTAATACCGAATTAATACGTCTGATCTATGAAAACAAGAAAATATATTATCGGACTGCTGAGCGGTATGTCGCTCCTGACCACCCAGCAAACTATAGCTCAGATTGCTTCACTGAACGAACTGAGCAATGCCAAAAGTTATACCATCAGCCAGCTTCCTGACGCAGAAACCGGAGCCAGAACTCTCTATGCGACAGACACCAAAACGGTAGAAACCGGCGTAACGACTTCTGTCAGCGATGTAGCCGTCTGGGCTGTCTATACTTCGGTACAGACCGGTTATCGCTACCTATATAATTTAGGCACCAGTGCTTTCCTGACCAATACAACGGGCGGATGCACCGTGAGCGAAACAGCACTACCCTGCTTTTTCATTGAAACGGCACAGCCGGGATGCTGGATGTTGCTGAACAATGATTTGGTGACCGGACTGGCAGAAGAAAACAACGGTATCATTTTTACAAAAAATACCGACTTTGACGCTAAAGACCTATCTTTCAGCCTGACTGATGCCAACAGACCCTTGACAGCGAGCGAACTGCAACGCATCGAACAATTGGTGAACGCTGCCGAGGGCGACCCACGCGCAGAAGTTCTCACGGAGATAGAAACTTTGCTGGCCGAAGCCCAAAGAGTGGAACAGCTCAACAAACCGGACTTTGCAGGTAATTATCGGTATGAGGAACTGGAGACGGCCTACAATCAGGCTGACAGCTATTCAGTGGAACAGTTGGAAACGCTTTTAGAACAAACCAAAGCCACCGTGTATCCGGAGGAAGGTAAATTCTACAGACTGATTAACAAGAACAGACCGAACAATGGCTCGATGAACAACATCCTGACCATTTGCGATGAGCTGAAACCAATGAATCTGGGCGCACGGAACATCACGGAAGTCATTCCGGGAAAACGCATCAACGGAGTGCTGGATCCTATCAGCCTGTTCCAGGTGGTTCGCATTGGTAACGAAAACACCTACACTCTGTATCATCCGGGTAGCCGGCTGTATGCCGGAACAGCAGAAAGCAATGGTACAAAAATACCTTTGCTGGAAAACAAGGCTGAAACAGAAGGCTACAACCTGCAACATGTGGAGGACTTCATTTTCCGATTCCAAAACCGGAACAACAGTTCATTCTACATGACGGCAAACGGTAAAAGTAATTGCGTAAGCTACAATCAAGAAGAAGAGCCGGAAAAATGGTACTTCCAGGAAGTGACTTCGATCAATCTGCAAATCGGAAGCAGCGGATATGCCACATTATGCCTGCCATGCGCCATTGAGCTGCCGGAAGAGGTGGAAGCCTACGTGGCCACAAGTCAGGAAAACGACGTGCTGCAGCTCGACGCACTCGCAGAATACACGGGAAACAGGGTCGTGCCGAGATACGTCCCGGTGATTCTGAAACGGAGCGAAAACAGCAATCAGACTGATTTCGTCTGTCCGATTGTCTATAATGCCACTACACCAGCCATAACGAATCTGCTGAAAGGAATCACCTTGCAAGGAAGCATTGAAGATGGCAGCTATATCCTCTATCAGGGAACCGACAATGGCGTGGGATTCTACAAAATCGACCCCGCCGACAATGTGCTCAGCAGCAATAAGGCCTATCTGCCCGCTCTTACCTCGTCTGAGCAGGCGCTGAAAGTTCGGTTTGGCGGAGAGGCTACAGAAATCAGCCTTCCGGAAATCATCCAGGAGCATGAAGAGGACGAAATTCTGTATGACCTGACCGGAAAACGGGTAGTACGGCCTGGAAAAGGAATTTATATTACAACAAAGGGTAAAAAGGTGGTTTTTAAATAGTCATCCTTTAAGAATATCTTTATCTATTGGTATTCAGTAAATTAATCTATAAAAGTCTTTGATAAATCTGCAAGTTTTCTTATCTTTAGGTTAAGAAACTTGCAGGTTTTATGATTAAAAATACGAATAGTTGCATAAGAAGTTCGTGAAAAAAGTTCTTGGCCTTGTGAAAAAGTTGGGCCTTCCTCTGCATCAAAGACGGTCATACCATCGAGGCTTCATTGGAACAGGTAGAACGGTTAACTGGGAAAAGGATTAAAGTACTGGCAGGTGACAGAGGATACAGAGGCAAGAAGGAATTTAACGGGACAAAGATTATGATTCCCGATGTTCCAAAAAAATCAGACAGCCGTTATCAGAAACTGAAAAAACATAAACTCTTCTGCAAGCGTGCAGGTATAGAACTGGCAATAGGTCACTTAAAGTCAGATTACCGATTGGGCCGCAACTTCTATAAGGGTGTGGTAGGGGATATTGTGAATTCAAAAAATTTGCGAGATACTGTGTCAGAACAATATCTCATAAAAATGGGCTTTTTAAGGGACGACTATATAAAAACCCACAAAGGAAACACAAATTAACCAAATAAAAAAAACTATGTAAAAATATCATTGTATCTTTACCATAGTTGAGAAGACATAATTTATCACAACTCTTAATTCAATAACCTATCAAAAACCAAAAAGTATTATGAAAAAAATTACCCAACTTTTCAGCCTGTTGGTTTTCTTGCTTACTGCATGGACAAGTGCCTCTGCACAGAGCATTTTCGTACAAGAAAAAGCCTTAAAGGCAGAAGACCTGACAAACGGAAAAATCATAGCCTTCAAAGCTATTTCCGTGACAAACCAAGAATGGATCAATTGGGCCGGTCCGAGTACGGCTCAACCTGCAGAAACAGGTCTTTTCACTGTAGAAACTACTGATGGCGGTATTATTCTGAAACGGAACTCAGACAATCTGTACGTTGGTAGAAATGGCGATGCCATCGAATTCGTTGCAAAGGAACAGGCAGCAGTCTTTACCGTAAGTTGCCCGCCATTAGACGGAACAGAAGTTACAGGAACACATGAAGTAGTACTCCCGGAATGGGCTACAAACGGAGACTATCAGATTCGTTTAACCAACAACAATAGTTTCCTGAATGTACAAGCCGCTCAAACCGGACTACCTAAATATGCAACCGGAAAGGGCTCCTGGTCCGTATTTATGGCCTATGATGCAGAAGGCTATACATTCGGCAACGATAATCCAGAAGGTTTACCTCAAGTCGGAAAAGCTTATTACATCAAAAGTGACAACGTAGATGCCAACAAGGCAGATCAGGATTATTATCTGTATGACAACAATGGAAGTCTGGCCTTAAACACCGTCGCAGGTGGAGACAACTATGTATGGACCTGTGAAAAAGATGGAGAAAATTTCCGCTTTAAGAACAATACAGGCAAATATCTGGCTCATAAAACACTTTCTGATACAGGTTATGATTTCAAAATAGACCCAGCAAAAAAAGTAAACGAAGGATGCTTGCCGTTATATGCAGTTGCTGCAAATAGATACTTGCTTGTGAAAAATGGAGGAACAGGCTTTGACCAGGCTGATAAGACCTATAACAAGGCTGCCGACGGATATTCAAGCGATTATATCTTCGAAGAAGTAAATACAGATGCTAAAAGACTGATTATTACTACGATGCCGGCAGATGCCAGTGCCGAATTCAGTTGGAATGGCAAGACCATCACCGGCAGCGGCAGTTTTGAACTGAGCGAAGGAAACATTACGGAAACAACGCTAAGTGCTCGGGTAAGCGATCCGGCAAGCATCTATGCCTTTGAGGGATTCTATGAAGGAGATACGAAGTTAGGTGAAACGGTAGAAATTGCAGAATTAACGGAGAACCGGACGATCACGGCAAAATTCCGTCTGGATATCTACAGTCAGACTTACGGCGAGAAGTGGGTCCGTATCTCTGCAAACCGCAATCCGGGAAACCAAATGAACTTACCTGCACAGGAATACTATCTGAACGCAACGCCCAATACGGCAACATCTGATTTGGGCAGCAAGAACCAGATCTGGTGCTTTGTAGGCAACGAAGAAGGATTCAAAATCTATAATCAGGCTGCGGGAGAAACTTTGGCCCTTGCCACAGAATCAACAAACTACGCCGACGGCACCGCAACCAAAATGGTTGCAGCGGAAAATGCTACGGAATGGCATTTAGTGGACAAACCAGCAGCAGGAATCAAAGGTTTGAACATATCTCCAAAGGGAAATGAGGCATTCGGACTGAATCCATACGGCGGTGTAGGTCAAAATCTGAAGCTTTACAATAATGGAGACGGTGGCAACATGTGGGGATTCCAGATGGCCGGCGACCAGCCGCTGACATTTCAGGTGGTCATCAACGGAACACCAAAAGCCATGAATACCCACATCGGACAAATCAGCATGACGCTGGGCAACTCAACCAATACGTTGAATGTGACGACAGCCCAAACAGAAGCTCAGGAGATTTATCTGGTGAAAGGAACCAAACTGAACATGAAACTCGGCAGCACGCAATACCGTGGCTATGTGTTCAAGGGATTCCAAGTAGGCGACGGCGAGTTGCAGGAAGAAATCAAAGACCTGACATTTGACGAGACAACAGGAACACTGACAGCAGTTTATGATGTCGACGCGAACGATCCGAGCCAATATCTGTTCTACACACCGGGACATCAGAACAAACCTTACCGTATCCCGGCCATCACAACGCTGAACAACGGAAATATCCTGGCTATCTCTGACTTCCGCTGGTGTGGCGCGGATATCGGTTTCGGCCATGTGGATATTGTGGGACGCATCAGCAAGGACAATGGAGCGACCTGGGGCGAACAGTTCAATATCGCCGTGGGAAGCGGAATCAGCGGTGCCAAAAACTGTGGCTACGGAGACGCGGCTGTAGTGACCGACCGTGAAACCGGACGCGTGCTGATTATGTGCTGTACGGGAAATACGTTCTACAGCAATGGAAACCGTGAAAATCCATTGCGTTCAGCCCGTCTGTACAGTGAAGACAACGGAGAGACCTGGAGCAAACCGGAAGACATCACGGAACAGATGTATGCCCTGTTGCCGAACTCATTAGGACAGTTCATCGGTGCCGGCAAAATCTGCCAGTCACGCCAGGTGAAAGTAGGCGAATACTACCGTCTGTATGCCGCATTGTGTACCCGCCCGGGAGGTAACTATGCCATTTATTCCGATGATTTCGGACAGACCTGGAACGTACTGGGTGGAAACGAGACCAGCTGTGCGCCAAGCGGAGATGAACCGAAATGCGAAGAATTGCCGGACGGAAGCGTGGTACTGAGCAGCCGCAAGTACAGTGGACGTTACTTCAATATTTTCAAATACACGGATGTAGAGACGGGTGAAGGTAGCTGGACCGGTGTGGTTTCTTCAAATGACGTGGAAAACGGACTCCGTTTCAACTGGAACTCTACGAATGGAGAAATCCAATTCGTGAAAGTAATCAAGAAAAGCGACAACTCATTCCACTACATGATGATTCAGTCGGCTCCATATGGTAAAATGAACGAAGGAGATGCTGATAGAAGCAACGTAGCTATCCACTATAAAGTGTTTGACAACTACTTTATGGACTCTGCTTTAGACCTGGCAACGAACTGGACGATGGGGCTGCGTTTTGAAAATGCAAAGGGTGCCTACTCGACCATGTGTATCCAGCCGGACAAGAAGTTAGGCTTCTTCTACGAGGAAGGACCGAACGACTACTGCATGGTTTACCGCCCGATCAGCATCGAAGAACTGACCAACGACGAGTACCGGATGTATGATCCGGAAACGGATGGTGAAATTGATGAAGTGGGAAAAGCTCTGGAAGAAGTAAAGAAGGAGGCTAAGAAGCTCCTCGATGACAATGCAGAGAATCATGCGGAGAAGCCGGCACTCGGCCAGTTCCCCACTTCGGAATATGAAGCGTTGAAGAAGATTTATGAAGAGATTACTGTCGACAGCATCAACAAACTGAGAGTAGCCATTGCCCAGTTTGCTGCTTCGAGCAATTGGCCTGTGTTCACCATCAACAACATGCATCCGGGTTATGGTGTGGGCAAATCGATCTATGATGACGGACAAAGCTCACTGCATTTTAAAGAGACCAACAAAGAAGACGAGCAAATGCAATGGAAATTTGCCGGACTGAAAAGCACGGAAATGAAAACAGGACGTTATGTGGTCACCAACATCAGTACGGGCAAACTGTTCTGGGGAGCCGATACATTAGTGGTTTACGATACGAATCCGGCCGAAAGCGGACAGTTTATCATCAAGACCAACGGTTCGGGCGATCCGGTACACGCACAACAGAACGGCAGTGTCGTTGTCCGCTGGAACGACTATAAGCCGAACACCGGTTCGGCATGGAGCTTTACTTATGTAGGTGAAAGCTTTGAGGAAGAGGAAAGCGGCACGGGCATCATCCTACCGGAAAACAGCAATGAGAACCTGAAGGAAGGGCTTTACGACCTGCAAGGACGTAAAGCAATCCGACCGAAGAAAGGTATCTACATCACGGAAAGCGGAAAGAAAGTGCTCATCACAGAATAAGGTAACATTAAAATACGTCAATAATAGGAGGCTTAATCTTAAATGAGCCTCCTATTTTCGTTTCTAAAATCCAATTGATTAACTTTGCATCAATTGGAAAAAACTTAAAGAGGAAAAACATGAGAAGCTATAGTTTCAGACAAATGTTCCGGAAATACGTCACCTCGAGTGTCGTGCTCATCTTTGCCACCTTGCTGGCTTTAATCATAGCCAATTCACAATGGGGCGGCATTTACGCGCAATTCTGGAACCAGCCTGTCAGCCTGTCTATCGGAAATTTCAATCTGTTCAGCCACAACGGTACGACGCTGACGGTTATGGGGGTGATCAATGATTTCCTGATGAGCATTTTCTTCTTTTCCGTAGGTCTGGAAATCAAACGTGAGATTCTGGTCGGCGAGCTTTCATCGCTCAAAAAAGCCATGCTTCCGATTATCGGAGCATGCGGTGGCATGCTTTTTCCCGTTCTGGTCTTTTTACTGGTTTGCCCTGATAACGAATTGATGCTGCGCGGTTCGGCAATTCCAATGGCCACCGACATCGCGTTCTCATTGGGTATGCTCTCTACATTCGGCAGACGGGTTCCGCTCTCCTTAAAAGTGTTTTTGGCAGCCCTGGCGGTAGCAGACGACCTTGGGGGCATTATCGTCATCGCGCTGTTCTACTCGTCTGAAATCCATATCCAGTATTTAGTCTATGCCGCATTGCTGGTGCTGATTCTGATTGGCGGCAACCTGCGCGGCATCCGTTCGAAACTGTTCTATATCAGCGTTGGCGTGTTCGTGTGGTACTGTTTACTGAACTCCGGAATCCATGCGACGATTGCCGGAGTGATTGTGGCCTTCACCATCCCGACAACTCTGAAGTCGAGCACCATGTTCTTTGTAGAACGTATCCGCAGGAGCATCAATCAGTTCCCCATAACGGAAGCCCCCAAACGCAGCCGGACACCGGCCCTGCTCACCGACGAACAAATCGGTCTGCTGAAAAGTATCGAGACGGCATCTGACCATGTCATCAGTCCGCTGCAGGATATGGAAGACACCCTGCACAACCCGATTAATTACCTGATTGTTCCGATCTTTGCTTTTGCCAATGCCGGGATTATGTTTGCCGGAATGGAATGGAACAGTCTGTTTTCAGGCGTAGGACTTGCCGTCATGTTGGGACTGGTTATTGGCAAATTCGCAGGAATTTTCACGTTTTCATGGTTAGCCATAAAAAGCAAACTGGTCAATATGCCTACAGGATGCAACTGGAAATCGTTTGCCAGTGTGTGTATGCTTGGCGGTATCGGCTTTACGGTTGCCATGTTTATCGCAGATCTATCATATGACAGTACTACTGCTGTTGGAGCAGAACTACTTAATGATGCTAAATTAGGAATTCTTGCAGGCTCTATTCTTTCAGGCATGATTGGTTGGATTATGCTACACCGCACTTTGCCACAGGAAGCCCAAAAGGAATAAAAGGAGAAAATCATTTTGTTTTAACATCCGGAATCTTTCACATCTCAATATATCTGTTTATCTTTGTGAAAAGTTCCGGATTTTATATTGGGGACGATTTTCCAGCCTTTATGAAAAACAAACCATTAAAAACATCATCATGAAAAAAATGACCAAATGGGCGCTCATGTTGGCCCTGTTGTTCCCGGCTTTTCTGCAAGCCCAGAACATTGTAAACATTACCCCGGTTCCTAAAAGCATGACGGTATCGGAAGGTAGCCTGGATCTGTCCCGGGATTTTCAAATCAATATTGTGGACCTGGACGATTCCTGTAAAAGCGAAGCCGTGCGCTTTGCGGAAACCTTCTCGGCAACAACCGGTTTTAAAGTAACCGTGGTGCCCGGAACTGCGGATGCGCTCTTCCAGGTACAAATGAATACCGGCGCAGCCAAAATGAATCCGGAAGGCTATAAACTCCAGGTTACAGCCGACAAAGTGACGATTGAAGCCGAAACCGCACGAGGTTTCTTCTATGCTTTCCAAACCGTAAAGAAAATGCTGCCGGCAAATGTCATGGCGGGCGTGCAGGACGAAAAGGTCAAGACATATACGTTGCCACTGGTAGACATCGACGATGAACCCCGGTTCGGATACCGAGGCTATATGCTGGATGTGTGTCGCCATTTCTTCACGGTAGACGAAGTGAAGCGCATGCTTGACGTCATGGCCTATTACAAATTGAACGTATTCCATTTCCATCTTACGGAGGACCAGGGATGGCGTGTTGAAATTAAAAAATATCCGAAACTGACCACTGTAGGTGCCGTGCGGGATTTCTCCTGGAACACGGACTATCCGGGAACAGGCAAGCGCTACCGCACTTATGAACCTTATGGTCCTTACTTCTACACTCAGGAAGAGATTAAGGAAATCGTAGCCTATGCAGCAGAACGCCATATCGATGTGCTTCCAGAAGTCGACATGCCAGGTCATTTCTCTGCAGCCATGGCCGCATACCCGGAATACAGCTGTACGCCGGAAGGCGCCCACCCTATTCCCTGTGACGGCGGCATTTATTCAGATGTCTTAAATGTGGCTAACCCGGGAGCCGTAGAGTTTGCCAAAGACATCATGGATGAGCTGATGGAGCTGTTCCCTTACCCGTATTTCCACATCGGAGGCGACGAATGTCCAACAACAGCGTGGGAAAACAATGAAGAATGCAAGGCTCTGGTCAAAGAATTAGGCTATGACAGTTTCCGAAAACTGCAGAGCCGGTTTATCAAACAGATGGCAGAACATGCCGCAAAAAAAGGACGAACGATCTATGTATGGAACGAAGCGATTTCTGCAAACGGTGCAGATGTAAACGTCATTAAAGACGCCGGAGCCAAAGTCATGTGCTGGGTTGGCGCAGAAGCTGCAGCGCAGCAGGCGGCAAACCTTGGCTTGGACAATGTACTGACGCCACAGCCTATCTACTACATCAACCGTAAGCAAAGCACAGATCCCGGCGAACCGAACGCTGCGGGAAGCGGAAGCGATAATCTGCAGGCTGTCTATAATTATGCGCCAGCCAACGGAGTTAATGCAGACAAAATGAAGTATTATACAGGAGTGCAAGGTACTTTCTGGACAGAACATGTATCCACAGCACAATATGTGGAATATCTTTCATTGCCAAGACTGATGGCTGTGGCCGAATCCGGATGGTCGCCTCAGGAGAAGAAGGACTTCAACAACTTCTGTGAACGTATGAAAATGGATACCGTACTGCTTAATTACAACAATTATGATTACGGACGCCATTATCTGAGAACCGCCAGTGAAACAGATATGGTCATGCCGGTCAGCTCCAGCGCTGAAAATCCGTTCTGGTATCGGCTGGTGACCCTGGCAAGCGACAGTTATAGAAGCGGAAAATGCATCGAGTTGCTGCGTGAAGGTGCCCCACAAATCGGTACGGGCAACGCTCAGGTGAACCGACTCTGGAACGGTACAATCGCAGAAGAAGGCGACCCTGCCTATGATTACCAGCTCTGGGCGCTTTTTGAGGATCCGGAAAACCCGGGTAAATATGCTCTGGTGAACAAAGCCAAACCTAACGGTTCAGTGAATCCGGTTGCCACGGCACAAGCCAATACCGGACGATGGGACTACGACGACTCGAAATACAACTACAACTTCGAACTAAACAACAAAAACTTCTACGGTATAGTCGGGACTAATCACTACTATAGCATCCGAAGCGACCAAAGCAATGCCGGACTTTACATGAATATGGGTGCCGGAGGTCAGAACTATGCCATTAACCAATACACTGATCCCAAAGACGGCAACGGAGGATTGTGGGAGTTCCGCCCGTTGACACCCCCCGCTATCGATCTGAGTAAGCTAATCGATGAAGCCGAGCGCTTGCTGGCTTTTGCAAAGACGTATGACCAAGAAGAGAACAAACGTATCGGTCTGTTCAGCAAAACAAGTGCTGATGCTTTGAAAACTGCCATTGAAGCTGAAGACGCGACTGAAGAAAGCATTACTGCAGCCATTAATGCCATGAAAGAGTCCCTGGTGACTCCAACAGACGGACAGCAGATCAGAATAACCAATACCGTTGACAACTATGCCGGAAACATGCTGACCGACAATGGGACAACTAAATTGCAACACACATCATCGCCCTGGGGCGCTCAAATCTGGGTAGTCAGTCAGGCAAAGAACAATGGCACCGGTTTCAATTTTGCCCTGAAGAATTTAGCTACCGAGAAATTCATCAACGGAACAGCCAATCCGCTGTCTTTAGGAACAGAAGCAGTGATCTACAACGGCACATTCAATTTAGAAGAAGGTGATTTTACGCTGAAAACAGCCGAGGATAAAGCCTGGTTCCCCGTATCTGAGGCATTCAAAACAAACCCGGGTTGCGTCTATGTAGACGGAATCCGAGCTCAAGGGGCTGCTTGGCAAATTGAAGAAGCCGTACAAATCAAATACATTTGCAAAGACGAAGCGGGCAATGAACTCGGAACCTATTTGCACAGCGCAGCAAAAGGCAGTGACTATACGGCCATTGCGCCAGAAATCAAGAATTGCATTATCATCGGTTTCGGTGAGAACGGTACGGAAACCAGCCTGGAAATCCCCGCTATCAGCGAGAACCAGGAAATCATTGCAGTCTACAAAAGACTTGCATGCACACTGACCTACATCTGCAAAGACAGCAAGGGCAATCCTTTGGAAACTAAATCTGTTGACTGTGAGCTGAATCAAGACGTAACCATCACCTATCCGGAAATCAAATATTTCAGTTTCGCCTCATCTGACTGGAAGGGTGAAGAAACATTCAAACCGACAAAGGACGAAACCATTCAAGTGGTCTATACAACAGACGGGCTTACCGGATACAAGGCAGCAGGCAGTAAAGTGACCAAAATTGAAGACGGACGCCAATATCTCTTCTTCAACACCGCAAACGATGCCAACAGAAATGGTTATTTGAATCTGTCAAAAACAAATCAGATTATCACATCAAATGTAGACAAAGGAACTCCAGCATTTGTCTGGAATGTAACTGCTGATGAAGAAAACACATTCAGAATCAGTAATGAATACAACGAACTGTTGATTCCATCGCTTCCAAATGGTGCCAACGTTACAGCCTCAACCAATGGCGACCGCTTCGAATTCACACTGAATGCAGACGGTTCTACATGGACCATCAAGGGCAGCAACGGACAGTATTGGAACGGCAACGCCGGGGCGTTTACCGGATGGACAGACGCACACCCTTATACAATCTATGAGGTGGTTAACGTGCCTTATTTCGAAATCAATATCGAATATACAGACACATTAGGCAATGCCCTCAGCAACCTGCAGCCAATCAAACAAATCCTCATTGCCGGAAGTGCTTATGAACTGAACATTCCTGAAGTAGAAGGATTTACCTACTTAAAAACCGAAGGCGATGCCGAACAGCTCAAAGACCTTTCCAAAAACGTCAGCATTAAAGTAATCTACAAGGAAGATGAAAAAACAGGAATCAACCAGGTAGAAGATGAAACAGGCAATGATACACTTTATGATCTGGAAGGACGCAAGCTAAATGATGCAAAGACAAGAAAAGGAATCTATATCCGAAATGGTGAGAAAATCATCAAACAGTAAAAAAACAGATCTCTTCGTAATGAAAAGATAACATAATAAGATTTAAAAAGGTGTCTGAAAGAATCTCTATCCAAGATTGTTTTCAGACACCTTTCGTGATTTTTATACTCTAACTACTGCCCTCATCGGACAACTACGCAAACATTTTCCGCATTGAATGCATTTCTCCGCATCAATCACGGGCAGCCCGTCCTGGTTTTGTTGAATTGCCTCTACGGGACAAAGCCTGACAAGCGGACAAACATGATTCTGCGGACAGATCTTCGGATCGATATAGAAAACCATGATTTACTTCTTGTTCAGTAAGACTTCATTAATCGCTGCAACCAAAGAGGGTTTCGGCATGGCTCCCTGAGCCATCTGAGGGGCACCGGTCATCGGAACGAACAACAGCGACGGTACACTGCGGATACCAAACAAAGCGGCAAGCTCCTCTTCGTCCTCAACGTTTACTTTATAGATATCGACCTGTCCGGCATATTCCTCGGCCAGTTCGTCCAGAACCGGTGCCAGCATCTTGCAGGGACCGCACCAGCTGGCGAAAAAGTCGATCAGTGCGGGACGTTCGCCCAAGAATTTCCATTCGTTCGGATTATTTTCATAATCAGCTACCTTCTGAAGAAAATCTGCTTTTGTCAAATGTACTGCTTCCATAATGATTCCATTTTATTGTTATGTGATTCGATTCAAAACTTATTTCCTAATTCATTTTTTGTGCTCTGTTGCCTCATAGGGCTTCACAAAGTCTTTATAGACCGCCTTACCCCCGGACGATGTTCCGCATCCACACGAAGCACAGCACGACAAATTCAGTAAGGCCATCAGGACAAACATCACACCGAACGTAACAAAGAACGAATCGGCTGCATAAAGTCCATAACCAAAGAGCAACAACCCGGACAACATTCGGACGATACGGCCGAGGTCCCAACCTTTCATTAAATTACGGATTAATCTGTTCATCATGTCTTCTTTTTTAATGGTTTGTCAATTCTTGTCGTTTCTGATTTCGATGGCAAATATATGGGGTTTTCATCGTGCGAACAACAGTTTTTTTCTATCTTTGTATAGACAAAATCTATTAAGCCATGACTTTACAACAGATGGAATATATTGTCGCACTGGACAAATACCGCCATTTCGTGTTGGCGGCAGAATCCTGTGGTGTGACCCAACCTACGCTGAGTGCACTGATCCAGAAATTAGAAGAGGAACTCGACGTGAAGATTTTCAACCGGGACCGGAAACAAGTAACTCCCACAGACATTGGCGAGAAAATTATCCGTCAGGCCCGGACGGCACTAAATGAGGTCTACCGCATCAGAGAAGTCGTCGCAGACGAAACCAGCACAACGAACGGCAACCTGCGCATCGGTATCCTGCCGACAATAGCTCCCTATCTCGTGCCGGACCTGATTCACCATTTCCGGAAAAGTTTTCCGAACGTGAATCTGTATATTGATGAAAAGGAAAACGAATCATTAGTCAAAGACCTGGAACTGGGAAACATCGACATGGCCATCACCACCCTACCCGAAAGCAGCAAAGGGCTTTTGGAAATTCCGGTATATGTAGAACGTTTTGTTGCCTATTTCTCGGAAAAATGCAGCAAAGCGCAACAATTCATCTCCAAGGGTGAAATCCCGGCGGAACAAATCTGGATTCTCAAAGAAGGGCACTGCCTGCCCCACAGCGGACTAAACCTCTGCAAGAACGGCCAAATCGGCAACCACATCTATCAGGCAGGAAGCATTGAAACCCTGATTCGGATTGTGGACAAGAACGGCGGATATACCATCATTCCGGAACTCCACCTCCGTTTTCTGAACGACAAGCAGAAAGAGAAGGTTCTTCCGCTACAAGTCAACCCGCCGGCACAAAGACAAGTGTCGCTCCTCGTCAAAGAAGACTTTGTCCGCGAAAGGATGATGCAGGCCGTGCTGGACGTACTCCAACAGATTATTCCGGAAGAGATGATGGACAGTCGAATCAAGAAACATGCCGTGCGGTTGAGATAAAAATCGGCAGCTCACAAGTGACCCCTGATCCATTAAAAAGCAAAACATATATACATAAAGAAAAGAGCTCTGTAAATCATTGATTCACAGAGCTCTTTTCTTGTACTCGAAGCGGGACTTGAACCCGCACAGCCATTACTGGCCAAGGGATTTTAAGTCCCTCGTGTCTACCGATTCCACCATTCGAGCGCCTTGGAGCGGAAAACGAGGCTCGAACTCGCGACCCCGACCTTGGCAAGGTCGTGCTCTACCAACTGAGCTATTTCCGCAGCGTCTTTTAGTAAAACGATGCAAAGGTAGGAAATTAACGGAAAACTTCCAAGAAAACAAACATTTTTTTTCTAATTTCTGATTGAGAATGAACTTCCGGAATAGGTTGCCCGATAACGATATAATTTCAAACCGTCCTCACCGTCAGAAATAATTCCCTGGTTATTGAGGTTATACGTACGTCCACAACGAAGACACGAAACAAAACCACCATCTCTCAGAATCAGATTCTTAGCCACATTATCCGCATCAAAACAATTCGGACAAGCTAAGTCATAACACATAATAGGATATTGATCACTTCCCAACTCGGGCATATTGGAACGTCCGACAATAAAACCGGAAACGCCCATCATAAACCCTTGGTCCGTAGCTTTACGAGGCACTTCTGTCGTTGTCTTCTGATTGGAATAATAGAAATAATTATTCTTGTAGAGGATTGTAGCAAACTCTCCATAGCCGTTCAAGGCCGCAGAAAGCTCGGGAATGGTTGATACATACTGCACCGAAAACCGGGCCGGATAGCGGGCATAAAGATCATCTGTTGCCGGTGTACAGGCACAAAACAAGGCAAAAGCCAGACAAATATACATTTGCAGGCTGAAAAATAAAAGATTCCGTTTTTTCATCATAATGAAAGAACGGAATCTTCTTGAGAATATTATATCAGGGCCGAACTATTTTGCCGGCTGAATCACTGCAAAATTACTCAGCAGCCAATAAATTCTTTTCGGCCTCTTCCATTCGGGTAAAATTAAACCCACTCCAGACCTGATCCATCAATTCAACAATCCGGTCGTTGCACAAATTGCCGATACTGCCTTCATGGGTGTGATTCACCTGCTTGCAGGGTTTAAACGTACCGGCCTCAATGTCCAGACCCACTTTCTTGTAGGCATCGCGGAAAGGCATACCCTCGGCTGCCAGACGGTTGACTTCTTCGACACTGAACATGTTATCATAACGACTATCGTCCAGAATACGCTCATTGACCTGAATCTTATTGATAATATAAGCCGTCATCTGCAAACAATCCTTGATTTCCTGGAAAGCGGGCAGGAACACTTCCTTGATGATCTGCAAGTCACGGAAATAGCCACAAGGCAAATTATTCATAATCAATATGATTTGCTGCGGCAAGGCCTGTATTTTATTACATTTAGCCCGTGTCAGCTCAAACACATCAGGATTCTTCTTGTGGGGCATGATGCTGGATCCCGTCGTACACTCGTTGGGCAACTTGACAAATCCGAAATTCTGAGAATTAAACAGACAGGCGTCGTAGGCGAGCTTGGAAATTGTTCCGGCAAGACCAGCCAGAGCAAAAGCGACGTTCCGCTCCATCTTGCCGCGTCCCATCTGAGCATAAACCACATTATAGTTCATGGAATCAAAGCCAAGCAAATCTGTAGTCAGCTGACGGTTCAACGGGAAGGAAGAACCATAACCGGCTGCAGAGCCCAACGGATTACGGTTGGTCTGGCGGAATGCGGCCTGCAAGAAGAGCATATCATCGACCAGACTCTCGGCATAGGCACCAAACCAAAGTCCGAAACTGGACGGCATGGCCACCTGAAGATGCGTGTATCCGGGCATCAGGACGTCCTTATAACGGTTGCTCTGCGCAATCAGTTCTTCAAACAGCACCTTAACGTCACTGGCGATCTCTTTCAGTTGCTGACGCGTGAACAACTTCAAATCAAGCAACACCTGATCATTGCGCGAACGGCCACTATGGATTTTCTTACCAATGTAACCCAATTTACGGGTCAGCATGAGCTCTACCTGAGAATGGACATCCTCTACCCCATCTTCGATTTCAAATGCACCGCTCTCGGCCAGTGCATAAATCTGTTTCAACTCGGCCAACAACTGATGCAACTCTTCGGCAGTCAATAGTCCGATACGCTCCAGCATGGTAATGTGGGCCATAGAACCCAAAACATCATGTTTGGCCAAAAACAAATCAAGTTCACGGTCGCGACCGACCGTGAACTTTTCTATTTCTTTGTTTACTTCAAAGTTTTTCTCCCAAAGCTTACTTGCCATAAATATTATTCATTTAGCATCAATCCATACTTCAGGCACCATAAGGAATCATGGCCAGCATATCAGCCAGTTTTTCAACTCCTTCCTTCAATGGTTTGCTGACCATTGCTTTAATGAACGGATTCAAATCAGCACGAACCGTCAACTTCATCTTACACTGACTTTCGGACACGGGCAACAGCTGAATCCATAAGTTCAAAGGAATCGGTGAATTGGCCGTTTCGAATTTGATGCATTTCGGATGATCACGATCAATGATTCGCAAAGAGACTTCTCCGAGCGGAGATACATTGCAACTAACCGAATCTGTATCAAATTTCATCTCACGAACACGTTCGGCAATCTGCTCCATCTTATCCTCGGGCACTTGTGTCTTAATTGCAGAACGAAAAGCCGGATCTTCCATCCGCTCCTGAATGACAGAAAGATTGTTCAAATCCGAAAGCTTTCCGAAAACACACTCCTGACTGTAATTGATGATTTTTATACTACTTTCAAATTGTTGCTGAGACATGGTCTGATCTATTAATTATCCATTCCAATTCGCCGGATCCTTACGCCAATCATTCAAAAGATCCACTTCCTCTGGTTTAATATAACCAATCCGAACAGCTTCAGAAACAACAGCCTCATAATTGGTCAGAGTTATCAATTGAACATTTGCCTCTTCAAATGCCTTACGAGCTACATCAAAGCCATAAGTATAGGCAGCAACCATACCCAAAACCTCACAGCCGTTCTTACGGATAGCCTCAACTGCCTTCAAGCTGCTACCACCAGTAGAGATAAGATCTTCAATCACAACCACTTTCATTCCCGGACGCAACTCGCCTTCGATCAAGTTCTCCAATCCATGATCTTTTGGTTTAGAACGAACATATACAAACGGTAAGTTCAGTGCGTCTGCAACCAATGCTCCTTGTGGAATAGCTCCCGTTGCGACACCGGCTACGGCATCGGCGTCGGCAAAATTTTCAGCAACCAAACGACTGATCTCTATCTTGACAAAGCTGCGCAAATCCGGATAAGACAGAGTCTTACGGTTATCACAGTAGAAAGGTGATTTCCAACCGGAAGCCCATGTAAACGGATTGGTCGGCTGTAATTTAATGGCCTTTACCTTCAGCAATTTTGCTGCAAAAATTTTCTCTAATGTTTCCATATAAAGTGATAATTAAAAAATTAGATGTGCAAATATACGAAATAAAGATTAGCCAATGAATATTTAGAATATGTTTTTTGACAGTGACATTACTGACTATAGAATGTATATGAAGCTAAAGCCAAAGTGACCACACTAAATCGAATTTCGGGTATCTGTACACAAACCGCAGACAATTCTACCAGTGTAGCTCCCGTTGTAAAAACGTCGTCGATCAAAAGAATATGTTTTCCGCGCAAAGCATCGGCATGAGGCGTCAATGCAAAAATCGAACGGACATTATCACAACGCTCCATTGCCGTCAGATGTGTTTGTGACGGGTTATCCGTAACACGAACAACAACATTATTCTCTACAGGAATTCCTGTTATTTGGGAAATGCCAGCAGCCAAACGTTCACTTTGGTTATATCCACGTTCTTTCTGCCGTTCGACAGACAACGGAACCGGAATCAGACAATCTATATCATTGAAGAAACCTTGAAAAGTTGGCGACTGAGCCAACAAACGCCCCATATATACAGCTAGTTGCGGATTATGATGATACTTAAATTCATAGAGAATCCGCGTTTTGTAAGAACCACGCTGATAAAAGAAAAAAGAGAAAGCCCGTACAAAAGCGGGAAATGCCCAAAAACGCCGTGCCATCGGATTATCCTCAAAAGACGGATAACGCACCAAAGGCATATCCTGCTCACAACAAGTACAAACAAAACGTTTTCCTGTCGACAAACGGGCGCCACAGGTAACACAAACTCGTGGAAACAAAAAGTCAGCAAGACTATTCCAAAATGCTCTAAGATGATCAACTATCGTTTTCATCATCAAAACCGTATTCCCTATCTTCTGAAAGCGACAAACATTTCAGTATCTCCTTCATTTCAAAACCTCTGCCTAAAGCAAAACGAATCAACTTCTGTTTTTCTTCATATGTCGATTTACTTTTCAATGTCCGCTGCTTTCCTTTCAACAATTCAAGCAACACACTCCGATAATCTTCATCATCCAAAACAGACAGAGCATGTTCAATAAATTCACGTTCTACCTCCTTTTCACGTAAAGCCCGAGCTATTTTGACTTTACCCCATTTATTATAACGGAATTTATCGCGCACAAAAGCATCTGCATAACGCTGATTATCCAGATAGCCCTCTTTTTCCAAAAAAGCCAATATTGCTTCGTGACTATCTGAAGCAACACCCCATTGGTTCAATTTATGAACTACTTCAAGCGTACAATGTTCCGACTGAGCACAATATGCCGCAGCTTTCAACAAAACCTGTTTATCTGATAAGCCCTGTTCCATATTTTCAGTTTCAATTCCCACTACTAACCGGCCATACGGCATCCGACCATACGATCATTTCCAAAACAATCCTTTCGCACCTCAATCCGGACAAAACCTAAATCCGATAACATCTGAACAACTTCATTCGCATAAGCACGGTTTATTTCGAAAAACAAAAAGCCATCGGGCAACAAGGTCTCCAACGCATATCGGGCAATGGCACGATAAAACAACAAAGGATCATTATCCGGAACAAAAAGAGCCTGATGAGGTTCATAATCCAAAACATTATGTTCCATATCTTTAGCCTCAGAATAACAGATGTAAGGCGGATTACTGACCACGATATGCCATTTCGGACAAACAGATGCTGCTGGCTGCAAAATATCTCCATGAACAAAACGCACTGCCAGTCTTAAATCCTGTGCATTCTGTCGGGCTATTGCCAAAGCATCTTCACTGACATCCATAGCGGTCACCTGAGCTTCTGGAACTTGATCTGCTAAAGCTAAAGCTATACAACCACTTCCGGTACCTACGTCGAGAATCTGAATTGGCAACGCTGAAAAATCCGACTCTACCTGACGAACAATCCAGGCGACCAATTCTTCTGTTTCCGGGCGTGGAATCAACACCCCCGGACGCACTCCAATATTCAGACCACAAAAAGGAGCTATGCCCAAAATATATTGTATCGGCTCACCTTGGATTAAACGATGGACAATAAATAGCAGTTCATGGCGTTCTTCATCAGAGAAATAACTATCTTTGTCGGTCAACAGCTGGACCTGTCCGATCCCAAACCGTAATTCAAATACCCAACGGGCCAAAGCACGGGCTTCGCCTTTCAGTCCATGTGTTTCAAGACAAGCAATAATATGGCGAAAGACTTCGCTGCAACATTCCTGACGGCAGTTAAAATCAAAAAAATCTGTTGGAGGAAAATTCGTATTCATGCTTTGATTTGTGACTTCATTACTAGCTACGCAAATATAACGAAAATTTAAAATATAACCATGAACCAGGAAGAAATCTACATGAAACGTTGCATACAACTGGCACGCAACGGACAAAATACAACCAGTCCCAACCCGATGGTCGGAGCGGTCATCGTGTGTGACGGGAAAATCATCGGAGAAGGTTACCATATCCGATGCGGAGGACCTCACGCAGAGGTTCATGCAATCCGATCTGTCAAAGACCAGGAACTGCTCAAGAGAAGTACGATCTATGTCAGCTTGGAACCATGTTCTCATTATGGGAAAACACCTCCTTGTGCAGACCTCATTATCGAAAAACAAATTCCCCGGGTTGTCATCGGTTGTATGGACCCTTTTGCCAAAGTAGCGGGACGTGGCATACAAAAGCTACAGAATGCCGGCATTGATGTCACTGTCGGCGTCTGCGAAGAAGAATGTAAAGAACTCAACAAGCGTTTTTTTACATTCCATCAAAAGAAACGCCCGTTTATCACACTGAAATGGGCACAGTCGGCCGACGGATTTCTGGATGGCAAACGCAGTCCAGATGACGGAAAAACAGCTATACGGTTTTCAAATCCGGAAAGTATGACCGACGTTCACAAACTAAGGAGTTGCCATGAAGCCATTCTTGTCGGTTATAAAACCGCCTTGTTGGACGATCCGAAACTGAATGTCAGATTATGGACGGGCAAAAATCCGATACGTATTGTCATCGACCCACTAAACGAATTACCTGAAGACCTTCAGCTGTTTACAGATGGAGGACAAACCCGACATTACACCACGACTGAAACCTGCCGGTATCCAGAATCAGCCAATGATACCGTTACCTCCATAAGATTGGAAAAGGACTTACCCTTGTTGCCACAAATAATGTCTGACTTATACCAATGCGGTATTCAATCCCTACTTGTGGAAGGAGGTGCCAGAACATTACACGAGTTTATCCAAGCAGATTTATGGGACACTATCCGTATTGAACAAGCTCCGATGTTGTTAGGAACAGGAATCCCCGCACCCGCCCTGTCCTTAGGAACCGATAAAAATCTGAAAATCGGAACAAAACAAATAGGAGGAAACACAATCACTTACATTTCACGACCATTTATATAGTTTTACCTATTATTTTAGATAATTCAACGCATAAATTTTCGTAAAAGTAAAAATTGTGAGTATTTTTGCGGACTAAACAACATAACATCACGATTCAAATGAAAAAAACTTTTCTTCGCATGATCTTCTGCACAGTAGCAGTTATTCTGAACTTCTCTTGTGCGGACGAGACAAAATATGAATATTCAAGCGATTGTGCCATTACCAGTTTTACTTTAGGAAGCATCACTCGAACCATGCACACGACCGACTCGGATGGCGAAGACAGCACCTATACAATCACCTATTCAGGAAGTTACTATCCGATGACCATTGACCAGGTCAATATGAAAATATACAATCGAGATTCATTGCCGTATGGGTCTTCTGTAAAAAGCGTCCTGGCTACGATTAGTGCCTATGGACAAGTAGCCTATCGGGAAACAGGATTTGAAGGCGAAGTTATCGCTGATTGGAAAGTATATTCTTCCAGCGATTCCATTGATTTCAGTAATCCTGTAATTTTTCGTGTGGTATCCAACGATGGAAAAGGTGAAAAAGACTACGAAGTACAAGTAAACGTAGCACAACAAGAAGAACAAACGATCCAATGGCATGAAGAATCCGCTAATTCTTTATCGGAAATGGAAAAAATCCAAGCCATTGCCTGGCAAGACAGTTTATTTGTCTTTGGCGTAAACAGCCAATCCCAAATAATGAAATCCGCACGGTATATTGGTGCTGACAATCAAGCAGAAATTTCCTGGAAAACAGCGAATACAACCGGCTGCGAACAAGGTAACATCCGTTCAATACAGTTACTCAATAACAAGCTATATATGAGTACATCATCTGGGAAGTTGCTGATTTCAGACAATGGAACAAACTGGGAAACCATTCCACAGACCCAGAATGTCGATCTGCTTATCGGCTGTGACAGCCAAAACTTATATGCCCTGATATCAGGCGCCATCTATCGTTCGGCAGATAACGGAATGACCTGGAACGAAGAAGTTATAGATGCGTCCAATGACTGCTTGCCAACAGAAGACGTTGCTGCTATACGCTACACTCAGGGAAACAACATAGAACGACTTTTAATCGCCGGATCCAGAAATCATGATATTTATCCGACAGATACTGCTACTGCAATTATAAGTAAGATCTTAAACATAGACGATGAAGAAAGCTGGATGCATTATAATGCAGACTCATATAATGACTATTTGCTCCCACGAATGGAAAATCTTCATATAGTCAGAATGCACCAAAATCTTATTGCATTTGGCGGATCTGTAAACGCAGGGAATACACAAAAACCGTTTGAAGCATTTTATATCAGCATTGACAATGGCATCACATGGAAGCCGAACTATAACGACATAACAGTGCCTGAAAATTTAAATCCGTATACAAACTGTTTCAGCGGCTGTACGGACGAACAGGGCCGATTCTGGCTGATATGTGGTTCACAAGTATGGAAAGGTATCAACTAGATTTTTTTAAATGAAAA
Source organism: uncultured Paraprevotella sp. (assembly GCA_944320775.1). Taxonomy (GTDB): domain Bacteria; phylum Bacteroidota; class Bacteroidia; order Bacteroidales; family Bacteroidaceae; genus Paraprevotella. Next base: position 24,289 of record CALUIV010000022.1, on the reverse strand, counting down.
GACTGGTCGCCGGACTCATCGGAATAATAAGTATCTGTCTGCCCATTTCCGGACAAGAACTGGAATATAAAATGGAATTGGGCGGAGGGGTCGGTGGCTGTTTTTATCTAGGAGATGCAAACAGTACCCCATTCAAGAACCTGGGAGGTATGGGTGGCATTATGGCCCGATATATATTCAATCCCAGGATGGCCGTCAAAGGTAATTTGGCATGGGGACATATATCGGGAAACAGCGATCATATGTTTTTCCCTGAAGATCCTAACTCAGGCACCCCTGAAGGCGGAGCACCGGCCCACATTAAATTCAGTAGAAATATTTTCGACCTGGGAGCCCAATTCGAATTCAATTTCTGGGGATACGGAACAGGAAACGGCTTTAAAGATAACAAACGGATCACACCATATATGCTTGCCGGTATAGGGATGACATTTGCTTCCCGACCAGCAGAAATAGATGCAGGTTTTAACATCCCGCTTGGTATTGGGATCAAATATAAAATAAAAGAAAGAATCAACATCGGTTTAGAATGGAGTGTCAGATTTACGACATGTGACGCTCTCGATGTCTCAAATAATCAAGGAGGAAAATTAGATGCTCCATATGGTATTACAAGTGGTAGTTTTAAAAATAAAGACTGCTACTCATTTACCCAAATTTTTCTGACATACGATCTATTCCCGAAATATCGCCAATGTAACAACTAACAACTATGGTGTCATATCAGCAACAAATTGACAAGGAACGCATTCCAGCCCATATAGCCATCATCATGGATGGAAATGGACGCTGGGCTAAAGCTAAAGGCCTACCGCGAACAGCCGGCCATCAGCAAGGTGTAGAAACAGTTAAGAAAATCACTGAAGAAGCTACCCGCCTAGGCGTGAAGTATTTGACATTATATACATTTTCTACAGAAAACTGGAACAGACCTGCAGCCGAAATAGCAGCACTGATGGGATTGATCCTAGATCATCTTGAGGAAGAGATTTTCATGAAAAACAACGTTAGATTCCATATCATCGGTGATTTACAACGTCTACCCGCTCCTGTTCAGCAACGAATTAATGAATGCATGGAAAGAACTGCTGCAAATAACAAGATGACCATGGTCATTGCCATCAGTTACTCTTCACGCTGGGAACTGACTCAGTCAACAAAAATTATAGCACAGAAAATAAAAGACGGTATATTGAATATAGAAGATATTACAGAACAGACTGTTGCTGAGCATCTAAATACCAGTTTTATGCCAGACCCAGACTTACTGATCAGAACTGGTGGCGAAAAACGAATCAGTAATTACCTGCTTTGGCAAGCAGCCTATTCAGAATTATATTTTTGCGACACTTTCTGGCCCGACTTTGATGAAGCAGAATTTCACAAGGCCATCATCGACTTTCAGTCGAGAGAAAGAAGATTTGGAAAAACCAGTGAACAACTGACAGAACAAAACAACACAATCTCATGAGAAAACCAACAAGTTCAGCACTCGTTGCATTAGCATTTTTGCTTGCATCCTCGCCAGCCTATGCCCAACAAAATGAGAAAATCATCAAACCAAGCATAGAATACTCAAGAACACCTCAAAATTATATTATCGGTGGAATAAAAGTAGAAGGAGTTAAAAATTATGACGACTATCTACTTGTTGGTATTTCTGGTCTTTCAGTTGGACAACGAATTTCAATACCTGGTGATGAAATTACTATGGCCGTAAAAAGATACTGGAAAAATGGATTATTCTCAAATGTCCGCATCGAACTTGACAGTATCGTCGGTCAGAAGGCATATTTGTGCGTAAAACTGACACAACGTCCAAGAATATCGCAGATCAATTATAACGGCGTTAAGAAATCGGAAAAAGAAGATCTGGAAGCTAAGTTGGGTTTGATTAAAGATGCCCAATTAACTCCCAACATGATCGACAAGGCTAAAATTTTAGCTAAAAGATATTTCGACGAAAAGGGATATAAAAATGCAGAAATAGCAATCGTACAAAAAGACGATGTATCGGCTCCCGATAAAATTATAGTTGATGTAAACGTCGATAAAAAAACAAAAATCAAGGTCAATCAGATTATTATTGAAGGTAATCAGGCACTCACACTGAAGCAAATTAAAGGTACCATGTTCACACCTGGTGCATTTAAGAAAACAAATGAAAAAGGAAAATTCGCTGAGTGGTTCCGTCCGAAAAAATTCATAGAAGAAAAGTATGAAGAAGATAAGGACAACCTGATTGCAAAATATAACGAATTAGGTTATAGAGATGCTGTTATCGTAGCAGACAGCGTTTGGGCAAATGATGAGAAAACGGTTAATGTCTACGTAAAAATAGACGAAGGACAACAATACCATATACGAAATATCGATTGGGCAGGAAATACTGTTTATAATACAGAAAATCTAGCCAATTTACTCCGCATGCAGAAAGGAGATGTATACAACCAGAAAAAACTGGATGACCGATTGAATATGGACGAAGATGCGATTTCCAAACTTTATCTGAACAATGGTTACGTTTTTTCTAGAATAGATCCGGTGGAAGTAAATATAGACGGTGATTCTATTGATCTGGAAATGAGAATTACAGAAGGAACACAAGCAACAATCGGTCATGTCAGAATATCCGGAAACGACCGGGTATACGAGAATGTTGTCCGTCGGGAACTTAGAAATAAACCGGGCGACCTTTATAATCAGGAAGCACTTGAACGTTCTTTCCGTGAAATTGCCTCTATGGGACACTTTGAACAAAATGTGAACCCACAAGTAACTCCGAATATGGAAACCGGAACTGTAGACATCAATTGGGGACTGACTTCGAAATCGAACGACCAAATCGAATTTTCTTTAGGTTATGGACAAACTGGTGTTATTGGAAAAATAGGTCTGAAGTTCACAAACTTCTGTATGGCAAACCTTTTCAACCGGGACGGATTAAGACGAGGTATTCTGCCACAAGGAAATGGTGAAACATTCAGCATTAGCGGACAGACGAACGCTCAGTTCTATCAGTCATACAGCATCAGTTACGTAAATCCCTGGTTTGGCGGTAAACGCCCGAATCAGTTATCATTCTCTGCGTTTTTCTCAAAACAGACAGACGTAAACGAATATTATTATAACGAAGCCTACCAGAACAGTTATTATAACTATTTGTATGGCATCGGTTCAACCTCTTCGAACATATATGAGAATTATTACGATCCCGATAAATATGTAAAGATCTTCGGTGTATCACTGGGTTGGGGTAAACGTCTTCGTTGGCCGGATGACTATTTTACGCTAGTTGCTGATTTGTCATACCAACGTTATATCATGAAAGACTGGAAATATTTCATGATTGCTAACGGAACCTGTAACAATATCAGTTTGAATCTGACATTGGGACGTAATTCAACAGATAATCCAATCTATCCGAGAAGAGGATCAGAATTCAGCCTGACTGCTTCACTGACTCCTCCTTATTCACTTTTCGATAAAAAGGATTATGCATCGCTGGCTACAAACTACCAGAGTTCGACTTACCAAAGAGAACTGCAAGAAAAATACAGATGGGTGGAATATCATAAATGGAAATTCAGAAGTAAGACCTATACAGCCTTGAGCGGAAGCAACAAATGCCCGGTATTGATGACCCGCGTTGAGTTTGGTGTAGTCGGTTCATATAACAAAAACAAACTTTCGCCGTTTGAAACGTTCTATGTGGGTGGTGACGGTACTTCTGGATATTCGTCAACATATGCCACCGAAACTATTGGTTTGAGAGGTTACGGCAACGGTTCACTAACACCAAACGGATATATCGGTTATGCATACGACCGCTTTACTCTGGAACTACGTTATCCGCTTATGCTGGAAGGATCAACTAATATCTACGCTCTGGCTTTTGTTGAAGGAGGAAATGCCTGGAACAATGTCAGCAAAATCAATCCTTTCGATATGAAACGTTCTGCAGGTGTCGGAGTACGTATTTTCTTACCAATGATCGGATTAATGGGTATTGACTGGGGATATGGTTTCGATGAAGTGTTCGGAACAAAAGGAAAGAGCAACATACACTTTATTTTAGGACAAGAATTTTAAATAAAATGCATATGAAAAGAGTACTGTTTCTGTTATTTCTGACCTGTAGTTTAGGAATAACACAAGTTTCTGCACAAAAATTCGCTCTCGTAGATATGGAATATATCCTAGCTAAAATACCAGCGTATGAACGAGCCAGCGAACAATTAAACCAAATATCCAAAAAATGGCAAGCAGAGGTTGACGCTCTTAACGAAGAAGCTCAGACTTTATACAAGAACTATCAAAGCGAAGCTGTATTCTTAAGTAATGAACAAAAAACAAAAAAAGAAGAAGAAATCGTTGCGAAAGAAAAAGAAGCAGCAGAGCTCAGAAAGAAATACTTTGGACCTGAAGGAGAACTTTTCAAGAAAAGAGAAAGCCTCATGGGACCAATACAAGACGAAATATACAATGCGATTAAAGATATCAGCAATACAAAAGGATATTCTCTTATATTGGATCGCGCTTCTGACACTGGTATTATTTTTGCCTCGCCCAAAATTGATATCAGCAATGAAGTTCTTGCAAAATTAGGATATTCGAACTAACATTCGTATTTTTGCAAGGAAAAATAAATCTGAAACGATTAATTAAAACACAAATAAAAATGAAAAAACTATTATTATTGATTCTCCTGATTGCACCAATCGGAGTATTCGCACAAAAATTCGGTCACTTCAATTCTGCCGACATTATTCAGCTTATGCCGGAATATAAAACCGCTCAGACAGAATTGGAAACTCTGCAAAAACAGTATGAAGATGACTTGAAACGCATGCAAGACGAATTGCAGAAAAAAGTAGCTGCCTACGAAAAAGAAAGCGCTAATCTGCTAGACAACGTAAGACAGCGCCGTGAAGCAGAATTACAAGATCTGAACCAAAGAATACAACAAAGCTATCAAGACAACCAGATGGCACTGCAGAAAGCATCTCAGGAGAAAATGCAAAACATTTCAAACAAGATGCTGACAGCCATCAAGGAAATAGGCCAGGCTGGCGGTTACGTTTATATCATGGATGTCACTGCAGGAGTTCCTTATATCAGTACTACCCTCAGTACGGATGTCACAGCAGAATTAAAAAAGAAACTAGGACTTCAATAAATAAAATAATTAATACAGAAAAAGGGGATTCTATCAAATAGATGAATCCCCTTTTTCTGTATCAATATTTTGCATTCTCCATAGAATACGCTACTTTTGCAACAACATATAATATTTTTCAATATGAAACTACATACTCTAATTTGCGTATTCACGCTTTTTTTCGCTGTACAAGTACAAGCACAAAACAAATTTGGCTATCTGAGTGTCAACGAAATCATGCAACTGATGCCAGAATATCAAGTTACACTTAAAAAACTAACGGAGCTGAAAAAGGAATACGATAAAGAAGCAGAATGGACCGAAAAAGAATTTCAGACAAAATTTGCTGAATTTCTACAAGGACAGAGCGATTTTCCTGACAACATTCTGCTAAAACGTCAGAATGAACTACACAGCCTGATGGAAAGTGGAATCAAGTTCAGAAAAAACGCAGAAGCCGAACTGAAAAAAGCGGAAGAAGAATTATATGCAGAACTGAAAAAGAAAATATATGAAGCCATAAAAAAGGTTGGTTTTGAAAGAAACTATGCCTACATTCTAAATACCGATGCAGATGTGTACCCGTTTATTAACAACCTGCAAGGTGTCGATGCAACAGATGATGTCAAGCTGAAACTAGGCCTTATTACAGTCCGCGAAATCAAGGAAACGATCTTGCCTCAGGCCCAACTGCTGCAACCCATTGCGGAGGACTCAATACAACAAACAACTGACACCATCAGCACTGTAGAACCTATATCAAACACAACCAGCAAAGACAGTCTGACAAACGGTATCCAATAAAAATATCAAAAATATAATCAATGAACAAAGAGGGCTTACCCACGACACCCGGACCTATCGGTGTTTTTGATTCCGGCTACGGTGGATTAACTATACTCAGACAATTCAGACAATTACTTCCCCAATACGACTATTTATATTTGGGAGATAATGCACGCACACCATATGGATCCCGTTCTTATGAGATTGTCTATGAATTCACTCTTCAGGCTGTTAAAAAGTTATTTGAAATGGGATGTCATTTAGTTATTCTTGCGTGTAACACTGCTTCTGCAAAAGCATTGAAAAGCATTCAGGAAAATGATTTGCCTTTATTAGACAATAGTAGAAGAGTCCTCGGTGTTATCAGACCAACAGCTGAATCCATTGGAGCAATTACAAACACAAGACATGTCGGTATTGTTGCAACACAAGGAACAATCAATTCAGAATCTTATCCTTTGGAAATTCATAAACTATTTCCGGATATTCAGGTGACAGGCGAAGCTTGTCCCATGTGGGTTCCTCTGGTTGAAAACAACGAATACGATTCTCCTGGAGCAGATTATTTTGTTAAAAAACGAATAAACAATCTATTACGGAAAGACCCTCAAATTGATACTATCATACTGGGATGTACTCATTATCCACTATTGTTGAACAAGATCCTCAAATATACGCCTAGAAATATCAAAATCATTCCACAAGGCGACTATGTGGCAAACAGCCTGAAAAAGTATCTAAAACGACATACAGACATAGAACTGCAATGCACTAAAAATGGAACCTGCCGGTTCCTGACTACGGAATCACCAGAGAAATTCAAGGACTCAGCCACCATCTTCCTCAATACAAACATTGAAGTTGAAAAAATTTCCTTAGAATAGGAATAACAGATATCTGGCAGACTAACATTAAATATTAGTCTGCCAGATATCTGTTACATAAATATCGAACGGGATACCATAAAGCTAAATAACCAATTACAATAACGGTTACAAAAACCAAAATGATATCCGACCAATAGACACTGACTGGATATGCATCTACTAAAAAACTACCAGATGACTGACCGAGTTTTAACCACCCGAAAGTTTGCTGTAGATAACAAAGCAACAACCCCATAAATATTCCAGCAAACGCTCCTATTGCAGTAATCAAACGTCCTTCAAACAAAAAAATCCGCTTGATCATCCTTTCAGTTGCTCCTAAATTCCGTAAAACCAATACATCATCCTTTTTTTCGATAATCAACATGGATACAGAACCAATGATATTAAAACTAGCAACTAACAAAATAAAAGAAAGAAAAACATAAGCAATCAATTTCTCGACCTTCATGACCTTGAAAATATCTGCCTGCTGTTCATAACGGTCAAGCACCTGAAAGCGACTGCCAACTAAATTCTGAATATGCCGTTTAGCTTCCTGAACATCTACCGATGGATTTAAACGTAATTCAATGGCCGAAACGCCATCTGATTCTTTAAATAGCTTCCTTGCAAAATCCAAAGAAACAATCACATAAGCATCATCATATTTTTCCTGCTGAACAGAAAAAACAACGCCTGAAGTGTATAAAGGCATTTGCGTAAAACTTGCTGCCGGATTCCCCATATTAATCCGCTCTCCTTTTTGAGGAGCATAAACAGTCATTTGTTCTTCTGGTCGTGCCGATACTCCTAACGAAGAAGCTAAATTTATACCTAATATACCTAAATCATGCGCTTGCGCCTCCAACTTAAACTGTCCTTCACCATACAAAAGCTGCTCAATAGAAGTCAATTCTTTAAAGTTCTCCTGTACCCCCTTTACCGTCACCATCATCTGCCGTTCTCCAAAAGACAACAAAGCATTTTCTTCAAGACACTCTGAATAAACGGCAACCATCGGATGATTACGCAAAACAACCAAACAAGAATCCTGGGCAGAAACGACTTTACCTGAAACAGGTTTGATTTTTAACTGCGGATCAAAAGCAGTAAAACAAGAAGCAACCAGCTCCTGAAACCCATTAAAAACGGACAAAGTACAAACCAAGGCTAAAGTAGCAAAAGCCACCCCTATTACAGAGATGGCTGAAATAATATTGATTGCATGGTGTGATTTCTTAGAGAATAAATAACGCCTGGCAATAAAAAAAGAGAAGTTTCTCATAGGGAATCACCATATTTATTCCTCATTATTATTTTCTTGTGAGTCATCTTTTTTCTCAAAACGAAGCAGATTATCAATATTTTCTATATAATCTAAAGAGTCATCCAAGAAAAACTTTAATTCAGGTATTACACGTAACTGATAACGTACACGTTTACCCAATTCAAAACGAATCGCTTTTGTATTGTCATTAATATTTTTTATTATCTCAGCACCTTTTTCACTCGGAAAGACACTTAAATATACCCGACAAATACTCATATCTGGACTGATACGACATACACTAACAGATACAAGCACACCCTTTGTTGCCTTGGTTTGCAACATGAAAATATCGCTCAATTCCTTTTGTATCAAGCGAGCAATCTTGTTTTGTCTTGTAGTTTCCATAAATTATTCTTTTTTTCTTATAATTGTCAATCCATCTCGCAAAGGCAAAATGACTTTTTCGACCCGATTGTCTTTTGCTACGAAATCATTGAAACGCATTATTCCTATTGTTTGCAAATCAGACTGTCGAGGCTCCTCCAGAACATGACCATCCCATAATGTATTATCAGCCAGAATATACCCTCCAGGAGCCAATTTTGACAAGACCATTTCATAATAATCCAAATACCGACGCTTATCACCGTCAATAAATGCCATATCAAAGACCAAATCCAATTGAGGCAACATTTCTAAGGCATCCCCTATATAAAACTTTATTTTATCCGCATAAGGAGACCCTTCAAACCACGGCCGAGTAAAATCCTCCTGCTCATCATTAATTTCAAAAGTATGCAATAGGGCACCATCCATAAGCCCCTCTGCCATACACAAAGCTGAATAACCACTGTATGTGCCGATTTCAAGAACCTGACGTGGACGAATCATACGTACAAACATTTTCAACATACGCCCCTGCAAATGCCCTGACGCCATTCTCGGACGCAATAATTTCACATGCGTTGCCCGATATAATGCCTTCAAATAAGCACCCTCATCATCTATGTGATCCAAGATATATTCATCCAATGCATCAGTTTCCTTCATACCATTATCCATTAAACAAGGACAGGAGATCCAAGCACTTCTTATTCTCTCAGATCTCCTGCCTGATTTATTTATAAATATCTGTTACGATTCGGCAATACATAATCCATGGCATATTTCAACACATCCCCAACTACATTGATTTCCAGGAAAGAAGTTTGGGTTCCTTGTTTACCACCACTCAAATAGGCAACCATATCATTTTCGGTCAATACACCATCATCCAGTAATTTACGCAAGGCAGCAAAATAATAAGCCTGACCATTGGCTTTTTCTGGCATAAAAATAGCTTCTACACCATAAGAAAGGGCCAAATGACGCATCGTTTTCTCCTTATAACAAATAGCAAGAACCGGATATTTACCACGGAATGCTGCTAAATTACGCGCCATACGTCCACTGAAGCTATCTGTGATAATCGCTTTGATCGGTAACTTGGTTGTTGCCTTTACAGCCTGCTTTGCGAGAAATGCCGTAACATCCGTTCCTTCCTGCAAAGGTATGCGAATATCATTCTCAGCCAGCTTGTCTTTTTCTGCCTGAGCTGCAATCTTGGTCATTGTCCGTACTGCCTCTACAGGATATTTTCCATATGCTGTTTCACCACTTAACATCAAAGCATCCGTACGGTAATAAATGGCATTGGCAATATCAGTAACTTCAGCACGTGTTGGCCGTGGATTATGGATCATCGTATGCAACATCTGTGTTGCCACAATAACCGGTTTATGTGCCAAAATACATTTCTTAATCAATAAACGCTGGATTCCAGGAATTCTTTCCTGCGGAACTTCAATACCCAAATCTCCACGAGCGACCATAATACCATCAGCCACTTCCAGAATTTCATCGATATTGTCGACCCCCTCCTGATTTTCTATTTTAGCAATAATCTTAATATCACTTCCATATGTGTCCAGTATATGACGAATATCCAACACATCCTGACGATTACGAACGAAAGAATGAGCAATAAAATCAATATCTTTCTCGATCGCATAAATGATATTGTTCCGGTCTTTCTCCGTTAATGAAGGCAAATTGATCCGTACCCCTGGAACATTCACACTCTTCCGACTCGCCAAGGTCGCATCATTACGTACCTCACATATTAATTCCGTATCGTTTTTATCAACAACAACCAATTCTAATTCTCCGTCGTCAATCAAAACCTCATCTCCAACCTTTAAATCAGAAACAAAATTCGGATAAGAAACAGCGATACACTCCCGACAAGTTTTAAGTTCAGGATTACCGACAATTCGCACAATCTCTCCGGTTTTATAGTCTGTAGTCCCTTCTGCATTCTCAGTAGTTCTTACCTCAGGCCCTTTCGTATCCATCAAAATAGCGATACGGTTTGAAACCTCACGAACATTACTAATCAATTTTTCAAAACCTTCCCGACTAGCATGAGCCGTATTCATACGAACAACATTCATACCAGCCTCAAACAAGGAACGAATGAAATCAACATCACAGCGTAAATCAGAAATAGACGCCACGATCTTAGTCTGTTTTAACATCATAATAATATTGTTTTTGTGTTTGTTATCCAGCAACATGAAACAAAGCTTCTACTGCCAGTCGATAAGAATCCAAACCAAATCCACAAATTACACCTACACATGCACATGAAATCATTGATTTGTGTCGGAATTCTTCCCGTTTATGAATATTACTAATATGAACTTCTATGACTGGCGCCGTAATTGCACGAATCACATCCTGTAAAGCAATGGAAGTATGCGTATAAGCTCCTGCATTCAGGATAATTCCGTCATACTCATATCCTACACGCTGAATCACGTCTATCAGTTCTCCTTCTATGTTACTTTGAAAATAATCAAACTTAATATCCGGGTAACTCGAACGCAATCCCTCCAAATAATCGGTAAAAGACATAGAACCATATATATCCGGTTCACGTTTACCCAACAAATTGATATTTGGTCCGTTTATGATTTGTATTCTCATAATTAAATAGATATATTTGCGCAATTTCGGGTACAAAGTTAAGAAAAAGAATGGAATATATCGAAAAAAACGAGCAGAAGTATACAATCATTGACAAAACTCTAATAAGAAAGTACAGACAATATTTAAAACTTGAAAAATCGTTCTCTAACAACACAATAGATGCCTATGAGAAAGACCTGCAAAAGTTACTCGACTATTTAGAAGACATACAACTGCAAGCTGTCAATATTAAATTAGAAAATCTTCACCAATTTGCTGCTACATTATATGATATTGACATTTGCCCACGTTCCATAGCACGCATACTCTCCGGTATCAGAGCATTCTATCGTTTTTTAATCTTAGAACACGTAATAGACAATGATCCAACGGAACTATTGGAAACGCCTAAAATCAAAAAATCATTACCTGAAGTCTTAAGTGTAGCGGAAATCGATAGAATCATTGCTGCAATAGACTTAAGTAAAGATGAAGGTCAGCGTAATCGAGCAATAATAGAAATGTTATACAGTTGCGGACTACGGGTCACAGAACTATGCCAATTAAAATTATCAGATCTTTTTTTAGATCAAGGCTTCATACGGGTTCTTGGCAAAGGGAATAAAGAAAGACTCGTTCCAATATCGAATCGCGCCATAAAGGAGCTTCAAATGTGGTTTATCGACAGGAACACAATACAAATAAAAAAAGGACATGAAGATTTTATATTTCTGAGTCTGCGACGTGGAACAGCGCTTTCCCGCATTATGATTTTCCATATAGTAAAAGAGTTAACGGAAATTTGTGGCATCAAAAAGAACATTAGTCCTCATACCTTTCGTCATTCTTTCGCAACTCACCTGCTGGAAGGAGGTGCAAATCTGCGTGCAATACAAGCCATGTTAGGGCACGAGAGCATTGCTACTACGGAAATATACATGCATATCGAAAAAAGTAAATTGAGGGAAGAGATACTCCTGCACCACCCACGAAACTTAAAATACCAGCAGCAGTGAATAAAATTCAAAATAAAACATGATTTATATCATTTTTTTGCAATATTTTATGCTAAGTTCTGTCTTAGTTAATCAAAGTTGCTTATCTTTGCAGCAAACTAATAACTAAATCAAGTTAGTATGCGTAAACATTTCTATTTAACTATGACTGTAGTGTCTGCAATGGCACTTACATCTTGTAAGAAGTTGGGCGCTCTTTCTGCTGACAACTTCACAGTGACCCCTACTCCGCTGGAAGCTATTGCCGGCCAAGTTCCAGCTACTATCAACGGTAAATTCCCTGAAAAATACATGAAGAAGAAGGCCGTTGTTACTGTTACTCCAGTATTGAAATACGAAGGTGGTGAAGTAAAAGGCCAAAGTGCAACATTCCAGGGAGAAAAAGTTAAAGGCAACAATCAGACTATTTCTTACAAAGTCGGTGGTAACTACACAATGAAGAGCATCTTCGATTTTGTACCTGCTATGCAAAAGTCTGACCTTTACCTGACATTTGATGCAAAAGTAGGAAAGAAAACAGTTACTGTTCCTGAAGTAAAAATCGGTTATGGTGTTCTTGCAACATCTGACTTACTTAAGAATACATTGGCTACTGCAAATGCAGCAACCGCAGCTGACGGATTCCAAAGAATTATCAAACAACGCCAAGAGGCTAATATCAAGTTCTTAATCCAACAGGCTAATATCCGCAATAGCGAACTGAAGACAACTTCTATTCAAGAGTTTATTCAGACATTAAAAGATATCAATGCTGATCAGAAAGGTAAAGCTCTTACTGATATTGAAATTTCAGCATATGCATCACCAGATGGTGCTTTAGATCTGAATACTCGCTTGGCAGAAGACCGTCAGAACAACTCAGAAAAATACGTAGCAAAGACATTGAAAACCAACAAGATGGAAGCAGATGTCAAAACTAAGTATACAGCTGAGGACTGGGATGGTTTCCAAGAGTTAGTTTCTGCTAGCAACATTCAGGACAAAGATGTTATCTTGCGTGTCCTTTCTATGTACAAGGATCCTGAAGAGCGTGAAGCTCAGATCAAGAATATGTCTGCTGTATTCCAGGAATTGGCCGAAACAATTCTTCCTGAATTACGTCGTGCCCGTCTTGCCATCAACTACGAACTTATCGGTCGTAGCGATGATGAAATCAAAGCACAGTTCGCATCTGATGCAAGCAAATTGAGCAATGAAGAACTTCTCTATGGTGCTACTTTGGTTAATACTCCTGCTGAAAAGGAAGCTTGGTATCAGAAAGCAACACAATTGTATGCCAACGATTATCGTGCTTATAACAATTTGGCACAATTGGCATATGCCAAGGGTGATCTGACTTCTGCAGAAAGCCACCTGAACAAAGCAAAATCTTTGAAAGCAGACGCTAGCGAAGTAAATACAAACTTGGCATTGATTGCATTGGCTAAGAATGACATTGCTACAGCTGAATCATATCTTGCTAAAGGTTCTGGCGCCAACTCATTCAAGGAAGTTATGGGTAATTTGCAGATTGCTAAAGGTAACTACCAACAAGCTGCCGGTAACTTGAATGGCGTCAATACCAATAGTGCAGCATTGGCACAGATCTTGAATAAAGATTATGCTGCAGCTAAGAACACACTGAACAATGTGAAAAATGCTGATGCATATACAGCTTACTTAAAGGCAATTGTAGCAGCCCGTACAAATGACGCTTCTGGCGTAAGCAGCAACTTGCGCACTGCTATTCAGAAGGATTCTTCATTAGCAAAACGTGCTGCAATCGACTTGGAGTTTGCAAACTTTGCATCAACTATCGAAAGCCTGGTTAAATAAATCAGCCCTAACAAATGAAGAGATTCATTCTCTATTATTTTATAGCATTCACCCTGCTCAGCTGTGGAAATCCCCAAAGCCGATTCCGGCTGACGGGAGAATTCGAACACCTGCAGCAGGGTGAATTCTATCTGTACAGTCCGGAAAACGGACTGACGAGTTTCGATACAATTAAGATCATTAATGGAAATTTTGATTATCAAACAGAAATAGACAATAGTGACGATTATGCAACCTTGCATCTCTTGTATCCAAACTTTACAGAACAAGTGATTTTCGCCAAAAACGGAACACACGTCCAAATTAAAGGTGATGCCAGAAAGCTATCTGAAACAGAAGTTACGGGAACAGAAGAAAATAAATTATTGACAAACTTTAGAAAACAGCATCTTAATAGCAGTCCAAACGAACTGATGAAAGCTGCCGCTGCTTTTATAAAGGAAAAACCAGAATCTCCTGTAAGCCGTTTTCTTTTTCAGAAATATATTCTTGATGCAGTTCATATTGACACCATTCTGTTACAAGACACATACAAAATACTGTCTACTCATCAACCGAAATCGACACAAATTCTTAAATGGCAATCTGTAATAACAGCAAAGACACAGAAGTTGACAACAAATACATTTGGCCAGTTAAGTTTTATAGATACAAAAAGAGATACAACAACATTCGATGATTGTAAAGGTAAACCTGTTTTATTAACAGTATGGGCCAGTTGGCTAGGTAGCAGCTACCACAACTATCAAACAAAAAAACTATGGACTCAATATCAGGACAGTATACAGATATTGAGTATCAGTTTAGATTTGTCTGCAAATGATCTGAATGAAGAAATCAAAAGAAACGATATCAGATGGCCAATCTATTGTAGTTTCGAAGGTTGGAATGATGTTCTTCTTGAAAAAATTGTACTTAAGGAAATACCTTATGCATTGCTTTTTGATAAAGAACATAATCTTGTCGTTTCTGGAAACAACATCTCTGAAGATATCACACCAGTATTAAAAAAACTGATTCATATAGAAGAACCATAATCCAGTCATAACAAGCATGCTAGTAAAAGTCTCAGGCGCAGCAGTTCAAGGATTGGAAGCGATTCCCATTACCATAGAAGTAAATGCATCTAAGGGATTTCGCTTCACGTTGGTAGGGTTGCCGGATAACGCAGTGAAAGAAAGTCACGAACGTATCGTTGCAGCCTTTGAGAATTGCGGACAAAAGTTTCCTGCAGCACGCATTACCGTAAACATGGCTCCTGCCGATATCAAAAAGGAAGGAACGGGGTATGATCTTCCACTAGCAATAGGAATTCTTGCATCGCAAAATAAAATATCCAATATTGCCAAACTTGAAAAATACATGCTGGTAGGTGAACTGAGCCTAGACGGTAGTTTACAACCAATACGGGGAGCGCTTCCGATAGCGATCAAAGCCCGAGAACTAGAATACGATGGATTAATTGTACCTGAACAAAATGTTCGCGAAGCTGCAGTCGTCAACAAACTTAAAGTCTACGGCATGCAAAACATTAAAGAAGTTATTGACTTCTTCAATGAAACCCAAACATTTAACCCATATTTCGTAGATACACGTAATGAGTTTTATCAACAACAACTAAAAACAGATTGCGATTTTGCAGATGTAAAAGGACAAGCCCATGCCAAAAGAGCATTGGAAGTGGCAGCTGCAGGCGGACATAATGTCATTTTAATCGGACCACCGGGAAGCGGAAAATCAATGATGGCACGCAGAATACCATCAATTTTACCTCCGCTAACTTTATCCGAAAGTTTAGAAACAACGCAAATTCATTCCGTCGCGGGTAAATTGGACCGAGAAACATCCTTAATAACGCAACGGCCATTTCGTTCACCTCACCACTCTATTTCACGGGCTGCTCTAACCGGCGGAGGCAGTAATCCTATGCCAGGAGAAATTAGTCTTGCCCATAATGGTGTATTATTCTGTGATGAACTCCCAGAATTCAATAGACAAACACTCGAAATGCTCAGGCAACCATTGGAAGACCGGAAAATAAATCTATCCCGTTCCCGAAACAGCATTACATATCCATGCTCGTTTATGTTTGTGGCATCCATGAATCCCTGCCCATGCGGGTATTATAACGATCCAACACATGACTGTATCTGTACGCCTGGACAAATACAACGTTATCTGGGCAAGATATCAGGACCGTTAATGGATCGTATAGACTTACAGGTTGAGATTGCACCACTCAGTTTCGATGAATTATCACAAAACCGAAAAGAAGAATCTAGTTCAGAAATTAGAAAACGAGTCGTCCGGGCTAGAGAAATTCAAGCTAAAAGGTTCTCAACATATCCTGGAATACATTGTAATGCACAAATGAACAGTAAACTGTTGCACTTATATGCAGAACCTCAAGGAGCATGTATAGAACTACTACGTACAGCGATGAATAAGTTTCAATTATCAGCACGTGCTTACGACCGTATATTACGCGTAGCCCGAACAATCGCAGATTTAGATGAATCAGATTCAATCTGTACTGAACATATTGCTGAAGCAATCGGATATAGGAACCTCGACCGAAATAGTTGGGGACAATAAAAATAGAATTATCAACAAAAAGTAAAAACATAAAATATGGAGAAGAAATTCAAAAGAACCACAGTAACTTCAGCGCTTCCATATGCCAATGGCCCTGTCCACATCGGACATCTGGCAGGCGTATATGTACCTGCTGATATTTATGTACGTTACCTTCGTCTAAAAAAAGAAGATGTTCTTTTTATTGGAGGTTCAGATGAACATGGAGTACCTATCACTATTCGTGCGAAAAAAGAGGGAATCACACCGCAGGATGTTGTTGATCGTTATCACAAATTAATAAAAGACTCTTTTAAAGAATTCGGAATTTCTTTCGATATCTACAGCCGGACAACTTCTGAGACCCATCGACAAGTTGCATCTGATTTCTTCCGTAAACTTTACGAAAAAGGAGAGTTTATTGAAAAGACTTCTATGCAATACTATGATGAAGAAGCACAAACCTTTTTGGCAGACAGATATATCACAGGAGAATGTCCCCACTGTCACGCAGAAGGAGCTTATGGCGACCAATGTGAAAAATGTGGAACGTCTCTTTCACCAACAGAGTTGATTAACCCCAAAAGCGCCATCAGCGGCTCTAAACCCGTTATGCGAGAAACCAAGCATTGGTACCTTCCCCTGGATAAACACGAAAGCTGGTTGCGTCAGTGGATACTTGAGGACCACAAAGAATGGCGTAACAACGTCTACGGTCAATGCAAAAGCTGGTTGGACATGGGACTGCAACCACGTGCCGTAAGCCGAGATCTAGATTGGGGAATACCAGTTCCAGTAGAAGGTGCAGAGGGAAAAGTTCTTTATGTTTGGTTTGATGCCCCAATCGGATATATCAGTAACACCAAAGAACTGTTGCCGGACACATGGGAAACTTGGTGGAAAGATCCTGAAACTCGTTTGATTCATTTCATCGGTAAAGACAATATTGTATTCCACTGCATTGTTTTCCCTGCCATGTTAAAGGCAGAAGGAAGCTACATACTGCCAGACAATGTTCCAAGCAATGAATTTCTGAATCTGGAAGGAGATAAGATCTCCACATCACGCAATTGGGCGGTCTGGTTACATGAGTACCTTGCAGACTTCCCTGGAAAGCAAGATGTTTTGCGTTATGTACTTACTGCAAACGCACCAGAAACTAAAGATAATGACTTTACATGGAAAGATTTCCAAGCACGAAATAACAATGAACTCGTAGCAGTATACGGAAACTTCGTAAACAGAGCACTTCAATTAACTCAGAAATACTACGAAGGTATAGTACCAGCCTGTGGAGAATTGACAGAATATGACAAGCAGACATTGGATGAATTTAAAGATGTTAAGCAAAAAGTAGAAGAACTGCTAGATAATTTCAAATTCCGTGATGCACAAAAAGAAGCCATGAATCTGGCACGCATTGGTAATAAATATATAGCAGATTCTGAACCTTGGAAACTGATCAAAACAGATCCAGAACGTGTCAAGACAATTATCTTTATCTCATTACAACTAACTGCAAATTTAGCTATTGCTTTTGAACCATTCTTGCCATTTAGCAGTAAGAAGTTACGCAATATGCTTAATATTGATTCCTTCGAATGGGAACAATTAGGCCGTATAGACCTTTTAACAGCCGGGCACCAATTAGGCAAACCTGAACTTCTTTTTGAAAAAATAGAAGACGATGTGATTGAAGCCCAAATACAAAAACTTCTTGACACAAAGAAAGCCAACGAAGAAGCCAACTATAAAGCAGAACCAATAAAAGCAGACATTAGCTTCGATGAATTCGAAAAACTAGATATACGTGTCGGCACCGTATTGGAATGTACAAAAGTTCCGAAGGCAGACAAACTACTATGCTTCAAGATTGCTGATGGCCTTGAGAATAGAACTATTGTCAGTGGCATTTCAAAATATTATAAACCTGAAGAGCTGGTTGGTAAACAAGTCTGTTTCATTGCAAATCTGCCACCAAGAAAGCTTAAAGGAATTGAAAGCCAAGGCATGATTCTTTCAGCTGTCAATAACGACGGTTCACTGAGCGTGATTACTACTGATCGCGAAGTAAAACCAGGCTCACAGGTTGGTTAATTATCATATAATATTATCAAGAAGCAGTATAATAGTTTGATGAAAGTTCTATTTATACTGCTTCTTGCTTTTAGCTCCCAAGAGAGCTTACACAAACGAAAACCTTGGATATTAACATAAAATCTACACATATGAAAAGACTCATCACAATAATGATATTTTTTATTACGACCTTCTGTTTTGCTTCAGTTCAATTTTCCCCAGACAAAACATATCAGATTCAATGTAAAATGTGGAATAGCGGCTCATTGCAAACTGGCAAGTCACATGGTAATAATATACCCCTGTTTTATGACTTATCCAATACAAGTAATGCAGATGCCTATTGGTATCTCACAGAAGAAGAAACTGGTAAATTCAGCATAAAAAATGCATCGACCGGGCAATATATGACTTATGACGGTGAACGCAATGATTATAAAAGATATGTTGATCTGACTGATAATATGCAAGGCGAAGCTTCTCTCTGGCAAATTAATGAATATGAAAATGGATATTACACAATTGCATGTTGTCTTAACGGTCATTTTCTGGATGTAAGAACAAGTAGCTACATTGTCGGAACATACGAACAAAACGGTACACCAGGGCAAAATGAAATTTTTAAATTCACAGAAAAAGGAGAATTATCAACTGACATTTCCAATTATATCGACACTTTGTATATAAATGGGAAACAAGCTATATATAACATAACTGACAGATCGTTTTTATTACCAATAAAAGAAAATTATATAAACGAGAAGACATTCACCGGAAAAGCTAAAGTAATCTATAAAAAGGGTAATTCAAATATAAAACTGACAATCAACGATCAAGATCTGAATTCTAATATTCAA
Organism: uncultured Paraprevotella sp.; assembly: GCA_944320775.1. Lineage (GTDB taxonomy): Bacteria > Bacteroidota > Bacteroidia > Bacteroidales > Bacteroidaceae > Paraprevotella. The sequence goes on along the minus strand of CALUIV010000022.1, from coordinate 4,853 downwards.
TTTCAAGACTTTACAGAAGGGAATATATTTCTTCTAAAAATCAAAGACGAACAAGATAATATCCTGGCAAAAGCCAATCTCTCATTTACGTTTCTACCTATTGTTGAAATTACCGGTTACGGATTCAATAATTACAATTACACAAATGGAACAATCAAAGTTAACGACCCAAACACTTCCGCCATCGATACGATAGCCCAGGCACGGTTCCGATACAGAGGAGCAACCGCCTCGACAATGAACAAAAAAGCCTACGCAGTCAAGCTTATCAATAAAGAACAGGAATCCATGGACGCCAGCTATTTCGGACTGCGCGAGGACAACAACTGGATTCTAGACGCCATGGCCATCGATCCGGGGAGAATGCGGAATCGTATTTCCACAGATCTATGGAACGACTATGCCACAAAACCATATCATTTTACAGAAGAACCGGAAGCGCAAAATGGAACACGCGGTGTCTTTGTCGAATTATTCCTAAACGGAGAATATGCCGGCATTTATTGCATGACAGAAAAATTAGACCGAAAACAATTAAAACTTAAAAAACAAAAAGAAAGCGAAACACCCGGACAATCAGCAATTATTCGTGGATTACTCTATAAATCCTCACAATGGAGCTATTCCGTACTCATGGGACACAATATAGACCAAAATTATTTTCCTATGACCCCCGTTGCTGGATATAACAACAACAGTGAAACATGGGATGGCTGGGAAATGCAATATCCAGACCTAAATGATGGAGAAATTATTGACTGGGGACCATTGGCCAATGCCATTAACATCGTTGCTACCGCTTCCAATACAGATTTCCCAAAGGAAGTATATAACTATTTTGACATACCCGTACTATTGGATTATTATTTATTTATAGAACTTATTCTTGCTACAGATAACCATGGTAAAAATATGTTTTTGCATTGCTATAACATACAAGATGCCCCCAAATTAAGCATCTCGCCTTGGGATCTTGATGGTACATGGGGCCGAAGATGGAATGGAAGCAATAACATTACTAGTGATGCAACACAAGATTTTGTTACGTTCTTATGGAACTATGAACACGGTGAACTAACACTCTTTAAACGACTGGCAGAACTTAACGTCGGTTATTGGAATGAAAAACTAGCAGCTCGATATGCTACACTGCGCCAAAGCTTTTTCGATCATGAGAAGCTACTAAAAAGATTTACTCAAACTTATGAATTATTTAAAGCCAGTGGTGCCGATCAAAGAGAAATCCAACGATGGAACGGAAGTAATGGGGTACAGTTAGACTTTGAACAAGAAATGGACTATCTGGATAGATGGATAGAAGAACGTATACAAACACTTGACAAGCAATATGGCTATGATCCGACAACGGGCTGCTCTGATCCTGTCTATACTAACAAGCCAATCATTTCAGCTGCCTCCGGACAAATTATTGTAAAATGTTCCGAACCAATAATGATATATATACACAACGCTGACGGTACGCTGATCAATCAGCGAAGAATAAATAGCGGAATGACTTCTATACCAATAGGAAAACCCGGATTATATATCGTCAACGGAGAAAAAGTTATCTTAAAATAATCCAATCGATATTCCTATAAGCTATTATATAAAACTGTATATGTCTCTTTAAAACATTTATTTTTATAGGATTAAGAATAAGTATTATATTCTTAATCCTATAAAAACTGGCTATAACAAATATAAAAACGAACTATGGAAAACACAATAAAAATTATTTTCTTGATTGTCCTAACCATAATTATCATCTATAATTTATTTCATAAAAAACAAATAAACAAAAAAACAAAGATTACCAGAACGACAGAACTGACTCAGGAAGAATTTCTGAAGAACATTATAAACCATAAGCACACCTTGGATAAAAGACTATATCTTGGAAATCGTCCGGCTATATTAGACTTCTATGCAAACTGGTGCCCTCCATGCAAAGTTCTCGCTCCTATTTTGGAAGAACTTGCAGAAGAGTATCAAGAAGAACTGATTATTTATAAGATAAACACAGAAACCGAAAAAGAACTTGCTACATTATTTCAAATCCGCAGTATTCCTACTTTAGTCTTCATACCTATGGATAAACAACCTCAAGTTATATCCGGTTTACTTCCAAAAGATCAATTAAAAAATCTCATTGATCATTTCCTGCTCAACAAAATACAACCTAAATAAAATATTTTAAAGAGGGTGTGTCAAAACTCATTTTTTGAAAATATGAGCTTATAATTTGAAATTTGAGCATCCTAAAAAGACTAAAGAAAGGGCCGTATCATTACTCAATACAGAGTTTGATACGACCCTTTTAAATATTATAGTTATAAACTGTAATTTTGAAGAGTAGTCATTTTCGTTTTGACACACCCTCTATATTATCAGGTTCTATTACAAAGATTAATGTGACAAACGTGCATTATCTACAATCTGACGATACACCTGATTAGCCACGTGAACAGCATCTCCTTTTCCACTTACACCATAATGATTCCGTGAATTAGCCCAATCTTCTTCCATTTTATAAAAATCAATTTTTCGGGTCTGCCCATCTACCATTTGCGCTTCCAAATGATCAAAGAAAACCCGCCAGCGTTGATAATAAAGATCTTTTAAAATACCATTCCATTCTTTATGTGCATAATCGCGCAATCCAGCACCATCGGCAGCATCCCGATTTCCCCAAGTCGTAATCTGCACCCGGGCATTCCATTCATACAGATTCTTTTCTTCGGAAGTTTTTCCCATTCTTCTTGCCAGATCTATCCATCGGCCAACACGAAATTCTTCCCGAGTAGACAGCAACTGATCCTGAAGTTCAATAAGCTTCAAGAAACGATCTGCTGATACCCGAAATAAATTACGATCACCAGACCGGAATGCAGCAACAACAACTGGATAAACCAAACGTCCGCGTTCTGCCACAGCCTGACGTACAATATCAATCAAATCATACTCAAAATTATTATTCCCTTTAAATGAATTGGCAGCTTCTACAAATAATCCTGCAGCGCGTATTACATCTTCCGGTTTATAATAATCCTGCATTTCAGACCAGCTGGAAGCCTGATAAGCTTGCAATGACGGACGGGCACAGAATAATGATTCATGTGTACCTTGTTGCGTAGATGCTGACGGGCAGTTATAAATTGAATTACTTAAAATATCCCATGCTTGTCGTAAGCGTTCATCAGTACGGCCATAACGTGCTTTTACATAACCATCGAGCCATTCTTCTTTTGTAAACTGTTTCTCACGCCAAGGTAACTCACTCAATAATTCAAACATGACCGGATTATTCTCTGATCCTTCCATCGTCATACCAACACCGGCTAAAGTCTGACCAAAACGGCTTGCACGCGCATTATAGAAAGAAGCGATAACATGGGCCATTTTGCCATGTAAGCCAACATTTCCACCATAATTAAGCAACATACAATATAGCCACTGATGTTTACCAAAACCATTCTTTCGATACCAAGTAGACGCCGGATCGCCCCACTGAGGACGACTTTCTGAGAATAGATCCAAAACAATCATATCACCTGCTGGCAGATTTGCAATCATAGCATCATACGGACAATTCTGCCATGCCTGAGCTACCCACACTGCTTTTGAATTTGCTTTCTTCATAGCTTTATGAATAGCCTTTCCTGCAGCATCCAAATCAACCCCTGCTACACTGCCACCCTCATGAAAAGGATCTATACTATAGAAATTAGACTTCCCGTATAACCGTGTCATCTCCTGGTAATAAATACGAGCAATACGTTCAAAGTTTGCATCAGTCGGCTGAAGAAATGCTGGTCGACGATATCCACACCATCTGCCAGGTTCTGCAACATTCAAACCTAATTTATCTTTTGCATTATTAGGCACCATACCGGAATATCCAGGCAACACAGGTTCTATGCCAAAAGATCGCATACGTTTTAAGATCTTTTTCTGCAATTCGGCCTGTTGTTCATACCAACTATCCGGGTTGGGACCTCCCCACCCTTCCAGATTATTCATAAGCCACCATGCCTGAAAAGCAGGACCTGCCACAAACTCATTTATTTCTTTCTTCGAATACCCCAGTCGTAATAAAACATTTCGCCAGACCGTAGCTGTTCCAACTGCAGCCAAAGGCAAATTTACACCATGAAGAGCCATCCAGTCTATTTCCTGTTCCCAACGCTCCCAATCCCAAAATGCCATAGTATATGAGTAGGTACAATAATTAAAATCATAACGGTACTTCATATCCGTTTCGTGACGTTCTGGTTGTAAAACAGGTGGCAACATATCCGGCAATTCTGCTTTCATACAATTCCACGTCAAATGAATACCAGCGTAATACTTTAAATACCAGTTAACTCCCACAGCAATACTGATATAATTATTTCCACGGACCACTACTTTATTTCCCTTTTGGTCCAACTCAAAAAAATCTTTTTCAGAATCGACTTTTTGAATTATAAATTTTTGTGATGCACCGCGATCAATGCGTTCCAACAAATCAGAAACAGGCGAAGCATTGCTCCATAAAGCAACTGACAAGAACATCAGCGCAAAAATAAATCTTTTCATGGTATAAATTCTCATATATTATTAAATGGTTCGTAAATACAAAACATACAGTTTTAACAAAAACAGCAATATCTTGTTTCAAATGAATTATTTAGATTATTGTGTAAGCAGTCAAGTATAGTGCAAATTAAATATTTTATTTTCAATTATTATCGTATTCTGATAGAAATTCTAATTCCATATCCAAAACATCAATGTTGAAAACAACAGATTTACATCATCAAATTTAAATTTATTAGCATGTTAACGCTATGAAATTCAATAAAGCAACT
>CALUIV010000021.1 GCA_944320775.1 uncultured Paraprevotella sp. | reverse complement strand
ACTCCAGCACAGTTTGCTGATGAGCTGATTTTTATTTTCAGCGTACAACTGTTGTTCGCATTCATATCTTTCGGAATACTGAAAGTATAGGTCGCTTTCTGATTGTTTGCAGCTGTTTTTTTCGTGTCAGACGAGGCAATGGTTTTACCATCTGCTTCCAGTGTAAATCCTTCGATCGTGGCCGTACCTGTTCCTTTTATGAGTTCAATGGAGATACCGTTTAATTCTTTGAGTTTTTGAGGAGGCAAATTCCATGCAAACTCTTTAGTTTGTCCGGATGTTGTATTCCAGGTGCTGATGATGTTTTTTCTGTTTAGTTTCAGATCTTTTTCGGTAATATTTTGGGCTTGTCTGATTTTTTCTTGTGCATAAGGAATTATGTCGAATGGGGCAATTTGATTTTCAGGATCATGATTTTGTTCCACCCAGTTTCTTTCCCATTTGTCCATGTCAAATTCTGTTTTGGAGAGTCTGGCTTGATAGTAATGTTTCCATCTTTCCAGATAGTAGTCTTTGATCAGTCCATTCCAGATTCGTGCTGAATAGTCATCAATGGGAGGTCCCCAAATGGTGATGATCCGGCGTGCATTCTTTTCGTATTGTTTTTTTTGTTCAGAGGTTACCGCTGCTTTGGATGCAAAACCGACCCAACGGTCCAGTCGCAGAATCGGATGTTGGCTGAGCAGAGAGTCCATACCTAGCATCAGGCTTTCGAAACGTTGTTGTAGACGGATTGCTTGCGCGGTGTCGCCTAACAACAGTTCTTCGTCAATCATTTTTGTTAGAATCTCTGCTTTTCCTCCAAGATAATGAGCTGTCATTTCTGCCAGATCATTCCGATAATAACTGCTTGAAGAAAGTGCGTTTGCAGCTTGGGCAAATTGTTCTAATCCTTTAAAATAATGCTCACTGATATTTATAGATCCGTTTTTAACCCGTCCGGGACGGAATTGCCAGTTGAATCGGGGATGATCGGTAAAGGTGCCGTAGCAGGATTGCAACAGGTAGTTCCAGGATTGCATTAATGTTTCCGGTGTTTGTCCATATCGGTTTTGTGAATAGTCAGCCAGCCATTGGTTCAGGTCGATATGTTGTCTGCTCCATCCGGCATCTGTAACCAGCTCATAGATTACTTCGTTGTTTTCAATGCCTTCTGGCGCCATACCATGAGCAACAAGCTGTCCCTTGTTTTTCGAAGCAAGTGCTTCTAAGTGTCCATTGGCATAAAAATCCAGAACACCGGTCATACCGACTTTGCCGCCCATGTTCGGAATGACGCTATATACCCATTGTTTTCCATAGAATCCTTTGTAGAATTCCCAGTTTACTTCTGAATGCCAGAAATGTTTGTTGTAGTCTACAGCCAGGTCAAGGAGTAACATCTTATTGTCGGGGACTTTCGATACCAGGGCACCTAGAGTTTCATAGTCCCAGATATAGCGTTGGTAGCCGAACATCCAGCCCTGCATGACCCAAGTGGCTTTAGGATTGGCTGCATGCACTGATTCGTAGACCTTTTCTCCATAGGAGGCAGCCATTTGGTAACGTTCAGGATTTCCTTTCTCCGGGAAGGGGATATCCATTTCGTTGAAACTGTCGATCAGGTAGTAATCACACGTGCCGAATTCTTTTTCCCATTCTTTGATGAATGCTGTACCAATTTCCTGGAAAAGCGGTTCTTGTGGTGACACCATCCAGTTGGAAAAAGCACCGGCCCAATGTGTTTCGATCATTTCCAGTTCCGGGTGTATTCTTTTGAATGCTTGTGGTATGAATCCCGGAAATCCCGGACAGATGGGTTTCATGCCTAATTCACGCATTCTTTTCAAAATTTTATGTTGTAGTTCGATTTGTTGCCGGTGCCAGTCTTCATTCAATGGTCCGTCAATACCGCTGACATTACCCATACGCATCCAGGGTAGATGAGCCGGTCCTACAAAATACTGATTGATTTCTTCTTCTGTGAGTCCCATTTTCTTCCACAACCGGGCAATAATGGCTTCATAGCCGACAAGAGCCAATGGCATATCAATGCCGTGCAATGCCATCCAGTCTATTTCTTGTTCCCAGCGTGTCCAGTCCCAATATGGCATGGAATAACCGTATGTACAGACATTGAAATAATAATGGTGGGCAAACGGAGATACGATTTTTTTGTTTACATTTTTATCCAGTGATTCCGGAAATTTTAAATTATTTCCCGACCAGGTATAGAGGCCACAATCTTCTGTTTTGAGGAAGTCATACAAACCTCTGCACAATGAAGCAGGGGTGTTTCCGGTAATATGCAAGCGTCCCTTTTCTGTCTTGTAGGAGAAATACGTCGAATCATGCTCCATTTGCTTTAAGGAAAGTTTAACCGGCAATTTTTTACTGTCCGTATTCAGAACTCGTTCAATAAGTTTGTATGCAGCCCACACATTGGTTTTTTGGGCTGTAATCGGGAAACAGCAGCAGGCTGTTATACCAATACATAAAAGCAATTTTTTCTTGTGTTTCATTAGGAGTTTTTTAGTGAATAAGGTCTGTTTTTTGTTTTGTAGTCAAAATTTAGATTAAGTCCTTCAAGGGAGATATTTTTTTTGCTTATAGATCAAACGGTTCATCCGGCCAGGGGCATTCTTTTCCTGTAGATTTAAAGGCCGGTCGTTGGCCACCTACTTTTCTTAAATACTTGCCCAATTCTTTGGACAGTCTGGCCACAATCTTAGGCTCTTTCTGGGCTAGGTCGGTTGTTTCGGAGATGTCTTCTTTAATATTATACAGCTCCTTTTTTCCGTCTTTATACCAGTAAACCAGCTTATAGTCTCCTTTACGGATGGCACAGGTTTGTCCGATACCCTGACTTCTGTAATCGCCTGCATACCAGGTGTTCGGCGTGTTCCAATACAGTGCCCGGTTTTTGGATGGGTTGCCTTTGCCTGTAATCAGAGGAACAAAGCTGACGCCGTCAATGGGCTGGATGGTTTTGTATTTCTTGATTTGTGCCATTTCCAGTATACTGGGGAAGAAGTCTTCGATGATCAGATATTTGTCGATGGTACTTCCCGGTTTGGTCACTCCGTTCCAATAGACAATCATCGGTTCTCTGATACCGCCTTCATAGGCTGAACCTTTCCCGCTACGCAACGGGGCGTTCTGTACGCCGAGTGGCGGGGTTCGGTCAGAGGCGGCCAGACCGCCATTGTCCGACATAAAGATAATGATGGTGTTGTCTATCTGGTTGGTTTCTTCGAGATAATCCATCAGGTCGCCCAGACTTTTGTCCATACCTTCGACCAGGGTGGCGTATGCAGCTTCCGTATTCGAAAGTCCCATATCGAGATAACGTTGAAGAAAGCGTTTGTCTGCCTGAATCGGAATATGCACGGCGTAGTGTGCCATGTAAAGAAAAAACGGTTTGTCTGATGTTTGTGCTTTTTTCAGGGCTTTGATGGCTTCCTGAGTAAGCGCCTCTGTAGCGAAGATATCCTGGTCCCAATAAGCTTCCAGTCCCGGTATGGCAAATCCGCTGATCGGATTTCCGTTTTTATCGTGTCCGAAGCGTTGTTCTCCTAAATACGAGGCCAGTCCTCCGGCTGCATGGCCGGCTATATTCACCTCAAATCCGAAATTCAACGGGTCTTCTCCCGGAGTTTTTTGCGAACCGAAATGGGCTTTACCGCAATGGATGGTTTGATAACCGTTGTCCTTCAGGATCTGGACAAATGATGTGGCCGGATACGAGCGTTCCACTCCCGTGACCGGTTGTATGCCGTTCACATTCCACTGGGGCATGTTCAGGTCCGGATCCTGTGCATCGGTTGAGGCGTTGTAGCCAAAGGTCCAGTTGGTCACCTGATGGCGGGCCTGGTTTGTTCCCGTCATGAGGCTGCATCGGGTCGGCGAACTGATACTGCAGGCATAAGCCGATGTGAATTTGGCGCCCATTTGGGCCAGACGCTCCATATTGGGGGTATGATACCGTGCGTTAAGTGGAGTCTTTTCGGTCCAGAAAGGCAAGGATGTGTCTTGCCAGCCCATGTCGTCAACCATAAACAGGATGATGTTGGGACGTTTGTTTTCGGCACTTTGCATGTTCTGCAGTCCGGTCATGGACAGGACGGTTGCTGTGAGGAGTAAGTTCTTGTTCATATTTTGTTTCTGTTGATTTCTGAATTTGTATTTGATGCACATGGTTTTTCTGATGGCTGGAAACCTGATTCCGAAACAGAAATTATCCGATTTGCATTCAGCATTCAAAATTAAATAATTATCGGGAATATTAGTGCCTGATTTCGTTTTTTGTGGTAACAAAATGATTTATTTTTCGTACCTTTGTCCCGAATTTTAATCCGATAAATATTTTGAAGACATTTGAAGAGCTTGGGGTTTCGGCTGAAATCCGCCGGGCAATTGAAGAGTTGGGCTACGAGCGCCCGATGCCGGTTCAGGAAGAAGTGATTCCTTATCTGTTGGGAGTGAATAATGACGTAGTTGCACTGGCGCAGACCGGTACGGGAAAGACGGCGGCATACGGACTGCCCGTATTGCAGAAGATTGATGCCGGACGGACGGATACGCAGGCTGTCATCCTTTCGCCTACACGCGAACTTTGCCTGCAGATTGCCGACGATCTGGAGGCTTATTCCAAATATCTGCCCGGAGTGCGGGTATTGCCGGTTTATGGCGGTACGAGCATCGAGAATCAGATCCGTGCGTTGCGTAAAGGAGTGCAGGTGATTGTGGCCACTCCGGGCCGTCTGATCGACCTGATGGAACGTGGAGAGGCATCACTCGCCAACGTGGTTAATGTGGTGCTCGATGAGGCCGATGAGATGTTGTCTATGGGATTTTCAGAGAGTATTGATGCCATACTGGCCGGAGTGCCCGAGACGCACAATACCTTGCTTTTCTCAGCTACGATGAGCCGCGAGATTGAGCGGATTTCGAAAAAATATTTGCGCGATGCCCGTGAGATTGTGGTCGGTTCGCGCAACGAAGGAGCCGAGACGGTCAACCACGTTTATTATCTGGTGCATGCCAAGGATAAGTATTTGGCCCTGAAGCGTGTGGTCGATTATTATCCGAAGATTTATGCCATTATCTTCTGCCGTACGCGTATGGAGACGCAGGAGATTGCCGACAAGTTGATTCAGGACGGCTACAATGCCGAGTCGCTTCATGGGGAGCTGTCGCAGCAGCAGCGCGACTTGACGATGCAGAAGTTCCGTCAGCATCGGGTACAGTTCCTGGTGGCTACGGATGTGGCGGCGCGCGGACTCGACGTAGAGGATCTGACGCATGTAATCAATTATGGCATGCCCGACGATGTGGAGAATTATACGCACCGGAGCGGACGTACGGGACGTGCTGGAAAGAAGGGTACCAGTATCTGTATCATCAATGTGCGTGAGCGGTCCAAGGTGCGCGAAGTGGAGAAGGTGATTGGCAAAGAGTTTGTCAAGGAGGAACTTCCCAGCGGCAAGGATATTTGTGCCAAGCAGCTGTATAAGGTAATCGACGATATCGAACGCGTGGAAGTGGACGAGGAAGAGATTGCCCAGTTCCTGCCTGAGGTGTATCGCAAACTGGAATGGCTCGACAAGGAAGATTTGATTAAGCGAGTAGTCAGTCGCGAATTCGGTCGCTTCCTGCAGTATTATGCCAATGCACCGGAGATTGAAGAGCCTGCCGCTGGCAGTGCAAAAGGCGAGGGTAAGGGACGCCGCCGCGGACGTACGGCCGAGGAAGGTTATACGCGTCTGTTCCTGAATTTAGGTAAACTCGACGGATTTTATGCCAAGGAAATCATGAAACTCGTGAACGATCATGTGCAGGGCAAGGTGGAAATCGGGCGTATCGATCTGATGAAGAGCTTCTCATTTTTCGAGGTGGCTCAGGAAGAGGCCGACCGCGTGATCAATGGCTTGTCTAAAGTGCAGGTGAAGGGGCGTCGGGTCAGCGTTGAAGTCGCTTCGGCTGAGGATGGTGCCGAAGCGGGCAAAGGCCGAGGCGGAAGGAAGGCCGACCGTCAGGACCGGAAGAAAGCAAAGGGAAAGGAGCAGGATGCATCCGGCAGCAAATCCGGTGATGGCAAGAAAGCCGGCAAGAAGCGTGGCGACGGCGGACGGACTTGGCAGGAAGCCATGGCCGATGCTACCGAAACCAGAAAAGCGAAGAAGGCAAAAAAGGAGAAAAAAGAAAAACCGAGTCGTGAGGAGCGGGGGTATACCGCACCGCGCGGCAAGAAATATACGAAGGAGGATTGGAAGCAGTTCTTCAACGACGGTGCGCCGATCCAGTCTACGGCTACGGAGCTGGTTGGTGAAGAACCGGATTTCTCCGAAGAAGGATGGGCAAGGCGATATCCTAAGAAATAAAGAAGTTTCAGGTACGCTTTTCTGGAGCTGTGCAATCGAGATAGAATCATTGGTGTATTCCCACTATATAAGGTACTAAGCTTGGCATTCATTGCAAATGGTTTTGGCTTAGTACCTTACAAATATGTCTAATGATAGGTTATGATCAGTATCGATACCGATAGTTAGGTATCAGGAAAAGTCCTCAAAAGCATCTTCGTCTGCTTCTTGTGCACTTGCGTTTTCCTGTTTTGCTTTTTCAAGTTCTTGAGCCAATTCTTCAGAGGGCTTTGTAATAGTAGGTACATCGTTCAGATTAACGCCTTCCAAATTGGAAACGTCTGCTTGCGGATCGATTAATTCACCAGTCTCTGTAAAACTGTTCTTGTATGCACGAATAGCTTTTGCCTGTGTCCTACATTTACTTACAATTTCTTTTATTTCTAAAGTACCGTCTTTGACCATAATGGGGCCAGCTTTCAGGTACTTCCCGTAAGAAAATGCTTTCAGACCTAATGAAGGAAGAGCCGTAGTGGCAGTGGCTGTAAGAACTGCTATGTTTGCCATGTCTAAAATAATGCTTGTACCACTCAGAATCATATCTGCATACTGGAATATTGCTTCTTTGGAACCCCGAATGTGGTTTTCATGATCTACTACGGCATAAATTTCTTTGGGTTTTCCGTTTTCGTCCATGATTATATTGCCGTTGGCATCTACCTCTTGAATCTTCTTTACTTCATAAAAGACAATACTGTCACAATAGGCACGAATCCGGCCGTTTAGCGTATCACAAGTAAGGAGGTACTTGTCGAAGTCCTCGTTTTTAGTCAGTTCAGGCATTTCCCATACAAACTCTTTTTTTGCTTTTTTCTCTTTCTTTTTTTGAGCCTGCATAGAGGCTGGTGTGACCACTGCTATTGCAAGAACCAGTAGCATTAAATTAATCAAACGTTTCATTTTTTAAGATATTTAGTTAGACAAATTATTAATCCTTTATTCTTACTTTCGTTTTCAGATGCTTTTGTTCATGAAGTGAAATCCATGTATTGTTTTTCGCATCATCGGGCACAAATAGGAGGCCGGCATAAACATGTCGGTCTACTTGTACGTGAAAATTTCCTTTTGCATCTACTTTTCCTATATATGTTCCGTGTTTTCCTTTTTTCATATCTTTGTTAAACCCACTTGTACATGCGTAAATGGATACATCCGTAGCTGGTTCTTCAAGCAAACGCCCTTGTTTCATGTCGGTTTTAACAACGTTACCTTCTATAACTAACCCGAGTTTATCCAATGCATTTTTCAAGACAGTAGCTCGCCTTTGGAATTCTTCGTCATTTCGTATTTTATATAGGGATTCGTAGTTGGCTATGGCTACTTCATAACATTCTTCAATCATTCCATAATCGGCTCTACCTCCCTGTTTTTGAAGTTCTTTAAGCTTATTTAATACTTGGTTGGCCATATTCCAATAACCTGCACATTCTTTCATTTCCGAGGCTTTGGCGCGGCATGCAGACTTTTCTTCTTCAGTTGCGTCAGTGGCATTTGCTCCTTGTTCGTAGAATTCTTGTGCTGTATTGAATTTCCGGCTTTTTTCGGCTTGTTGCGCGCTGCCCACATATTGATCATAACTACGGTTATAGATTTCAACTTTTTCGAGCAATGGAAGAATGCCGTACAGCAGTTTCTGCTTCACAGACAAGTCTCTGATGGATACAGATAGATAGTTGGATTTGTCGGCGTACACCGTGAGTGAAGATACAGAATTGAACGCAACATCGGCTGCATCTGTTTTTTTCTGTAGTTCGTCCAGTTTTTGCCATTCTACATCCGGAATTTCTATTCCTTTTTCTCCCATTTCTTGGATTTTTGCATCTTGTGCATTGTACTCTTCGGCTGCTTCGTTCATTGCATTGCGGAGTTTGTCGAAAGCAATCATGTCCACGATAACCGATATAACATAGGCTCCGGCTTCCGATTTAGAACGTTGAATGGTACAAGGTAGTCCTTTGGGATGTTCCACTTTTAAGTTTTCGATAGAAGTTGTGAACTCTACGCATGCTTTGCCATTTACCAGATAGGCCTCTGCCCGGCCGCCCTGCTCATTCAAGATGATGGGATTGTCTACGACTTCTACCTTAAAATAATGGCGTTGGTTTTTCTTGGTGAATATTTTCTTTACTTCTGCGGTTAATGCTGTATTTTTTCGCATTACTTTAAAAGTCCTATCACCGTCAGCAATGTCAATTAACGTTTCGTATTCATACATCTGTCCATTTTTCTTTTGCGTAAACTTATCTTCCTTTTTGTTGGATATGATGACTAAGTCGTTTATGGAAGAAACGAATACGGCCGATGCCTTGCCATTGAGGTTTACGTACCGTTGCAACTCAGTCTGTTCATCGATGGTCATGAATACATTCTGAGCCTGAATTGTGGGAAAAGCAAGAAAAAGGAGTCCCCAAGTAATCAGGAATAGTTTGTTTTTTATCATTCTCTTCATAATTGTTATAAATCGAAATCACTTAAAGAGAAAATGTCATTTTCAGGGAGTTTTTGTCCGCCAACCCATTCCGGTTGCCAAGTGCGTACATGGATAACTGGTGCTTCTTCATCAGTGAAGTCCCATAGCAGAAATACGTAACCTTCGTCGCTGTAATTACTCGAACGCCATTCCTGACGTAGGCGTACTCCGTACATATTGGGATTTTCGGTAGAACGTGTAATGGCATCCGGTCCACCTGTTTCTCCCTTCTCACCGATTTGAAAGAACTTGACATCAATCCATTTGTTGCGTAGGAATGCCCGTTTCAGGTTGGCCAGATATTGCTGTTTATTCTGTTTTTTGTACAGGACTTTTTCTCCTCCAATTCCCATTTCGTTCGGTTTGGTTTTTACTACTGTTCCTGTAATGATTAATGCATCATCGCTGAAAATCTGGTTCAGAAAGTTCAGGTCTTTCGTGTTGTAAGCTGTTCGGAAACGTTCGCAGTAACTGAGAATCTTCATGCGTCTTTCTGTTTCTACTACGCTGTTACCGCCTTTTTCCATACTTTCACCCAATTGTGCATCCAAAGCAAAACGGAAGTCGGAGATGGTTCCCGATGGTGTGAATTCTACGATTGCCTCTTGATAAGTACCACTTCCGAACTCTTCACCTTCTGGGGTGATAATGAGAGGGATGCGGCGAAGCAGATAGCCATTGGTTAATGGCCAGCATCTTTCTACCACTTCCTCATCGTCGCAATAGAAATGGATATTTGCCCAAAGCATAGACAATGAGTTGGCTGCAAATTCGTTCAGCGGCATATCTACCAAGTTTAATGGGCGGTTGTCTGCTTGTGCACGGTTGATTTCGGTCAGGACTCTACTCAAATTGTTTTCCAATTTCTCAATTATCGTCGGATTGTCGAAACTTGAGTCTGTAGTAAGAGTGACCGTAACTGTTTGAGCACCTACTTGGATGCTACCAATCAAACCAAGTAAATAGAATAGTATTAAAACTTTCTTCATGTACTAAATAAATATAAATAGTTGAATGTTAGAATTTAAATCCGATGGCACCTCTTCCCTTATAATTGTCAATGCTGTCGGAACCTTTTGTTTTCAGATTTGTTCGGGTGTCTGTTCCTGGCGCCAGAACAGCTTCTATTGCTCCCTGCCGGTTGTAAACGATTAGGTAGTAACTGGCTGGTTGCGCGAGAGAAGAATATTTTTCGTAGTCTCTTATTTTTCCTTCCCGTTTTAAGGAGGTCAGGCAATCTTTCAACTGATTAAATTCGGTCAGTTGCAGAATGGTTTTCAGAACTGCTTCCTGAGTCGATGTCAATTCGCTTTTGGGAGCTGCCTTATCGACACTAATCTCTGTGTGTGAGTAGCTTGGAGCATTTTCAGAAGATATTACCGTTACGTTGTCCGACGGAATGATGTCGCTCTTTTTCACGTATACAAAAGCACGATACATGTTCCCTCTGGGCAGCGTCATCTGCTGGGAAATCTTACTGATGTTCTTAACTACGACGTTATTGGATTCACGGAGTTTTTTCTTTTCTTGAATCCAAGTGTCTATTTCCTCTTTTAATATTTCGTTGGCCAATTTTATGGCATCTTCTGTAGATGCCAACGTCGCTTCGCCATACAGGTAGGAAGAGCTTTTCTTTATTTTATTGATTTGAGCTTTTGTTTCCGCGTTGCTTGTCTGGGCAATGCATGGAAAGACTGTCAACAACGAGCATAAAACGCAAAATAAGTATTTCATATTATTATTCATTTTATTGTATCCATATCAGGTACTTTTGTATAAAACTGGAAATAATCATCCGATACGTTATGCAAAGGGATATACGCATATAGGCGCGAGCGGATGTCGCCTTTGCGACGTGCGATAATATCTTTGTCCAGTTCGATTGTGAGCATGTGGTTATATCCCATCTGTTCATTGACTATGAATACGGTTCCGGTTATCGTTTTATCCTGATGAGTCTTTATCCCCAAATAAGCTTTGCATCCTTGATTTTGATAGAAAGCGATCCATTTCTTTAAGGGGATATTCAATTCTGTCTGGTGATATCCGTAACGGTCGACCACCATATTAAGGTTAAACTGATGTTCGAGATCCGTAGATAGCATTAAGTTGAATGTACTCCATACCGGATGAGCGGCATCGCACACCAGCTTCCATTCTTTCTGCTTTTTTCTTTCATAGTACAATGTATGACGGATTTCGTTAAGGATGTAATATCCTTTGTCTATCTGCCAGAATTCATGATCGGTTACATTCGATTCCGGCTCATCAACGGTTGTTTCTTTTGCCTTTGTCGGCCTATAGCGCCGGAGTTCGCGTATTAATTTCTGTTCGGCTTCAATCGCATTGCAGCCTGACAGAAGCTGATAGTCCATGTCAAAAGTAATCGTCAAAATATTCCGGTCACCTTTCGACCATGATACCTGATACCTTTTCAAACTGAGCATATCCACCTGCAGCTTTTCTGTACCGTCTAGCGTGTGGATGATTTCCGGAGTATTTACATTCAGTTGTACTTTGTCAAGTGCCAACCGCATGGATTTGTCGATGTCTTTCTGCAAGTCGAGTTCCAGAAAGTACCTTTCCAGAAAATCGTAGACGGGAGAAGGACTACTCTTACGAATGCCTTCCGGAAACAGCTTGTAGCCGATTTGCGTTACTTCATTCCATTCATTTACAAAAATTGTTAATGGATGACCTGAATACGTATAACCGTTGTTCTCTCCACAGACAAGCTTGTTCCAGTCAATAGGCAACAGTTGTGCCATTGATTGCAGGCGTGTGGTTGCATATTGTACTTGTCCCCATACTGCTGTATGCAGCATGAGAAACAAGCACATGAAATAAAAAACGGTTTTTCTCATCTTATCCGTATGATAAATAGGCGCTTATTTATGTTTCACCACTACCCGGTTGCCGTTTTTTTGGTACAAAGTACCCATGTTGATTTCGCCGTCGCGGAAGGCACCGATAACCTGCTCACCGGCTTCGGCATAGCTATCTTTGGTTCCAGGGATGAGGTGTCTGGACTTAAACATTAAGGTACCATTGCCATGTGGTTTCCCATTTTTCGTGTCGCCTTGGTATGAAGCGTATCCTAAATTTATATCTGTTGATGTTTTTTCGCCTCTACCTTTTTTTTCTGTTTTTCCTTTCTGTTCTTCTTCTTCTTCCTTTTTAGTAACCGTATAGGTACAAACATCCGTCAGACCCTCTGCGCCTGTCACTTGTACGCTTATTTGGGCTTTGCCTTCGGTAAGTGCTTTCACCACACCGTCCTCGACGCTTACGATGCTTGAATCGCTCGATGTCCATTCTAGTTGCGCTGTTGCTTCGTTAGGAGTCACCATTGCTTGCAGAGTGTCGGCCTGTCCTACATTCAGTTCTGATACTGACTTCGTCAATTTTACTTGTTCCGGCTGTGGAGTTGTGTCTCCGGAAGACAAGAAATAGGCTCCCCCTCCTCCTACAACAGCCAAACCAGCGATGGAAGCCAGAATAATCTTCAGCTTGTTACCTCCATTTGGTCCTGTACTTTCCTTATATTCTGTTAACGGACTTCCACACTCTTCACACACAAAGTTTGTGCTATCAGCTTCTTGTATTACGGGCGGTTTGGTATCCGCTATGTCACATTCACCGTAATTCTTGCATATACCCTTTTTTATTGCCATATTGTTTCGTTTTTAAGTGGGTTAATTATAAGTCTTGTAATTTTTCTGTTATGATTTCCGTTGCTAAGTTGCGGAACTTCGTGTAGTTCGGGTTGAACTGGTTGTTCTCGCAAAGCGAACTTGGCAGAATCTTGGTCTGGACAACCTGTCCGATGGCTTTACGGAGAGCAGCCTTTTGGTCGTTGCTACGCGCCTGCTTTGTCAGTTCGATATCTACCTGTTTTTTCAACAATTGAGCCAACTGGAAATCCTGTCCTAATGCGTTCCATGATTCTACGAATCCTTTTCCCATGGGTTTCCAAGTGTCACCAAAAGTCTCGTCAGGAATACGAATGGCATCAAACTTGGCTTGAGTAATAGGATCCTGTTGTTCTGCAACGATACCTAAGGCATAAGCTAACATAAGCGGTTTTGCCATCTTATCTCGGAGTGGTCCGGGACCTTCTTCATAGAGGTCGGGTAGCTCTTCTTTGAAACTTTCCGTATGCAGAACCATCGTATTCAACTGATGTTTCTCGTTCTGCCTAGTTACCAAGGCATCGTATTTTTCCTTGGCAGTCTTGACATTGGCCAAAAAGCGGAGCGGGAAGCCGGAGTTAGCAGAAATAACCACAATCTGATTGTCCTTATAGTTAACTGCTACATCCTGTTTGGGATCAAATCCAGTAACTTCCTTCCTAAACGCATCAATTAGTTTCTGGCGGAAATCGCTTGTCCGTTCATCTGCTTCCGGTAAAGCTAACTGTACCATCGGCATCATAGCCCCAACGTTTCCTGGTATAACCATAGCACGTTCTGTTGCATCGAACTGAACATATGTACGTGATGTTTGGGTGACGAGTTTGACAAACTGCTCCATCTTTTCCTCCGTATTGAGTTCCGATTTCAGTTTCTCCAAAATATTGACTCCTACCATTTTGTTGAGTGGGTCGCTCTTGGCAGCATTCTCCATGTTGCGCAACGCATTTTCCTGGCAAACATCCAACACAATGTCAATGGCTGATTCGTAATCGGTTTTGTCGTAAAGGTTGGCAAATGTACGTTCTCCATCTTCTCCCAGATTAGCCACCATACGTGTACGGATAGTAGCCGCATTTCCCGACATTTCTTCTTTGTTGCTGATAAATTGACGGCAAATATTGCGGACGGCTTCCGGATTGTATTTCTTAATATCTGTATCTTTCTGCTCTTCGTTTGTCTGACATTTGCTGGAGGCCTGCTTCAGTACTTCCTCGTTGATGGCATTTAGTTCATCTTTGAAAGCTAAAATGCCGTCTAACATTCGTCCCAACTCCTCTATGATGTCTTGAAGCAATTCTTTGGCATAGCCATATGCAACTACACGGGTGGCAGCTGCATAATATTCACTCTTGGTTGTTTTGTATTGCGAGAACACTTTCTCATGTTTCTTCATCAATCTATCCAAGGGTCCTATATTTGCCCAGTTTTGATTAATTTCGTTGATTTGTAGACTTAGATTTGCTTGTTCTTCTTCCAGTCTAACCTTTTGCGCATCGAATTCGGTTATACGACTGCTACAGTTTTCTATCAAGAGACGGGTGTATTTTTCAATTTCCAGAATACTTTTGCTATTCTCTGCTCCGCTGGTCCATTCATCAAAAAGTTTTTTCTCAATGTGACGGCGTATGACACGGGCATAGCCTTTACGTTCCTGCTGCTGTATCTTGTAGAACTCAATCACTCCATGTTGACGGAACTGGCGGTTAAAGAATTCTTCGCATCGAGTAGAGAAGTTTGTTAACCATTGTTTTATGTCAACAGTAGCCATCACATCGTCTGCTTCTGCTTGTGTACGCGTTTCCCATGTTTCTTCAAACAGTCGCCATCTTTTGGTTGCAGGGCTTTCTACAATTGGTTTGGCTAAGGTCAAGTAATTGTTGCTCAACATCAGACCTTCCCGATTTTTCTTATCTTGAATTTCATCTGCAAAACCTATACCGACTTCCTCCACAGTACGTTCTCCGTAGCCGATTCCATCTTGCCACATGTTATAGGTAAGCTGGCGTGCGGCTTGCAGTGCATAGCTGTAGGTTATGAATTCACGGATTTCCGTTTCAGGGAATTCTACACGTGTGATGCCGAATGAAAGGAACTTACGGCTATGGGCTATTTCACCCGCCCGATTCTTTTCAGGAGAAGCTCCGTCATTCTCGCAACCTACCAATCGGTTCAGTTGGCCATTAGTTCCACCCATTTCGCTGGCAATGGTGGTTTGGAAGATGAAGTCTGCTACTGCGGCAGGAAGTCCGTGCGACAAATCCAGCACCTTTCCCTGTTCGTTGACATTGGTGTAAATATAAGCCGATTCAAACGCTTCCTGATTTTCAAGCAATCGACGGATTTCACCGGAAAATATATTTTTCTCTCCTTTAACATCTGTAGGATGATATTTACCAATGCTAAGCGCATTCAGTTCCATCAAAGCTGCATAACCATTGGCCTGATAGAAACCTGCATCGTGACGGGCACTGACCAAGGTTCTTTCTGGTGTGTATAGGAACAGACGGATTTTGAACGCATGTGTATCCTGTTGGTAAGGAAACCATGTTCTTATCTGGGCGATTGCGTCAATAATTGAACCTGATCCTGTTCCTCCTGCCAAGCCTGCGCAAATATGGAAAGTGACATCTTCGTTACCACTGGCTTGCTGAATTCGCTGCACCGCACCACGGACTACCTGTTCAAAATTGCCCGGATTATTTTTATCGAAGATGTTATTAGCCATCAGTGTACGTCCCAACCGACGGCGTTGTCCACCTATGCCTGCACTGATCAAGGCTCCCATTTCTTGTTGCATCAATTGCAAGTCGGTAGGGTTGAGGAATCCTTCCAATCCCGGAAACATTTTGATATTGCCAAGTACACTTGTACTGATACCATTGATATTGACTTTTTGTGCTACCCCTAAATGTACGCTTTTACCCAATACACTCCAGCCGGTACGGTCTTCCAAATCCGATGGAGAAGAGTCTACATACACATAATCCAAAAAAATTCCGTTACCGGGTTCGTTGCTACGAAACTCTTCATACACTCGTTTTCTTAACTCACGCAGCACTTTGCCTCCGGTGCCGCCAAGTCCGATGATTAGATGGTTTGCCATATTTGTTGATTTTTATATTGTTATTTGTTTATCCGATGTGTAAATCTGTGCATCGTCAGGATGCTGTTCATTCACTATGCTCTTTGTTTCGTCCGATACCAAGGCTTCATATTTTTCCTTGGCGAACTTGACATCAGTCAGAAAGCGGAGCGGAAAGCCATACTTGGCAGAAATGACCATAATCTGATCGTCCTTGTAATTGACTGTTACATCCGACTTGGGGTCAAATCCTGGTGCTTCTTTCCTAAAAGTGTCAATCAATTTTTGGCGGAAATCGTTCGTTTGTTCATTTGCTTCCGGCAAAACCAACTGTACCATCGACGTCATGGCTCCCACGTTTCCCGGTATGACTTTGGCACATTCGATGGGGGCGAACCGGACGTATGTACGCGATGCCTGAACCATGGATTTGACAAACTGTTCCAGTTTCATCTTCGTGTCCAGTTCCGATTCCAACTTTTCTAAGATATTGACTCCTATCATTTTGCTTTGGGGATCGTTTTTAGCGATATTCTCCATGCCACGCAACGCATTTTTCTGACAGATGTCCAGTATGGTATGGAGGAGCGATTCGTCGTTGTTCTTGTCGCAAAGGTTGGCAAATGTGTGTTTACCGTCTTCACCTAGGTTGTTGGTTAAACGGATGCGGATGGAAGCTGCATTCATGTCCATTTCATCTTTGTTGCTGACCCACTGTTGGCAAATGCTTCGCACTGCCTCTGGACTGTATATCTTGATATGCCACTTTTGTTGATTTTCATCCGTCAAGCATCTGCAGGCAGCTTGTTTCTGTAGCTCGTTGTCGATTGTCAGGAGCATGCGTTTAAAGGTTATGATGTCTTGTAACATGTGTTCCAGTTCCTTTACAATATCCTGCAGCATTTCTTTGGCATATCCATATGCCGCGATGTAGGTAGCTGCGATATAGTATTCGCTATTCATGGTTCGGAACTGCTGGAAAATCTTCTGCGGCTTGTGCATAACTATGTCCAAGAGGCTCATTCTTGACCAGTTATAGGTGACCTCAACGATTTCACGGCTTAGGTTTGCCTGCTCTTCTTCTTGTTGAGCCTTTAGGGTATCGAATCTTGCCATGCGGCTTTTACAATCTTCTATCAATATCCGGGTGTAGCTTTCGATTTCTAATATGCTTTTGCTATTTTCCCTTCCATAAATCCATTCATCGAACAGTCTCTTTTCGATGTGGCGACGGACGGTACGCGCATAGATTTCACGTTCCGGCTGTTGCAACTTGTAGAATTCGGCTACTCCATATTGGCGGAACTGGTGATTAAAGAATTCTTCGCATCGAGCAGAGAAGTTTGTTAACCATTGTTTTTTGTCAACAATAGCCATCACATCGTCAGCTTCTGATTGTGTACGCATTTCCCATGTCTCTTCAAACAGTTGCCATCTTTGGGTTGCCGAACTGTCAATAATTGGACGTTCCAAAGTCAAATATCTGTTGCTTAGCATCAACAGTTCCTGATTCATCTTATCCCGGATTTCATCTGCAAAACTTATGCCTCTCTTTTCAAGGAAGTGTTGGGTATATCCAATGCCGTCTTGCCATCCGTTATAAATGAATTGGCGTACGGCCTGCAAAGCATAACTGTACGTTATGAATTCCCGGATTTCCATCTCAGGAAATGCGACCTTTGCGATACCGAACGATCCGAAGTTACGACTGTGAACGATAATACCATCCTGCTTTTCGGGGATACCAGACCAGCAAATTTCTGTCATTCGAGCCAGCTTACACCAAATCTCCCTATTAGCGATGGTCACCAGAAAAATGAATTCAGCTACTGCGGCCGGTAATTCGTGCATCTCATCCAGTATAATTCCCTGTTCGTTTATGTTGGTATAAATATAGGTATAAATAAGGCTTGAATCAAAAGCATCTTCAACCTCCGTCGGGTGGTACAGGCCTATAAGTAATGCGTTCAATTCTAACAAAGCGGCATAACTCCTAGCTTGGGCAATTGTTCCGGCATCGCTTGGCATCTGTCCGGGCAGATGAAGGTAAAGGTAGATTCTTCTATATATACCCATCTGGGGTAATGAAGGAAACTGCTTCCTTATTTGGATTATGGCATCAATGATACAACCTGCACCTTCTGACAGACTGGTACAAATATGAAACGACACTTCCTCATCACCATGTAACTTTAGCATGACTTCATGCAAGGTCTGCACGAGATCATCCGAGGCACACTCTTGCAAGATAACGTGTTCAAGGTCATTGATGCGAAATTCTTCGTATATCCGTTTCCTTAGATTACGCAGAACTTTGCTTCCGTTATCTCCAAGTCCGATGATGAGTTGGTTCGTCATATTTCTTAACTTTATTATTGTTTTCTTTTTTATATTTGCTAGTTATGAATATCAGAAATCGTCGAAATTCTTGCGTGTGCTTGTCCGGACTCCTTTAGTAACCCTTTTGTTTTTACCCTTATTACGGTTGCCCTCTCCCTTGTCAAAATACAAGGCTACAAGCATGGCGGCTACGATAAACCCGAAAGACCAAAGCAGTCTGCTCCATATCATGCTGTTCATTTCTTTGTTGATTACTTCGTAAAATACCTGTGGCAATTCTTCTATTGGGTGCCCGCTCATGTCGAACAGGTTGAGAAAGCATCCGGATAAAGGGAACTGTTCGTTCAGCATGTCGCCCACTTGTTGGCTGGATTGGAGGTCGGCTGTTCCGTGGATGCCGTCAAGCCGTTGCGTCAGCCACAGCCGCATGGATTCTGTTTCGTTCTTTACTGTAAAAGCCCCGACCAAGAGAGTCATATTGACCATGAGTAGCAATGCCAGTATAGGACCGGTTATAAAAAACGGGATGGAACGGACGGTCCCCTTACTCAAAGAAGAAAGGATGAAATAGAGCGTGGCCATGATGAAAGCTGTGATTACAATGCCATAGAAAAGGCATGTGATGCCTTCGTTCAGAATAGAAAAGAATATACCCATCACTATGAAACTATTTTAGAAGGTTTACATTATTCTTTCTTACAAAGGCTTCAATGCAGTGGCTAATGTTGAAAGGGCATCCAATTTTTACAGGATTCGAGTTACAAGGTGTATTCATATCATATTCATTCTTTTGTGCCGTAAGAATTTCAATACGGACATAAAAAAAGCGTGGAATCGTCCTGTTGCCCATTCCACGAACTGAGGCTCTCGCATTGCCTATTGTAGTCGAACAGACAACGTCAGAGCCCACGCCGATATGAATAATATACACTGACCCAACGATACATTTTCTATAAACACTCTTGCGCCTCCTAAAGGACACAATGTATGCTTATACGATATACCATGGGCTGTGATATAATCACACCCGGGGCATCTACCGTTGCTAAGTTCAAGACTACAATACTGTAATTTGCGAGATTTCAGCTCGTCAAGAACAGAGCGTCAAGTAAACGCCTTTCATATGTCTGTTCTCATTATCCCCTCCCAATACCGCAACATCTAAATTTACCATTAAAAGTATGAATACATGTTGCTTCAGCGTGGGTTTCAATTCTTTTTATTTAAAAATAGAAAAGAATATCACATGAGAACGTGACAAATGTAATAATTCTTTTTTTTAATTGTATAGGTCCTTTAAAAATAAATCATTCTGTTAACATTGTTTTACAATTGGCTATACTTTTATCTTTACTTATTCTTTTTTATTTAGGAGAATGTTTGAATGGGGAAAGTGGAGCATAAATTTAATATGTTTCTCGGTCAGTTGACTACAATAAAATATGCTATTCTTTTTGAATGTAGTTGCAGAACATACACTGAAGCAGTGGAATGAAACCCAAACAATCTTCTCATCATCTGTCACATGTGTGGTATAAATGTGTTTGAATACTTATGCGACATTATAGGCCGTAGTGCCGCATGGTCTCCTAATATCCCTATAGAAAAATATCGTGATTTATTTCCTGACAGATGGGAGCAGAAGCAAAGATTGCTGCTCAAAATTTGGATGGCTATCTTTTATAGGTGGTATGCTCGGTATGAGTATTAGCCAATGGGGCAAATCCCCTAATGAGCCCTAATAGCGAATCATACAGCCAATAGCAAGGGTGTCCACTGCGAGGTGGAATCTGAAAGAAGCTGGCGGCAAACATCTAGTCAGACGAACAGAAACTTCATATAAGGCATAAAACCGTGGGTAAGGTTGCATCCCAAATCAAAGACCTATAGTTATTCGGAACGGCTAATGTAGATGAAGCAGACATAAGAAGAAAAGTTAATATCCTTATTCGAGGAGGTCTCACGGATGCATGAGAATAGTGAAAAAATCGAAATCAACAGGGTAAAGCTTGCCGTGAAAAGTCAGCAGATGTCGTAGTAGCAAACGAGTCGATAAGTTTGTGAAGGACTGAATCTAATAATTAAACGATAGTAATTGAAACATATCTAATGAAAGAACGAATGCAGAAAACATTATCCCAAATTAATGACTATTCTCAAAGAGATAGGTCGGAAACTGAATGGTATGAGGGAGTGCAGACTTTCATGTGGATGTGTGAAGACAGCATTGTGGAAGTGCCATTCAACGAGCGATGCCTCTTTGAGCAAATTCTGAGCCCTGCCAAGCTTAAGAGCCTATAAGAGCGTGATTGGAAACGAGGGCGGTATCGACATGATGTCATGCGAGCAGTTGTTCCCATGGTTCAAGACCCATAAGGATGCATTCATCCGTTCCTTGATGGACGGTTGCTACCATCCGAACCCAGTCAAAAGGGTAGCAATCCCCAAGGATAAAGGCAAGATGCGCCTTTTAGGAATCCCAATCGGATTGTTTACCGGACAGTAATATGATAAAACAGGAAGAGCCATATCATTTTCCAATGCTACGGTAATGATATGACTCTTCTTCTCTTTTTGTGTGAAGCGTGTTGAGCTTCTTTTTGTTTTCTTATATTCGCTTATTTTCCGGCATTGATTTCCTGGATCAGGTTGGCTGCTTTTCCCCAACGGTCAATCACATAGAGTACATAGCGGATATCCACACCGATACAGCGTGTCAGGTCTTGTGTGAAGCTGATGTCGCTGCTCATGGCATCCCAGTTGCCGTCGAAGGCCAGACCGATGAGTTCGCCCTTGCTGTTGAACATCGGGCTACCGGAGTTACCGCCCGTGATGTCGTTGTTTGTCAGGAAGCAAAGCTGCATTTCGCCGGTACGCTGATCGATGTATGGACCGAAATCGCCTTGTTTCAACAGATTGGTGATTGACGGTTCCATTTCATAGTCGGCAATTTTGTCGCTTTGGGCAATCTTGTCGAGCAGACTCTGAGAAGTGGTGAAGTAGTTCTGATGAACGCCCTCGTTTGTGTAGTCGGCCACGATACCGTAGCTCAGACGCAGGGTGGAGTTCGCATCGGAATAATGCGGCTGGTTTGCTTCCATTTCCAGAATCGCCTGGCAGAGCAGTTTTTCGTTTGCACGGATGGCCAGACTCTGTTCTTCCGTGTTCTTAGAAAGCTTCTGGTAGAGTTCCTTGAACTGGTTGAAGTAAATGATGGCCGGATCGTTCTTTAGGCTTTCTGCGTCCATTTCCATAGCTTTGGGTGAAGCCAGTGCCGAGCGGTCGAACAGGTCATTGGTAAAGGCTGTGTAGTCGCCGTTGAAGTCTTTCTGAATAGTTTTGTAGAAGGCCGGAAGATATTTTTTATCTACGCTTTCTGCATAATGTTTCAGCAGGGCCGCTGTTGCTTCACGGTCAACGTCGGCACTGAAGTCTTTGTATTTCTTGTCGAGTGCATCGTTGATGAAGGTCAGGCGCTGTTCGTTTGTCGTGATGGCTTTGGCAGCGAGCGTATTGGCAATACCGAAGATGTCCGAACCTGATAAGAACGTTTCACGCATGAAGTTCAGCGCATGGAAGTCTCCTTCGCGCTTGTCGTAAGCTTTTTCCAGATTCTTGAACAGTTTGCCGAAGCGTTTCCGGTTTTCCGGATTGGAATTGATCCATTCCTTGATCTTTTCTTCCAATTCCTGCTTTTCTTCGATTACGTCCAGATCGTCGATGGCCTTGTTCATACCGATACTGTTTTTCCAGTAGTTTGAACTGCTGGCATATTTGGATGCATACATCAGGTTGATGGCCGGATCGGACTCCATCCATTTTTTCCATACATCTTGTTTCACACCACGCACATTGATACGGGCCATGTTGATGCTGTTCACCCGCTCTTCGATACCGTAAGAAGAAAGATAGCGGTTGGTGCTTCCCGGGAAACCCAAAGTCATGCAGTAGTCGCCCAGTCCGAATCCATTGAGTGAAACTTTTGCATAGCGTTCAGCTTGCATCGGACGGTTGTCGGCATGGTATTCTGCCGGCTGGTTGTTCTGGTCGGTATAGATACGGAACACACTGAAGTCACACGTCTGGCGCGGCCACATCCAGTTATCTGTCTCGCCTCCGAATTTACCCAGGCTCTGGGGCGGCGCGAACACCAGGCGCACGTCTTCGTAGTGTTTGTAGACAGAAACGTACCACGCATTTCGGGTATAATAAGAGCTGACCAGGGCACGGAGTGTCTTGTCGCCTTTCGTATATTCTTCCTCGATGACACTGCAGATGGAATCGATTTTCTGTTCCAGAAGTTTGGTTTTCCATTCTGCGCCAAGTTTCCGGCGTTGCTTACGAGTCGTGGTGGCATAGATGGTTTCCATGCTTTGGTTGATGCGGTCGGTCACCTCCTCGGTCTTTTGCAGAATGTCTACAAAAAGTCCCGGAGCGGGAAGTTCCTTGTCGCGCGTATCGGCCACGAAACCATTCTTCAGATAGTCGCTTTCCGGAGTGGACAAGGCCTGAATATTGCCGAATCCGCAATGGTGGTTGGTGAATACCAGTCCGTCCGGTGACACGATGACACCGGAGCAGAATCCGCCGAAGCTCACGACAGCATCCTTCAGCGAAGTACCATCAGGATTATAGAGATCGGATTCCGACATCTGTAGTCCGAGTTGTTTCATTACGGCCATGCTTTTGGGCGAGATGCTGTTGAGCATCCACATACCTTCGTCGGCCTGAAGCTGCAGAGCCGGACTGAATGCAGCGGCAACGATTGCCGCCTTGAACAATTTAGATTTTAGTTTCATTTTTTTTGTTTATGGGTTTATTAAAATGGTTTTATTTAAAAGCTGTCTATTTGGTCTCCTCAAAAATTACTCTCAGTGTTTCGGCGCCGATACGCTGGCGGAGCCATTCTGTCAGTCGTTTGCGTTCTTCGTTGGAAAGTTTTCCCGAGTTTGTCTGGTTCTTCTTGTTTCCTGCTTTGTTTGGATGGATACCGACCAGAACGATGACCGCCGTTTTTTCCGGCGTGGAATCGTTGGTGGCGAAGCGCATGCCGCGTCCTAATGTGATTTCATCAACCTGTGGGAACAACGTGTGCATTTCTTTGCGCAAAGAGCGTACGGCCTCGGTATATTGCCGGTAGGGAGCCAGTTCTCTTTCCAGGCTGTCGATACGTTTCTGTTGTTCGGTGAAATGACGGCTTTGTTCGCTGTTGAAGGCCATGGCTGTGTTACTGCTGATGAGACGTTTCAGTTCGTCGGCTCGCAGATTGTTTCCGCCTTGCATCAGCGACAGTTTGGTTCCGTTCAGACCATAATTGGGCAGTTTGGCCGTGATTCGGTCGATGTCTTTCTGTTCCAGCTCCTGTCCGAGCAGTACAAGGCGGATCGTATTTTCGTTGAAAGAGAATTCCCGGGTCACGATTTGGCATGAATCCGAGACTAACTCGTTCCGGACGAAGTCGGCCGCTTTCTTTTCAAAGACCGTTTCGCGGGCAAGCCGGTAGGTGAGCCAGGAAGCCGGAATCATCGTAACAACCGCAATGGTGGCGATGATGTGTTTCACTCGCTTTTCTCGTTGTTTGTCGACAAACACTTTTTTCTGGAAGTGCATGATATGCACGCCGAGGAATGTAGCCAGACTGATGAAGATGGTGTTGATCAGATACAGATAGAACGCGCCAGCCGCATAAAGCCAGTTACCCGTCGCGATGCCGAACCCGGTGGTACAGATAGGTGGCATAAGTGCCGTAGCGATGGCCACTCCCGGAATGACGTTGCCCGACCGCTGGCTGACGCTGCTCAGGGCAATGATACCCGCCAGTCCGCCGCAAAGAGCGATGAACACGTCGTATATGGTCGGCGCCGTGCGGGCGAGTAGTTCCGACTGCGCCTCAGCAATTGGAGTCACCAAGAAATAGAACGTAGCGGTGAGCACACTGAACACGGTGGCCGTGAAGAAACTGCGGAAAGAGCGTTTGAACAGTTCAAAGTCGTTGATACCTACGCCCAACCCCATACCCATAATCGGCCCCATAATCGGCGAAATAAGCATGGCGCCGATGATTACGGCGGCCGAGTTGGTGTTCAGTCCCAATGAGGCTACGAAGATGGCCAGAATCAGAATCCAGAGTTTAGCGCCCCGGAAATCTTTTCCGTAATATTTTGATCGTTTTCAGTCATCATGTTTTCGATTATAAAGTGTTCTTGAATTTTGTTTCAAGTTTCTTATTTCTCGGGGTTGATTTTCTTTTTCGGGGTAAACCAGCGGTCCACCACCGGTAACCGGTGCAGTGGAAAGTCTTTCCATACCAGATAGGCGGCGAAAATGCCGATCAGTATCGTTTTTGTGGCCAGGCGCAGGGCCAGTGGCCAAGTATCCGGAACGAAGTACATCGCTCCCGTGAGTACGGTAGCCAGGATGACATAGACCGCCATCTCGCCCAACGGATAACGAATGGGATATTTGCGCTGCCCCACGATGTAGGAGAGCAGCATTGCCGTACCGTAGCCCGCTACGCCACCCCAAGCACAGGCCATGTAACCCATACGGGGAATGAGTAGCACGTTTACGGCAATCAGTACCGTGCATCCGGCAAGTGAGAACCAGGCCCCCCAGATAGTTCGGTCGATCAGTTTGTACCAGAACGACAGGTTGAAATAAATACCCATCATGATTTCTGCGGCCATGACAATCGGCACTACGCGCAGACCTTCGCGGTAGTCGGCCGCGATGATGTATTGCAGGACGTCGAGCCAGCCCATGACGCAGAGGAACGCCAGTAACGTAAAAATCAGAAAATATTTCATTGCCCGTGCATAGACCGCTTTACTCTCCGCCTCATTTTCCCGGGCTCCGGCGAACACGAACGGTTCGTAGGCATAGCGGAAGGCCTGCGTAATCATGGCCATGATCATGGCCACCTTGGCACATGCGCCGTAGATGCCCAGCTGTACGTTGGCTTCTTCGCCCTGACCGTAGACTATCGGAAAGAGAATCTTGTCGGCCGTCTGATTCAGGATACCGGCCAGCCCGAGCACCAGAATCGGCCAGGAGTAGGACAGCATACGTCGGGCAAGCTGCGGGTCGAATACATAGCGGAACCCTGTCAGTTCCGTACGGAACAGCACTGTGATAGCTGCCGTGCAGACCAGATTCAGTCCGAAGACGTAGCCCACACCGACGCCCGGATTGTAGATCAGCCCAATGATGTCCGGCCAGCGTTCAAACCAATCGGGCAGCAGGAGAAAGTAGATCAGGTTCAAACTGATGTTCATGCCGATGAAAAGTAGCTTCAGGGCAGCGAACTTTATGGGGCGCCGTTGATAGCGCAGCCAGGCGAAGGGGATACATTGGAACGCATCGATGGCGATGCACACGGCCATCATACCCACGTATTCCGGATGTGCCGCATAGCCCATCGCTCCTGCGATTTGCGGTAGGAATCCCAAGACGGCTGCCACAAAGCAGAGTCCCACTGTAGCAACGAGAATTAGCGTCGTGGAGTAGACCGTCAGTGGCTGTTCGCCCTTTTTGTTGGCAAAGCGGAAGAATGTGGTCTCCATGCCGAATGTGAGCAGCACCAGGCAGATAGCCGTATAAGCATAGATGTTTGTAACGACGCCGTAACCGCCCGATTCAGCCGCCAGGACCGATGTGTAGAGCGGCACGAGCAGATAATTCAGAAACCGGCCTACAATGCTGCTCAGACCGTATATCGCCGTGTCTTTAACTACTGATTTTAAAGATGCCATAATTCTATTTTTTATTTCATTTATCTCTCAACCCTCAACGCTCAACCCTTATCTCTCAACCAAAAAACATATAAGCCACCGCTACGGCTGCCGTCAGTCCGGCCACATCGGCCGCCAGTCCGCAGGCCACGGCATGGCGTGTGCGCTTGATACCCACACTGCCGAAGTAGACAGCCAGAATGTAGAACGTCGTGTCGGTCGAACCTTGGAAAATGCAGCTCAGCCGTCCGGCCAGCGAGTCGGGGCCATACGTTTGCATGGCGTCGACCATCAGTCCGCGCGCTCCGCTTCCGCTCAGCGGTTTCATCAGCGCCGTGGGCAACGCTCCCACCCACTGGGTGTCGCCTCCAAGGGCCGTGATGCCCTTTTCGATACCCTGCATCAGCAGTTCCATAGCTCCCGACGCGCGGAATACGGCCACAGCTACCAGAATGGCTACCAGATAGGGAATGATGCGTACGGCTGTTGAAAATCCGTCTTTAGCTCCGTCGACGAAAGCTTCGTAGACGTTGATGCGCTTCCGCGCGCCGGCACCGATAAAAGCCACGATAATTGTCATCAGGGTGATGCCTGCCGAAGCGGAACTGACGAGGTTCATTGTTTCGCGGTCCATGCGACTGAAAGCCCACACAAGCAACCCCACGGCTGCGCATGCACCACCAAGCATCAGTCCCAACCGTCGGTCGGCCAGGTTGATATGCTGACGCCAGGCTGTGACGACAATGCCGGCCAATGTCGAGGCGAAGGTGGCCAGCAGAATCGGGATGAATACATCCGTAGGTTGTGCTGCCCCCATCTGAGCCCGGTAGACAATGACGCTGACGGGAATCAGTGTCAGTCCTGAAGTATTGAGCACGAGGAACATAATCATGTCGTCCGAAGCCGTATCCTTGCGCTTATTCAGTTCTTGTAATCCCTCCATGGCTTTCAGACCTAAGGGGGTGGCGGCATTGTCAAGGCCCAGCATATTGGCCGCGATGTTCATAAACATCTGTCCCATCACGGGATGTCCTTCCGGTACGGAGGGAAACAGCCGGCGCAATCCCGGACTCAGCCAGCGGGCCAGCGCACCTACGGCACCTCCTCGCTCGCCAATGGTCATCACACCCATCCAAAGGGCCAGCACGCCGGTCAGCCCCAGCGAGATTTCGAAGGCATTGGTTGCCGCATCCATGGCGGCATTGGTCATGTCGGACATGACACCGACTTCGCCCCAAACGACGAGGCGCACCAAGGCCAGTAGAAAACCGGCCGCAAAAAAGAATATCCAGATATAGTTCAGTAACATGATTCAGTCTGTTTCTAAGATAGCTGATTTTTGGAGGAAACCGAGTGTTGTAATCTCTGTCGGGGACAAAGTTACATTTTTTTATGGAGATGACATATTGGTTCTGAATGCTTTTGTCTGTTTTTCCGGAGAAAATAAAATGAAAAGTGAATTTGATTTTGTATATTTGCTCGCTGAAACCCCGTTTTTTGGAAAATATGAAAGAAAAAAGCCCTTCTGTATTGCTAATTTATACTGGAGGTACTATCGGAATGATAGAAAATCCGGATACTGGCGCTCTTGAAAGTTTCAATTTTGATGAATTGTTGAAACAAGTGCCCGAATTGAAACGTTTCAACTATCAGATTGATACTTACCAGTTTCAGCCGCCAATAGATTCGTCGGATATGGAGCCCGAATTATGGGTGAAGATGGTGCGCATTATTGAGGAACATTATGATACATACGATGGTTTCGTGATTCTGCATGGAACCGACACGATGGCTTATACGGCTTCGGCATTGAGTTTCATGCTGGAGAATTTGGCTAAGCCGGTTATTCTGACCGGTTCACAGCTACCTATTGGTATGTTGCGTACTGACGGTAAAGAGAATCTGATTACGGCCATTGAGATTGCTGCGGCACGCCGTCCGGATAGGTCGCCCATGGTGCCCGAGGTTTGTATCTTTTTTGAGAACGAACTGATGCGTGGTAACCGTACAACGAAAGTCAATGCCGAGAACTTCAATGCATTCCGTTCGTTTAACTATCCGGTCCTGGCTACAGTCGGCATTCATATCCGCTATAATGAACACCTGATCCGCCGTTGTCCCGACGGACCATTGAAACCTCACTATTTGTTGGACAAAAACGTCGTGATGCTGACCTTATTCCCGGGAATACAGGAAAGTGTGATCGGAATGGTGGTGCGCATGCCTACCATTAAGGCTATTGTTCTAAAAACATTCGGTTCGGGCAATGCACCGCAAAAGGAGTGGCTGGTACGTCATCTGAAAGAGGCAGAACGGCGCGGGATTATTGTGGTCAACATCACCCAGTGTCCGCGAGGTGCCGTCGAGATGCGCCGTTACGGCACCGGATTGCAGTTGCTTCAGGCCGGTGTAGTCAGCGGTTATGACAGCACTCCAGAATGTGCCATTACGAAATTGATGTTTCTGTTGGGACATGATTTTTCGCCCGAAGAGACTCGTCGTCTGATGGATTCCGATTTGGCGGGGGAAATTACGAAATAAGAACGCTTATTTTGATATCGCGGTCAGAGAAAACTGAGATGGCCGTCTGAGTTCAACGAGTTGCCCATCTGAATTGCATGAGATGGGCAACTCGTTTTTTGGAGGTGTAGACATGAAAAATATCGGAATTATTTTTTATCCCAATCAGTTGTTTTTCCGTTTCAGGAACTCCGTAGGATTTTCACCAAAGAATTCTTTGTAGCATTTGGTGAAATAGGAAGGCGAGTTGAAACCAACTTCATAGGTGATTTCGGCTATGGATTTTTCGGTAGATGCCAATAGTGTGGCAGCCCGTTTGAGCCGGGCGATGCGGAGCAGTTCGTTGGGCGCATGACCGCTCAGGGCTTTGGTCTTCCGATAGAGTTGTACACGGCTCAGGCCGATCTGTTCGCCAAGGGTTTCTACGTTGTAATCGGGGTTGGACAGATTCTTTTCGATGGTTTGGTTGAGTTTTTCCAAAAAGCTTTTTTCTTTCTCTGAAATGTCTGATTGTTTTTCGGAAGACATACCAGTGATTCCGGACTGGAGCCGTTTCCGGTTTTCGATGAGGTTTTTCAGTCGGGCCGTCAGGACATCGGCACTGAAAGGTTTGGCCAGATAGGAATCGGCACCACATTCGTAACCTTTTATTTTCTGTTCGTCCAATGTATAAGCTGTCAGCATGATGACTGGGATATGCGAAGTCTGCAGCTCGGATTTTAGCCGGCGGCAGCATTCCATGCCGTCCATGACGGGCATCATGACATCGCATATAATGGCGTCGGGCACGTATTTCAGTGCTTGCCGGATGCCTTCCTGTCCGTTGGCTGCTTCGTAGACGATGTATTGGGTTTGCAGCACGGAGCGCACGTAATCGCGTATGTCTTGATTGTCGTCGATAATCAGTACGGTTTCCTGATCGCAAATCCTGTTTTCTTTGCTTGTTCCGGTATTGATGTTTTCCTGCTCGGCGGCCAGAATGGCACCTTCCTGCAGTTGTTTGATTCGGGGATTGTCGATAACTTCATTTTCAATTTGACCCGTCTGATCCGCGGGGACTTCAATTTGGAAGGTGGTGCCTTTTCCCGGATGACTGTTTGCCTGAATGTTTCCCCTGTGCATTTCTACGAATGCTTTGACCAAAGCCAGTCCGATGCCTGAACCGGCATGATGCACATCAATCTGGTAGAAGTTCTCAAAAATATGCTGTACGTGTTCGGCCGGCATGCCGATACCGGTGTCGGTTACACATAGACGGAACCAGGAAGCGTCATCGCGCGTGAATGGAGCCAGTTCGACACAGACCCGACCGTTGGCAGGCGTAAACTTGAATGCATTCGAAAGCAGATTGTAGAGGATACGTTCCATTTTTTCCCGATCGGCCGTAACGGTCAGATCGGGTGCGACCGTATCTACATGGAACTGGACATGTTTGCGGTAGGCTAATGTCCGAAAGGCTTCGCACCATTCATGTAAGGCGGTGCTCAGATTAAACCGGCTGAGATGCAGATTGAGCTTGCCGCTTTCGAATTTTCGGAAGTCTAAGATCTGGTTGACCAGTCGCAACAAGACACTGACGTTCTTATGAACGATTTGCAGCAGGAACTGTTCTTCACGGTTCAGGTTCTGACTGGTGAGCAACTGTTTCACCGGGTCGGCAATCAGGGTAAGCGGTGTGCGGAAATCGTGCGACACATTCGTGAAAAAGGCCAGTTTGGCATGGGTAGCCTCTTCTAATTTTTGTGACAGGGCAATAAGTTGGTCGCGTTGCTCTTCCAATTGCGCTTTCTGACGGGAAAGGCGCATGTTCAACCGTTGTTTGGTGCGGAAGGCGCGTATGGTCAGTAAGAGCAGGATACAGACAAGTACCATGACAGCAATGCTACTGAAGAGTACCATGCGCTGTAACGAATAACGCGTCAGGAAGGTATCGAGGTTTTGTTGCAGTTGTTCGATTTTCCGGTCGAGCGTAGCGATATGTTCGGTTTGCATCTGCAGGATGCGGGCATTCTGATTGGTGACTAGAGCCGTGGAAAGCAGGGTCGTACGCTCGAAGGGCTTTCCGGTGAGAATCTGCATGGCAGTCTGGACAATTCGATCTCCTCCAGTAGGATAGATAAAGGTGGCGTCGAGCATGCCCTTACGGACCAGTTCGATGCCATATCCTTCGCCCATAAGGGCGTCGATACCCACGAAACGCATATTCTGATGGCGGCCATGACGGTGTGCAGCTTCATAAGCTCCAGCGGCCATCCGGTCGTTATGGGCAAAGACAAGATCGATGTCCGGATGTACAGCAAGCAAGGAATCAAAGACAGTTTCGGCAGTTTGCCGGAACCATCCGGCATCGACGGAGGCGACAACGGTGATTTCCGGGGCTTGCCGGAGTTCGTCCATGAGTCCTCGGTGGCGGTCAGAAGCCGGTGTGGAACCTTTCAGGCCGGTCAGTTCTACGATGCGGCCCTGATCGTGCAGACAGCTGCGGATGTATTGGCCGATCTGGCGTCCCATGGCATAATTGTCGGCTCCGACATAGGCCGTGAACTGATCGGAATGGATGCTCCGGTCGGCTAAAATAACGGGGATTCCTTTTTTGAAAGCTTTTTCGATGACGGGCGTGATGGCTTCCGCTTCGTTGGGCGCTACGACCAGAAGATCGACTCCCTGGGCGATGAGCGCTTCAATATCTTTGATTTGTTGCCCGTTGTCGTCGTGTGCCGTACGGATTTCAACCTGAGTTTCGGGAAAGAACAGGGCTTCGCGCAGCAGTTCCCTGTTCATCTGACGGCGCCATTCATCGTCGCTGCATTGCGACACGCCAATCAGATAATGCGCTTTCGGGTGGGTGCAGCCAGAAAGCAGGAACAGCAGTGCGGCAATCATCAGGATTGTACGATGGAGTCGGGAGGATGGCAGAGTCGGATATTTGGTCGGAAGCATCATCATTTTAAGACTTGTTTCCGACAAAAATACGGATAAATCCCGAAATCCCTATATCAGCCGTCGTTTTGGTGAATAAAAAAATCCAAGTTTGTTGGTTCCGGTTGATTTTCCGAAACGGAAAAACTTGGATGAATTGTATTGGCGGAATAGTTCCGTTATGGGTCAGGCCAGTTCTTTCAGAAGCCGTTCGGGCAGTTGAGGCATGGCTCCGGTCTGGGTGCAGACGTAGGCCGAAACGTCGACAGCCAGACGGTGGGCATCGGTTGTGGGGAGCCCTTTTAGCAGAGCGGCAACAAAAGCTGCCGTAAAGGAATCACCGGCACCAACGGTATCGGCTACTTCGACACGCGGTGTTTTGATGAAAGAGACATGACCGGGGGTGAATACGTAGCTGCCGTTGATACCACAAGTGAGAATCAGCATCTTCAGGTTGTACTTGGCCAGAAGAATCCAGCATTTATCCTGTAGGTCGATGCCGGGATAGCCGAACATACGGCTAACGGCGACCAGTTCTTCGTCGTTTATCTTCAGGATATTGCACCGTTCGAATGAATTGCAGAGAATCTCCCGGGTGTAGAATCCTTGACGCAGATTGATGTCGAAGATTTTCAGGGTTTCCCGATTGTCGGGCATGTCGTCGAGGAAACGGTGAATCGTGGTACGCGTTACGACACTACGTTGGGCCAGCGAACCAAAGCAGATGGCGCGTGTCCGTGCGGCCAGTTCGGCCAGTTCGGGTGTATATTCAATATTGTCCCAGGCTACACCTTCCTTGATGTCGTAGCAGGGTACGCCTTCGGCATCGAGGGTCACTTGTACGGTTCCTGTAGGATAGGGGACAACCTGTACAGCTGTCTGGAGTTTCTTTTCCTGAAAATTTTCCAGAATTTCGGTACCAAGGCGGTCATCACCAACGGCACTGACCACACGGCTTTCCAAACCGAACTGGGAGATGTGGTAAGCAAAATTAGCCGGTGCACCTCCTATTTTCTTTCCTTCGGGCAGAATGTCCCACAGGGCTTCGCCCATTCCGATTACGAGTTCGTCTTTCATGATGCTTGTTTGATTTTAAATGTATAACGGATCAGATAAAGTGCACCTAAGGCCATGATGGCGGCTGCACCGCTTTGCCCGACGGCATCGCTGGCTACGCCCATCAGCAAGGGGAAGACCGTGCCGCCAAACAGTCCCATAATCATCAGGCCGGATACTTCATTCTTTTTTTCAGGCAGAGTCTGAAGTGCCTGAGCGAATATAATGGGGAAAATATTGGAATTACCCAAGCCGATTAGGGCAATGCAGATGTAGATGGCCGTCTCGGTCTTGAAGAAGAGCAGGCCGCACAGAGCCAGCAGCATCAGGAGGCTGCTCAGACCAAAGAAAGTGCGTGCAGCAAACCGACGGAGCAGGAAAGATCCAAACAGACAACCTGCCGTACGGAAAATAAAATAGAGACTCGTGGCAAATCCGGCATCTGCCAGACTGAAACCGAGGCGTTCCATCAGAATTTTTGGAGCTGTGGTGTTCGTTCCGACATCAATGCCGACATGACAGACGATGCCTAAAAAAGACAAGGCTATGAGTGGGTGGTGCAACAGACTGAAGCAGGCGGCAAATCCCGAGGCCCGGTCGGGACGTTCTTCCCGAATGCTGGTGGCCGACAGGAGAAATATGGCCAGTACGGCTACAATCATGTAGATGGGGAACAGCACACGCCAGCCTAAACCGAAAGCAGGGATGGCCTGAGTGGCACCCCACATGGCGATATAGGGGGCCAGAAAGGAGGCTATGGCTTTGACGAACTGGCCGAAGGTGAGTGCACTGGCCAGACGTTCGCCCCGGATGATGTTGCTCAACAAAGGGTTGAGCGAAGTCTGCATCAGCGCATTGCCGATGCCCAATAAAGAGAACGAGCACAGCATCAAACCGTAACTGTCGCCGAAAACGGGGAGCAGCAGGGAAAGGGCGGTGAGTACGAGACTCAATTCGACGGTGTGTTTACGTCCGATCCGGTTCATCAGCAAGCCCGTGGGGACGGAGAAAATCAGAAACCAGAAAAAGACCAGCGACGGAAATACATTGGCTTGGGCATCGGTCAGACCGAGATCGGCCTGGACATAATTGGAGGCGATGCCTACCAGGTCGACAAATCCCATGGCAAAAAAGCTGAGCATGACTGCGGCGAGCGGTCCGAAAGTGTTCACCGTTTTTTGATTTGCGTTTATCATAACCGGTTCCGTTTTTAAAGTCCGAGACGATGAATGTTCAGATTATTAACTTGCATGTTGCCGCCTTCGCTGTAGAAACGCAGTGTGTTGTAGACTTCGGTCGGGAAGACCAGGTTGGTCATGGCGATGCGTCCGTTGTCCACAAAAATCTCTACAGAACATTTGTCGACGAAGATATTCAAGTGATAGGTGGTTCCTTCACAGAGATTGAGCGGAGCCCAGGTTCCCAAGGCAAAATCGTTGACGTAGTTCACAGAGAGCACTTTGCGGTGATCGTCGGTTTCTTTCTCATGAACGTTGAATTCCGTTGGTTCGCCTAGGTCAGTGATCCCGCTTTCGGTGCGGTCCATCACCAGCCGATTTTGTTCCCGGTCGAAATAAATCTTAGTGCGTTCGCCCTTGCTGTTCATAAGTTCCAGACCGGCGGTTTGTGCCTGTCCCGGTGTAAGGTCCATTTCCAGTTCGAAGGCGCCTTCGTTTTGTGCAAGGACTTCGCTGATGGTGTGTTCACGCGCTACAGAAATGTTTCCTATGGTGCGGGTTTCCTTTCTCAAATCGCGGGTTTCTTTCACGGCATTGGCGGCCATATAGATTTCGCCGTCTTTCGTGTAGAGCGATAATTCGCGTGGC
This sequence comes from uncultured Paraprevotella sp., assembly GCA_944320775.1. Lineage (GTDB taxonomy): Bacteria > Bacteroidota > Bacteroidia > Bacteroidales > Bacteroidaceae > Paraprevotella. The sequence continues at coordinate 18,052 of CALUIV010000021.1, read as the reverse complement.
AGTGCGTTGGCGCCGCGATACTGACGGATCGGGGTAATGTTGGCATACTGCCAGTTGCTCATCCAGGGCACGGCAACAACACGTTCTCCAGTGTTGGAGAAGCAGACGGTGGCATAATGGTCTTTACCGAAGTCGAGCCATTTGGTTACTTCGGGTTTGGTATCGCAGGTGAATGTCGTGCCGTCGAAGTCGCCTACGAAATATTCCGTGGCACTACCACCGAAGAGACATCCCGGATTGATGTTGACAATCATCACCCATTTTTTGTTTTGCTCGTTGCCGTCGACAGGAAGCTGGATGAAATCCGGACATTCAAACTGGTTGGGCTGTACGCCGTATCCTTTGCCAAAACTGCTCAGATAGGTCCAGTCTTTCATATTGTCGGAAGCATAGAAGCGCATTTCCTTATCGGCCGATACGATCATATACCATTTTTTTGCCGGTTCGTACCAGAATACTTTTGGGTCGCGGAAATCTTTCAACCCGTCGAACGGAGTCAGAATCGGATTGTTTTCGTATTTGGTATAGGTGCGGCCGTTGTCGTTGCTATAGGCCATGCATTGGATTTGTCCGTGTTCGTCGCTGGCCGAAGTGTAGAAGGCGATCAAGGCGTTCTTGCCGTATCCGGCACTGTTGTTATGGTCGACGATGGTGCTTCCGGAGAAGATGTGTCCTAAAGTGTCACGTGCGATGGCCGGATCCAGGTGATCCCAGTGAATCAGGTCGCGGCTGACAGAATGCCCCCAATGCATGTTTCCCCACATGGAACCGTAAGGATTATATTGGAAATACAGATGATATTCGCCGTCTTTATAGACCAGACCGTTGGCATCGTTCATCCAGCCGTAGAGCGGGGTGTGGTGATAGATGGGGCGGTAGTAGTCTGTGTTTTCCGTGCTGAATGTGTCGGCAAGCTGGATGTTGTCCCAGCAGATGGCATTTGATTTTACTTTATTGATAACAATTTTCGCCTCTTTAGTTCCTTCTGGCAGAGCGAATGGCACGTAATAATCAATGCTGTCTGTGGCCAGACGGATGTCCATAGCCATGTCGGCAGGACTACCGGTGTCGAGTTTCACCTTGCCTTCCCGGCTCGATTCCTGAATGGGCAAAATAAGATATTTTGCTTCCCGGTTGACATGAACGATTGTGACCGAATCGTTCGGATGTTCCATACTAAATCCGTTTTTCTCCTGTTGGCAACTGCTCAGATTACAAGCCAACAAAAAGGCAAAAGACAAATGAATCAGATTCTTTTTCATGGTGTGAATGATTGATTTTATTTTTAGATTAATTGCTGTCTTTATAGAAAAAGGCCTTTCATAGAGCGTTGTATCAAGCGCGGATTTTTATGTACCGTGGGATACCGTTGTTTTTATCGAAAGGGTACGTCACAAAATTAACCGTATCGCAGAAAATCCGCTGTGATTTTTGTTTCATTTGCTGTAACAAATGTTACATGAACGATTTTTATCAGGTTTTGAAACTGGATTTTCAGGCTGATACGGTTTTGTTTGCGTTTACATGGATTCTATACGATGTAATAGTTCGTGTAATGGCATAGCACCGCTTTGTCGCCATTTGATGGTTCCTTTTTTGAACAGGATCAGTGTCGGTACGGATTGAATCTGATAATATGCAGCAAGATGCTGTTGCTTGTCTACATCGATTTTGGCAATCCGGATACGGTCGCCTAATTTCCGTTTCAGTTCTTCGAGAATCGGATGCATGGCTTTGCAGGGGCCACACCAGGTGGCATAAAAATCGACCAGGACTAAATCTGAGGTTTCGATTAGATGTCTGAAGCTTTCTTTTTCCATATTAATGTCTGTTTTTAGGTTTGTTATAATCATTAGTGATGTTCTGATACAAAAATAGTGATTTCTGTTTATCTTGTTTCTTAATCTTTTTTGTTTTTCTATTCTTTGAAATGAAAAATATCTATCTTTGTCTTTGTAGAATTTTGCTTCTCAATTTTTTAAAAAACGTCTGTTGTTAACTTAACTATTTACATTAAATTATTATCTATGATGAAAAAATTTGTTCCTGTTTGTAGTGTTCTGCTACTGTTATCGTTATTATTTTCGTGTGCTACCAGTCGATGCAAAGTAGAAAAAATGGATGACGCGCCGAAACATGTTCTGCTTATTGGATTTGATGGTTTAAGTTCTTATAGTCTGACACATGGAGCAGAAATGCCTGTTTTTCGGAACTTAATGGAAGAAGGAGCTTATACATTAGAAAACCGTTCGGTTCTTCCGTCGTCCAGTGCTGTAAATTGGGCTTCCATGTTTATGGGAGCTGGTCCGGAATTACATGGTTATACGGAATGGGGTAGCAGTAAGCCAGATCTACCTTCACGGGTACTGACGGAACATGGTATGTTTCCAGATATATACAGACTGTTGCGGAATGCTTATCCTGAGGCTGAACTGGGATTTGTTTATGAATGGGATGGAATGCGTAATTTAGTAGATACATCGGCGATTAATTATTTAAAACCTGTAGCCTTGTCTGCAAAAGATACGAAACAAGCCGTTACGGATGTGGTTTCTTATATTAAAGAGAAAAAACCCTTGTTTTGTTCTGTTATATTTGGTGAACCGGATGGTGCCGGACATCATTACGGTTGGACATCGGAACAGTATTATGCCATGTTAACGCATCTTGATCTAGCTTTGGCTGAAATTGTAAAAGCAATAGACGAAGCTGGTATTGCTGATGAAACTATGATTATTTTGGCTGCAGATCATGGTGGTACAGGTAAAGGACATGGTGGTAAAACGATGGAAGAAATGCAGACGACCATTGTTTTTAATGGAAAAGGTGTTCGTCAAGGGTTTGTAATACCAGAAAGCACAATGGTATATGATATTGCAGGAACACTGGCTTATATCTTTGGGTTGGAACGTCCACAAGTATGGCTTGCTCGTCCGATAAAGTCCGCTTTTGAGAATTAATAAATCATTTCTTTATTGTATCTTTGCTTCTGAAAAACCTATTATGGCGCATAACAGGCGCGTTATTTTTTGGTATGGAAGAAGATTTTGATATCAGACAACAGCAGATTGCCCCCAGTGAGCGGGAGTTTGAGAATGCCTTGCGGCCTTTGCGGTTTGGCGATTTCAGCGGACAGCTTAAGGTGGTGGACAATCTGCGTGTTTTTGTTGAGGCGGCTAAATTTCGAGGTGAACCGCTGGATCATACGTTATTGCATGGACCACCGGGGTTGGGAAAAACGACTTTGAGCAATATTATCGCCAATGAACTGGGTGTGGGATTTAAAGTGACATCCGGTCCGGTTCTTGATAAGCCGGGCGATTTGGCTGGACTGCTTACTTCGCTCGAACCGAATGATGTGCTTTTTATTGATGAGATTCACCGTTTGAGTCCGGTTGTAGAGGAGTATCTCTATTCTGCTATGGAGGATTACCGTATCGATATTATGATCGACAAAGGTCCTTCGGCGCGTAGCATTCAAATTGATTTGAATCCGTTCACACTTGTGGGTGCTACAACGCGGAGCGGTTTACTTACAGCTCCACTTCGGGCACGTTTTGGTATTAATTTACATCTGGAATATTATGATGCAGAAGTATTAACTCGTATTGTCACACGTTCTTCAGGTATTTTAGGTGTACCGATTGAACAGGATGCTGCTGCTGAGATAGCCGGACGCAGTCGTGGAACTCCGCGTATTGCCAATGCGCTGTTGCGGCGGGTACGTGATTTCGCACAAGTAAAAGGTAACGGACGAATTGATATGAAGATAGCCCGTTTTGCCTTGGAGGCCTTGAATATAGACCAATACGGATTGGATGAAATCGATAATAAGATATTATTGACGATAATTGATAAGTTTAAGGGAGGTCCCGTAGGCGTGTCTACGATTGCGACGGCAATAGGTGAAGATCCCGGAACGTTGGAAGAGGTTTATGAACCATTCCTGATAAAGGAAGGATTTATTAAACGTACACCACGGGGACGTGAGGTGACTGACTTGGCATATCAGCATTTGGGACGTAGCCGTTTTACAATGAATAGTCCTGGAAGCTTGTTTGATTGAGTTTGGATAAATTTATTGCTGAATGATTGATCTCTGTCTGGTTTGTGGTATGACCATTTGGAAAAGTTTAGTAGATACATTAAAAATAAAAAGTCATGATTACTTATAATGTGGACGGTGTGAAAATGCCGAAGATTAAAAAGCGTGACAACTCGGCCTGGGTTAAAGCGGTTGCCGCTTCTTATGGCAAGAAAGTAGGTGAGATAGCTTATATATTTGTCGATGATGAGCGGATTCTTGATGTAAACCGTCAGTATTTACAACATGATTATTATACAGACATCATCACATTCGATTATTGTGAGGAGGATATCATTTCCGGTGACCTGTTTATAAGTCTGGACACGGTACGTACCAATGCAGAACAAGTTGGGGTAACTTATGAGCAGGAGTTAAACCGGGTGATTATTCATGGTATTCTGCATCTTTGCGGGATAGACGATAAAGGTCCGGGAGAACGAGAAATTATGGAGGCTGCGGAGAATAAAGCGCTGGCACTTCGGAAAGAACTTCTGGGTGAGGGTTGATTTGCGTACGGGTAATATATTAGTCATAAAAAAACGAACCACATCGATATTCACTTAAAGATATCGATGTGGTTCGTTTTTTATAGTACACTATACTTTTAGCAGGCAAGAATCAAACTATGCAGCCTGAAAGAACTAAAGACTATAGTCTTTCATGACTTTTAGTTTGCTTTTCCTTCGAGCAACTCAACAGCTTTTCGAACTGATTCATTATTTTCGTTGATAATCTGGAAATACTCAGACATATCCCAAAGGTCGCGTGCCGTAAGTGCCTTCAATTGCAACTTGATTTGCGCGAGTGATGCTTCACGTTCGGCATCATCTTCAGGAGCGACTTTCATTTTCTTACCTTCTTCATAAAGTAGATCCAGTTCTTCCTGCGGCACTTCATAATCTTTCATGAATGCGGCAAACGATTTGTATTCCCGTTGCAGTTTTTTACGTGCCTTGTCGATGTATTTCAGATTTGTATTCAGAATAGCTCCCTTGGCCGAGAGTTCCCGATGGTATTTGGTGTATTTTGTTGTATCAAGTGGAATGAAATAATCGGGCATGATACCTCCTCCGCCATAAACGGTACGAGCCTTGCGAAGCGTGGTATACTTTAATGAATCCGGGAAGTGGATACTGTCGGCATTGGTTAGTTCGCCATGGTTGTACCGGTTGATTACGTCCATATTGTAGCTGTTCTTGTCACCCTGTTCGTAAGGCTTTTGAATACAGCGTCCTGCAGGTGTATAGTAGCGCGAGATGGTCAGACGGATCATAGAACCGTCGGGCAAATCAATCGGACGTTGCACGAGTCCTTTACCGAATGTACGGCGGCCGATTACAATTCCGCGGTCCTGATCTTGAATAGCTCCTGTTACGATTTCTGCTGCTGATGCGGTATATTCATCGACCAATACAGCTAATCCGCCTTCCAGAAACCGTCCGGAACCTTTGGCGCGGTATTCTGTATATGGGGTACGTCGTCCTTGGGTATAAACAATCAGATCGTTCTTAGCGAGGAATTCATTGGCAATATCGATGGCTGCGCCTAAATATCCTCCGCCGTTTTGCTGCAGATCGAGAATCAGGTTCTTTATTCCCTGTTCCTGCAGTTTTTTCAAGGCTCCGGCAAGTTCTTCATGCGTTTTTGCACCGAAATTGCTTATTCGGATCAGGCCTGTTTCCGGAGTTACCATATAGGCTGCATCCAACGATGAAACCGGGATTTTATCACGTTTCACCCGAAAAGACAGCAAATCAGTAATACCGTTGCGTTTTACTTTAAGTTCGACGATAGAACCCTTCGGGCCTTTCAGCCGTCGCATGATCTCTTCGCGACTCATCTTTACGCCGGCAATAGTTGTGTCATCTACAGCAATGATGCGGTCGCCGGCCAAAATACCAGCCTTCTCTGACGGGCCTTTGCTGACGGGTTGAATGACTACAAGTGTATCCTCCAGCATATTGTACTGTACACCAATACCTTCGAAATTACCTTGCAACGGCTCGTTCAGCGATTTAGTCTCTTTGGCATTGGTATAAGAAGAATGTGGATCGAGCTCCTTAAGCATGCCGTTGATGGCATCTTCCGTAAGTTTCTGTACGTTTACGGTGTCTACATATAGACTGGTTACGGCCAGATGAGCCATATACAGTTTACGTAGCGCCGCCTCATAATCTGAGGCTTCTTGTTTCTGATTGTTTTGAGCTTGTATGGGTAACGGTAACGTGAAGAAACTGCTGGAAAGTAAGATGACAGTCAATATGTTTGTCCACCATCCTTTTTTCTTCCAGTTGTAATTCTTAGCCGGAGCGTTTAATTTTTCGGATTTCATGTGATTCGTTTTCATAAGTAATACATCTTTTTGAATAATCAATCATTTGTAATCAGATTATTCCTTTATTTCGTTAAATCAGATTTTTATCTGATAATTCTTTTATCAATGAGATTGGTCATTTATTTCCACATCAAGTCCTTCCGGAACAAATTCTTTAATATCCCGTCCGAAATATTGTAGCTCGCGTACAATGGTGGAACTGACACAGGCCAGGTCGGGCTCAGTGAAGAGAATTACCGTTTCGATGCCGGAAAGGCGGCGGTTGACATCGGCAATCGCCAATTCGTATTCAAAATCTTTAATCGACCGGATGCCGCGCAAGATAAAATTAGCTCCCATACGTTTGGCAAAATCTACAGTCAGATCATTGTAGCCTTCCACTTGGATCTTGGGTTCATCCTGATAGAGCTTGCGTAAAGCTTCTATACGTTTTTCGGCAGGTTTTAGACCTTGTTTGCGGGCATTGACACCTACTCCAATAATAATTTTGTCAAAAAGCGGAAGCCCCCGTCGTACGATGGAATCGTGTCCTTTAGTATATGGATCGAAGCTACCCGGGAAAATGGCAATTCTCATGATTCTTTGTTTTTAAATTCTTTGCCGAATGGCATTAAGGCGAGCATAGCCAACTTTAAGTGTTGCAGAGCAAACGGGATACCGATAATCGTCACAGCCAGCCCCAATGCACATGCCAAATGTTCCAAAGCGATAGCAATGCCACCTAAAAGCAGCCATAACAGATTCATGAAAAGATTCAGACAACCTTGACTCTCGGGCTTGTCAATAATTTCACGTCCGAAAGGCCAAAGTATGGCATTTCCTATTTTAAATGTTTGCAAAGCAAAAGGAATACCTACAATGGTACAGCACAATAGCAGGCTAGCTAACATGTAAGAAGCCCAATTCACCAAACCGCCGGTGATGAGCCATAGAATGTTTAATAGGAATCTCATAATTGTTCAATGTATTCTTCTTCGGCCCGGTCTTCTTCTATCACGAGATTGTTGATAATGAAATTTTGCCGTTCCATCGTATTTTTACCCATGTAATACTCCAGGAGTTCTTTCACTTGATCGCTTTTGTGGAGCGAAACCTGTTCCAATCGCATATCCGGTCCGATAAAATGCTTGAATTCATCGGGTGAAATTTCTCCCAAACCTTTGAATCGAGTGATTTCCGGATCGGGACCGAGCGCTTCTATGGCTGCCAGCCGTTCCTCTTCGGTGTAACAATACATGGTTACAAAGTCAGAACGTGTAGAGATATGCTGTTGTTTATGTTCGCCGTTATTAGTATCTGTAATGTTGGCTTCTTCTTTTGTTTGTGGTGATTCTACATCTGATTCAGATGCTTTCTCCCGATCTTCCAATGCTTTCAAGCGTGCTTTGCCGAGTTTACTTTTTTTATTCCGAACTCGGAACAAAGGAGTTTGCAGGATATAGACATGTCCTTTTTTTACTAAATCCGGGAAGAATTGTAGGAAGAATGTAATCATGAGCAGACGGATATGCATGCCATCTACATCGGCATCCGTCGCTACAATTACTTTGTTGTAACGTAGTCCTTCGAGTCCGTCTTCAATGTTTAATGCTGCTTGTAACAGATTAAATTCTTCATTCTCATAAACTACTTTCTTGGTTAGTCCAAAGCAGTTGAGCGGTTTACCACGCAGACTGAATACAGCTTGTGTACCTACATCGCGACTTTTCGTAATAGAACCCGATGCAGAATCACCCTCGGTGATAAAAATGCTACTTTCGTTACGCAAGTCGCCCTTTGTATCGTTGAGATGGACGCGGCAGTCGCGTAATTTCCGGTTATGCAAATTCGCTTTTTTTGAGCGCTCACGTGCCAGTTTTGTGATACCGGCGATCGCTTTACGTTCTTTTTCGCTTTCTGTAATTTTCTGGATGATGATTTCGGCCGTATCAGGATTTTTATGGAGATAATTATCTACCTGTTCCTTTACAAAATCGCCTACAAACTTGTCGATGCTAATGCCTCCGTCGGGAATAGTGGTCAATGAACCCAATTTGATTTTTGTCTGGCTTTCAAACAATGGTTCTTCAATATTGATCGCAATGGCACCTACAAGTCCATTACGGATATCACCATAATCGAAATTCTTTCCCGAGAACTCCTTGATCGCTTCGGCAATGTGTTTTTTGAAAGCGCTTTGATGTGTACCGCCCTGCGTTGTATGCTGTCCGTTAACGAAGGAATAATATTCCTCACCGTATTGGTTTGTATGTGTAAAAGCTATTTCAATATCTTCGCCTTTCAGATGGACAATGGGGTAAAGGCCTTCGTTTGTCATGTTATCCGTGAGCAAGTCCTCCAATCCTTTGCGCGAGTGGATACGCCGTCCGTTGAACATGATAGTCAGACCAGTGTTGAGATAGGTGTAATTGCGCAACATTGTTTCAATGAACTCATTGCGAAATACAAAATGGCGAAAAAGAGTGTCATCGGGCTCAAACGTAATGCGCGTTCCGTTTTCATCTTCACTTGGTACGGTCACGTCGTTGGTCAAGATACCTCGTTCGAAAGTAGCTCGCCGTTCCTGGCCGTCACGGAAACTGCTTACTTCAAAAAATACGCTGAGCGCGTTGACAGCTTTCAGACCTACACCATTCAGACCCACACTTTTCTTGAATGCTTTCGAATCATATTTTCCGCCCGTATTCAGTTTGCTGACCGCTTCGAGTAGCTTTCCTTGTGGAATACCACGTCCGAAATCGCGGACAGTGACACGGTGACTGTTCTCCACATCAATTTCAATGCGTTTTCCGGCTTGCATTTTGAATTCGTCGATACTGTTGTCTACAACTTCTTTAAGTAGGACATAGATACCGTCTTCTGCATGTGTGCCATCGCCTAATTTTCCGATATACATACCGGGGCGTGTACGTACATGCTCCATATCCGACAAATGCCGGATATGTTCTTCGGAATAGGCCACAGGCTGTTCACCTTCAGGCCGGAGGAGTTCTTCTTTTTCGTTTTCTTCTGCCATGATTCAGATCTGGTGGTTAAGGCTGATTCTTGTTTAGATAAAAAGGGGGTACAAAAGCGTTCATCTGTTATTCAAAAATAAACAAATTATAGTTTTTTCTGATAGCAACGCCGTTGTTTGTGAATCGTACAATTCAAATAAGCCCATTGTCCCTGGCTCTTGTCGTTTGTTTCCAGCTGTGGGTGTGTTTCGCCAAATTTAATGCCCATCTGCTGACTTACAGGAATCAGGTCGGCAAACAGCATGGCATTAACGCCTTTGTTCTGATATTCCGGCAAAACGGCTACCAACAGCAAATCCATGATGTCTGAATGTTTGAAATAGACTGCTTTAGCCAGATGAAACCATCCGAAAGGGAACAATTTTGAATGTGCTTTTTGCAAGGCATGGGAAAGCGACGGCATACCAATACCGATTGCGATCGGTTCGTTTTCTGCAGTTTCCACAATAGTAACAAATCGCAGGTCTACGAAAGGAAGATAATTCTTCACATACTGGTCTATCTGGCGCCGGTTCATTTCAGAAAAACCATAGAGTGGAGCATAAGCCTTGTTTACGATATCGAATATCTTATATTGATAATCATTTTTCTTTATCTCGCTGACACTCTTGAATTTACGTATATGTAGATTGTAACGTCGTGCACTCATCTCAGCTACCCGGAAATATTTTTCCTGTTTCATATCTTCTCCGGTTTTTGGCACACTTACTTTGCGTTCAACCCAGTCTACTTCCTTTTCGAATCCCAATGTCTCCATATGGCGCGGATAGTAAGGATAATTATATATGGTCGACATGGTACTGAGCTGGTCATATCCATCTGTCAGCATACCTTCAGGATCCATGTCTGTGAATCCAAGCGGTCCCACCAGTTTGTCCATTCCTCGTTCGCGTCCCCATTCTTCGGCTTTATGGAGCAATGCCGCGGATACTTCCTGATCATCTATAAAATCTATCCAACCGAACCGGGCATTTTTTACATTCCAGGTATTGTTGGCTTTGTGGTTGATGATGACAGCAATCCGACCGGCCAGGCGTCCGTCTCGATAGGCCAGAAAGAAATCAGCTTCACAAAATTCAAAGGCCGCATTCTTTTTGGGATCGAACGTGTCGCGCGTGTCTTCATAGAAATCCGGCACGGCATATGGACAGTTTTTATAGAGTTCGTAGTTGAAACGGATAAAATCTTTCATTTCCTTTTTTGTGGAAACTTTCTTGATGATGATTTCAGACATAGTAGGACATCATTTAATAATGTAACTCACAAAGATACGTTTTTTTTGCCAAATATGTTTTCTTAAATGAAAAACAGTGTTGTTCAGCTTTTGTTTTTTAGAAAAATTGTCTGTTACCTGTTGTATTTGATTATTTTATTTGTCTGCATTTGACCAGTATATGTTGCTCGTTGGCTAATGTCGTTGCAAACAGATAGGAGTCACCTCCCTCTTTTAATTTCAGCTTTTTACGTAATACGGCAACTGTTTCCGGAAAGTTGCGGACAGTAAGATTAGCTTGTTCAATACCTTGTAGAATTTTGTGTATTTCCTTTTTGGCAAACGATGATGAATCTTCGATGAAGAAACGGCGCCCAGGAAAATCTTCAATAAGTTCTTCTGAAGTATATAAATGTGTATTTGGATGTAATTTTTCAACAGCAAAACATTCAGTCAGGCATCGGTAAGCACCGGCTTTCATGATTGCTGCGTTGGGTTCATACAAATAACTTTTCAAATTTGAGGCATATCTGCAGTTTGCATTTTTTTCTTTTGCGCGTGAAAATGTGAAGATACTTTGTTGGTTGTTTTGTAAATTGACACAAAAAAATACTGGAGAATCATCATTCGGTATAATGGTGGATTGTTCGGATTGGGTTTGTACAAATAGCAACTCTTTACATTCATTATCTACACAGACAATATGAATTTCGTTAACGTTTTTCAGTTTTGTCAGAGCCAAGGAAATGTCCAGCATCGGAGAAAGTTTGGCGATACTGATCTTGGCCTTGTTCAATATGGAATGCTGGAGGATACTCAAGTCGGGTTCACAATCGGATATGGCGTATGTTTTTTTTCCTTGTAGATCTCTTCGGGCAGGGTCGATAAAAATAAGATCAAGGTCGGGCAGCTGATTTAAGATATCCACGGCATTACCTGAACAGATATGTGCCTGTTTCAATCCTAGTATCGTAAAATTGTGTTCTGCCATTTCACATAGATGCTCTTGTCGTTCGATGTAATAAGCCGTATCGAAGGGTTTGGCCAGATAGCTGAAATCGATTCCAAAACCACCGGTCAAATCGGCCATTTTTCCCAAAGTTCTATCCGAGAAGAAAGTCGTTTCCGCTTTTTCTCCGATTGACTGTCCCTGCGAAATATGTTTTTGTCCTTCTTGCATCAAGCGCAGTACCAATGCTTGTTTATACTTGGCTGTTGTTTCGGAAGAACATTGCTCCATCGATATTTTGGGTGGGAACAGAATACCTTCTTGGGCAGCCCATTCCGGAAGTTTTTTCAGAGCTGTCTGGTAACCTTCTATTTGCTGTAAAGCCAAAGGTAGGTCTATTGCAGGATTATTGTTTCTTTTTAGAGCTAGCTTTTTGACGTCGTCAGTTAAGTGCTGGCGAATGAAATCCTTTGTTTCTTGATTGAGCATCATGTTTATGGAATAGGTTTATATTGTGCTTTTGCCGTAGCCCGGCTGATTAGGTTAAAATGCCACCATTCTGTTCGTAATGGTTTGAATCCGGCCTGAAGCATGACTTTACGGAGTAACTCTCGGTTCGCTTGTGCTGCTTTACTGATTGTTTTCTGTTCGACGAGTATTGCTTCCCGATCGATATGGGCTTCTTTTCCTAAGTGGTCGATTTTGGTTCCCATGTCGAGCGTATCACCCAATAGGTTGCATAGGGTGACGTCTACGGCCATTCCGTAATTATGCAGTCCTCCGCCGTTCCGTGGGTTACTGACATAAATGCTTTTGGAGGTTCCGGCTACACTGTTCCACATGGTTTGTTGAATGTGCATAGGGCGTGCGGCGTCATAGACCTTCAGACTTAAGTCTGGTCTTAGACTTTTTAATATTTTCTGTGCCTGAACCAAGGCTTGTGCGGCTCGTGGATGTAAATAGGCTCTTGTCAGATCTTGATAAAGTATCTTTCCAGTAAAATTGTCCGCACGAGCATACATCAGGCTGACTTTTATTGTCGAATCCAGTGTCTGTATATCCACAAATCCGGCTTTTTCCAATAGAGTTTCTGTTTTTGTCTTGGATCCGGAGATCGTATTTATTTTCGGATTGTTGGGAGATGTTGGTTTTTGTGCATGTATCGGAAAATAAAAGTAACTAAGAACCAATACTAAAAAAAGGATTGGTTTTATGTTTTCCAATTTGTTTTTGTTTTGCATGGCTTTTCTTGGAATAAAAAAGCCGCTACAAAAAGTTGTAACGGCTTAATTAAATAGATTAATAATGAGTGGACCAGCCAGGGCTTGAACCTGGGACCTCCAGATTATGAGTCTGACTGCCAAGCATGATAAATCCTTCGGATTTACATGTGTAACCAACTGAACTACAAGTCGTTTTTGTATTTGTAAACCTGTTAATGAACTCTCGACAGAACGAATTGGTAAACCAGCGGTAAACATCCGTCCTTAATGCAAAGTTAGTCAATATAACTCTATTATGCAATGAATCATCATAATAGTTAAGTTGATCTTAGTTACTTTTTTATCTATCATGTCCTATTGCATCATTTGAATTACCATAGATTTCTCTATTCAATAAATTCATTCATATTTAGTATCTATATTGGATTATATGATAGTAGTGTAGAATTGTCTAATGCCTCTATAAGACAAAGATTCCATAAAAATCCACCTGTGATCAATCCATTCTTTTTATTTGCAACATCAAGTAGCCAAGCATATAATTGTATGTTAATACGATGTTTATGTACTAGAACTGAAAAAGCCAACTTATCCGTGTAATGGGGTAGGTTGGCTTTTATTTACATGTTATTAAAATATAATCTCAGAGCGAAGGTTAAATATTGAGTTTACTTCTTTTTCAAGATATGGCATTTCTAAAATATATGGTTTGTTATAGCTTGGATGGAATATCCCTAATCTCAATTTTGAAACTTTGATATTATAATTTCTTTCCAATATAAATTTGTATAAACTTAATTGTAAAGCATAATGATAATAAGGCGAGTTGTCTAAATTCTCTAGTGGATAAATTCCTTTTTCTCCATATTTATTGTTTTTTATTGGAAGTCCGTTTGCAATAACTTTATCACTACGTTTCCAGTCATAAATAGAAAATTCTCCATTTTGATAATCTACAAAATCAATAGTTCCTGCTATTTTATAATCCCAATCATACACAGACCATTCCGTACGGTATGGAGATAATTTAAAATTATTTGCAAATGTTTTGAACAACATAAAAGCTTCATCATTAGGAGAATCAATACCTTTGAAATAGTTTTCTATTTTTTGATGCATTATAGTACCTAAATCTCGACTTTCTTTTCCTTTCTGCTCCCACATTTCTATTACTTCTTGCATGGAAATGCCTAGTTTTCCAGCTTTTTGTTTCGCATGAACTTCTATATCAAATTTCGGGAAAGCATTATTGACAAATGTTGTTACAGATTCTAAGTGGATTCCATTTACTATGTAAGTATGGTCAGATGCATGGAAAGATATATTAGAATCAAGAGGATGAGTATTCCTTTGATTAAATCTGAATTTTTCTTTACGTGCTTCTTCTTCTTGTTTTTCAAGTTCAAGTTTTTTCTTTTCTTCTACTTTAATGTTTTCTATCCATAATTGTATTAGGTGTGAGTAAGATATATGTATATTATTCGTTCCATTTGAAAATAAATATCTGTAATGTAAATTGAAATTAGGCGCAATAGATTCATCTTTATCTATTTTTCTCATTTTATCTGGCATTTTTATCCAACATATATAATATGCCCTAATATTACAATTATTAATGTAATATATTATTTCTTTTTGGTTGTTATAGACAAAATTCCACAGAGAGGTTTCTTTCAATAATTTTGTTATTCCACTGTCAAAATGTTCTTTTGTTGTATCTATTTGTCTTCTTATTCTATTGATAATATTATCATACTCTTGGATTTTTTGGTTTTGTTCATTTTTCCATTTGATAAAATTATTCGTTATTTCTCGTTTTTTCCTTTCATGTTCTTGCTTCATTTCATAATCTCTTATTAAAAAATAACCATAACCATTTGTCTTTAGTTCACAATATCTTTCTTGTGTCTGAATATTTTCTTTTATTGCATGAATCTTATTAGATAGACTACTGATTCGACAATATAGTTCTTGTAATCTGTCGTTTACTTGTTTGACATACGAATTAAAGATGATTTTAATATTTTGAACTTCATCTTTTACATCATCTTTTTTATTATATTTTTTTAAAAGGAAACGGAATAATCTTTTCCTTTCAAAAGACTTATAATAATAATCATGCTTTTCTATGCTAAGTCCACTAAAATAATAGTTAATTCCTGCAAGTATAGGAATATAAACTTCTTGTGTGAATTGAATTTTATTATAGCATATATTTACTTCTGACTTAGCGCATTTGTCATATATTGATAAGTATTTTTCTTTTAGATTTTCCATTTTATCTAAAATGCCTTGGCATTGCTCCTCTGTCATATTGTCAATGCTAAAGACTTGAGGTATTATTCCTGATTGAAATATATTCAGAGCATTTATAATAGGAATAGTTTGGGTATTTCTCGAAAAACATACTTGAGCATATTCACTACAGATATATGGGAATAATGCTTCATTTTCATAATAGAGAAATGCGATTTGTGATTTTGGCGTATTTTGCGTTTTTAATTTTTCTTTATATCCAACAATATTGTTGTAGTTCTCAGAAAAATATATTACAGACAATGGGTCACTATAATAGTTGCCCAGCCATACATTCCTAAACATTAAGGCATATAATTTTAAATCTTCAAAGTGATTATTATATAAATCTTCATAAACTATATAATAATTTTCTATTTTTTTATAATCCTCTTTTTGTTTATTTCTAAAAGATTTCCAATCAGCTAAAGAATCATCTCCGTACTTTTTTGCAAATTCCTTTTCTTTATCATTATATGCCATTGAACCTAAGCGTATAAGGCCTTCTTGGTCATGTATAGGATTTTCTATGTCAAGAATCATATTATCCATTAGGTGTACTTCTTCATAAAAGGCTCTGTTTTCATCAAAGTCTTCTTTTCTAACTTTAGAAATTAACCGATTTAACCTCTCGTTGAATTCAATTAGAAAATCTTCTTTATCACGATAAGGAAGGGCTTGTAAAATTAAATAAGGCTTAAGTCCATATTTAACTATAAATTCACCATCTTTTTCATTAATTTGATATTTTCGCTCTTCTCGATGCATATCGAGATAAAGTTTAAAAGTTTTAATTTCATATCTTTTTGTTCCGTATTCTTCCGTACATTGAAAACTTGTTGTACGACCACTAAACATTTTTATTTGTTCATAGAATTCTTGTTGAAGATTTTCTTTCAAGTATTTTTCTTTACCTATTTTAAGAATATCATATATTTCTGCCATAACATATAATTATATTATATCCTCCAATAAAGGTAAGAATATAATAACAATTATGCTAACAATGTTGTTGCTCTTTTAAAATAAAGTTGCTTTCTGCTCAATTTTAGCTTCGTAATTAAATAGTCATATTAGTTTTTGTATTCAAATATGCTATATAATTGTTACCATGTTCCAAATGTGACTATTGCTTGTTTGTCTCCTTTATCAAAACTAATACTGAGACTCATATCTTCTTTATCATCTTCTCCTTTTGGAGCAGGAAGACCATTTCCCCACATTCGACTGTATGAATAATGCTGCTCTGTTTTAGACCAGCCAGAGTGCGGTATGCTGATCAAACTATCAATCATTTGATAAAAATCATTTGATGGGGTCGCTTTAAATTCAATCGTAACTTCATCCGTATAATCCCCATGAAATGACATTTCTCCTTTATTGTAGTCAACAATTATATAGTCAGGGAAAACAACACCTGTGATTTTTTGCAACCTTTCTTTTTCGGTATAAACAGATTTTGGAAAGGACGTATTACAAGGTTCTTCTGTTTCTTTTGTTAAGGATTTACCATTTTTGTTTGTGCAAGACAAAGTTACAAAGAAGATGAATAATAAAGATAAAGTCATTAATCTGTTCAGCGAATGATTGTTCTTGTTCATGGTTCTGCTAATTATTCTTTTAATGGATTCTTATAATATTGGGTAGTTTAATTAATCGTATGTTTCTAAAGGATTTAATGTAGTAGGTGGATACCAGACAAGATTGAACTCATCAAGGAGCATCGATTCTTTTAAATGCCAGAAATCATGGCAATATCCTCTACGTTTTTTATTGTCAAGTGAATCGTTAACGCATTGCTCAACATGTTTTAAGATTCTTTTCCCCATAGGCGTGTATTCTAATAGATTTACCACTCCTAATTCATCTTCCTTACGGATTATGCAGACTAATTTTCTACAGATGGGGCAATAACAGTAGACCTTTGTTCTAAATATTGTTGTTCCAAGTCTTTTGGAGATTTGTTTTATGTCATGTTCATAAATCAAATAATATCTCAGATTACTTTCGGGGGATGCCTTTTCTATATGTTCGCAGTGAGTTTCCGGATTATGAATTGTATAATCTTTTAGTTGATTAAAACGCACTGCATTTCGGTCTGTCGTAACCTTTTGAATGCTACAATGTTTTAAGAAACGATTAATTTGTGACTTTTCCTCTGCCTTAGTTACCTCAGGAGGTATTGTGTATGCTAAAGGTAATTCATTAGATTTAATATTCAGCGTAAGTTCGTCAAAACTGTCCTTTCTACGATTGTCTACTGGAATTAATATATCATGGACATAATCTATCTTCTCTTCAAGAATGTTGATCTCCAATTCGTCGATATTCATTTGCTGTTCTGCAAAATATTTTAATATTGCTTCGTACGATTGAGCTGCATTTGATTTATAGTTCTGGGTCATACAATCTTTATAAGTGACTTTTCTGGTTGGTCTGTTTGCAAGAATGTGTTTAATATGGTTTTTTGTCTCTGTATCGAAATCATGGACAGATTCATTTTTAGGTTCTGGAATGATTTCTTCATCCGGTTTATTTGTGTTTATTGACTGCTCTTCATTATTCATGATTCTTGGTTGTTCTTGATCATTTGTATTTATTGGCTGTTGTTCTTGTTCTTGCTTGTATAATGTTTCATTAATGATGGTATCAAGTTCATCATATTTGTTTGTTTCCTTTTTCTTTATTATATCGTCTTTTTTGTGATCTTTTATCTTGTACAAAAAATAGCAGATACAAACTAAGATTATTAAATGTATGATTATTTCCATATGTTTCTGTAGCAAAAAATATTATGAGTATCCCGATGGATAATGGGATACTCATGTTCTGCAAAATTGATGTTCTATTGATTATTCTGGCGAAAACGGAGCATACCCACCCACTTAGAACGGCATAATCCACCCACAATTATTGCTAAAATGGGCTTGAAA
>CALUIV010000020.1 GCA_944320775.1 uncultured Paraprevotella sp. | reverse complement strand
AGGCTTGATTGTATTTGCTACGCAAAGCTACAACCAAACCTCAAGGTTTAAAAGGTGCATTTATTCGAATGCTTACTTATTAAAGTAATATTTCTTTATTCCTAATTGTGACTTTATATTAACAGCAAAACGAACAAAGGTATAACATAAGGAAAAGGACATGAACGTGAATAATAAAAAAAATATAGACAGGGTTATCTTAGACTATTTAAATTCATAGATTAATCTCAGATTTAAATGTTCTTCTTTCAACTTCTAGCAAACTCCAACAAATCAAGTTAATATTAGAATACATTCAGTTCCAATAATGCTTTTTTTGCTTGTTCATTTCCTAAAGAAGCAGCTTGTTGATACAAAAGAATCGCCTGGTTATAGTTCTGTGCAACAAAATCTCCTTTAAAATACATCTTTCCTAATTTATACATGGCCAGACTACTTCCACCATTAGCTGCTGTTCTATATAATGTAGCTGCTAATGGAACATTTTTCTCAACCCCTAACCCATTATAATATAATGTGGCAAGATTGCATTGAGCTGTTGGATTTCCTTGTTTTGCAGCTTTATCGTACAATAAAGCTGCAAAAGAATAATCCCTTTCTACTCCATTGCCTTTTCTAAAAGATTCTGCAATCTTCAAAATTTGTTTATTTATATCTTTATGTGTTTCTTTCCTTTCATTCCCTAAAACTTTATTCAGACTTGAATAAAGCTTACCTTCTTCTGATGCTCGTCTCGTGCAACTTGTGAAATCAATAAAATCATAATTTATTAAATCAAACTGTACAGAATTTGCATAGAGTGATTCATCAAGTTTTACGGGAATTATATATTTATTTTTACTAATAGCTATGCCTATTTCCTTTTCTGTCCACTTTGATGAGTTGGAATTGGAAGAAGAAAAAAACACAACGATTTTAGACTGTTCAATGGCTTTTACCAAAGTGGATTTAAATGAAGGATCTCCCCCCCTTATACCTTCTTTATCAATCCATACTTTATACCCTTGCTGTTTAAAAGCATTGATTATATCCGAAACTTTAGATTTATCTTTGGTAGAATAACTGATAAAAATATCATATGATGTATCCATAAATAAATTTTTAGTCTTTAAATGGAACAGATTTGTTGCTTTTATGTGAACCTTCACAATATATCAACCTGGTCACTTACGCATTAATCATTAGTTATATTTCTTCTTTTCAAGTATTAAACTTCCCAAAAGGTTCATGAAAGGCTCTTAGCAACCGTTATACTACCAAAGATAAGCATTTATTTAAAACAATGTTTCCATGTTGTAGATTTTTTATAGCAAAATTCAAAAAATGTCTATATTCCTGATTTCACGTATAACATTTATATAATAAAATAGGAAATACACACTTTTACTCCGGCATCAAAGCTTTCTGACGAAAACCCTGTGGCGACACACCTGCATGTCGCTTAAAAAACTTGCTGAACGAAGCCTGATCGGCAAATTGCAACTGTTCTGAAATTTGCTGTACAGTCAACCCAGCCGAACTCAACAGATTTCAGGTTCATAGAAAAGTTTGTTGATAAAAGCATTCATGGTCTTTCTAAATTACCGTTTTCACAAGTAAGATCAAATATAGTATAACATGTAAAGCATCTACATAAAAAGCTACACGATGCTGATACTTACAATTATTCCATATAGACTTCTTTAAAGTTTATACAAAAGTTGTCATATTTCCCTCATATATCAATCTGTCATTCTGTTAAAAACAAACTACCAATTCGGGCTTTTTTCCCTGCACTCTCATACATATTTGTCTTTTTAAGAGTATACGAAGCCCTAATTTATTATATCATATTAATATTTAATCAACTACAAATATTTATTAAACTAATCATCTAGAATAATCTGGCTCAAAAAATATAATTTGTGCATTAAAAAAACAGAGAGATGACGATCTGATTCAAATCAGTTGAGGAAAAGAAATTACAGAGATCGGCAACTCATTATTCTGTACTCCTCTAAAAATACGCTAGAAAAATACCTCAGACGACCATTTAGACGTGACAAAAGTGCAAATAATTGTTAAAATTAAAAGTCGAAACAAAAATATCTTTAACTTTTCAAGATTTTCTATACATGATAAAATAAAGTATTTATGCAAAAAAGTAATTGAAAACAAACATAATGATTGTGTACACCATAAAAAAGGTTTCATTTTGACAGAATCTAAAAAATCAGTTTCAAAGATAAAAATAACATGAACTTTTGTTTTCGCGCAACGCAATCCACATAAAAAATAATATTTTTGCAGAAAAAGCCTTTATAATATGATTTCAATCCTGATACCGACCTATAATTATACTTGTCTCACACTAGTCAAAACATTACAGCAACAGGGAGAACAACTTTGCCAGTCAGAACACATGACTAATTTTCGGTACGAGATTTTGGTTGCCGACGATTGTTCCACACAACAGAATACAATCAAGAATAATCTTGAAATCAACCGGATAGAAAACTGTACTTATACACTATTGCCACAAAATATAGGACGGGCTGCCATAAGAAACTGGTTGGCCAATCAGGCAACATACGACTATCTGTTATTTATCGACAGTGATGCCCAAGTTTGTTCTGCACATTTTCTGGCAGACTATTGGAATGCAGTAAAACCTATATCATCCAACACAGACAGACCAGAAACACCAGCAGTTGTCTGCGGAGGCCTGCGCAACGTATCATTCTGTCCCGGCAAAAAATATGCACTTCGATTTACATACGAAGCAGATGCCGACAAACGACGCAGTGCCTCCCAACGTTCCAAAAATCCGTATGCACAATTCTCTACATTTAATTTTCTGATAGCCCGTAACATTTTCTGCTCCATAGGTTTCAATGAGCAGTGCAAACATTATGGTTACGAAGATGTTTATTTTGGCATGGAACTTAAAAAAAAACAGATCAGTATCTGCCATATCGATAACCCGCTGATTCATCTTGGCATAGACACTAATCTGGAATTCTTGAATAAGACAGAAACCGCTTTAAAAACGCTCCATAGTCTGGACGACGAAATAAAAGAACATGTACTGATTGCACACACTGCAGAACAATTGAGAAAAATACACTTATTGGTATTTTGCAACCGGTTGTTTCCTGTCTTTCGGCCATTATTACGTCGTAATCTGTTAGGGCCTCACCCCAGTCTGTTCTTGTTTAAACTCTACAAACTGGGGTTTTATGCCCATATAAAAGAGTAATGACGCATCTAATTACTTAACCTTCCACTTCGCTTAACTCCAACCAGCGCATGGATTTCTCGTCCAGTTCGTCATTAAGCACCGGCAAACGTTTGGAGTATTCTGTCAGTTCTTCTACAGAAAGCGTTCCGCTGCACAATGCTTCTTCCAAACGTTTCTTCTCGGCTTCCAGGTCAGCAACCTCTTTCTCCAATGCTTCCATTTCCTGACGCTCTTTGTAGGTCAGACGTTTACGTGTCTGTTCACTAGACGGCCGGTTGCGAATCGGTTTCTGCTCCACAGCAACCTTTTTCTGTTCACTACGCTCCTGTTGTTTCTTGGCATCCAGCCACTCCCGATACTGGGAATAATTACCCGGAAAGTCCCGAACATCGCCCTGCCCCCGGAATACGAGTAAATGATCAACCACCTTGTCCATAAAGTAACGGTCGTGACTGACCACAATAACGCATCCTTTGAAATTCCGAAGATACTCCTCCAGAATCTGAAGCGTGACAATATCCAAATCATTGGTCGGCTCGTCGAGAACCAGAAAATTCGGATTCTGCATCAGCACCGTACACAAATACAGACGGCGACGTTCGCCACCGCTCAGCTTATAAACATAATTCTGCTGAGCCTGAGGCGAAAACATGAAATGTTGCAGAAATTGCATGGCCGAAAGATGGCGTCCGCCACCCAAATCAACATATTCGGCAATATTGCGCACCACATCAATGACTTTCATCTGTTCGTCAAACTTCAGACCGTCCTGCGAATAATAGCCGAACCGTACGGTCTCGCCGACCACTATCCGACCACTGTCCGGCTTCACCTCGCCAAGCAGCATTTTGATGAATGTTGATTTTCCGGTACCGTTGTTTCCGACGATACCCATTTTCTCGTAACGGGAAAAGTTATAATAAAAATTATCCAGAATCACTTTATCTGGACCAAAACTCTTACAGATATACTCCGCCTCGAAAATCTTGCTGCCGATATACGACGATTTGACTTCCAGCGATACGTTTTGCTCTGCGGTACGTCTTTTAGCCACCTTTTCCAATTCATAAAACGCCTCCTGACGATAGCGAGCCTTATGCCCACGTGCACAGGGCATCCGGCGCATCCAATCCAATTCGGTTCGATACAGGTTATTGGCACGTGCTATTTCTGCATTGGTGGCATCTATACGTTCCTGCCGTTTCTCCAAATAATAACTATAATTGCCATGATAAGTATAAATCTGCTCGTTGTCGAGTTCCATAATTTCCGAACAGACACGATCCAGAAAATAGCGGTCGTGCGTTACCATCAACAGACTAAGATGGCCATGATTCAGATAATCTTCCAGCCATTCTATCATCTCCAGATCCAGATGGTTGGTCGGCTCATCCAGGATCAACAGATCGGGTTCCGTAATCAATACATTAGCCAAGGCTACACGTTTGAGTTGTCCGCCGGACAAATTGGCTATTTTCTGGTTGAAATCATAAATCTTCAACTTAGACAGAATCTGTTTGGCTCTACTCTCATAATCCCATGCCTTCTGATGCTCCATACGGTCGAGCAATTCATCCAAACCTGGATTACCGGGCGTCTGCATACAGGTCTCATATTCCCGAATCAGATTAGTCGTATCATTACCATGCCAGAAACATGCCTCCATAACGGTCAATTCGTCGGGATAAACCGGAGCCTGTTCCAAATATCCCACACGAAGATCACGCCGATAGGTAATTGTTCCACTGTCATAAATATCTTTTCCACTTAATATATTTAATAAGGTAGTCTTACCCGTACCATTCTTTGCGATCAGACCAACCCGCTGACCTTCGGCAATACCAAAGGAGATACGATCAAAAAGAACCCGGTCACCCACACGTCTGGTGAGCCCCTCCACTTGCAAATAAGGATTTACTGCTGCCATGTATTCTATTGTTTTATCTGCGAAATTAATGCTTTTTCCTTTTTGCGACAATATTGTCGTCATGAAACTCAAATATACACCTCAAAAAGGAAAATTAGTATAGGAAAAATTCTCAATACAGAAAATATTTCTTATATTTGCATCACAAAATAGAATTACGCACGAATATCAAGAACAAGTAGTGCTGATTTCATCTCAATTCCAACAAATTTTATAATCAAATTTCTGTTTTTCTGCCTTGCTCCAAAAATATAGGTAGAAAAGCACGCTTACAAACATATTTATGCACAACAAAAGTGAACTAGAAAGCATGTCCATCGAAGAAGTGAAGGACATTGCCAAAGAACTGGGCATTCCAACACATGCCAGCGATGAACAGATTGATCTGATCTATCGTATTTTAGATGAAGAATCAATCCGGTCAGCACAAAAGGCATCCGAAACAAAAACACCCCGGAAACGTACACGCATCAGCAAAAAGGAAACAGACAAGGTTTATTCAGCATCTCAACTGGGCGAAGGAGAAAACTTTGACCTGAAAAAGAAAAAAGCTAATGCAGAACTTGCCCAATCAGAAACAAGTATTTCCAAAATTGAAGATACAGCGGTGATCACACCGGAGACTACTGCAGAAACAACAGTAATTCCAACTGGAACTCCTAAGAAAAGAGGACGTAAGCCAAAAACAGAAAAAGCCGTTCAAGAAACCGTTCTTCCAGCTGAATCAGAAATCAAAGAGTTATCTATAGAAGATCCTGTGGCTGAAGCCATTATTCCTGAAACAGAACAAAATAATATAGAATCGCAAATCATCCCTGCTTCTTCGGAAGAACCTACTGACGATCAAAAAAAGGAAGAAGCAAACCAGCCTGAACTATCCGATGAAAACCAACAGGAAATCTCGGAAAGCCAAGAATCCGAAACAACTTCTGAAGAAATGCCTGTTGTTTCAGCCCGTGAATTTTTCTCATCCGACGAACCGGATTTTATCATTATAAAAGATATTCCTTTTGAACAACAGGAAAGACTTCCTGAAATGACACACACATCGGTAACACTTCCAGAAACATTGGATTTACCGGAAGATTCATCATATATTCCAAGCGGTGTCATACCGGAAGATACTTCCTGGACTATGCCGGAATTACCAAAACAAGATGTAGTTCTCAAAAAGGAACCGACAGAAACACCTTACGATTTTGCTGAAATCCTGACGGGACAAGGTGTTTTGGAAATTATGCCCGACGGCTATGGTTTTCTTCGTTCAAGCGACTATAACTATTTATCATCTCCCGATGATATTTATGTCAGCACTTCCCAGATCAAACTTTTCGGCCTGAAAACAGGAGATGTAGTGGAAGGCCCCGTACGACCACCCAAAGAAGGAGAAAAATATTTCCCATTGATTCGTGTCACGCAAATTAACGGACGTGAACCGGGTGAAGTACGCGATCGGGTACCGTTTGAACATCTCACTCCACTTTTCCCGGAAGAAAAATTCAAACTCTGTAAAGGTTACAATGATTCATTATCAGCCCGTGTGGTCGACCTTTTTGCACCAATCGGAAAAGGCCAGAGAGCCCTGCTCGTAGCACAGCCTAAAACTGGTAAAACCATGCTGATGAAAGATATTGCAAATGCAATTGCAGCCAACCACCCAGAAGCCTATCTGATGATGTTGCTCATTGATGAGCGTCCGGAAGAAGTCACCGATATGGCACGGACAGTCAATGCAGAAGTCATCGCTTCAACCTTTGACGAACCGGCAGAACGCCATGTAAAAATTGCCGGTATCGTATTGGAAAAGGCCAAACGCATGGTAGAATGCGGACATGACGTTGTCATCTTCCTCGACTCGATAACCCGATTGGCAAGAGCCTACAACACAGTATCTCCTGCAAGTGGAAAAGTGCTTTCCGGTGGTGTCGATGCAAATGCTTTACACAAGCCCAAACGATTCTTCGGAGCTGCACGAAATATAGAAGGAGGTGGTTCACTTACCATTATCGCCACCGCATTGATCGATACAGGCAGCAAAATGGACGAAGTAATTTTTGAAGAATTCAAGGGAACAGGTAATATGGAATTGCAACTCGACCGGACATTAAGCAACAAACGAATCTTCCCGGCTGTAAATATCATAGCATCAAGTACACGTCGCGACGATTTGCTTCACGACAAACAAACACTCGACCGTATGTGGGTATTGCGTAAATTCTTGTCCGATATGAATCCTGTTGAAGCCATGACATTTGCCAAAGAGCGTCTGGAACAGACAAAAGACAATGAAGAATTCCTGCTCAGCATGAACTCATAAGAACAAACCTCTGATAGATATTAACCTGTCAGACCAATGTTAAAATAAAAAATAGGCCGCAAGAAAAATCATAATTCTTGCGGCCATTTTTTATTTTTTTTGTTATATTTGCTAAAGACATAAAAATAAACCTATGAAAACCTACCATTTACTAAAACAAATTCTGATACTAGCTGGCGTTATGTTCTTGACAGTATCAGTTCAGGCCGACGAAACAACATTAAGTGTCTCCTTACGTGGTCTGAAACATCCAGAAACACTTGTATTGCGCAAAGGCGCTACAAACAAAGATGTCATACCTCGTTATACACAAGAAAATTACGAAAATAAAAAAATTGTATTTCGAATTAATTTGGATGAACCCACCCTTTTGCGCCTGCGTCTGCCCAAGAAAGAAGGTTATTATGAAATTCTGGCTGCTCCCAACGAAAACATCAAGATCAGTGGCAGGATTGTCATAAAAGACAAACTTCATTTCAGAGGTATGAAAATAGAAGGTGCAGCCTATCAAAATGAATTTCAACTGGCAAAAAACACTTATGAAGCTTATAACGATTCCATTGAAGATGTAATTAAAGGTCAGTTCAAATCATTAATCCGAAAAATCAGGGAAGCAGAAAATATCGGAAACAAACAAGCCATTGACAGTATTTACCAGACTGAACGCGGGCAACAATACGTGGAACGTGTATTACAAGGATATCAATTACGTAACGAAGTAGTAAACAAATTAGCCTTGCGCTATAAAAACTCATTTATGGGTCCGATGCTCTTATTGTCACTCAACGGAAATCTTACAGAAAATCATCAGGCAATATATGATGCATTCAGTCAAAAAGCCAAAGAGAGTCAATACGGTAAGGAAGTAGACAATGAACTGCATCCAAGTAGTCTGCTTGGCAAACAAGCACCCCAAATAGAAGTTGCAGACATTGAAGGTAATACCATGCAAGTTAACACACATTTTACTGATGCCCGTTACCTGTTGGTTGATTTCTGGGCATCTTGG
This sequence comes from uncultured Paraprevotella sp., assembly GCA_944320775.1. Taxonomy (GTDB): domain Bacteria; phylum Bacteroidota; class Bacteroidia; order Bacteroidales; family Bacteroidaceae; genus Paraprevotella. The sequence continues at coordinate 43,858 of CALUIV010000020.1, read as the reverse complement.
TGTGAACCATGCCGGGTTGAAATGAATAATCTGAAACAAATTTATGAGAAGTATGCTCCGAAAGGACTGAAAATGATCAGCATCACCACGGAAAAAGATCTGAACGAATGGAAAAAGGCGCTCACAGAAGAACAAATGCCATGGTCGAATTACCGGGATATAAACCGCAAAATGCTAAATGCCTACCATGTACGTTATATTCCCAGTATATTTATTATCAACAACGAAGGTGTTGTACTAGCCGAAAAACTTCGAGGAAAAGAACTGGCGGATTTCATCCGTGATCTGTTTGCCGAATAAAATGCAAGAGACATAAACGTAAGTCTGGAAACGAAAATTCGTACACTTCAGAATAATCACTGGATTCTATTTCCGACGAGTCCGGACAACCATCCTTTCCCAGACCCATCTGGGAATAAGCTGCCAAATATAAGTTATCACAGCATAACGCCAATCAATGACCACAACACGACGACGATGCTCAATAGCAGAAACAATCTGACGAGCTACTTTTTCAGGACGCATCAACATAGGATAATGTTGGGTTCCAGATAATAATGCTGTATCAACAAATCCTGGACGAATATCAGTAAAATCAATATGACATCCTTCCATACGGGCTAATTGAGCTAATGCCTGAATATAAGTATTCTGAAACCGTTTGGTTGCTGAATATGCCGGCGCAACTCCCAAACCTTTAGTGCCTGCAATAGAACTTACCACAGCAATCTGCCCTTTTCCCTTCTGAGAAAAATATCGATAAACCGCTCCAACCATACGGCCAAAACCAACGACATTGGTCTGAAACGTATTCTCTTCAATCTCTGGATCCAAAGTTTTGTTTTGTTTTCCAATTCCAGATACATGTAAATAGATATCCATTCCACCCAATGCTGCAATTAAATATTGTAAAGCCTGATCGGCTTCCTGATCGGTTATATCGATTCCTTGTATTCGGACACGCTCCGGAGCCTGAGCCTGAAGTTCCGATAATAAATCTGTCCGTCTGGCCGCAAGACCAACAAGCCACCCACGGTCGATAAACAAACGAGCCACTTCATAACCAATACCGGAAGAAGCTCCCATAATAATAATTCTTTTGTTTCCCATACGTCTGCGGATAATTTTCACAAAAATACGGAAATAATCCACAAAATCAAGACTAAACAAAACGAATAATTCAAACTGGATGGCTTCTTTAAACCAATCACTCAAAACAGACGAAACTGCTCCCCCTGACAAAAATAACAAAACTTGAATATATCACAGATTATTCGTATTTTTGCCCCTTGTAATTATAAAATAAAACATGATTTATCCGCAGAATTTTGAGCAAAAAATAGGTTTCACGGAAATTCGCCATTTGCTGAATCAACATTGCTTAAGCCCATTGGGACTTCAGAGAGTCAGTGAAATGCGATTTTCAGCAGACGTACGACTTTTACGCGAACGCCAGAAACATACTCAGGAATTCCTGAGTATCATGGAAGAAGAAGATAATTTTCCAGACCAAAATTTCTTTGACATACGTAATTCTATAAAAAGAATCCGAATTGAAGGAACCTTCTTAGACGAACAAGAATTATTCGATTTAAAACGTTCTCTTGAAACCATTGTGGGTATAACCAATATCCTAAATAAAGGAAAGGGCGACCAAATTCTAGAACAAATAGAAATGCAGACCGTCCCAGATGAAACCGTTGATCAACAGACAGTTGAAGAAGATTTCAAGGACGAAGACTTTAAGTACCCGGCCTTACACAGACTTTCAAAGGATGTAAAGACCTTCCCTCAACTGGCTAAACGTATCGACGCGATTCTCGACAAATTTGGTAAAATAAAAGATAATGCCTCACCGGAACTTTTACGTATCCGACGTGAAATAGCTGCTACAGAAGGAAGTATATCCCGTATGTTGCACAACATTTTACGCAACGCACAACAAGACGGTATTGTAGAGAAAGACATTACTCCGACTCTTCGCGACGGCCGCCTGGTAATCCCCGTTGCACCAGCAATGAAACGAAAAATAAAAGGTATTGTCCACGACGAGTCGGCTACAGGAAAAACTGTTTTTATCGAACCGGCAGAAGTCGTTGAAGCAAATAACCGGATTCGGGAACTTGAGGGAGACGAACGACGTGAAATTATCCGTATACTTCAAGAGTTTGCAGCACAGGTACGCCCATACACGCAGGATATACTTCACTCATATGAATTTCTTGCTGACATAGACTTTATCCGTGCGAAGGCACATTTTGCCCGTCAAATCCACGGAATAACACCTTATTTGTCAGGAAAACCAGTCATCGACTGGACCATGGCCATACATCCGTTATTACAGCTGACCTTGAGCAAACACGGTAAAAAAGTAGTTCCTCTAGATATTGAACTCAACGGCCGACAACGTATCCTGATCATATCAGGACCAAATGCAGGCGGTAAATCTGTTTGTCTGAAAACTGTCGGATTACTTCAATATATGTTGCAGTGTGGACTCCCCGTACCTATAGGTGAAAATTCCAAAACCGGAGTTTTTGGCAGTATCTTTATTGACATCGGCGACGAACAAAGCATAGAAGACGATCTAAGTACCTATTCCAGCCATCTGTTAAACATGAAAAACATGATGAAACACTGTGGCGGGACAAGTTTGCTGCTTATTGATGAATTCGGAGGAGGAACAGAACCTCAAATCGGAGGCGCCATAGCTGAAGCCGTACTAAAACGTTTCAATCAGAAAAAAGCGTTTGCAGTAATCACGACCCATTATCAAAACCTAAAGCATTTTGCAGAAGATCATGAAGGCGTGGTCAATGGTGCTATGCTTTATGACCGGCAACAAATGCAAGCTTTGTTCCAACTGCAAATCGGAAATCCAGGCAGCTCATTTGCTGTAGAGATCGCCCGTAAAATAGGTATCCCAGAAGAAGTCATTGCCGACGCTTCAGATATTGTCGGACGGGAATATATCAATGCCGACAAATATTTACAAGACATAGTACGCGACAAACGTTATTGGGAAAACAAACGACAAAACATCCATCAACGTGAAAAACAGATGGAACAAACGATTGCCCGCTACGAATCGGAAATAGCAGAATTACAGCAAAGCCGAAAAGAAATCATTAAAAAGGCTAAAGAGCAGGCAGAACAACTCTTGCACGAATCAAATGCTAAAATCGAGAATACGATCAAAATGATTAAAGAAGCGCAAGCTGAAAAAGAAAAAACAAAAAATGTGCGCCAGGAACTGGATGAATTCAAAAACAAACTGGAAGATATTGAACGGCAGCATCAAGAAGACAAGATAGCACGGAAGATGCAACAAATCATCGACCGACAAAAGCGACAGGCAGAACGAAAAGAGAAAAAAACGCAGGAAGCAGAACGTAAAGTCTTGGCCGACGCAGAAAAGACAGCCCGTGAAGCTCAAGAAAAAGCATTGCAAGCCAAGCCACTTGCTGTTGGAGATACAGTACGTATCAAGGGACAAACCACCGTTGGTACTATTGAGGACATTGAAGGAAAAACAGTTATTGTTACTTTTGGAATGATGCGCACCAATGTGCAGTATGACCGTTTGGAACGAGCCACTCCTCCACCGACAAAAGCAACCGACCGGGCAACAACCTTTGTCAGCAAACAAACGCAGGATTCGGTCTATGAAAAGAAACTGCAATTCAAACAAGACATTGATGTCAGGGGGATGCGTGGCGATGAAGCCATCAATGCCGTAACCTACTTTATCGACGATGCCATTTTACTTGGTATGTCACGTGTACGTATACTGCATGGTACAGGAACCGGTATTCTGCGTACTCTAATTAGACAATATTTGAACACCATCCCCGGTGTAAAAAGTTTTAAAGACGAACATGTACAATTCGGAGGAGCCGGAATTACAGTCGTTGACCTGATATAAAAGAAATAAAAAGATTATTATGGAGAAAAACAACAGAGGTAAATTTGCAAGTAAACTAGGAGTTATTCTGGCTTCGGCAGGATCTGCTGTCGGCCTAGGCAATATCTGGCGTTTCCCGACAGAAGCGGGAGAAAACGGAGGTGCTGCCTTTATCCTGATCTACATCTGCTGCATTATCTTATTCGGATTGCCCGTCATGATTGCAGAATTCATGATCGGACGAAATACAAACGCCGACGCATCAACTGCATTCAAAAAATTAGCACCAGGCAAAATACAATGGCACTGGATTGGACCATTGGGCGTTGTAGCCGGAATGATGATTTTCAGTTTCTATTCGGTCGTAGCCGGATGGACATTAAACTATACGGTTCAAGCAGGTCTAAACCGTTTCAACCATATGGCAGGAAATGGCACAGAAAACGTTTTTGGAAACTATTTCAGCAATTTTATTGCGGATCCGATATGGCCAACAATTTATTTAACCGCCTTTATTTTACTGACCCATTATGTAGTAGCAAAAGGAATTGAAAAAGGAATTGAACGTTTCTCAAAAATCATGATGCCCACACTTTTCATTTTGTTACTGGTTTTGGCTGGATTTGCACTGACAACCCAAGGAGCAGCAGAAGGACTGTCGTTTCTGTTCAAACCTGATTTCAGCAAAATAAATTCCGATGTAATTCTTTCGGCTATGGGACAGGCTTTCTTCTCGTTAAGTATCGGATTGGGTTGTTTGTGCACATACGCATCCTATTTCCGTCCAAATGTAAACCTGACCAAAACTGCAATCAGCGTAGCAGGCATTGATACGTTTGTGGCCATTGTTTCCGGACTGATTATCTTTCCTGCTGTATTCTCAGTTCCGGGTATGGAACCATCTGAAGGACCAAGCCTGGTATTTGTTGCGTTACCCAATATATTCCGGATCGTATTTGCCGACTATCCTATAGTTGCATATATACTGCCATTCTTATTCTATTTTCTATTAGTGTTGGCTTCGCTCACGTCCACGATTTCCATGCATGAACTGGTTACCGCTTATCTGCATGAAAGACATCATATATCACGACAGAAAGCAACATATATTGTAACCACAGTATGTCTTGTTTTTGGTATTCTATGCTCGCTTTCATTAGGATCTGGATCGGTACTTAATATTGGAGGCATGTCATTATTTGACCTGTTCGATTACCTGACCGCCAAATGGATGCTTCCACTCGGGGGACTTTTCATCGCATTGTTCACAGGATGGCAACTTGAACGGAAAATAATCTGGGAAGAACTCACCAACAAAGGCCAACTTAGTTTCTATGGTTTCAAAGTTTTTATGTTTCTAATGAAATTTGTAGCTCCCGTAGGTATTCTTCTGATATTCCTGGATCAATTAAACATTCTCTCATTCTCTTGATAATTCACCCTGAGTATAATTCGTTTGTATAAACAATTAGAGTATCCCTGCTTTTAATTATAAAAGACGGGATACTCTAATTGTTTCATTATCTCCTGACTTATAAATCTTTGAGCAAGTTTCAAGCCATCAAGTCAAATCCGACATCACTTTAACAAAAACCTCATATGAACTTTCCATGCGTCCTAATTCATATGGGTTCAAACGTAACGAGAAACATCCCTTCACTTCAGTCAAATCAAAATATAGTTTGAACAGACTGACCAGATTGAACGATAGAGAATCTCCTTTTTTCATCAGAAAAACACAACAACGAACCAACAAAGTACGTTCATGTTCCAATTCACGCAATGTCTGAAACAAAAGATAGGCCGCACATAATCCGGAACTACGCAATAAAACCTCCAAACGAGCCTCAGCAGTTGTCACATGCAAACGTTCGAACAAGAATTCACCTAATGCCGGTGTTTCAACCTCAGGAATCAGCTTTTGCAAAATCTTTTTCTTATCCAAACTTCGTCCGTTAGAATTCAAATAGTTAGAAACAACTAAAAAGCCAGGATGATGAAGCAACATGTCCAAAGACTCCTGATTCAACTGCCTGCGAACAAGAACAGATTTAAGTAATGTTACTAGAAAAGCTTTGGAATGGTAATCTAGCAACAAATAAAACAAAGACCAAAAACGGTCCATAGAAACTTGAGGTAAAATACGTTCTCCTAAAATATATCCAGCCGTCCGAAAATTTGCATGTGACAAAGCATCCAGATAAATCAAAAGCTCAGAACTGTCAGTCTGCTGACATAAGGCAAGCAGACGTTTATAAATCACTGGATTATAATGTTGTTCATTCACCATGAAATTCTCAGAATAAAAATGAAAAGGGCGAAACCAAAAGTTTCGCCCTATGATTTTCTGAGCCTCTTGTCGGATTCGAACCAACGACCCCGAGATTACAAATCACGTGCTCTGGCCAACTGAGCTAAAGAGGCGGGTGGGAAAGCGATCTGCATCGCGCCGCTACAACCAACTACCCTTGCTGCGACCAAGCCCTGGGGGATTCGAAGGGAGCTGGCCGTACAGGACTTTCCCGTTTGCGAGTGCAAAGGTATATAAAACATCTGAAACCTCCAAACATTATCTCAACTTTTTTATCTCAACACATATATTTTTTCTTTATAGAATCTCATTTTCAATACATTATAAAAACGTTATTTTTCCTTATGAAGTAAGGCTGTTCCATTATTTTTTCTTATATTTGCAAACTTATAATTTATAAATCACCCTGAATGGAAAATTTTGACTATAGATCTGCACGTACTTATGCCGGACAATACGGCGCTATAATAGGACTCATCTGGATTTGCAGTTTTGCCTGCTTCATCGGAGGGCTGCATTATCCCGTCTTATCCAATTTTAGTCTTTTAATCGGACTGGCTTCATTATTCATTACGATTAAATTGCTCAATAGGTTTGGACGAACCGTTTTCCCACTTAAATTCAGTCAGGCCACATGGATGGCGATTCTTGTATATATGTATGCTTCACTATTATTTGCTGCAGCTCAATATATCTACTTTCGTTTCATTGACAATGGTTTTTTAGTCAGTACATATGAAACACTTTTTCAAAATCCGGAGTATCAGAAACTACTTCAACAGTTAATGCCCGGAATGGAACAACAAGAAACAGCCATTCATGAAGCTATCAACATGCTTTATACAATAACCCCTATTCAACTGACATTTAATTTTCTTATCTATAATGTCTTTCTTGGTTTTATTTTATCCTTGCCAACCGGATTTTTTGTAAGCCGGAAAAACAAAACTACACGGAACAATTAAAAACTAATCATATAAACTGAAAATTCAAACTATGGACATATCGGTTGTAGTACCTCTGTATAATGAGGCAGAATCACTGCCCGAACTTCACGCCTGGATAGAGCGGGTAATGAATGAAAATGGATTTACGTATGAAATCATATTTGTCAACGACGGTAGCACAGATGCTTCGTGGCGTATTATCGAAGAACTGAGCCAAAAATCAGAATCTGTCAAAGGCATAAAGTTCCGAAGAAATTATGGTAAGAGTCCTGCTCTTTATTGTGGTTTCAAACGTGCACAAGGCGATGTTGTAATCACTATGGACGCAGATTTACAGGATTCCCCCGATGAAATACCAGAATTATACCGAATGATTACGCAAGAAGGGTATGATTTGGTTTCAGGTTATAAACAGAAACGTTATGATCCGCTTTCAAAAACTATTCCGACAAAACTGTTTAATGCTACAGCCCGTAAAGTCAGCGGTATACACAATCTGCACGACTTTAATTGTGGCTTAAAAGCATATCGGAAAGAAGTAGTCAAAAATATCGAGGTTTATGGAGAGATGCACCGTTACATCCCTTATTTGGCCAAGAATGCAGGTTTCTCAAAGATTGGCGAAAAAGTAGTTCATCATCAGGCCAGAAAGTTTGGAAAAACTAAGTTCGGAGGATGGAACCGTTTTTTCAATGGATACCTTGATCTTATCTCTCTTTGGTTTCTAAGCCGGTTTGGACTCAAACCAATGCATGTATTTGGTCTGTTGGGTTCTATTATGTTCTTCCTGGGATTTGTAGCAGTCGTTGGAGTCGGTGCGGATAAATTATATTCCCTACACCATGGCATGCCATACCGGCTGGTTACTGATTCTCCATATTTTTATCTGGCACTCACCATGATGATCATCGGTACCCAATTATTCCTGGCCGGTTTTTTAGGAGAACTGATCAGTAGAAATTCAGCAGAAAGAAATAATTATCAAATTGAAAAAGAAATCTAACCGAACAAGCCCGTATATGCAGAAACGATTTAAAACGGTTCTGACCGGAATAGGATTAGCTTTGACTAAAATACTTTTCATAACAGGATGTAATGAAGTAGCATGTCCGTTAAACAATACAATTTATGCTACCTATGCATTCTATGCAACAGATGAGAATAATGAACTGCAGACGGTACAGGTGCTGGATACCCTCACGATAACAGCTGCAGGAACCGATTCAATCCTGATCAACCGTGAAACTGGAGCTTCCCAATTACACTTGCCGCTTAGCCATAAAGGAGAAACAGATACACTCATCTTTACATTCTCAAACGCTGCAGGCAGTATAAACCGAGATACGGTATGGATTTCAAAAAACAGTTCTGAGTATTTTGAATCACCAGATTGTCCAACCGTAATGTTCCACCAGATTACAGGAGTACGGTCGACACATAAAATCATCGATAGTATATATACAGAAAACCCGAATATAGACTACAATGCGACAGAAAATTTTAAAATCGTTTTGTACACTGATCTTTAGCCTGCTCTTTATTCCAACATGGGCACAGCAACAAGACACGCTTACAATAAAAAAAACGACAACACAGGAACAGACAGAACCTCTTCTGGAAACACTAAAGGAAAAGCCTGTACCCGTTTTCTGCGGAATTGCCATCACAGCAGACTTATCCGGTTTGGGAATGAAACTTTTCAGTGCAGATTTTGCCCAAATGGAAGCATCTCTACGACTTAATTTCAAGGAAAAATATTTTCCGGCTTTTGAATTAGGATATGGAGAATGCAACTACATTTCGGAAGAAACTAATAAAAGATATAGTACCAAAGCACCTTATTTACGAATTGGTATGGACTACAATTTTACCAAAAAACGTAATGGAAACAGGCTATATGCCGGAGTCCGGTATGGCTTGTCCAGATACAATTATAACATGTATGATGAAGGATTCAATGATCCGGTTTGGGACAACCCCACTCCATTCCGCTTGGAGAATGAGCCAGCTACAGCTCACTGGGCGGAGGCGCTGTTTGGTCTGGAAACAAAATTATGGAGTTTTCTGCGCGTCGGATGGACACTACGTTATAAGCTTCTTTTAAAACATACAGAAGAAAAACATGGTAATCCATGGTATATACCAGGTTTCGGAAAGTATGCTTCATCAACTTGTTTTGGAGGAACATTTAATATCATTTTTAATATCTAACAGAACATTGAAAAATGACTATTGCTGAAATCATTATCATTGCCATAGCTTTGGCCATGGATTGTTTCACCGTAAGTATTGCAAGTGGTATATCTTCCCAAAAGTTCATTAGCAAACCTATGACTCAAATGATTATTCTTTTTGGTGTATTCCAAGGAGGAATGACTGCATTGGGCTGGCTGGGAGGATCTGCCTTTAAAAGTATTGTAGAACCGATAGACCATTGGATTGCTTTTATTCTCCTCTCCTATTTGGGTATTCGAATGATATACGAAGGGATATTTTCTAAGAACAAGGATAATGAAGAAATCGTACAGTCCAAATTATTTAAGTTAAGAAACATTCTGACCATGGCTATTGCTACAAGTATCGATGCATTAGCAGTCGGAGTTTCTTTTGCATTCTTAAATAAAGGCGAAACAGGAATGCTTGTTCCGACACTGACCATTGCATTAGGTTCTTCACTCTTTACCGCCGCAGGCCTTGGTATCGGTATCCTGGCTGGAAAAAAAATCAGAATTCCGGCAGAACCGATAGGTGGAATGATTCTTATTTGTATCGGCATAAAAATACTAATAGAACACCTGACATAATATATTTTTTATATGACTAATCAAGACAGAAAGAAAAAACTGAAATGGCAACTCCCCTTCTTAGCGTTGCTTATCATTGGTACAATTTATATCATCAAGAACCATCATGAAACTCCCTATCAGAAAAATGAAGGTATGATCTTTGGTACCATTTATCATCTGACTTATCAATGTGATTCCAGTCTTCAGAATGAAATAGTCAGCGAACTTCAGAAGGTTGACCATTCGCTTTCTCCATTCAATAAAGAATCCATCATTACACGAGTCAACAACAACGACAGCGTTCTACTTGATTCCATGTTTCTTGATGTTTTTAACTTGGCTAAAGAAATCAGTAAAAATACAGATGGCGCTTTTGATATTACGGTAGCTCCTTTGGTTAATGCCTGGGGTTTTGGTTTTAAGAATACCGATAGTATTTCTCAAAATGCCATAGATAGTATGTTGCAATTTGTAGGCTTCAATAAAGTATGGATTGAAAACGGAAAAATTAAGAAACAGGATTCACGTACTATATTGGATTGTAGTGCCATTGCCAAAGGTTATGGAACTGACGTTGTTGCTCGTTTACTGGAAAAAAAGGGAATACAAAATTATATGGTAGAAATCGGAGGAGAAATTGCCGTAAAAGGTATCAGTCCAAGTAAAAAACGTTGGAGGATTGGTGTAAACAAACCGACAGACGACTCAACGAATACCAATAATGAAATCCAAACCATACTGAATATCAGCGATATTGCAATGGCAACTTCTGGCAACTACCGTAATTTTTACTATAAAGACGGAAAGAAGTATGCACATACCATAGATCCGAAAACGGGTTATCCTGTGCAACATTCAATCTTATCCTCTACTGTGTTGGCTAAAGATTGTGCTACAGCAGATGCATATGCCACTGCATTTATGGTGCTCGGACTTGAAAAGGCTAAACTTATCCTAGACAAACATCCGGAAATTCAGGCATATTTTATTTATGCTGATGAAAATGGAAAAAACCAAATTTATTTTACCCCGAAACTGGAACAAATGATTCAAAAATAAACCTGAGAAATAAAAAACAGATTCATGGAACGCTCAATGTTTGAAACTTTACTGGAATTGCCATTGTTTCAAGGTTTGGGAAAGGACGACCTGACTCAAATCATTGAAACAGTTAAATTCAATTTTACCACATTCGAGCAAAACCAGATTATCGCTCGCCAGGACGAAGTATGCAATCACTTATTGTTTCTTCTAAAAGGTAACCTGACCGTAAGCACGAGATCAGATGATCATCAATTTACATTAACAGAACGTATTCAAGCGCCAGGAGTTCTTCAGGCAGAAGCTCTTTATGGTATCTATCCACGTTTCACACATACTTACACAGCACAAAGCGATACTTGTATTCTGTCTGTAGAAAAACAGGCAGTAAACCACATATTCATGTCGTATGAAGTTTTTCGTATCAACATCATGAATCTATTATCTACTCAAATATTTAAGAATCAACGGCTACTTTGGCGTTCTCCAGCAGAAAGATTGGAAAACAAGATCGTCGATTTTATTATAACAAAAGTCATATATCCCGCAGGAGAAAAAACTTTGTACATCAAAATGGAAGATCTTGCTAAACATCTGAACGTCACTCGTATAAACGTGTCGAAAGCTCTCAACCAGATGCAAAAAAATGGAGATATCCTGCTAAAAAGAAAAGCAATCATCATCCCGGCCTTGGAAAATCTGGTGAAACAAAACTCATAAGTATACTATTATATAAGAAATACTCACAAGACAAAACTGTTTATAATCTAACAAAATAATGAAAGATAATATCAAGAACAAACAAGCCATTCCGTCTGAAGAACGTACAAATCCATTCTTCAAACAACCATACGGAACACCTCACAATACTGCGCCTTTCGATCAAATACATATAGAAGACTATGAACCTGCTATATTGGAAGGAATCAGACAAGACAATGAACTGATCGATAAAATCGCAAATAATCCGGAAGAACCGACTTTTGAGAACACAATAGCTTACAGTACACCCGATAATCTGTTATCACGTGTTACTGAAGTTTTTTTTAATTTGTTGAGTGCTGAAACCTGCGATGAGATGGATGAACTGGCCCAGAAAATGTCTCCGATCCTATCTGAACATGCCAACAACATCATGCTCAACGAAAAATTATTTGCACGCGTAAAATACGTATATGAACATCACAGACCATTGGATACAGAAGAACAAATGTTACTGGAGAAAATGTATGATGGTTTTATCCGGAGTGGCGCCAATCTAAACCCTGATCAAAAGAAACGTTTTCGGGAAATAAGTAAGGAAATGAGCCGTCTCACGTTACAATTCTCACAAAACAACCTGAAAGAGACGAACAATTTTAGCCTGCATATTACAAATTCTGAAGATCTGTCCGGTCTGCCTGAATCAGCCATCGAAGCTGCAGCACTAGCCGCAAAAGAAAAACAGGTAGAAGGCTGGATATTCACTTTGCACGCTCCAAGTATCACACCTTTTATGACTTATGCCGACAATCGGGAACTCCGTAAAAAGATGTACATGGCTCGTAATACGATATGCACACACGACAATGAGTACAACAATATGGACATCGCCCGGCAGATCATCAATCTACGACGTGAACGTGCGCAAATGCTTGGTTATGAAACATACGCTGATTTTGTACTGACCAAGAGAATGGCTGAGAACAGTACAAATGTATATAGGCTCCTCAACGAACTGCTTGAAGCTTACATGCCTGCCGCACGCAAGGAAGTTGAAGAAATTGAAGCTTTAGCAAAACGAACTGAAGGCGATGATTTCACTATAGAACCTTGGGATTTTGCATATTATGCCCATAAACTAAAATTAGAAAAATACAACTTGGATGCAGAAATGCTCCGTCCTTATTTCGAATTAAGTCAGGTGAAATCTGGGATATTCGGACTTGCAACCCGTCTCTATGGCATTACATTTGTAGAAAACAAAGATATTCCTGTTTACCATCCGGATGTCACAGCATACGAAGTATTTGATAAAGACGGTTCTTATTTAGCCGTGCTCTACACAGATTTCCATCCGCGAGAGGGCAAACAAAGTGGTGCCTGGATGACATCATACAAAGACCAATGGATCAGTGAAGAAGATGGAAATAGCCGTCCACACGTTTCGGTAACCATGAATTTCACAAAGCCAACTGAAAGCAAACCTGCATTGCTCACCCTCAGCGAAGTAGAAACATTCCTGCATGAATTTGGACATGCTTTGCATGGTATATTTGCCAACACCCGCTTCGAAAGTCTCAGTGGAACCAGTGTATATTGGGACTTTGTAGAACTTCCATCACAGATTATGGAAAATTTTGCGGTCGAACCTGATTTTCTCAATACGTTTGCACGTCATTATGAAACAGGTGAACCCATGCCGACAGAACTGATCGAACGAATCATAGCGAGTCGTAATTTCAACATAGCCTATGCATGTATTCGCCAGGTAAGTTTCGGACTTTTAGATATGGCTTATTACACGCTTAAGGAAGAATTCCATGACGATATCATGCAGTTTGAACGTGAAGCATGGAAAAAAGCACAATTATTCCCACAAATCGACGGAACCTGCATGACCGTACAATTCGGACATATCATGTCGGGTGGATATGCTGCCGGTTATTATAGTTACAAATGGGCAGAAGTCCTTGATGCTGATGCATTCTCCGTATTCCAAAAGAACGGCATATTCAGTCAAGAAGTGGCACAAAGTTTCCGCGATAATATTCTGTCGAAAGGAGGAACCGAACATCCAATGACCTTATATAAACGTTTCAGAGGCCAAGAACCAAGCATTGATGCATTGTTGACACGAAACGGTATAACCTCAACTACCAAAAACTAAAAAATGGAAAATAAAAAAATAAACAACGAAGAAAAGCAGCAGGAACTGGATATACGTTACTTACGCATGGCTCATATATGGGCCGAAAACAGTTATTGTGTAAGAAGAAAAGTTGGTGCCCTGATTGTCAAAGATAAAATGATTATTTCCGACGGCTATAACGGAACGCCATCTGGATTTGAAAATGTATGTGAAGACGAACAAAATATCACACTACCCTACGTACTGCATGCAGAAGCCAATGCCATTACCAAAATAGCCCGATCAAACAACAACAGTGAAAATGCCACATTGTATGTTACTGACGCTCCATGCATCGAATGTGCCAAACTGATCATTCAGGCTGGTATCAAAAGAGTCATCTACAATCGGAACTACCGTATAGAAGACGGAATAAACCTGCTCAAACGTGCAGGCATCACGGTAGAACAGATTGAATTGGAAAAAATATAACCGACAAATCTTATAAAACAATAAAACAATGAACAAGAGTCGCTCGCCACGCTTCATGCCATTCTTCTTGGCATTGAGCATGATTGCCGGAATTCTTATCGGAACTTTCTATGCCAATCATTTCTCCGGCAACCGATTAAACATCATCAATACGAGTAACAACAAATTGAATGATTTGTTACGCATAATTGACGAACAATATGTAGATACCATTGACATGGCTACTGTGATTGAAGATGCCATGCCCAAGATACTGTCTGAATTAGATCCACATTCAGCATACATCAGTGCTCAGAATGCAGAAGAATCCATGGAAGACCTGAAAGGAAGCTTCTCTGGAATTGGTGTCATGTTCACCATAAAGGACGATACTATTCACATTATGGAGGTTCTTGAAGGCGGACCTTCTGAAAAAGTGGGCCTTATGGCAGGCGACCGTATCATCAGTGTCGACAACAAACCTTTTGTAGGCGATAGCGTAACCGACATCAATGCCAAGAAAAAACTGAAAGGTCCTAAAGGTTCAAAGGTTACACTCGGCATTCGTCGAAGAACAGAAAAAGAACCGATGACATTTGAAATTGTCCGTGGTGACATTCCACAGCACAGTATTGATGTTGCTTATATGATTAACGACCAGACAGGATATTTACGTGTTAAGAGTTTCTCGGAAACAACCTATCCTGAATTATTGGTCGCTTTGGCCAAACTGAATAAACAAGGTTTGAAAAACCTTATCATCGACCTGCGCGGTAACTCTGGAGGATACATGCATACAGCCATCCAGATGGCCAATGTGTTCCTCCCCAAAAACCAACTGATTGTTTATACAGAAGGAAGAAAATCACCTCGTGAAAATTATTTTAGCGACGGTCAGGGCGGATTCCGTAATCTTCCGCTCATTGTACTGATAGACGAACGTTCGGCTTCTGCCAGTGAAATTTTCGCTGGAGCAATCCAGGATAACGACCG
This sequence comes from uncultured Paraprevotella sp., assembly GCA_944320775.1. Lineage (GTDB taxonomy): Bacteria > Bacteroidota > Bacteroidia > Bacteroidales > Bacteroidaceae > Paraprevotella. The sequence continues at coordinate 28,575 of CALUIV010000020.1, read as the reverse complement.
GGGTACGGTAATCGGACGTCGATCATTCGGAAAAGGATTAGTCCAGTTACCGATTGAATTCCGGGACGGCAGTATCGTACGTCTGACTACAGCACGTTATTATACTCCTTCGGGCAGATGTATCCAGAAACATTATGAAAAAGGTCATGAAGAAGAATACGAAAACGATCTGCTGACCCGATATGAACGTGGTGAATTCTTCTCTCAAGACAGTATCAAGCAAGAGGGTGAAAAATATACGACCCGTTTGGGAAGAACCGTATATGGCGGTGGCGGTATCATGCCTGACATTTTTGTTCCGGAAGATACAACCGGAATCACGGTATATTATAAAGAAGCTGTATTCAGTGGCCTACTTCGTCAATTCTGTTTCGAATACGCTGATGCCAATCGTCAAGAACTCAACAAGTTTGAAACACCTGATGAATTAGCTCAATATCTGAAACGTAAAAACGTAATCAATCAGTTTGCCAATTATGCGGCTAAGAAAGGTCTGAAACGTAGAAACTTAATGATTCGTAAGTCCTACAAGCTTTTCGAAGAAAATGTCTATGGCATGATTATCTACAACATCATGAATACTGAAGCCTTTATCAAATACCTCAACGAAACCGATCCGGCCATTATCAAATCATTGGCTGTAATGGAAGCCGGCGAGGCATATCCTAAAAAACCGGAAACGCAGAAAGCCGCAACTGAAAAAACGCAGAAAAGCGATCAAACTTCAAAAGAGAAGAAAAACAAATAATTTCAGAGAAGACCGAAACAACGATAAGCACACTCTCTTATGGGTGATTGAGACAATCGTTGTTTCGGTCATTCTTTTTCAAAAGTACAGAAAGATACAATCGCACACATGGACAAAAGTACACTCAGAAAAAAAATCAGGAGTCTAAAGAAACAATATACACCTGAAGAACTGCAAGAGAAATCCACCACTATTTGCAAGCAGATAGAACAACACCCTCTTTTTCGAAAGGCACAAACCATATTGCTCTATCATGCTCTGGCAGATGAAGTCAACACATGTGACATCCTACATAAATATTATAAAGAAAAACAGTTAATCCTTCCTGTAATACACGAAGAATCATTAGAACTAAAACTATATACCGGCGACGAAAATCTGATTCAGGAGGAAAAATTCGGTATATATGAACCCAAAGGAGAAATCATACAACCGGAAACCATCGAACTGGCTTTCATTCCTGGAATGGCATTTGACTCCACCGGACATAGATTAGGCCGCGGAAAAGGTTACTACGACAGACTGCTTGGAAAAGTGCAGTCGAAACGGATCTATAAAATAGGTGTCTGTTTCGATTTTCAAATGCTTTCGGAAATTCCATGTGAACAACACGACATCATTATGGACGAAATCATTTCGGATTGAACTGGATTGAACAGGTTACAGTCAACAGCTGACCAAATAAAAACTTCTGGCTAACATTCAACGGAATATAATATTCTGAATCACTTGTGCCCCAACATGTTCATTTAACCGACGTACTAAAGCATCTCGGTTCATCATAAGATTAGAACGTAAAGCCGGAGATTTAATCTGCACGTATAAAATACTGTTTTTCACAAAGACATCTCCTGTATAAGAAGCAACACCCCGTCCCATTACTTCGGCCCAAGCTGCAACCATACGCATCTCATTCAAAGGAGTTTCCAATCCCTCCTGACGCAAAAATTGCCTTAACACATCACCTATCGACTGAGCATTTTTTCTTCGCATATCAAATATTATTCTTTTCCAAAATCTCTCCGTCTGTAACACGGAACAGCTTATAATCATTTCCTATTCGGCTCAAAATCTGATCCAAATGTCCCCGATTCGTATCCGTAATAAAAATCTGCCCAAAACTATCGCCTGCAACAAGCTTTACGATCTGTTCTACACGATCAGCATCCAGTTTATCAAACAGATCGTCGAGCAATAGCAAAGGAGTAGTTTTACTGCCAGTACGTTTCAAAAAATCAAACTGAGCCAATTTCAATGCAATTAAGAAAGTCTTATTCTGTCCTTGTGAACCTTCCTTCTTAATCGGAAAACCATCTAATGTCATCTCCAATTCATCCTTATGCACTCCATGCAACGAATAGCCCATAATACGATCCTTTGCCCGGTCACGCTGTATGACCTCGAGAAGTGGTCCTCGCTGGCAATGTGATACATAATTTAATCCGACCAGCTCCTTATTTCCAGATATTTTCCGATAAAAATTTTGAAATATCGGAATAAATTCGTCTATATAAGCTTTTCGGCCGGCATAAATACGCTCACCTTCCTGAGCCATAGCCTCTTCCCATAAAACCAGCAATTCTATATCCGGTTCCTCCTCCATCTTCAACAAAGCATTCCGTTGCAAAAGAGCTTTATTGTAACGTACCAACGCATCCAAATATCCAGCATCGTATTGTGAAATCACCAAATCCATAAAACGTCGCCGCTCTTCACTCCCTCCAGCAATCAGATCCGCATCAGCCGGCGATACCATAACCAAAGGTATCAAGCCGATATGTTCCGCCAGTCGTTTGTATTCTTTTTTATTGCGTTTGAACTGCTTTTTCAATTTTCGCTTCATACCGCAATAAATCTCTTCAGGTGTTCCGTCCTCATGTTCATAAAATCCCTGAATCATAAAGAAATCGGCATCATGACGAATATTCTGAGAATCAACCGAATTAGCGAAGCTCTTACAAAAAGAAAGATAATATACGGCATCAAGCAAATTTGTCTTGCCCTGCCCGTTGTTTCCTAAGAAGCAATTCATTTTTGAAGAAAGATCCAGCTCAGCTTCACCAATATTTTTGTAGTTCAGAATAGATATATGCTTTAGTATCATGAATGCAATGTTGTAAAATCAATAGAACAGTTCCCGAGGACTTATATTTTTCCTGCAAAAGTAAGGTTTATTGGAGATTCAAAGAAAATAATCATCCATAAATTTTATAAAACGAGAGAATTTAGCTAATTTTGCTCCGCTTAAAACCAAGCTGTGACAAACAACAGATCAATTTATTTGGAAATAATAATAAAATTACAATAACATGACGAACAAAAACATGCAAGGTCACGAAGCTGACCATTTAACGCATTCATCTGAAGCGTTAATCGACAAGTACAAAAAACCGGTAATGGCAGGTGTTGCTATTGTTATCATTGCCGTAGCAGGTTTCTTTACGTATAAAAATTTTGTAGCCGATCCACACGCAGAAGAAGGCAACAATGCTTTATACAAAGGCCAGCAATATTTTGCCATGAACGATTATGAACATGCCCTCAAAGGCGACAGTTTGGGTTACACCGGCTTCTTGGCTATTGCCGATGAATACAGCAGTACTAAAGCTGGAAACCTGGCAGAATTGTATGCAGGTATGAGCTATGCACAAATGGGAAACTATGAAGAGGCTGTCAAATACCTTCAGAACTATGACAACTGCGATGATGCCATGATTTCACCGGCAGCTGTAGGAATGTTGGGTAACTGCTATGCTCAACTTAATCAGTTGGACAAGGCTGTAGAAACATTGGTAAAAGCAGCAAAAATGGCTGATAACAACAGTCTCAGCCCAATGTATCTGATTCAGGCAGGCGAAATCTACGAATCTCTGAACCAGGCAGACAAAGCACTTGAATGCTATCAGCAGATCAAAACCAAATACATGAATTCCATGCAATATGGTGAGATCGACAAATACATTGAACGTGTAAGCAAATAATAGAATGGCAACCAACTTTCATAATCTTTCCGACTACGACTTCAATTCCGTACCCGATGCGAAAGGAATGCGGTTCGGCATTGTTGTCAGTGAATGGAATAGCAACATAACAGGTGCACTATTGGAAGGAGCATTTCAAACGCTTACCCGGCATGGTGCAGAAGAAAAAGACATTACTGTAATGACAGTACCGGGAAGTTTTGAACTTGTTTTCGGTGCTGCTCAAATGGTCAAAAGTGGGAAAATAGATGCAGTAATTGCCATCGGTTGTGTTGTTCGAGGCGATACACCCCACTTCGATTATATTTGTGCAGGTGCTACGCAAGGATTGGCTGCATTGAACGAAAAATTTGATGTTCCCGTTATCTACGGATTGCTAACCTGCAATAATATGGAACAGGCACAGGACAGAGCTGGAGGAACTTTAGGAAACAAAGGTGATGAATGTGCTGTAACCGCCATCAAAATGGTTGATTACCGTAACAAGTTGAAAACCCAGAAATAAAGTCTTATTTTAATAAGCAGATGAAAAACAGATTTCATTTAATCTGTTCTTCATCTGCTTTTATATTTGAACACCTACCATAAATAAGTTAAAAAACATTTCATATCTTGTAAAACTCATTTTTTCCATATACCTTTGTAAATAAATAAGGGCAAGTACCAGAGTGGCCAAATGGGGCAGACTGTAAATCTGCTGGCTTACGCCTTCGGTGGTTCGAATCCATCCTTGCCCACAATAATAGAAAAAGACCCTATCGATTATCGATGGGGTTTTTTATTATATGAACCAATACATTTTATCAAAAAGAAAAAGAAGAACGAACCATGATAAAAAAAGATTTAACCGTCAAAGGAATTATATTTGGTGTATTACTGATTATTGTAGCAGGAACTGCGTACAGTCTCTTTATACCAGCTTTCAAGGGGAATCAAAAAAGTTTTCTCTATGTTGATACCGATGACAATACCGATTCGGTAAAAACAAAAATTAAGGCGTTAAACCCGTCTGCGATGTTGGGTTTTCAGCTTCTTTTTGCAACAACCAGTTTTCAACCTCACACCGGACGGTATGAAGCTGCACCCGGCGAATCAACACTCACATTTTACAAAAAAGTCAGAAATGGCCGACAAACGCCATTGAACCTGACAATTCCTAGTGTCCGTACAATGGACCGGCTCGCCTTGTATTTAGGCAGTAAGCTGATGATTGATTCTACAGAAATTGCCGATGCACTCTATGATTCAACTTTTTGCCAGCAGTTTGGCTATGACACGGCTACAATAGCATGCCTTTTCATTCCCAATACCTATCAGATATATTGGAACACTTCGCTTGAAGACTTTATGAATAGAATGAAAAAAGAGAACGAGCAATTCTGGAGTCAAGAACGACTGCAGAAAGCCCAAAATGCCGGTCTGACACCCAATCAGGTAATAACTTTGGCATCAATTGTTGACGAGGAAACAGCTGCTAACGCAGAAAAACCTGCTGTAGCAGGTATGTACTTAAACAGACTTAAACAAGGAATGCCTTTGCAGGCAGATCCGACCATCAAATTCGCACTAAAGGATTTCTCTTTGCGCCGCATCTATCATAAACATCTGGACATCCAAAGCCCCTACAACACCTATCGAAATATAGGATTACCTCCTGGTCCAATCCGCATTCCGTCAATCGCCGGCATAGACGCCGTATTGAACTATGACAAACATGATTTTCTTTATATGTGCGCCAAAGAAGATTTTTCCGGCCGACATAATTTTGCCCGCACCTATCAGGAACATCTGAACAACGCAGCAAAATACACAAAAGCCTTGAACGAACGGGGCATCAAATAGGAATAAAAAGAAGACGCTATCCTACTTTCTGAAAAAAGTGTGATAGCGCCTTTTTTGTATCTGTCAGAAAAAGGAAACAATCAGATATTTGCTTTGTCTCCTTTGTCCTGTAATTTAAAAACAATCCGAAACTGACCGTTCTGATAGCTTGTGCTATTAATTTTAAACCCGCCCAATTCTCCGGTATGTGCCACATGACATCCAACACAGGCACATACATCATAATCACCAATCCGAACCAGGCGGATTTCATCAGCATCATCGGAAAGCCGGTCCAGCGGAATATAATCAGGCACCTCTTCTCGCCGAACAAACTCATACGAGACAGGAAGAGCAGCCTGAATCAGTTCATTCATTTTTGATTCTATCTGTATAATTTGTTCTGCCGACGGTTCATGAGCCAGCACATAATTGATTTTACTTTTCTTCCGTTCGATATGAGCGTTTTTTGAACGCGGACAGCCAAACATACGTACCATCGTCTGATTTAATAGATGCTCAGCCGTATGCATCGGAGCTATCGCCATATCCTGAAATTTTGAATTTACATCCATATTTTTAGCTATTGGTATTTACTATATAAACTGAAAAACGCGACGAAGTTAGTAATTTCTGCTTTTTTCAACGAATAAATGTTTCGCTTAAAATCTTATTTTATATCTTTATCCGAAATTTCAATTAACCTAAAACCTTACTTATGTTGAAACAACTGATCTACACAGCCGGCATGGCAGTGGCAACCTGCAGCTTCACGGCCTGTGTTTCTGACAATCATTTTATTAAAGAAGCCGATTTCCGGGCTCAGGTAGAACAAGACTTTGCCGCGAAACAGAAAGAAATGTCCCGAGGGCGTCTTTTCGACATTTTCCAGCAGGAAATGACTCAGGAAGAACGCGAAGCACTGCAATTTCTCTATGCCTATATGCCCATATGCGACATTGCCGACTACTCCGGCGAATTTTTCCTGAACAACGTTCGTCTCGCACTCAATAACCGCAAGGAAGCTTCTTGGGGGAAAACCGTCCCCGACCTGCTGTTCCGCCACTTCGTACTTCCTGTCCGCGTAAATAACGAAAACCTCGACAATGCCCGCGAAGTTTTCCAGAAAGAACTTTGGCCCCGTGTCAAGGACTTGTCCATGCAGGATGCGATTCTCGAAGTAAATCACTGGTGCCACGAAAAAGTCATCTACACTCCGTCCGACATGCGTACGAGTGCTCCTCTGGCCACCGTCCGGACGGCATACGGGCGATGCGGCGAGGAATCGACATTCCTGGTGGCCGCCCTACGCTCCATAGGCATACCGGCCCGCCAGGTCTACACCCCACGATGGGCCCATACCGACGATAATCATGCCTGGGTTGAAGTCTGGGCCGACGGACAATGGTATTTTCTGGGTGCCTGCGAACCCGAACCCGTGTTGAATCTCGGATGGTTCAATGCACCTGCCAGTCGGGGCATGCTAATGCACACTAAAGTGTTCGGTGCCTATAACGGACCGGAAGATGTCATGAAACAGACAGCCAACTACACAGAAATCAATGTCATTGATAATTATGCAACCAGCGCACCAATCACCATTACCGTGCAAGATCCGGAAGGCAACCCCATTCAGGAAGCCAACGTAGAATTTAAAGTCTACAACTATGCCGAATTCTACACCGTTTCTCAGAAAACGAGCGATAGCAACGGACAGGCATCCCTCAAAGCCGGATTAGGTGATATGGTCGTTCTGGCTTCAAAAGGCGACCGCTTCGGTCTGGCCAAAGTCACATTCGGTAAAGACAAAGATGTCGTCATCCGATTAGACCATAGCCAGGGTGAGGCCATGTCTGAAATGATGGACATCATCCCACCGGCAGAAAATACCCGGATGCCGGAAGTCACTCCCGAACAGCGGGCTGAAAACACCCGGCGCATGGCCGAAGAAGATTCCATACGCTATCTATACGTCGGCACCTTCCCGGATGAGACAAAAGCCCGAGGTTTTGCAGCAGAAATCAAACTGGATGCGGATAAGGTCAGCTCCTACCTGCTCCGTTCACGAGGGAATTATGCAGAAATCATGCAATTTTTGCGTGAAGCAAACAACCGAAAGATGGGTGAACGCGCTTTGGAGCTGTTAGGTACCATATCCGAAAAAGACCTGCGCGACACCCCATGCAGCGTGCTCGAGGATCATCTCTATCAGACGCCGGCTGATGCCGATGCTGCAACCGTGCTCTCTCCCCGAATTGCTCACGAACTGCTCACGCCTTACCGTTCCTACCTGCAAAAGCAAATCCCAGAACCGCTTGCCGCCAGTTTCCGCAAAGATCCGCAACAACTGGTGGAATGGTGCCGCGACAGTCTGACAGTGCGTAGCGACCTCAATACCGGAGGAACCCTGACGTCACCAATCGGCACCTGGAACAGCCGGGTTGTCGATGCCTTATCACGCGACGTGTTCTTCGTTGCCGCATCCCGGAGTCTGAACATCCCGGCATGGATTGACGGAGTGACCGGTAATATTTATTATAGTCAGAACGGACAGCGCATTCCGGTTGATTTTGAAAAAACAGCCGAAAACACCCAGATTGCAGAAGGCGTCCTAAAAGCTACCTACCAACCGATTCCACGTCTCGACAATCCGAAATATTACACCCACTTTACCCTTTCGAAGTATGAAAATGGCAGTTTCCGTCTGCTCAATTATCCGGACGATGCCACTTGGGCATCCTTGCTCAAGAACGGTACGCCGCTTGAAGCCGGCTACTACCAGCTCGTCACCGGTTCGCGTATGGCCAACGGTGGCGTCATGGGCCAGACAACTCTGTTTACCGTAGAAGCCGGTAAAACAACCCATATCGAACTCATCATGCGCGACAATGCGGAAGAAATCCGGGTCATCGGCAATTTCAATTCCGAAGCCCGCTTCCTGAGCATGCCGGAACAGAAAGAAACATCCGTTCTGGCTACGACCGGTCGCGGCTATTTCGTTGTGGGTATTCTCGGCGTGGGTCAGGAACCGACCAACCACGCATTGAAAGACATCGAAGTGAAAAAAGCCGAATTCGAAAAATGGGGACGCAAACTGGTTCTGCTCTTCCCCGATGAAGCCTCTTTCCGGAAATTCAATCCGGCCGATTTCCCCAACCTGCCCTCCACCGTGGTTTATGGCATCGACACCGACGGAAAAATCCGCAGCGAGATTGCAGAAAACATGAAGCTGCCCAAAGGTGGACAGCTCCCTGTATTCATCATCGGCGATACATTTAATCGCGTCGTATTTGAAATCGACGGTTACACTATTGGTCTTGGCGAACAGATGATTCACACGATTCAGGGCCTGTAAGCGCCTGAATCGTCCGACGGACCCGTTCGGCCGTGGTCACCGGCCGGAGGTATTCGTCGATAATGACCGTTCCCCCCATCGACAAAGCCGGATTGCGCAAAAGCATCCGGCTTTCTTTATTTTCACGAGCCGAGAAATGAAATTCCTGCGCACCGGTGATCCGGGCCAGTTCCGCAATATTCGTTTCATTAACGCCGCATCCCGGCATAATGACAATTCGCCCTGCAGCCTGCCGCACAAGTTCGGCCAGCAAACCTGCCCCTTTCAAGGCCGACGGTTGCTGTCCGGAAGTCAACACGCGGTCCACCCCGAGCCCGATCAGCTTCTCCAGCGTCTGAGCCGGATTTTGGACATAATCAAAGGCCCGATGACAGGTGACCGCCATCCCTTCGGATGCTTTCATCAGCCGTTCCATGGCCGGAAGGTCCAGTTCTCCCTCCGGAGTCAGGCATCCGAACACCACTCCATCGGCTCCTGCCTCGCGTGCCGCCCGAATGTCTTCCTCCATAATATCCAATTCAAGCGGAGAATATAGAAAATCACCGCCACGCGGACGGATAATCACGTGCAACCGGATATCAATCAGCTTGCGGGCCATTCTGATTTCACCGAACGACGGTGTCGTTCCCCCTTCGGGCATAGCCGCACAAAGTTCCACACGCTGTGCCCCGCCCTCCTGGGCAGCCCGGCAACTTTCCGCCGAATTGGCGCAAATCTCAAAAGTATAAGTTCCCATATGATTTATTCACGGATTTAAAGATTACAGGCAAATTTACATTGTATTTTCCAACTTCCTTGCAAATCCCGATATTTTTTACGAACATTGTAATCTGAAATGATCACACGTACCTGGCGAACCACTCAAATCAAAACGAAAATGAAGCTAACGGACATTTATAATTTCTACATATCAGGCTTTAAGGCCATGACCATCGGACGCATCCTGTGGCTCATTATTCTGGTCAAGCTTTTCATTATGTTCTTCGTCCTTAAACTTTTCTTTTTTCCTTCCTTTCTTAAAAACAAAACCGAGAAAGAAAAACAGGAGTACGTAAGTAACGAATTGATCCGTAGAGCATTGTCACAGGAAGAAACTATCATTAAAACGAACTAAAACGCTATGCTATGCAAGAAACTATCGACACCTCAATGATCGACTGGTCGAGAGCCCAGTTTGCTCTTACGGCCATGTACCACTGGCTCTTTGTTCCCCTGACCCTCGGCCTTGCTGTGGTTATGGGCACCATGGAAACCATTTATTACCGCACCGGAAACGCATTCTGGAAACGAACGGCCAAATTCTGGATGAAACTGTTCGGGGTGAACTTCGCCATCGGCGTGGCCACAGGCCTGATTCTGGAATTTCAGTTCGGAACCAACTGGAGCAACTATTCCTGGTTTGTAGGCGACATATTCGGTGCGCCATTGGCCATCGAAGGCATCCTGGCCTTCTTTATGGAAGCTACATTCATTGCCGTCATGTTTTTCGGTTGGGAAAAGGTGAGCCGTAAATTCCATTTGGCTTCTACCTGGCTGACCGGTCTCGGTGCCACCATATCGGCCTGGTGGATTCTGGTAGCCAATTCATGGATGCAATATCCTGTAGGAATGGTATTCAATCCTGAGACGATGCGCAACGAAATGGTCGATTTCATGGCCGTAGCCTTTTCGCCCGTAGCCATAGTCAAATTTTTCCATACCGTATTGAGCAGCTGGATTCTCGGAGCCGTATTTGTGGTCGGGGTCAGTTGCTGGTATCTGATTCGCAAACGCGAGCAGGCTTTCGCGCGGGCCAGCATCAAAGTAGCTTCAGCCGTCGGCCTGTTCGCCTCGCTCGTCACGGCTGCCACCGGCGACCAGTCGGCCTATCAGGTAGCCCAGGTTCAGCCGATGAAACTTGCTGCCATGGAAGCCCTGTACGACGGAAGTGCTCACGCCCCGCTGACTGTAGTCGGTCCGGTACGGATTCCAGAGATGCTCTCCGTTCTGGCTACCCACAGCAGAGATGGTTTTGTGCCCGGCATCAACGACCTGCTTCAAGGAGGATATCCGCTTGCCGACGGCAGTACTGCCCTATCGGCTGAAGAAAAAATCGAGAGAGGTAAAATGGCCGTCAACGCCTTGGCCGACTACCGTCAGGCCAGCAAAGCAGCTGACAGCGTGCAAATGGAAGCAGCACTTGCTACGTTACAACAGAACATGCCTTATTTCGGCTACGGCTATATCCGCGACACAGCCAGTCTGGTTCCCCACGTCGCTCTCATGTTCTGGTCGTTCCGCATCATGGTCGGACTGGGTGTCTATTTCATCTTTTTATTCGCCCTGCTTCTGTTCCTCACATGGAAGAAATCAAGTTTCTTCGACCAATCCGGATGGTTGCATCAGATTGGCCTTTGGAGCGTACCTTTGGCATACATTGCCAGCCAGGCCGGTTGGATTGTAGCCGAAGTAGGCCGCCAGCCCTGGACGATTCAGGATCTGCTACCCGTAAATGCAGCCATATCTCATCTCGAAACCGGTTCGGTTCAAACCACGTTTTTCATTTTTCTGGTTCTTTTCACCGTGCTGCTCATCGCAGAAATAGGCATCATGATTCAAGCAATCAAAAAAGGCCCTGAAGACATTTAACTTATTTAACTATTATCACAAACGAAACATAAAAACATGGAATCAACATATATTTTCCTACAGCAGTACTGGTGGTTCATCATATCGCTCCTGGGTGCCCTACTCGTGTTCCTGCTTTTCGTACAGGGTGGAAATTCCCTGATATTTACCTTGGGCCGTACGGAAGAGGAGCACAAATTACTGATTAATTCTACCGGTCGGAAATGGGAATTCACCTTCACGACACTCGTAACTTTCGGTGGTGCCTTCTTCGCTTCATTTCCCCTGTTCTACAGCACAAGTTTCGGTGGTGCCTACTGGCTTTGGATGATTATCCTCTTCACGTTTGTCCTGCAGGCAGTATCCTATGAGTTCCAATCCAAACTGGGCAATCTGCTCGGCAAGCGTACTTATCAGTTCTTTCTGGTACTCAATGGTATTGTCGGCCCCGTGTTGCTTGGCATGGCTGTATCCACCTTCTTCTATGGTTCAAACTTTACCGTGACTAAAGACAATCTGACCGAATTCGGTATGCCCGTCATCAGCACCTGGACCAACCCCTGGCATGGACTGGACGCATTTGCCCAGCCTTGGAACATTCTGCTCGGTCTCGCAGTACTCTTTCTGGCACGTATGCTCGGCAGCATGTACTTCATCAACAACATCAACGATGAAACGCTGACAGCCCGTTGCCGCCGCCAACTGATTACTGATACCGTGCCGTTCCTGTTGTTCTTCCTGACTTACCTGATCCGGACACTGACAAAAGACGGATTCGCCTTCGACCCGGAGACCCAACAGTTCGTGATGGAACCATTCAAGTATCTCCACAACCTGTTGGCCATGCCTGTCCTTCTGGTATTATTCCTGACAGGTGTCGTCTCTGTGCTTTTCGGAACAATAAAGAGTATCTTTTCTCCGTCCTATCGCAAAGGGATCTGGTTTGCTGGTATCGGTACCGTCCTCACAGTACTTGCTTTGCTTTTGGCCGTCGGCTACAACAACACCTCCTACTACCCGTCCGTAGCTGACCTGCAAAGCTCACTGACCATAGCCAACAGCTGCTCCAGCCTGTTTACACTGAAAACCATGGCCTATGTATCGATACTCGTACCTTTCGTACTGGCCTATATTTTCTATGCCTGGCAAGCTATCGACCGGAAATCCATAACAAAGGATGAAATCAAACATGACGATCATGCTTATTAAAGGATAGTCTAAAAGGAATATAAAAGACTGAAATAAAACAAGAATGAGAAAACATTCGGATAATGATAATGATAAAGTCGCTACAAAATCAAGACCTTGGGCGACTTTATCATTATTAAAATATCCATTAGATAATTGGAAATATCACCATCAGTTCTTAAAACGATCAAAAATCTTTCTTCGTGCCAACGTGCAGGCTCCAATAACACCAGACCGCTCCTGCAAGTCCGACAATACAATTTCTGAATCATGATAGATCAAGCTCAATGTATTTTTCTGAGCTGAATATCGTAGCGGAGCCAATAAAAACTCACCGGCAGCCGCCAATGTGCCACCAATTACCACCAGTTCTGGATTTAACAGATTCAATAGAGCAGATAAGTAACGCCCTAACTTAACAGCTATTTCTTCCAAATGCTCCAGACACAAAGGATCTTCGGCACAGATAGCCTCTATGATATCTGCCAGTGTCAGTTCTTGGCCTGATTGAAATTTTTGCTGCAAAATAGAAGCTTTTCCATTTTTAAGACTTTCCAGAACCATACGATGCAAAGCCATACCGGAAACTTCCGTTTCGAGACAGCCCTTCTTTCCACAATGACACAAAATCTCATTATCAAAAACATTGCAATGTCCCAATTCTCCAGAAAAGCCTGATCTGCCGGTATATACTTCACCATTCAAAATAAAACCGGCACCAAGCCCCCAACTCAAATTGATAAAAATAACGTTCTCATACCCTCTGGCACACCCGTTCAATTGCTCTCCATAAATCATGGCACGGGTGTCATTATCAATCGTCACCGGGACTTTCAAGTGATCGGAAAACCACTTAGTCAAAGGAACATCTGTCTGATTAAACCAACTGTGACTGTATCCGCTCATCGGATTTACACGTCCGGGAATATTGATGCCGACATTCAAAATCTTTTCCTGACTCAAATGAGAATTCTGAATAAATTGTGCAATATACTGACTGACCTGATCCCTGGCTATATCACTATTCTCCAGATGATAAGGCAAATTCATGGAAAATTGTTTCAGCTCTCCGGAAAGATCCATAATTCCGATATTCAGTTCGAAAAGATGAACGTCAACCCCAATAAAATAGGCTATATCCGGATTCAGTCCATAAAGCGTAGGCGGACGTCCTTCAGTGGTCTCTACTTTCCCATAGTTCAGAATATACCCCTCCGTACACATTTCCAAAAGCGCCTTGGTTACCGTAGGAACACTCAACTTCAGTTCACGTGCCAGATTGGGAATTGTTGATGTCTTATGATGGGCATAATAAGAGATTAGCCGTCTTTTAATCAAGATATTCTTATTTCCGTTTTCCTGTTCTTTTAATAAATCAAGTAACATCCTTTAAAGGGCATTAAAATTAAATCTGACAGTATATTTTCTACAAAAGAAATCTATCAGCAACAAAATTAATATTTTTCCAAGAAAAATATGGTAAAATGTTCATAACTTATTCAGCAAAACCTATGATGACAAAAAGAACAGTGATATACAGAATCTTATTTTATCATCACTTTACGAACTTCAGAACCGGTCAGAAATAAATAAATCCCTTTTCGAGCGGGACGTTCAAATAGTTCACGCCCATCTAACGTAAAATATCTTTCTTCACCGGAATGATCGGTAAAAGATGATTGCGGAGTGTAAACCTCAGTGGCTTCCCCTTCCTCCTTCCCCCAAAAGGTAAAGGCAAACTGGCATCCGGTATCTGTGATATTCTTGCCTTCTCCCCAATTATAGATCTGGTAACCGAGTCCTCCGTTTGTCTGGTTCATCTGACTGGAACCACTGACTATAATGTAATAACCTTCCGTATTTGCCGGTTGTAACTTCCATCCTCTTTCCGGTTCTTCGGTAACAGTGTGCAATGGAGTATTATTGGGTGCCTCAGGAGAAATAAATGCCAGATCCAACCGGTTCACCAGATTAAGATCTCCATCTTCACGTTCTACCAGTTTCCAAAGAACCGCATCGGAATCCTGATTCTGCGCTCCGATCAAGGAATTATTGTCTCCTTTTGACGTGACAAACAGATTATCCCGAAGCGGAGTGGAAATCTTATACCAATAGAACACCTTATCAGAGCTTGTTTTCGGAGCAGCCGGCAAACTGGTCCGCTCTACCTTATATTTGCATCCCGTGTCCGTTATATTTTGTCCGCCTCCCCAATTGAATATTTTATATCCTTGCTGAGCATTATTGGTCTGATTCCATTGAACAGTACCGGAAGTCAAGATAACCAGGCCCTTTTCATCCGAAGCCGAAATACTCCAACCCTTATCCGGCTCCGTAGCGGACATTTTTAAAGGCGAATTTTCTGTGGCAACAGGAGAAACAAATCCACCATCGGCAGCATTCACAATATTATAGGTTCCGTCTTTTCGCAAAACAAACTTCCAGGTAGACGACTTTCCGGCTCCTGTTTCCCCCACCAGATCCTTACCTGCACCTTGAGAAGAAGGATAACGGTTTCCACGTAACGGAGTACTCAAAACATACCAGACCTCTTCTACATCAGTAGAAGCTACCGGCTGATTGATTTCAGCTTGCTGTATCTGATTTTTCAGAGAGCCCAGCAGATTCTGTAAATCCTCTTTCTGCTCCATGCGCTCAGTCTCAGACATAGATTCTCCCAAAGAAGCATATACTTCTTCCAACTTTGATTTAAGAGGTCTGGCCAAGGCCTCATCATAGTATCCTACTTCTGTCTTGAAATTCTCAGCGACATAACGAAACAAAGAATCCACATAGACAGCAAGTTCCTGAGAACTGTCATCCATGGATTTGGAAGGAGAATAAATCAATCCGTCTACCGCATCCTTACCTTCCGGGTCGGTAATCACGAAAGTAAACTGCCATTTGTCTCTTCCGGTACCACCATTGCTGGCATGTGGCAGTTTCATAAAAATCTTGTTCCATCCTTGTTTCAAGGTTAGAGAAACAGGCGGACGTGCTGTAAAGTTTTCATTAGTAAGTCCCTCTGTGGCATGATCCTGCAAAATATTCTTTCCGGGCTGTTTCCATTCCGGAGCGGCAATCTCCTGATCATTCACCCAAAGACGCGATCCTCTGCGGTCCCAACATCCCTTTTCCGGAGCTTTCTCATTACCAGAGCGACTGTAAGTATAAAACTCCACCTGTGCACCGACCTGTTGCTCAACAGGAGAATAAACATAAGTCCAAGCATAAGCCGTCAGTGCATTATCCGGAGATGAATAGAAAGAAGGTACACGCGGATGCCAGATATGCTTCAGATAAATACCGGCACCGGTGGCCACAGATGAAAAATACTTCTTACCGTCATAATCAAAGGAAATAGGCAACAGATCACTGTCATCCGTTTCTGGCGGCAAAACCTTTTTGGGATCTCCTTCGTTCGGAAATGGATCAGTAATCCTCCACTTCACATTACACTGGCGCACATAAGGGATCGGTTCGTCTTTCAAGGAATGATTCTTATGGAAGAGAAAACGCCGCTCCCAATCTGCAAACTCCTCATATTCGTCACCAGACGAAGGTAAAGAAGTTCCTCCAGCCTCGATATACTGTTTTCCACCACCAATCCAAGCTCTTTCCGCCATAGCCAGTGCGTTAGCATATAAGTTGTTCTGGCGCACGATATCCTCCTGAGTTTCTGTTTTGGTGTCGTTCCATATAGCCGTAATTGTTCCGGCAATATCCTCATTTCCTTTCTCTTCATAATAAATATTGCTTTTATAAATACCGACAACATCGGCATATACATCAAAATGATTGATGTAATTATAACGGCAGTCAATATTCGGAATACCGGAAACTTTCTGACCGGAGCTGGCCCACATTTGCGTCATATCCGCCACCGCCATAGTCGGAGGACCGGAAACCAGACGATTCCAGACAACAACCTTCCGTCCCTGTTCCCTGACATAGGCTGCCATCGTTTCCAAGAAATTCGGATAAGTAATTCTTATTTCATCACCTCCAATATGAATATAGGGTGCCTTAGAAAAAGTACGGATCACCTCATCAAGAATATTTTTCAAAGCGGCTACTCCCTCATCACTCTGCATATCAAACCCCATAGCCTTGCGGAAAGCATCGCTATGTCCCGGCATATCAATTTCCGGAATTACTGTTACACCTCGTTCCGTCGCATAATCCTGCAGTTCGCGACATTCTTCCTGAGTGTAATAACATCCCGGATAACGGAGCATATTCTCAACAGCTGTAAGTTGCGGATAAGTTTTCACCTCAAATCTCCAGGCCAACTTTTCCGTCAAATGCCAGTGAAAGACATTAATTTTAAAACGGGAAAGCAAATCAATCTCCTTTTTCAGTTCTTCTATACTGACAAATGAACGGCCGACATCGTGCATCAGTCCACGAAGTTTGAAAGCCGGCCAGTCAGTTATAGTAAGCGACTCCAAAGCAGGAGTAGCAGAATCATAACCTTCTGCCATCTGTTGCAGGGTCTGCACGGCACGAATCACTCCCACTTCTGACAGAGCCTTTATTGAAACAAGGTTCTTTTTTATCTTGATCTGATAAACTTCGCTCTCAAAACCCGGAAGCAGATAATCATAACTTCCTGGAATTTCTGTACAAAGTTCCACCTGAATATGTGCCTCAGCTCCATCATCTAAAGTACACTGATGCTGTTGCAAAAACAGTTTCAACAGATCACAGTCCGTAGGATCTTCCAATGCAACAGACCGATGCAGAAGAAATGATTCATTTTCTGCAGACATTTCGATTTGCTGAGGGCGAGGCAACAAATCTTTTACCTTACCTTCCGTATAAACAGGAAAAAGCAAAGCAAACAAAAAAGACGCAGATAACTTTATTTTCATAATTCCATATCTTATTTAAAAACTTCTGATTTAAGAATCAGAAAAGACAGTCCTATTTTACAAGACTGTCTTTCCTGACTGATCAGTACTATTTTATGATAAATTTATGTCCTCCCTGAATATAAATTCCCTTTTGGAGAGAAAGCACCCTCCTCCCGGTCAAATCATATACAGGATATTTTTTCTGTGCATCCGGAGAAAGTAGTTCCACATCCGTAACCACCTCTATGGGCTCAACAAACCATTGTGAAGCCTCCGAAGACATTGTCCAAGGCACCAGTTTACCCGAAGCATCCAAATGTATGGAAGCATAGGATGCATTCACTCCATTGTTACAAGTCACTGTGCTTAACCCTTTCAAGGTTGAACTGACAGAAAAAACTCCGGCTCCGATAACAGATTCTGTTACTGGTATTTCGGCATATAAATCCGGAGTTGTTCCAATATAAAGTTCATTATCCTTACAGATTACACGATATCCTTCTGAGGACTCATCTTTCTGAAACAGAAAAAGCTGGCGCGTATCTTCCCGTTCTAAGAGAGAAGCACTCATGCCCTCCGGATCGAGTACTAAATACAGCGTTCCTTCCTGACGTTCCGCATTTCGCAAGCGATAATACTTTCCAGACTCAATTTCAACCTGTTCAGCTGTCTGTACAGCCTGATTGAATGCCTCATAAGCTGCCTTTGACGGTTGTTGCAGATATTTTTCACCGGCCGTTTCAATTGCAGAAGCACAGGTTTCCTTTATGTTTCCGACATTCTTTCCGACACATTCTTTAATCGCATTCAGTTTCTCTTCAAATCCATCCTTAACAATATCGTCTGCAACAACTTCCTCATCATATACATATAAACTGTCTGTAATGGTTTCCAGACTATAGTTCTTATAGATAATGGTATAGTCACGGCCATAGGTAGATTCCTCGAACAGGAAGCCTATTGTGTGGTCTGCCTGCAAAGTCATTGTCGAATAGCCGGAATTCATCACACTAGCCTGGTGCTTTCCGTCCCATTCTTTTGCAAAATGCTCCGGATCGGAAAAATCTTCAAGACTTTCCAGTTCTTTATAATAGATACCGACATTAGAACGTCCTGGTCCGAAAGGCACAGACTGCAAGGCCACATACAGCTTTTTCTGATCGGATTTACGACGTGCCGGAACAATCATGATTTCTCCGTTACAACTATTTGACTGTGCCGTAACTCCCTGATTGGATTCTCCGGAGAATGCCATGGTCCCCCAGCAACCCAATGCCTTTTCACTGTCAGAGAAAGAGAATATATTATAATATCTTCCTCCGCTACAACGTGAACTGATCAATACGCTTCCATCCGGAAGTTCTTCTGCCTTAGGCTCATCACCGCCACTTGGAATGGCCGGCACATTCGGATCACCCAAAACCTTCCATGTATCACCAAAGTCATCAGAATAAATCACGTAGTTGCAGTTTACTCCATTGACATCTTTCACCAGAACAGCCGCATACAAACGATAATAATCCTTCACCTTGGTCCATCTACTCTGATGAATCTTACCGGAACCGATAAACATAGCCCGCACCGGTCCTCTCTGACTCTTGTCAAACTGAGCATATATACTTTCTGACACATCTTTTGGTTCTGCCCAAGTTGTTCCGTTATCTTCACTATGGAACACTGCAATACCCTGATGATTATCTCTTGTTCCAGCCGGGAAACTTACATTTCCGGCACAACTCATCAACAACACACGGTCGCTCTCCCTGTCGGCTGCAATGCAAGGATCACCGAATGCCACCCAGAAATCGCTTTTCCCTGCTTCCGCATAATTGGCCCCCAAACCTTCTACAACAGGGAACAACTCCCCCCAAGTTTTTCCGTTATCTTTTGAAATTCGGGCATGCAGGTCTATTCTGCCATTCTTGACAATACCGATATCCTGTCCGCTATGACGGTAATCGGCCACAGCGATCACATCTCCGTTGTGCATTCTGGTTATGGCAGGGATACGATAAGGTATTGAGGCGCCGGCTGCCGTTGTAAAGATCTCTACACGTGGTTCCTGCGGACGGTTATCCTTGATCACATGTACCCGGAAATTCTTAAATATAATACCCTTGTTCGCGCCACTCAAGATAAAGGAAGCCACAGATTTATCCAATCCACTTACAGCTACAGACTGATCTTCCGTTTTTGAAGTATAAGTCTTTCCGTCAACGGTCAGAGTAATCGGCGTGCCATTGTTATGAATACAGAAATCAAAGGTATATCCCTCAATGATATATCCGGCCGGAACCGACAAGGTATAGTTCTGAGGACTATACAATCCCACATATCCCACAATATTGTCCCCACTGGAAGTCATGTTGTTATAACCGGAATCAAAGGTCAGCAGTGGTGAATCACTCGTACTCTGCCAGGTTTTGTTCCAATTTCCATTACCAGATACAAACTTTCCGTATCCCATACTTACCGTAATAGAATCTCCTTGTTCCGGTTTTTCCTGATTTTCGTATTCCAAAGCAGCAATTTCTGATGCGGAAAGTTTTCTGTTATAAAAACGAATGGAGTGAATCGTACCTTTAAATGCGAACTTGATGTGGTCTTCTGTAACAATGCCTCCAAGGAAAAGTCCGGTCACTCCCGGCACGTTTCCAAACACACGGTAGCCATAAGCTCCCATTCCCGAAACGGTACGGTCCAGCTTGCCGTCTGTATAATAAGCATACGATTCGGTTTCTCCGTCCATCGTAATCACCATCTGCTTACGTTGGGAAAAGTCTATACCATTTTGTGTATACCATCCTTTTAAGCCGTTATCACCAATATACTTCACACCGTACTTTGTACGTTCCTGAAGCACTACTCCAAAATAGTTTTCCTCATTCTCATTACTGCTTGCTACCAGAAAAGCCGTATCTACCGGTAAGGATTCGGATGTAAAGTCTATCACAACACTCAATGTTCTCGCCTTCATCACTTGTTCGGCATCGGCATCCGGAATTCGGAACGGTGCAGTACCGTCCATTTCTATATTTGTATAGGTCAACATCGGTTTTTCATCTACCACCGGTTCTTCCGTAGGTTCACCGGCTTCACTCAAGGCAAACTGGCATCCGGAGTCTGTACGGTCTGTTCCGGCCTGGTTGCTGCTCCAGTTATAAATTGCATAATCCATGTTCTCTCTGGTCTGATTCAATTCCACGGTTCCGCTCGTAATGATATAGGTACCCGGAGCATTAGAATAACTCAGAGACCAACCTTTCTCCGGCTCATCCTTTTGAGTAGACACAGCTGCATTGTAAGCAGCGTTCGGGTTAAGATAGGAATGATCCGCACGGTTCACGATATTATAGTCTCCGTCCTTTTCTCTCTTCTCAAACTTCCACATAGCCCGCGCATAGTTCCGGTCCGGTTCTCCGACAACAGCATTTCCTGCACCGTTGGAAGTCAGATAACGGTAGTCACGGTTAGGAGTATAAATCTTATACCAGTATTCCTCTCCGGCAGCGCTGACTTTTGGTTGATTAATGCCCTGCATCGCTTCTTCTTTCAACTGTAACAGTTGAGTTGCCGTTTCATTCAACTCTTCAACGACATTCTGATCCTGACTCAACATCTTCTCGGCCAAGGACACCGCCTCTTTCAGTTTCAGCCCTTTCTCTGGATCAATCTCTCCCACCTCTTTTCCAAAACGGAGTTTCTTGGATTCAATAACTACATCTGCCAGATTCTGACGGGCAGAAATCAAGGCATATATTTTTTCCGCTTCCTGTTCAGAAACGGGATTTACATCATCCCCCATATACTGAGCCAGTATTTGGGCCAATTTGACATAACCCTTTCCGTACAGATAATTACCGGTAAAATAGGTACTCCGTGCCGCATGGTTATCAGCCATTTCCGTATACGTATCTACATAAGTTACCTTTTCATATTTTCCGGCTATTTCCTTCAACATCTCATTAAAAGGTTCCGTTCGACTCGTATTGGTAGCCGATGCAGCAAACGGTAAAACCGACTGAATATAGATTTCCGTATTGGGTGCCAGTTCACGCACCGCTTGTACCATCTTATCGTATGAATCCTTGAGTGTTGACAGGGCGGCAGTCCCATTAATATCAGCAGCACCTACAGAAAGAAATATTTTCTGAGGTTCTTCATTATCACTGCGTCCTTTCAGAATTACAGGAATTTCCCGCGTTACATCTGCGATTCCCGGTCCGGGCCATCCCCAACCGGTACCTCTGTTCTTTACCTTAGCACTTCTGAACAGTTCATGCCATTCTCCTCCATGAATCACTTCATCTCCAATCAACAGAATATCTTCGGCATTTACCTTCTGCATACCAAAGGCACTAAGACGCATGCCATATGAACCGTCCAATCCTCCGGTCTGGTTCTGTGCATCTTCAGGATACATACACGAAGAACCTACATAACCGGCAATTGTATTACACCATATTCTGTAGCCCGTAGCACTCAGATGCAAACCATCCAATGTATGCGTATTATTTTGACTTACACTCAACAGTTTATCCCATAAATCAATGTAAGTCACCTCAAAATCACGGCAGATATTCTTCAACGAATCATTGGTTTCCTGCTGAAGTTGCAGGTTTCTCAACCTGCTTGGTAAAATGCTCTGCACATAAATTTCTGTTTCTGGAGATGTCTTTTGAATATAATCAATAATCAGGCGGGCATTACCTGCCACATGAGCTGCATTATTGATACCGGAAGTTCCCAAATCATTGGTACCAATCATAATGAATGCTTTTTTAGGGTTTCCGGCAATCATTGACTCCAGATTGTTCACTACTTCATCACTAACTGCTCCTGAGGTTCCACGATTAATCACATTATGATTACCAAAAGCTTCACACCACTCATGCATATTCGTGATGCTGTTCCCGATAAACACGATCTGCTCACCATTTGTAGGCAAGACTTTGAAACCATCATACCGATGATTTCTGAAGGCCTGGTCTGCCTGAATAGTTAACCCTCCCCATAGGAAACAGGCCATTACGGTTGTCCATTTGTTTTTCATACTAATTTTTTTTGCTCTGTACGCTTTTCGTACAGCATGTTGGTTCATAATAAAAGTTTAAGCCTCTAATTATATTTATAATTTTAAAATTAATCAGCAACAATGTCCCTTAATATAAAACTGACTTCTTATCTCAACCCTCCAACAAAAGCCTATTTAAATATAAAACTTTTGTTTACTATCCACATTAAATTAAATATTTAATTTAATACCATGAATATAAAAAACATTTTTCATAAATCACAATACGCACGGAACATTATTAATGTATTTTATATTTTATAAAAACTGTTTTACTTTTTATTATAAAAGAAACAAGTTTGGCGGAAAATATCCAACTCCCATCATCATAATTTTAATCTTTTGTTAGTCATACCTTATACAATGCAAACACCAGAAAAGAATGATAGGAAATAATATGCCAAAACATACAATAAAACTGCTATTGCAATAACAAAAAAGTCACAGCAATAGGATTAAAATACATTCCCAACCTGATAAAAGATGGAGGTGGTTTAAACTGTGTCAGCTGGAGTAGATTTATATCTGACAAGAACCTCAACAAGCCATAAAAGATTCACAAAACAAACGTCTTTGGCCCATATTTCAACTGATAAAAGTTATCCAATAGCGCAGCATTTGAGAAAATAATGCCATGTAATTTTTTCGTTCCGTAGAATCCATGAGCATGACCGAAAAGGTGATAGCGGGGCTTGACTTCAAATACTCTGTTTCTCAATGGAGCATTTCCCCAATGGGTGTTATTTTCTCCATCTAAAATCATCAATGGAGGTTCGTGACTAACCAATACATCCATATCAGAAGGAATGAGTTCTTCAGGATGGTTGTATGCCAGTCCAAAGAATTTTACCCCGTCTATTTCACACGCACGATCCTGAAGAAAATGAACATTCTCTGGCAAGTCCTCAATATCTGTAGCATCCCAAAGACACAAATCATGATTGCCTGTAACGAATATCTTATGCTTATAAGGCAATGAAATAAACCAATTAAGGAAATCAAGCACCTCCTTTTCCGTACCGTTTTCGGTAATGTCACCACAATGCACAATTACATCACCCGCAGGAAGATCAGCCAGCAGATGATGCTTGTTGTGGGTATCGGATATTTGTATGATTTTCATAAATTTACTTCATAGCCTCCACTCTATATCCCTGCTCCTGAAGCAGTTTCAGTAAACCGCGTTGACCAGGTAAATGCCCGGCACCTACAACGAACAGCGTTGGAGCATTTTTCATGATATCCGGCAATTGTCGTGCCCAATTTTTGTTACGGCCGTATATCATTGTTTCCAATTCTTCCGGACTACTGTCACAGGCATTATTCATCCTTTCTTCAATAACGGCAAGCAGTTCATCCAAGTCCTGCTTCATGTAAGCCTGGGTCATGCGTAAAATCTGATCGATGCCTTGTTCGATATGTGTAGCCGTGCAGTACAGCAGCAGTGCCTGGCGCGCCACGGATTGTGAATTGTAGAGCATTTGGATTTGCGTGTCAATGGTTTCCAGAGCACCAACCTTTTTACCCGCTTGCCGAGCCTGTACCTGAAACCAGGTATCGAGCTGTTCCTGCGGGTTGAATCCTTCTAGCACTTTCAACCCCAATGCTACAGTCAACTCTGTTGTCAGCGCAGCCGGTTTAAGCTGATTAAACAGAGCAAGGTCTACCCCTAAATAGTTTTTCACCGCAATTGCTATCGTATCATACTGTGCCTGCGTAAAAAGACTCTTTAGTGTCGTATCAGCCGGAAGCATCATGGATTGTTGCATCTTCTGAATTGTTTCCGGAATGGCAGCCTCGTCCATTAAGACTTCTCCATACACCTGTTCAGTTTGGTCAATAACCTCTTGCAGATTATTGATGCTGTCTTTAATGCTGAGCGGTGCCATGTGGTGTGTACCAATCACGTAAGATGGCCGGTCGAGTCCGTTGCCAGACACCTTCCATAACAATTGCGCCTGAACACCAAAAGCAATACATATGAGTATTATAAATATGAATATCTTTTTCATTACGGTTTGATTTATATTTTATTGATTACGATGAAAGACAAATATAAATAATATTTAGGAAATTACCACACCATCATTCAATAAATAGTTTGCGATTCAATTTTATTCATTAACAAGTATTCATACGAAGACTGTACCCCATACGCCGAAAAAGCTTTATCTTTTCCTTGTAATAAAAATACCTGTTCCTATTTGATAAAAATTTTATAAAACATTTCGCCCTAAATATAACGAATAATCTAAATTAATGGTATATTTGCTCAGGAGACGTTTTCCTTACATATTCATTATGATTATACGGTCTCTGATACTAAACTTATTCATTCATAACCTAATCCAATACCATTATGAAGAAAATCTGCTACCTTATTTTCGCATTCGTGCTTGGCATCATACAAGTCACGGCACAGAATTATTTATTTCAGGAACGTTTTTCCCAAGTCAGTGGTTCCGATGACGGTACAATACCCCTCGACCCTACTCAACTGGATCATCCGGAAGGCTGGACTTTTGACCAGGTCTATGCCGGAAAATCCTCTATTATTGTGAAAAAAGGAGGTTCCATTACCCTGCCAGTCATTCCCGACCTGATTTATGGAGCCCAGTTTTATTTTGAAATCCATCCCTGGATCGACCCAAACAACCCACACGAGGAAGAATATGTAACCCAGGAGCTTTCCATCAACCAGGGCAAACTAAACCGAACGGACTATGAAATCGGACTCACGTCGGCAGGCACGTATTATTACATGTACGACGTAAACAGCGAGAGCCGGCTTACCCTTACGGCCACAAGCAACATTACGATCAACTCTGTTTTGGTATGGTATGGAAATTATTTGCCGGACTCAGGTTTCATGCACGGCAGTCTGGTAGATTGTTCACACGAATCCGGTGAATATGATGAGGCTATAGATGTTATACTGACACCCACCGAAGCCAGTTTAAATATGAACTGTCGGACCGTATATACACTCGACGGTTCCGTACCCACCCAGGCCTCAACCCCCTACGACGGTACCCCCATTCACATCGAGCAGAGCTGTACCCTGCAGGTAGCTTCCGTATTCCCCAACGGTTATTTGTATCTTAACCGCTACGGACCCAACGAGTCGCCACTGCATATTTATACGTTTTTAAAGCCCGGAGTTCCGGAAGTTCCGGAAACCATACACGAGATCAACGTCACGACTCCCGGTCAGCTGACCGAACTGCTGATGCAGCTTGATGTAGACTTTGTGGAAGGACTGTCCGTGAGCGGAACGCTTAACGGACAAGATTTGAAATATCTGACCTCGACACAAGGTCTCATGTCCCGGCTTCGCTATCTGGATATGGAGGACGTCTCTTTTGAATACGACGACGGATTATACTATACGTATGTTAGCGCACCCGAAGGAGGAATGGGCACCACGCACACCTATAATTACTACCTGAGCGAAACGAACTGGAGCGAAACAAGATCGCCGAGTCCCACAACCATGACCACCGATGTGCACTGCAACAATCTGCAATATGCCTTTTACAAACACCCCACGCTGACCCGGGTTATTTTGCCCAAGACGCTCACCTCACTGGGCGAATGCATCCTGTGTGCCCCAAACATGCTGGCAGTGACCCTGCCCGAGGGGCTTACCGAAATCGGTGACCGTGCCCTATTCTTCGGAAAAGAGCCCTACACCGTAAATCTTCCCAAAAGCATCGAGAAGATAGGAAACTATGCCTTCAGCAATGGTTTTATGGGCAATGTAGATCTGCCGGCCTTGAAAGTAATCGGCAACTATGCCTTCGCCGGTTCTAAAATGAGCCGTTTCAAGTTTTACGAAACATTACAGTCCATAGGAGAAGGGGCTTTTCAGGGCAGCAACCTTAAAAAGGTAGAAATGACAGCCACGCCTGACACCATACGGAAAGCAACTTTCATGCAATGCGACAAGCTGAAATATGTTTCCTTGGGCAACGGACTGAAATGTATCGGAGAAGATGCGTTCCTCTATACCGAACCCGACACCTTCCTGATTCCCATGACCCTTGTGGATATCGGTCCGAACGCACTTCCCACAAACTTTATCAATAGTGTAGAACCCGAAGGCGGCATCCGGTATGTAGGTGCCGTGGCCTATCAGGTGGCAGAAAACCTGGACCGCTACGAGATCAAAGAAGGTACTGTGACCTTACCAAAGCAATTATTCCAAGGAAACCCGGCGACAGAGATTATCATTCCGGCATCGGTAAAACATGTGGGCGAACGCACCTTTGCCATGAGTGGCATTACGAGTATACCGGACATGCCCGGGGTGACGCGCTGGCCCAATGAACTCTTTTATGGGTGCGAAAACCTGGCTCGGGTCACCATTCCCGAACAGGTAGCATACATAGGCCAGAATATGTTCTGGGAGTGCGACGCCATCTGGCAAGTGAAGTATGAGGCCATTGACGCCACCATTGCCGGAGGAATCTTTGGTCAGCACGCCGGTCGTCCGGTGGAGTTCGAATGCAGTTTCATCGTAGGCGATCAGGTGACACGGATTCCGGCAGGAGTATTCAACTACAACACAACCCTGACGGAACTGGTGTTGCCGTCCAGCGTAGAATGTATAGACGATCAGGCATTCAGCGGATGCCAAAACCTGAGAAGCATCTATCTCCCCGATCAGGTCCGAAAGATTGGCGCCGAAGCTTTCGGCTACTGCAGCTCATTGACCGAATTCCACTGGCCTTTGTATCTTGAAGAAGTAGGAGTTCAGGCATTCCGCTGGTGCGAAAGTCTGCAAGAGATATCTCTGCCCGAGGGAACAAAAGTATTGGGCGAACAGGCCTTCCAGAAATGCGACGCCGTTCGTTCCATCTATCTCCCGTCGACATTGGAATACATTGGGGACGTACCTTTCAATTTCTCTCCGAAAGAAAAAGTCAGGATAACCTCTGCATCGCCGGTTCCACCAGTCCCGACAGAAGGAGACCGGCTTTGGAACTTCTATTATACGGTCAGCGATGTAGCTTATATGAAAGTGCCGGAAAAGAGCGTGGAAGAATACCGCAACAATCCATACTGGAACAAATATGCTTCGGTTATCGTACCGATACAGGAAATTTCAGCACCCAGAATGAAGAGCGAAACAACATTTGCCGATGCCATTCAAGAGCAGACAGACCTGAAGGATGCTGTCTTGGGAGACGTCTACGTGACCATCGGTGACAACGACTATTTTGATGCGTCCGACGGCAGTATTGTGCTTCATTCCACCCTGAGTACCGAAGAGGCAAACTCCATAGCCGGTATGGTACCGGGGTTGTCCGACGTGGCCAACCGGTTTGACGGAATGATCGTCCTGCTGCCCGCAGGAACGGGAAATCTGCAGGTGAATTGCCGAACCTGTGGCGACCGGCAATTGTGTGTGATGACAGCCGAAGGCGAATCGCAGTCCTATACCCAAACAGCCCAAGGGACTGTCACTTTCGACTACAATATAACCGAAGATACTTACGTTTATATCTATGCCTCAGAACCCGCAAATCAACCGAGTTTCCTGAACAAAACCCGCGCCGCAGAAGATTTCGTGAAAATCTATTCCATTTGTATCTCACCGGAAACGATTACGGGTATCCACTCTGCCCCGGCAGAAAACATGAACCCTATCCAGGAATACATATCTATTGACGGTGTTCGGAGCAGCAAACCCACCACTCCGGGTATTTATATCATCAGACGTCGTGACGGGTCTACGTCGAAAATAGTAATCAGATAAATTTTTCTTCCGATACATTCAGGAAGATTGAATATATGATGATACAAAAAAGGCTTTTGCCCTTCGGAATCTCATCCGGAAAAGGCAAAAGCCTGATTTTTTATTCGTGCACTTCGTAGTTCCAGTCTTTCAGGGCATAACCCCAGTGCTGATTGACGAGCTGCACGGTGCGTGGCTTATATTC
>CALUIV010000019.1 GCA_944320775.1 uncultured Paraprevotella sp. | reverse complement strand
ATTTAATTTTGAGCGGAAATTTCCTGTTTTATGTGATAAACACATATGATCGGGGTTAAATCATCGCAGTGCTGCAATACGGACGTCAGTTTAAGATCATTTTTGTCCTTTATCGGCGTACCTTCTTTCTTTAAGTTTTCCTTCCATAATTGCGGGTCTATGACACCAACAAAACTTTCGCCGTATGATTCTGAAAAATCAGGCAAGACGCGATAATTACCATGCAACAAGTCATCTTTATAAGTCTCACTGTCCAGCAACAGACATTTATTGGTTGTCTTATTGACTAAAATTATAAATTGACCGTCTTCTGACAATCTTGTGCATACAAACTCCACACAAAAATAGTGTTTTGTTTCTAACAAACGAAGAATCTGTGCATTTCCTTTTGAGTCTTGCAATATCTTGTTTCCGAGCAAATCTGTTTCTTTTAGATCAGCGGCGCTGAACCGGTATTTGCCGAAGTCAATACAATAGGCCTTGGCAACATTTCCTTGGGGAGCAATACTGTAATAAATATTAGAATATGGCTGTTTGTATAAAACTCCTTGAGCAGATTTTACGAATGTTTGGGGAATAGGCCATAAAAACCTGTCGTCATATTCAAAATGTTCTTGTAGCACTTTTCTGTTCTTGATGTGATACACGATCAAACGACTTCCTTGATTCCCACCACAACTGACCGCTACGATAGAATCATTTACAGCCATAATGCGTTCGGGAAAGAAGTCGACTTTAATTTCTTCAAGGGGTTTGCCGTTTTGGGAAAATACCAAGATCTTTTTTGATTGCGCATCTGCCAATATGATGTTGCCTGATGTCAGACAAATATCATCAATATAAACGTATTCAAATTTTGCATGCCCCATTTTGTCTATTAGATTCTTGAAATGCCCTTCGGAGTCGTATATGAAGCATTTGTTGTTGCTTAAGATGCAGATATGGTGGTCGTCCATCTGAATTTTGTCTATTACTCCTAATAGTGCCTTTTCATTTGGTTGCAATGGTATCGCGGTCACACTGTCACAAACCTGAGACAGCCTGTTTATTCGGCAGGAACCGTCAATATCACATTTGACCGTCACATGACAGGTTGATTTGTCGGCACTTTTTGTACATGAGTACATGAAGGCCAGAAAGGCTGGTAATGTGAACCATATAATTTTTGTCCGTTTCATGTAAACATCTCTTTTTAGTTCATTGGGGTCTTATTCAGGTTTGAATAAACAGATAGCGGATATTAAATTACATAACGCTCGTTATTCTTTTGCAAAGAAAAGAAAATAATTAGATTTTTGCAACTGTTATGTTGTAATTTTACGTTTAGGGCGAATAAGTTTGGTTGGTGGTTGTCTGGTTGGAAATTCAACCGTCTGTTCTTTGCTTTCAGAGAACTTATTCTGTCAGTTCGTTCGTTTTGATGTAATACAACTTTTCATCCATAGGGGATGTGGTATACAGGATTTTGTTAATACCGTCCACTGCAATCTCGTTGATGCAATGCTTGGTGTTGATTTTACGGACAAGTTGGCCATTCCAGTCGAAGATGTATATTTGGTTGATACAAGGAATGTCATTGTCGTTCCAAATGTTTCCATAATAGGCGGCGTATATATGGTCATCATCAGCACACACACGGACAAAGTATGTCTTCAGGTCTTTCTTTGTCTCTAAGTCAGATAAACTCATTCCGTAATCCAATTGATAAGCAACAACCTTGCGGGTTTCCGTATCTATGATGTTTAATTGTGGAACATGCAACATTGCCTGTACAATCTTGCTTCCGTCGGGTTTCATGGCATTGGATGAGTATAAAAAAGCTTCGGGTATATATTTTTTGTACTTATTGATGATTGTTTTTGTGTAGATATGTATGTCTGATATCTTTTTCTCATTTTTCAGGTCCCATTGCTGGTAATAAGGTAATGTAGCCTCACGTTCATTTATTTCGACGGGAGATACTTGTGCATATAAGGTATTCGGGTTTTTCATGAAAAGTTCTTTAAAACAGCCCCGTTATTTGCTTCCTTCCATGGCAGTCTGATTTGCTGTTCAATTACGGTCGAACTGTCCATAAGGCTTTTGGTTATGTTCCAAACGCTCACAGATTCTTTGTTCGCATCAAAGATCAATGTCTTCACATCGTTATTTTCTGTGTAGAAGTTCCAGATAGGTCCTACTGCAACGAATTCTTCATGTCCGTTTCCTTTTCCGACAAATTCTCCAACTTCGTCAAGCGTATGACAATTGAATAGTTGGAACCATTTTGTTTGTAATTTTGGATTCATAAAAAATGCAAGGGAATCGTGCATGGCAAGATACCCAAAGTTCAGACCTTTTAATGTGAGTTCCTTAAACTCTACCTCTTTCTCCGGTGCATGGTCCTCAATACTGATGATCTCTCCATTGAAAATGTCGGTATCCTGACTTTTTCTGTTGCAGGAGGCTAAGACGAACAAAACTAAAATATAGCATAGTTTTTTCATGGTCATATCGTTTCATGGTTATTGATTCTTGAGTAATGAGTAGATGTTCTGGAATTGCAGTTTTAATTCCGTTGTATTCAGCCCTGGGTTTAATGCGTCCAGATAGGACTGTCCGTAGAAAACATTCATAAACAGTTTTGCCGTGGATATGACGTTAATATCTTCTTTGATTTCTTTGTGACTGATGGCTCCCTGGATCACCTCGGTCCATATCAGCAGTTCCTTGTTGCGGTTTTCAAGGTATTGCAGGTGTAAATCCGGAAAAAAGTCGCAGATTTGCAGAATCAGAGCCATATAAGCTCGACTCCCGTTTTCTATCGTCGTGTCGATTTTTTGAAGCTTAGCCATGGTTTCCTGACAACTTCGTACATATTCTTCAATGAAATCGCCGAGGCTTTCACAATCTTGTTTTTGTATTTTAAGTTCCGGATTTTGGGTGTCGATCAGGTAATGACGTACGACATTGTAAAACAGGCCTCTTTTGTCCTTGCTGTAATAGGTGATTGCACCCCGGGTCATACCAGACTCTTTTTCTATGTCTGAAATGCTGACTGCATCGTAACGCTTCATAAGAAACAACTTAAAAGCCACGGCATATAAATGCTCCATCCTGTTATTCTTGTTCATCGGTCAGATAGTTTGGTAATTTGTGTATAAAATTACAAAAACAGGAATTGCGCAACAAATTATTTGTTCTTTTTCTGAGAAAAACATAACAAATATCATCTATTTTCAGAGCGATATACCAAATAGGACGTATTATTTTAATACTTTATACTGTTTTTTGTCTCTTCTGGCATATTCTTGGAAGAAATCCATGATATTCGGATAGAAATTTTCAAAGGTTATATATTTCTGTTGTTTCTTTTCGTATTTCCGAAGTAGGCTGACCAATTCCGGCATCCATCTGAAATTGCGTTGTATCTGTTCAGAAAGTTCATTTTCAATTGTTGCTAAATCGTAATCCATATCCAGCATATAGCAGATGACGGCTGCGCGGACAAGCGATTCATTAATCATGGTCTTCCAGTTTCCGTATGCCTGTTTCGACATGGCCCATTGGGAAGATCGGAATAGTTCTGTTGCAGCCGGTTCCAGCTCCTTCGTATGATCGGGATAGTGTTTCTCATCAAGCAGATAATTGATGAACGAATGGTTGAATTCATGGATGAGCGTTGGCAGATATTCTTTGTTGTACATGGGGGTATCCCGTTCGTCAACATAATAGCCTACGATGGCAAACACTTCTTTCTTCTGACCTTTTATTTGTCGGTTTACTCCATAGTTCCCACCTCCATTACAGAAACCGATGATAACAGAAAAAGTTTCCTGAGGTTCCTTGCCGTAGAATTCGGAATACCAGTTCTGATTAAAATGTCTGATGACATTTTCCTGATAAGATTTTATGCCTTTTTCGTAAAGGCTTTGATGAGCATTGAAAAACTCCTTGAATTTGGTATCTTTATAGAATTTGTTGAGGTGGGATAGAAATTCTTCCTTGTCTACTTCCTTCCATCTTTTTTCCAGGGTAGGGACATCTTCTTCTATTAATGAAAGGGTGTTGTTCTGATTGTTCAGATGTATGGCCATAGACATGACCGCATCAAAAGAAATGCCATATGCTTTCCTAAGTTCTTTCATATACAGCACTGCCGGATGTTCGGTGTGATCCTTAAAATAATTGTCCATATCCTTAATGTATTGACCACCAATGTCCATGCGATATTCCGGAAATCCGGCCATACGGGACAGGATACTCATCAATTCTACTTGTTCATTTACCTGCGGAGTTACAGACTGTGCTTTTGTGTGAAAGCATATAACAGACAGTAGTATAAAGAATATATATTTTTTCATTTGACTTAATATTTATAGGATAAGATAGGCAGCGATGATCAGGAGTAACAGGATGGATGTTCCAACATATCTGTATTTCTTGTTTAATACACTAAAAACACATAAAACCACAATCAACAAATGAAAACATATAGCCGAAATTGTTCGTTCACCATTGAATGCCTGAATCAGGCTGGAGATAGCCATTGTTATGAGCAGGATATTCAGAATAATTCTGAAAAGATCATTAATCTTTTAATTTACGTTCATCGTTTTTATAAATAATTGTTAGTAATCCTTCTTCGTCTGTTATAATTTTATATCTTTTCCGGCGGATGTGTCTTTTTTATATTTAGAAAAAATCAACAAAAATAAATCCTGTAGCTGTTGTATTATAGACTGATTCTTAGAAAGTTAATTACTGCGAAATGAGATGGTAAACTGCTTTGAACGAGTTGGTCATCTCGTGACAACGAGTTGCCCATCTCGTAAATATCAGTTCGTGATCCCATTTACATACTTTGAAGATTCATGAAAAAATAGATACAACACAGCAGACCGATGACCAGAAAAATGGTGGACCATTTCCGGAATTTCTGGTCTTTAGTCCGGATACCGTAGATGAGGCCAACCAAGGAAGATAACGTAATTCCGACAGGAACCGCAAAAAAGCCCAAAAAGATGATTGAAACCAACATAATTGTCCCGATGAGACTTAATATTCTGGTTCGTTTATGATCACTTTCCATAATGACACGTTATGAATATTTCTAAAGCCAAAGATAAATGGTTTCATTGGAACATTATAAAGCTGCTGCATAATTATTGTTAAACCGCCTGATGCCTGTTAGCTGGTCTTTTAAGAAAGGAAAGAATGATTGCGTAACAAAATTTAGCTAAAAGTCAAAAAGTTCTAAATAACTGCAAAAATGCAGTATTTGTTTATCAGATTCGTCTGTCTTGTATGCTTAGCTGTTTCATATGATTCAGAAGGATTACATTTGGTTTCTGTTGTGAGACGGAAAGAAAAGGAACTGAATTAGAAAAAGTGCTTCAATAGACGTCTATCTCCATATTAATTTGTAATATTGTGGTAGAAAACCTAAATAATTAATAAAAACTTATGAAATACAATTTTGACGAAGTGATTCCTCGTCGTGGAAGTAATTCCATTAAATGGGACACAGATTCGAGTGCAGCAATGTTGCCTATGTGGATTGCCGATATGGATTTCCGTCTGGCACCGAAAATCAAGGAAGCAGTAGAGCGTCGTCTGGCTCAGGGCGTTTTCGGTTATGCACATATTCCCGATGCTTTTTATGATGCCATTATCAATTGGTTCGACCGTCGCCATAAAGTGCACGTCGAGCGCGAATGGATTCTGTATACCATTGGTGTGGTGCCGGCTATTGCAACGGTCATCCATGCCATGACAAAACCCGGTGACGGCATCTTGATCCAGCCGCCGGTGTATAACTGTTTCTTTAATTGTATTGAGGGAAACAACCGTCGGCTTGTGTCCAATCCTTTGCGTTACGAGAACGGCCGTTACTCCGTGGACTGGGAGGATTTGGAACGTAAGGCTGCCGACCCGAACGTCAAAATGATGATTATCTGCAACCCGCACAATCCGGCTGGCCGTGTATGGACCCGCGAAGAATTGCTCCGTATGGGTGAGATTTGTATGCGTAACAATGTGTTTATCCTGTCCGACGAAATCCATTGTGAACTGATGTCGCCGGGATTTGAATATACACCTTTTGCATCGCTCTCGGAAGAACTCCGCATGCATTCTGCCTTTTGTGCATCGCCGAGCAAGGCATTCAATCTGGCCGGTTTCCAGGTGGCCAATATTTTTGCACCGAACAAGGAGGTACACGATAAAATCGAGGCCGTGCTTCATGGAATGGACATTTCGAGTCTGAATTGTTTTGCGGTTGAGGCTTTGATAGCCGCTTACAATGAAAGCGAGGACTGGCTGGATGAGTTGAATGCGTATATCTATGACAATTACCTCTTCATGAAGGATTTTGTGGAACGCGAGATGCCCGACCTTTATCTGGTACCGCTTGAAGGTACTTATTTGGGTTGGTTGGACTGCCAGGTGCTGCATATGACTTCTAATGAGATGATCGAACAGCTGAAGCGCGATTATCAGTTGTGGCTGAATGCGGGTACTATGTATGGTCCGGAGGGTGACGGTTTCCTGCGTTGGAATCTGGCTTGTCCGCGCGTGACTTTGGAAGAAGGACTCAACCGCTTCCTGAAGTTCTATCAAGACCGGAAGAAATAAAATCGGCTCCGGCTTGAATATTTAAAACAGTTTCGTCCTCATATTTTTGACGATATGAGAACGAAACTGTTTTTGTATGAATTCTGTCTGCTTTCTTGTTTGTATCAATAAAGAATTGTATTTTTCAGAAATAATAATGCAGGTTGGAAAAATGGATACAATGAAGTTACATTCTTGCCAGGAACTGATGGCTTATATTGAAGAAATAGGCTTTTTGCCTTTGTTGCCGATGGGCATTCCGGGATGGTCAGCCGATGAAATTATGGATGAAGACTGCCAGTATGTGAAACTTCCGGATGGCGGTTGGGAATGGCCGCTCTGGTCCTGGAAAGGACCTATTTTGCAGGAAAGCGGTTGTGCCTATGGTAAATTCTTCAAACGTAAGGCGGCTTTTGTCAGTAGAGCCTGGTGGCCGGATTTCTGTAATTATCGCCGCAGTATTTGTCCTCAGCCGGAGGAGGGAAGTGTCGAAGAAATGATTCTGGCCACGCTGAAGGAATATGGCAGCCTGATTACGCGCGAGTTGCGTGCAGCCTGCGGTTTTACCGGTCCGAAGATGCGGAGCAGGTTTGATGCTTATCTGACCCGTCTGGAGATGGCCGGATATATCGTGACCGAAGATTTTGTTTATCCGCACGACCGGCATAACCGGCCTTATGGTTGGGGATGGTCGTTACTGACAACGCCCGAAAAGCTTTTTGGCCGGGATGCTTGTCGTACAGAACGAACCCCCGAAGAATCCCACGAACGCTTGCTGAGTCACTTCAGGATGATTTTACCGGATGTGCCGGAACATACGTTGGACGGGATACTGCGGAGGTTCTGAAAAAAGAAAGGTTACGTTTGAGTCAGTATATTAAAAATAAAGATTCACAACATAAAAATATTGGAAATCATTATAATAAAATTATTGTATGTTATTTATTTCGTTATAAGTTGCATTTACTGAATTCTGAAGATTAATAATTTTATAGAATACAACAAAATACATGATGCCGAGAGTGATCCAACCGAAAAAGAGTGTAAGGAGATATGTGGAAATTTGTAATCCTTCAGGTTTTCCATTTTTTGCTAAATAAAAATTACATCTATTTATCCATTTACACCACCAGATTATTGAATAAATATTTAAAGTTATGATGGAAAGAAGTATGAAAACAATCAATCCAGATGTACTCTTTCCGTCTTCTTTACAAGCAATGTTAGTTTCTTTAGCAAATGCATAAATTAAATACAAAGGATAGATTCCCAGTGTGACAATTGATAAAAGTATGGCCAACCAAAAACTCCGATTAGATGTAAGTTTTTCCATGATGATAATAATAAAGTTAAAGTTACTATCGCTCTTTTGGCTTTGCGAATATTGCCCTGTTTGTTAAGTTCAGCTCTTAATTTTAGGCAAAAGTAATTAAAATGCAATTAAATTGCAAATTATACATGAAAAAAATAGAGTAATAATCAAATTTATTAAAAATAGACGATATTGTCAGGCCTGCCATAAAGAGTCGGCCTCAACGAATGGTATACCATCTGGAGCAAAAGGCAGATACTGACTGTCGCCATCCGGTATTTTCGAACCGGAAGAACACGCTGAAAGAAAAATAAGTACAGCGTACATCCATAATGTTTTTTTCATGGTTTTCAGATTAAGATATGATACTGTCTCAAAAAGTGTGTCTGATAAGCAGTAAAAAGGGCTGACCCTTGCGTGTCAGCCCCGAAGTTTGTAATTTAGGAGTGACCAAACCACTAAATATACAAACTATGCACTTCACGAAAGTACAAATTTCTGAGCTCATGCGCAAGCATGCAGAGAAAGAAAATGGTCTACACGACCTGATGGAAATCATGCTCGAAAGCATGAAGGTAGCAGAACGCAGTGAGTTCCTGCATGAAAATCCTCAAAATAAGGGCAATGGCTATCGTATTGGGCATGCCTATGGTCAAGGAAGAAAATAGGAATTCCGTATTCCCCGTGACCGTTATGGCAACTTTCATCCCCAGATACTTGCCATTCTTCGCAATCAGGAAGAGGAATGTGACCGGTTGGCCGGAGTCTTATATACTAAAGGGCTTACGCAGGAACAGGTCGGAGATGTCTTTGAGCAGATTTATGGCCAGTACTATTCCAAGTCCAGCATCAGTCGGATGGTCGATAGCGTTCGTACTCAGGTAAACGCCTGGCTGGAGCGCAGTCTTGAGAGTTACTACCCGGTCATGTTCGTAGACTGTGTGCATATTAAGATTCACCGTAAACGTTCGGTATCCAGTGAAGCGTTCTATGTCGCATTGGCCGTTACAGAGGAAGGCCGCCGTGATGTACTGGGTATATTCAATATTCCTACAGAGAGCGCAACAGGATGGAGTGATAAAAAGAAAGGGGCGTCCAAAAGATTGGGCTCATGGTTGCAGACGGTATTAAGGGGCTTGATGCCGTTGTGGGAGAGAAATTCCCTGGTACTCCGCTTCAGAGATGCGTAACCCATCTCAAACGCAATATGTTTGCCAAGGTCAGTCATGGAGACAAGGGTGCTTTGGCTTCTGATCTGCGTGATATATTCCGTACCGGACAGCGCGATTACACCATTGAGTTGGCATGGAAGAAATGGCAAGATATGTGTGAGAGGTGGGGTAAAGACTACCGGACATTCAAACTCATGCGTAACAACGCCGACTATAAGGCATATATGACTTACTTGAACTATGCTCCGGAGATTCAGTCCATGATATATACCACTAATTGGATCGAGCGTCTCAACCGGGACTTCAGGAGAGTGACAAGAATGCGTACAGCCATGCCTAACGAAGAATCAGTACTGACGCTCATGGGCAGTGTCGCCATGGAACACAAGGCTTTTGACCGGTTGCTACCCAACATAACCTGCGACGAGACTCTGTTTCCTGACTAATGGAATAGTTCTTTTTAGCAGAAAAGCCTGCCTGAAAGCAAAAAAGGAGTCGCCACAATGACGACTCCCGGATTGTTCTTGCTATCAGTATAGGCGTACCCATGTTGCTGACGGGTTGCTCCTCTCTACAGAGTCCATTTCCTCGTCCGACTACAACATAAAATTAGCTTTTTTGATATGAAATACAAAATTGTCTATTAACTTTGCATCATCACTTCTAAGGCAAACTGGCCTCAGACACACTCAGTGAAACACTACCTAAGATTTTATTTCTGTAAATTAGTTTAAGTTTCGTTTCAAGCAGGGCAATATTAATAAAATAGGGTGGGATGAGCAAATAATTGGCCTGTTTTTCCGGATATCGTTATTCCTAATCCGGATAAATTCCTTTATTTTTGCATTATGGAGATCAGTATAGGGATAAAG
Source organism: uncultured Paraprevotella sp. (assembly GCA_944320775.1). Lineage (GTDB taxonomy): Bacteria > Bacteroidota > Bacteroidia > Bacteroidales > Bacteroidaceae > Paraprevotella. The sequence continues at coordinate 42,687 of CALUIV010000019.1, read as the reverse complement.
AATATGGTTTGCGACCGGTGCCGGCTGGCTGTCAATCGGTTGCTTGATGAAATCGGAGTTGTACCCGTACGGGTGGAACTCGGACGCGTCGTCCTGTCCGAACCGCTTGCGTCCGACCGGCTGATTCAGTTCCGGAAGGGCCTGGAGGAATTGGGTTTTGAATTGCTTGATACGCGGGAACAGCAGCTTGTGGAGGCTATCAAACGGGAACTGATTCATCTGGTGCGCCATCGTCAGGAGCCTTTACCCACGAATCTCTCCAATTATCTTGCCGAGGTGTTCCATCAGGAATACAGCGTGCTGAGCAAACTGTTTTCGGAACAGGTTGGGACAACGGTTGAACGTTATTTTATTGCCCAGCGTATTGAGCGCGTCAAGGAACTGTTGGCTTATGATGCTTATTCACTCAAGGAGATTGCCGACCGTTTGCATTATTCGAGTACGGCACATCTCAGTGCGCAGTTTAAGAAAGTGACCGGCATGTCGCCGAGTGCATATCGGGCAAAAGGATGTCCCGACAGGCGGCCGCTCGACCAGATCGGTTAGGCAGACCAGCGTGTCCGGATACGAAAGTTGTAAGATTCACCCATAATTGTGTAAGCGCTGTACTGATGATTCTTTGTAGTTTTGCATCCATATTGGATTTTTGATGTAAAGACAAAGAAGATGAAACAAACTTTTCCTGTTTTGAAAATGAGTTGTGCCGCTTGTGCCGCACGTGTGGATAAGACCTTGAACGGGTTGCCCGGTGTGAAGCAGGCTGCGGTCAATTTTGCGGCGGCTACGGCTACTGTCGATTACGATTCCCGACAGTGCAGTCCGGAACAGTTGCGCGATGCCTTGCGGTCGGCCGGTTATGATTTGGTGATAGGCGGAGATGCGGAGACCAATGAAAGGATGGCCGAATCGGAACATCAGGCCCATTACCGTTCGTTGAAGCGGCGCACGCTTTGGGCGGTGATTCTTGCTTTTCCGGTGATGCTGTTGTCGATGTTTTTTATGGACTGGGCGTATGCCGGTTGGGTGATGTGGCTGCTGGCCACACCGGTGGTGTTCTGGCTTGGACGCGATTTTTATATCAATGCCTGGAAACAGTTGCGTCATGGAACGGCCAATATGGATACGTTGGTGGCTAACAGCACGGGGATTGCTTATCTGTTCAGTGTGTTCAACCTCTTTTATCCTGAATTCTGGCTGGCACGTGGTGTGGAGCCGCATGTTTATTTCGAGGCGGCCAGCGTAATCATTGCTTTTATTCTGCTCGGACGATTGCTGGAAGATCGGGCCAAAGGACAGACGTCGGACGCAATTCGTAAACTGATGGGCTTGCGGCCGGACACCGTCTGCTGTGTGCGTGAGGACGGGACGGTTGTGACTTTGCCGCTGGCTCAGGTGACTTCGGGGATGTTGCTTCAGGTGAAGCCGGGAGAACGAATTGCAGTGGACGGCGTGGTTGTGAACGGGCAGTCGTATGTCGATGAGAGTATGTTGAGTGGTGAACCGATACCGGTAGGCAAATCAGCCGGGAGCCAGGTGTTTGCCGGAACCATCAATCAAAAAGGCAGTTTCTGTTTCCGTGCCAGTCAGGTGGGTGAAGACACCCTGTTGGCGCACATTATCCGTATGGTGCAGGAAGCGCAGGGGAGCAAGGCGCCTGTGCAGCGGCTTGTCGACCGGGTTGCGGCTGTGTTTGTTCCGGCAATTATGACGATTGCGGTTTTGGCTTTTCTGGGCTGGTGGATCTGGGCGCCGGAGAATGGATTCACCCATGGCATTTTGGCTTTAGTGACGGTCTTGATTATCGCCTGCCCGTGTGCCTTAGGACTGGCTACTCCGACAGCCATTACGGTGGCGATTGGAAAAGCGGCCGGAAGAGGCATTCTGATTAAAAATGCCGCAAGTTTGGAAATGGCCCGTAAGGTCGATACGATTGTTCTGGACAAGACCGGAACCGTGACGGAAGGAAAACCTGTGGTGACGGATGGCGTATGGGAAGGCGACGCCGAATTGGTGAAACCTTGGTTTGCAGCATTGGAGCGTTGCTCCGAGCATCCGCTTGCGGGAGCCATTGTGGATTATCTGAAAGTGGGGGATGGAAAAGAGGTTGTCGGTTTTGAGAGTATTACCGGTTATGGTCTGTCCGGCCGGGTGGACGGGCATGTGTGTCTGATCGGTAACCGGAAACTTATGGCAGACCGGAACATAGATATGGGAAGTGAACTGGAACGGACGGTGGAACGGTTGGCTGCAGAACGGAAGACGGTCATCTGCATGGCGGTTGACGGGCGTGTCCGTGCCGTTTGTGGTATAACAGACCGGATGAAACCGTCTTCGAAAAAGGCTGTGGAGCGACTGGAAGAACTGGGTTGTACGGTGCATCTGCTCACCGGCGATCAGGAGGAAACAGCACAGGAGATTGCCCGTCAGGCTGGTATCGGAAAAGTGAAGGCCGGTGCCCTGCCACAGGATAAGGTGGCATACGTCAGACAATTGCAGGAAGCAGGGCATTGCGTGGCAATGGTTGGCGACGGGATCAACGACAGTGCCGCGCTGGCTCAGGCTGATCTGAGTGTGGCTATGGGACAGGGAAGCGATATAGCCATGGATGTGGCGGGCATGACGATGATGTCGTCCGACCTGAATAAAATAGCGGAGGCTATCGTACTTTCGCAACGTACCGTACGTACCGTCCGGCAAAATCTTTTCTGGGCCTTTATTTATAATCTGATCGGGGTACCCGTTGCTGCCGGAGTGCTTTATCCGATTTGGGGATTCTTGCTCAATCCGATGATAGCCGGGGCGGCAATGGCTTTGAGCAGTGTGAGCGTGGTGAGCAATAGTTTGCGCCTGAAACGGATTCGTCTTGGAGCGCCGTCGATAGCTGTGTCTGACGAGGCTGACGGATGCTCCTTGAACTGTGAAATAAAAGCGGCAGAAACGTTTCTGCCCGGTGACTCGACGACTGTTGTTAAACCGGTGGAAAAAACGATGGGGGTGCAGGTCCGTTATACAGTAAAAGGAATGATGTGCGACCATTGTCGCAAACATGTGGAAGAGGCGTTGAACACGTTGCCTCAGGTTCGGGCTACGGTCACGCTGGAACCGCCTGTTGCCGAAATTGAATACCTTACGGGCGAAACCCTTCCAATCGAGCAAGTGCGGGAGGCTGTGCGTCGGGCAGGACGATATGAAGTGGAGGAATGCTGACGCAGGTAGAGAAGAAGAAATAAAAGAAGAGCGTCCTATCGAACTCTGTGCATCAGAGTCCGGATAGGACGCTCTTTTATTGGTTTTCAGGTCTGTTTATTGGGAGTTTCCTTTTAGGGTTGTTGCTTCTCCAATGAGTCAGCCTGTGTTTGATCTGGTCTTGTTTATTTAACTTGAACTTTAGCAGCCAGTGACTTGCACTTGTCGCGCAAAGCTGTCTGGTCGGCATCCAGCTTGTCCCAGCAAACGACAACACCCATACGACGGCCAACGTGAGCAACTGGTTTGCCGAAAATACGCAGATAAGTGTTTGTTGCAGCGCAGACATCTTCCATGCCGTCGTATTGCGGTTGGTCGGATTCTACACCGGAGAGAATGACTGCGCTGGCACCCATACGTTCCTGAGTGATTTCCGGAATCGGCAAACCGAGAACGGCGCGGCAATGCAACTCAAATTCTGACAGGTTCTGTGTTCCGGCCAAAGTGACCATACCCGTATCGTGTGGACGCGGGCTCAGTTCGGAGAAGATGACGCCTTCCTTGTTGCTCAGGAAGAATTCTACACCCCACAATCCGGCGCCGCCAAGGGCCCGTGTAATTTTTTCGGCCATGACCTGAGCGTCATGAAGCATTTCGGGGGTGATGGCTGCCGGCTGGAAACTTTCGCGGTAGTCGCCGCCTTTCTGTACGTGGCCGATCGGCTGACAGAAGAGGGTAGGACCGTTTTTCTGAGTCACCGTAAGCAAGGTAATTTCGCTATCGAACGGAATGAACTGTTCGACGATGACTTCCTTGATGTCGCCGCGGGCACCGCCGCAGGCACAGGCCCACGCTGCTTCCAGTTCTCCGGCATGATCCACTTTGCTTTGTCCGTGGCCGGATGAACTCATCAACGGTTTTACAATACATGGGAAACCAATTTTCTCAGCAGCCTCGCACAATTCCTCATAAGTATTGGCATATAGATAGTTGGCTGTCTTCAGACCGAGTTCGGTATGAGCCAGTTCACGGATTTCCTTACGGTTCATGGTGAAATTCACAGCACGTGCGCTTGGAACAACCTGAATACCCATTTTTTCGCATTCGTACAATTTTTCTGTACGGATTGCTTCAATTTCGGGAACGATGATATCGGGATGATGTTTTTCAACGGCCTTCATAAGTGCTTCGCCGTCGAGCATATTAAACACTTCGCATTCATCTGCCACCTGCATGGCCGGAGCATGTGCGTAGGAGTCACAAGCGATCACGTACTGGCCCTTGCGCTGACAGGCAATCACGAACTCTTTGCCGAGTTCGCCAGAACCTAATAAAAGAATCTTTTTTGTCATAACGGTCAAGTTATTGTTTTCTGCAAAGATAGAAAAAAACTCCCACAGATGCTTTCGATTTCTGCAGGAGTTTTTTGCTAAACATCGTTTGTATTCTTAAAAAATGTAATATTCTTATTGATGTTGTTCACGCAACAAGTCGTTGACGGTTTTTACAGGGTTGAATGTGCTCAACGGAACTTCAACAAAGACCGTGTTCCAGTCGCTCATGGCACCGTTCCAAAGTCCGGGGAGTTCCAAAGCCTTGAGATCTTTACCGTTTTTACTCTTGTAAGAAATGAAACCCGTGTTTTGGTCTACGTATTGAGTCAGGTCGAATTTCTTGCCTTTGTAGTCTTTTACGGCACAAACTAGATCGACAGGATTAAAGTGGGTGCCGTTGGTAAACATCTTCATGTATTCCGGATTCTTGGTATCGATCTGGCTGCTTTCCAGAATTTGCAATGAAATTGTACCGTCGGGATTATAAGCCAGGAACGGTCCTCCACCCGGTTCGCCCACATTTTTTACGACACCGCAGACGCGCATCGGACGATTGAGCTTTTTGCGCAGGTAAATAACCAGATCGGCATCCTCCATATCTTTGATATCTTCTTTCCGGCAGCAGAGCTTTTGCTGTACGAAGCGAATGATTTCTTCCAGTTCTGCATGACTGTATTTACCAGAATCGAGGAATTCCAAATAGGCAAATGCTTGTTTCTGTAAGTTGACCAAAATGCCGGCAATAACTTGTTTGTAAGTAACCGTATCGGCTTTCAGACGGTCGGGTACTACGTTGTCGATGTTCTTTATAAATACAATCTCCGTATTCAGATCGTTCAGGTTCTCAATCAGAGCACCATGTCCACCCGGTCTGAATAACAGCTTGCCGTCGACACGGAACGGCTCGTTTTCCATGGTTGCGGCTATCGTGTCGGTTGAAGCTTTCTGTTCAGAGAAATCTACTGTATATTCAATGCCGAACCGTTCTTCGTATGTTTTGAGTTTCTCGTCAACCAGTTTTTTGAAGAGTTCCTTATGATCTGCGCTTACTGTGAAGTGTACGTGACTTTTCTTATTGCTTTCTGCGTATTGTGCGGCTTCTACCAGATGTTCTTCTACAGGTGTTCTGGAGGAATCATCGTATTTGTGGAATTTCAGAAGTCCTTTAGGCAATTGTCCATAGTTCAAACCTTCGGCTTTTAACAGATTGGCAACAATCGGCTTATACTGACCTTCCTGTTTTAAGGTGTCGATATCCTTACCCTGATTTTTCAAACAAACCTGGTTCAGGTCATCATAAAATGCGAACAGATGAATGTGGTCGAAAAATTTCTTTTCAAAATCGGTGGACGGTTCCTCGTAGGCGGCATCGAGAAATTCGAAAAGATTCTTAAACATACGGCTGGCTGCTCCCGAAGCCGGAACAAACTTGGTAATCTGGTGTCCTTCGTTCTTATAGTCAGACCATTGGGCAATATAACGTTTGCATTCATCGGCAGTTGGGGCGAGGATACCACCATTTTCGATAGAAGCTGCATCTTTTAATTTAAGAAACGGAAAACCGGTTTTAAACTTTTTTAACTGTGCTTCTATTTGCGTTTCCGTGATGCCTTTATGGGCGAGCTGTTCTAAATCTGATGCTGTTAACATGGCATTATAATTAATGTTCAACATAATATTATCAATGCTCAAATATAAGAAAAAAATGTGTAGTTGGTATGCTAAATCCAAAAAATATGTAACTTTGAAGAAAAATGAACGCCTATGAACACGAATCTTTCATTTAGTTCTGCTGAAAAGTTACAGTTAAAGCATTTATATCGTTCTTTATTGGGATTGTCGGGGAATGCACTTCGTGCCAATGATTGTGCACGGCTGAAACAGTATTTGACTCAGGCCAGTCAGAATGATTTCTTGCATCGAGATATTTTTGGGATGCACCCGGTGATAACGGATATGGAGACGTCCTTGATTGTTGCAGAGGAAATCGGATTGACTCGTGCGGCGATATTGGGAGTTATGTTGCATTCTTGTGTCAAAAGCGGCTATTGTACACCTGAACAAGTTCATGCGGATTTTGGGGAAGATGTGGCCGGTATCATTCGTGGGTTGAACCGGATTCAGGAATTGTATGATAAAAATCCAAGTATAGAGAGCGAAAACTTTCGAAGTCTGTTGCTGTCGTTTGCAGAGGATATGCGTGTAATCTTGATCATGATTGCCAATAGAGTGTATATCATGCGCAAGATCAAGGATACAGAACATAAGGAAGCCCAATTGAAGGTGGCACAGGAGGCTGCTTATTTGTACGCACCACTGGCGCATAAACTGGGACTATATAAATTGAAAAGTGAGCTGGAAGATTTGTCCCTGAAATATATGGAGCATGACGCTTATTATCTGATTAAGGACAAACTGAACGAAACTAAAAAGGCGCGTGATGCGTATATCGCAAACTTTATCCGGCCGATACAGGAAAAGTTGGAGGCTGCTGGATTGAAATTCCACATGAAAGGGCGTACGAAAAGTATTCATTCGATCTGGCAGAAAATGAAGCGTCAGAAATGTGGCGTGGAAGGAATCTATGATTTGTTTGCCATCCGTATTATCCTGGATTCGGAACCGGCAAAGGAGAAAATGGAGTGTTGGCAGGTTTATTCCATTGTTACGGATATGTATCAGCCGAATCCAAAACGTTTGCGCGACTGGTTGTCTATCCCGAAAAGTAATGGGTATGAAAGTTTGCATATAACCGTACTAGGTCCGGAACAGAAATGGGTGGAAGTGCAGATTCGTACAGAACGTATGGATGAAATTGCAGAGCGTGGTTTGGCTGCCCATTGGCGTTATAAAGGAATAAAAGGCGGTGAAGCCGGTGTTGATGAATGGCTGAACAGTATTCGGAGTGCATTGGAAAATAATGATGATCTTAAACTGATGGATCAGTTTAAGATGGATCTGTATGAAGATGAGGTCTTTGTTTTTACTCCAAAGGGGGATCTTTTTAAATTGCCGAAAGGTGCTACCGTGCTTGATTTTGCCTATGCCATTCATACGAATGTGGGTGATCATTGTATCGGAGCCCGGATTAATGGAAAGAATGTTCAGGTAAGACAACAGCTGACGAGTGGAGATCAGGTGGAGATTCTGACATCGGCAAACCAGACTCCGAAACAGGACTGGCTGAAATTCGTGCTTACGAGTAAGGCGAAGTCTAAAATCAGACTGGCGTTGAAGGAAATGCAGGCTCGTCAGGGAGCATTTGCCAAGGAACTTTTGGAACGTAAGTTTAAAAACAAAAAGATAGAATACGATGAGCCTACTTTGATGCATGTGATCAAGAAGCTTGGCTTTAAGGTCGTGACCGATTTTTATAAGAGTATAGCAGATGAGGCTTTGGATGTGAATAAAGTCATCGATATGTATGTAGAGATGCTGAAATTCACGAATGGACAAATGGAACATGTGCCTGCTCCAAGCGCAGAAGCATACAATATGGTGCAGGAACCGGATGTGAAAAATCGTGCCCATGATGATGTACTCGTGATAGACCAAAATCTAAAAGGTTTGGATTTTACTTTGGCAAAATGTTGTCAGCCGATTTATGGTGATGATGTATTTGGTTTTGTTACAGTGAATGGAGGAATTAAGATTCATCGTTGTGATTGTCCTAATGCTGAAGAAATGCGTAAACGTTTTGGTTACCGTATAGTCAAGGCCAGATGGGCAGGTAAACGCGGCAGTCAGTATTCCATTCGATTGAAAGTGATTGGTAATGATGATTTGGGTATTATCAACAACATTACTTCTATTATCAGTAAAGAGGAAAAAATCTCGTTGCGCAATATCAGTATTGATTCGCATGATGGTTTGTTTGCCGGTAATTTGACGGTAATGATTGATGATACGGCAAAACTGGATCTGTTGATAAAAAAACTCAAGACGATCAAAGGAGTAAAACAAGTGACCCGGAATTAGGAAGCCAAATATCTTAAAGAATAGCTGAACAGACAATGCAGATTAGACGTTTTATTCGCCGTCTTCGTTGTCTGTTTGTTTTTAGTGTAAAGTCCTGATCCAATATCCGCTGATACCAATTTTTGTGCTGATATAAGAAAGAAGCGGAATGAATTTAATAATTCATTCCGCTTCTTCGAGGTGCCCAGCAGATTCGAACTGCTGTGGACGGTTTTGCAGACCGCTACCTAGCCTCTCGGTCAGGGCACCGTTATTGCTTTTGAGAAGAGGTGCCCAGCAGATTCGAACTGCTGTGGACGGTTTTGCAGACCGCTACCTAGCCTCTCGGTCAGGGCACCGTTTCTCGTTTGCGTTTGCAAAGGTACAATAATTTTTTTAATACACAAATGTTTTATGCTACTTTTCTTGTTTCAATTTACTTTTTTCTTCATCTTGGGTGGTTTTACACTTCGTTCGTTGTGGATTATTGCGCAAAGTACATGAAGCAGAACAATGAGCACATGGATTACTTTGTTCTGGGTAACGAATTATCCGATATAATTTACGACCAGCCAGAAACACAATAAACAGGAATATTAGCCCAACAAGGATTTCTTGGATCATTTATTAATTGTTTTGATTGTTTTAATAGGCAAATTTAGGATTATCTGCAGTTATCGCAAAATCTTTTTTATCTTTGTGTTATGAAAAGGAAAGGAATCTTTGAACAGCGTGTTGCGCAAACGATAGATCAGCATCAGCTTTTGTTATATGGGAAACGTTATCTCGTCGGATTAAGCGGTGGAGCAGATTCTATTGCTTTAGTTTGTTGTCTCAAGGCATTAGGATACCAGTTAGAGGCTGTGCATTGTAATTTCGAACTTCGGGGAACAGAATCTGATCGTGACGAAATTTTTGTGCGTGATTTTTGTAAGAAGCAAAACATATTGTTGCACGTCCGTCATTTTCAGACTCGGACTTATGCTTCAAATCATCATGTTAGTATAGAAATGGCGGCACGAGACTTACGTTACCAGTGGTTCCGTGCGTTGTTGACTGAGCGAAATGCATCTGCCATTGTTGTTGCTCACCATCGCGACGATAATGCAGAGACCGTTTTGCTGAATTTAATTCGTGGAACCGGCATTCGAGGACTTTGCGGTATGAGATACAAGAATGATGACGTGGTTCGTCCTCTGTTGGATTTGTCGCGTGGAGAAATAGAAAGTTATCTGGCTGAGTTGGGACAGGGATATGTGACAGACAGTACAAATTGGGAACGTGATGCGACCCGGAATAAAATTCGTTTGGATGTGCTTCCACTTTTGCAGCAGATAAACCCTGTTGTCAAGCAGACATTACATGAATTGGCGCAGCGAATGTCAGATACTGAAGTTCTTTATCGTCGTGCTGTCGAAGAAGCTGTTGCCAGGGTGTTCCATGGGGACAAACTGTCGTTACGAGCTTTAAGAGAGGAGTCTGGGGCTGAGACTGTTCTTTATGAGATACTTGCTCCAAAAGGATTCAATGCAGCTCAGGTTAGGTCTGTATATGAACTTGATCCGGATGCTACTGGAAAGATATTTGAGAGTCAGGAATGGGTTCTATTGTATGACAGGGATTATTTGATATTCCGACAGAAGAATCAAATTTTAACACCAATCTCGGTTGAAGAATTACCTGTAAAGCCGGGGCTGGTTACTATAACAGACGATTTGGTATTGCAGATTGGTCTGTTTCGGGCTGATTCTTATGTCATTCAAAAAGATAAGTCCTATTTATGTCTGGACGCAGATAAGATTAAAGAGCCTCTGCGTGTTCGACGCTGTGAACAAGGTGATCGTTTCTGTCCATATGGTATGAAAGGCTCGAAACTGGTTAGTGATTTTCTGACTGATTGCAAAAAGAACAGATTTCAAAAGGAAAATCAGTTCGTATTGACTTGTGGCGATTCTATTGTATGGGTGATCGGTGAACGTTCTGACCGGCGTTTTGCGATTGACAATCAAACGCAGCGAGTCGTAGAAATAAAGATTGTCGGTTTTTGATAAAAACAATAAGGTCAGGGTGCATTTGTTCCCTGACTTTTCAATATTCCTTTCAGAAGATTTGTCATGTTGTTAAAACAGGCTTTTTAGAAAAGATCCTGTTTTAATGTTATTACCGTATTTCTGTAATCCGTAATAATTTCCTGTATGATTTCTGTCGCAGATTGTGATTCGTGAAAGAGAGCCGCTATTTGTCCGATTTCCATTTCGCCTTCTTGCAGGTCTCCTTCAAAAATTCCCTTTTTTGCTCTGCCTTTTCCTAATATTTCTTTTAATTGGTCTGCTGATGCTCCTGCGTCTTCTGCAGAGCGTATCTTATTCAGAAAGTTACTTTTGGCCAGACGGGTCGGTGCTAATTTTTTAAGGACCAGTTGTGTATCACCTTCGTTCAGGTTCAAACAAAGATTCTTGAAGTTTGGGTGTGCAGAACTTTCTTCAGTGAGTGCAAATCTGGTTCCAATTTGTACTCCTTCTGCACCAAGTGCCATAACGGCAGCCATAGCAGCTCCTGTTCCGATACCACCGGCTGCAATTAATGGTAATGACGTAGCTTGTCGAACAGCCGGAAGCAGACATAATGTAGTGGTCTCTTCTCGTCCGTTATGTCCGCCAGCTTCAAAACCTTCTGCTACAATTGCGTCAACTCCTGCTTCTTCGCATTTTCGGGCAAATTTTGAACTGCTCACTACATGAGCTACTTTTATTCCATGCGCCTGTAGCAGTGGTGTCCAGGTTTTTGGATTTCCTGCAGACGTAAAAACAATTGGCACTTTCTCTTCTAGAATGATTGGGATTACTTTTTCAATTTCCGGATAAAGTAAGGGTATGTTTACGCCGAAAGGCTTGTTTGTTGCTTTTTTACATTTAACAATGTGTTCATGCAAGGTTTCCGGGTGCATGGAACCTGCCCCAATTAATCCCAGACCTCCGGCATTGCTAACGGTGGAAGCCAAACGCCATCCACTGCACCATACCATGCCTCCGGATATGATTGGATAGTCAATGTTGAAAAGGGAACAAATTCTATTTTGCATATCTTTAGTTTTTATTTAGGATACGATGATGACCAAATACAAATATAATGAAGAATATCCATTCATACAATCTCATTTCTACTTTTTGTTGTTTTGTTTTTGCTTTTTCATTTTTGATTTTTTATACAGCAAATATTTTGTTTTTTTCCTTCATATTTTATTATAAAAATTAGCTTCATAATTATTTTTTTTGTAAATTTCGTGCGATAACCAATTACTAACCTTATAAACTAGAAAGTATATGATGAAGAAGTTATTTTTGTTGTTGTCTCTCTTCTTTGGACTAACAACGCTTTCCGCTCAAAATGCGATGAAAGAAAATAAGCTTGTAGGTGTATGGCAATTATGCAATATGACAGATATAGGATTTGGAACTTCACCGAAAATGGAACGTGTGCCATATCTGAAGGTCTTTAGTCCGAAAGGGTCTCTTACAAATTTGATGATATCACCGAAAGGCGAAGTCTTTTTGACTATGGAAGGAAGTTATGATCTCAAATCTGATACTTCTTATGTGGAGCATATTGGAAAGTTGCTGGTTTCTTCTGCAATGGATGGTCGTGACAATGAGATGACGTATGAGTTTTTAGATGAGAATGTGTTAATGATTACTTTCCAAATAGTTGATAATAAGGGGGAAGTACTTAATTGCCAGGAAGTTTGGGAACGGGTTGTTATGCCGGATCGTGAATAATGCTGGTTTGAAATTATAGTAATACAGAAAGAGCCTGTTCGTAACAACGAACAGGCTCTTTCTGTAAAGTTGAAAATTGGATGTTCTTCGTCTGATTGGCAGGACTATGTTATAAGATAAAAATACTGTTGTTCTTGCCCAAAAATATTCAAGCACGAACAACAGATTTTTATTTGCACTTTTGATGGTTTTGGTTAAATCTTTTTGGGGAGATGATCGTTAACTGAATGTTTTTAATAGCTCTTCCCAGTTATCGCAAAGAGCCTGAACAGATGGAAATAGAAGATTTGCTCCGGCATCCCATAGTACTTGATCTGGCAATGGACCGGTATTGACTGCAATCGTAAAGATGTTTGCTCTGGATCCAGCTTCCACGCCTAATGGAGCATTCTCAACAACGAAACCTTCCCAGGGACGTATTTGTGCCTTTTCCAAGCCCATCAGATAAGGTTCCGGATTTGGTTTTCCGAATTTCACGTCGAAACTGGTTACCATTTTATCTTTTGTAAAAATGTTCGGAAAGTTTTTATTCAACCGATCCAATAAAGATAATTGACCGGAACCGGTTACAAGCACAGGAGTACATCCGCTCTTCTTTACTTTGTTTAGTATATCAGCCGCTCCGGGCATTTGGGGCGGTTCGGCACATTGATTGAATACATCCGCTTTTGCTCGATAAATTTCGTCCATTTCTTCCGGTGTCGCATCTCGTCCCCAATATCTTTGAGTCAGAATGTTTATCGTGCCATTTCCGGTGCGTCCTTCGTGCATGTAGGCTTCTTCAGGAGTCATCTTTAGACCAAACTGGGTCATGGAATGACTCCAAGCATAAGCATGATTTGGCATAGAGTCGAACAAGACTCCATCCATATCAAAGAGTACGGCTTTGAGGTGCATTTCCTCAAAGCCGTGTTCTTTTAAATATTGTTCTTTTTCTTTTTCGAACATTTTTGTTTGTTATTTATTCAGTCTAGCCCGGATAGCTTCACTTTCCTTCTCGTATCCCGGTTTGTTAAGCAGGGCAAACATATTTTTCTTGTATGCTTCTACACCCGGCTGGTTGAAAGTGTTTACTTCGAGCAGATTACCGCTGATACCGCAAGCTTTTTCGAAGAAATAAATGATTTGTCCCAGGTAGTATTCGTTCAGAACCGGTACAATCAGGCGCATATTAGGCACACCACCGTCAACATGAGCCAGCTGAGTTCCAAGTTCAGCCATCTTGTTGACTTCGTCAATCCGTTTTCCGGCCAGGAAGTTCAGTCCATCCAGATTCTCTTCATCGCTAGGGAAGAGGAGGGTATGGTTAGATTGTTCTATGCTGATAACGGTTTCGAAAATGGTACGTTCGCCTTCCTGAATCCATTGTCCCATAGAGTGGAGATCAGTTGTAAAATCTACAGCTGCAGGGAAAATACCCTTTCCGTCTTTACCTTCAGATTCTCCGTAAAGCTGTTTCCACCATTCGTTCATGTAATGTAATTTAGGCTGGTAGTTTACCAGAATCTCGATTTTTTTACCATTCTGATAAAGTGCATTACGGCAAGCCGCATAAATGGCAGATGGGTTTTCTGCAAATGGAACATCAACGCTTGTCGCTTTTTCCATATCTGCAGCACCGGCAACCAATTGTTCGATGTTATAGCCTGCAATAGCAATAGGAAGCAATCCTACTGGAGTCAGCACAGAGAAACGTCCGCCAACATTATCGGGAATGATAAAGCTCTTGTAACCTTCCTTGTCAGCAGTAGTACGGGCTGCACCTTTCTTGGCATCTGTCACAGCAACAATTACTTTCTTTGCTTCTTCTTTACCGCGCTGATCTTCACATTGTTTCTTAAGCAGACGGAATGCGAGTGCTGTTTCTGTCGTTGTACCACTCTTGGAAATATTGATGACACCGAACTTCTTGTTTTTCAAATAAGCGCAAAGTTCTGCCAAATAGTCTTCTCCTATATTATTTCCGGCAAAAAGGATAACCGGATTCTTACCGTCATTGACAAGCCATTCAAAACTGTTGCCCAATGCCTCAATTACGGCGCGAGCACCCAGATAACTGCCTCCGATACCTGCTACGACAACTACTTCGCAGTTTTCACGGATTACCTGAGCTGTTGCGTTCAGTTCGGCAATAAATTCTTTGGTGATTGAAGAGGGGAGGTGTAACCATCCCAAGAAATCATTACCCGGACAGGTGCCTTTTTCCAAAGCTTCCTGTGCAGCCATAACTTTCGGTTCAAATGCAGCAATGGCATCAGCGCTCAGAAACTGGGCAGCTTTTGTAATGTCTAATTGAATGTTCTTCATTTTTTCTAGTTTTTTAATCTGTTAGAATAAAATCTGTTTTGTGTTTATCGGAATGAATCTGTAAGCAGTTTGATTTCAATACTCGGGGATATTCTTTCATATAAAATATTATAGACGGCATCCAAAATCGGCATGTTAACATGATAGTGCTTGTTAATGTCTTTCATGCATTTGGTTCCGTAGAATCCTTCTGCAATCATTTCCATTTCGATCTGGGCGCTTTTTACGCTGTATCCTTTTCCGATCATGGTTCCGAATACTCGGTTTCTGCTGAAGTTGGAATAACCTGTTACAAGCAGGTCGCCCAGATAAACCGAGTCAATGATATTCCGTTCTATAGGATGTACTGTTTTCAGGAAACGGTCCATTTCCTGTGCGGCGTTCGACATCAGTACCGATTGGAAGTTATCGCCATATTTCAATCCGTTACAGATACCGGCGGCAATGGAATATACGTTCTTGAGAACAGAGGCGTATTCTATTCCGATAACATCTTCGCTGATTTTCGTTTTTACATATTCACTGGCCATCATATCGGCAAAGCATTGGGCTTTTTCTGTATCAGCACAACCTACTGTGAGATAGGTCAGTCGTCCTAAAGCGACTTCTTCTGCATGACTTGGTCCGCCAAGTACGGCCAGATTTTCATCAGGAACATTATACACTTGATGAAAATATTCCGAGCAAATTAGATTTTCGTCTGGAACGATTCCTTTGATTGCCGTTACGATAAATTTATCCCGGAGTTTTGTCTTCAGCTTCTTCAAGTGGCTCTTCAAATAAGGAGATGGAGTTACAAATACTAATGTATCCGAATTCTCTACCACTTTATTGATATCTGAAGAAAATTTGATGCGGTCTACATCGAAGTGAACGCTGGTCAGATAGGCCGGATTATGGCCTAGGCGACGGAATTCCTCGATTCGGTCATCCCGTCGCATATACCAATATATGGAGTCATTTCGCTCCAGCATCATTTTGGCAATGGCAGTAGCCCAGCTACCTCCTCCCATAATGGCTATGGTTCCGCAATTCTCCATGTCTGATTTTTAATGATTTTAATTCAGTTTTTCAATCCAGACTGCCACTTCATCGACAGAAGGTTTGACGATTTCCAGTTTGTACTTCTTGATGATTTCGCCGATCTGCTGTTGCACTTTCTGGGGGTTGATACCCTGAAGGTCGCTTACGAGATTATAACCGGCTTTTTGCAGGATAGGTACCAGATCTTCTGCGATACCGATTTCTGCATATTTGGCAGCATTGTCTTTTGGAATTTTCTTTTCCGGGCGCATTTGCGGGAAGAACAAAACCTCCTGAATGGTGGTCTGTCCGGTGAGCAACATGGTCAGACGGTCCATACCGATACCGATACCAGCCAAGTTAGGCATACCATACTGTAATGCACGCAAGAAATCCTGATCGATGAACATCGCTTCGTCATCACCTTTTTCGCTCAGGCGCAACTGCTCTTGGAAACGTTCTTCCTGATCAATCGGATCATTCAACTCTGAATAGGCATTTGCCAACTCTTTACCGTTGACCATCAGCTCAAAACGTTCGGTCAGTTCCGGATTATTCCGATGTTTTTTAGTCAGTGGCGACATTTCGATCGGGTAATCCGTAATGAATGTTGGCTGTATGAAAGTGCCTTCGCAGAATTCGCCGAAGATCTCATCAATCATTTTACCTTTACCGAATGTCTCATCTACTTCCTCCATATTCAAGGCCTTGCAGACTTCACGGATTTCTTCTTCTGTCTTACCGTTCAGATCATAACCGGTTTTTTCCTTAATGGCATCCAAAATGCTGATACGTTTATACGGAGCCTTGAAGTCAATAATGTTATCGCCAACTTTGACCTGAGTAGTTCCATTGACATCGAGAGCGATCTTCTCAAGTAGTTTTTCCGTATAATTCATCATCCAGTAGATGTCTTTATAGGAAACGTATAGCTCCATACAAGTAAATTCCGGATTATGGTTTCGGTCCATTCCTTCATTACGGAAATTCTTGGAGAATTCATAAACACCTTCAAAACCGCCGACAATCAGTTTCTTGAGGTAAAGCTCACAGGCAATACGCATATACAAGTCGATATCGAGCGCATTGTGATGGGTAATGAAAGGACGGGCAGATGCACCTCCCGGAATGGATTGCAGAATTGGTGTCTCTACTTCTGTATAACCGTCATTGTCAAAGAAATCACGCATGGATTTGTAGATCTTTGAACGTTTCAGGAAGGTTTCTTTAACACCATTGTTAACAACAAGATCCACATAACGCTGGCGGTAGCGCAGTTCCGGGTCATCAAAAGAGTCATAAACTTCACCGTCTTTCATCTTGACGATTGGAAGCGGTTTGATACTTTTTGCCAGAACGGTCAATTCTTGTGCATGAACGCTGATTTCTCCCGTTTGTGTCCTGAATACATAACCTTTGATACCAATGAAATCACCCAAATCCAGTAATTTCTTGAATACAACGTTATACATATCTTTATTCTCATCCGGGCAAATATCGTCGCGGGTGATATACACTTGGATTCGACCCTTAGAGTCTTGTAGTTCGATGAAAGAGGCTTTACCCATGATGCGTCGGCTCATCATACGTCCGGCAATACATACCTGACGTTTTTCGCCCTCCTCAGAGAAACCGTCACGAATGTCGGTAGAAAAGGCATTTGTGGGATACTCAGCAGCAGGATATGGGTCAATGCCCAAAGCTCGCATTTCATTCAGATTGTTACGTCTTACAATCTCTTGTTCGCTTAACTCTAAAATATTCATGATTTTATAATATTGCTATTCTAGGGCAAAAATACAAAAGTTTTCCGAGTGTTCCAATGATTTTTGGTTTTGTTCTTTCTTTTGGTGGATGTTTTTTGTGTTCCCGAAAAACAGACATGATTATTTCTGCCTGATTAAATGAGGTGCTTCTTGTAAAATAACATTCTGTATATGAGAATTTTATTCTTTGTTGTTCATAATGTATACGTTCGTTTCCTTACGTTTAAATCCCATTTTTACATATAGATGGTTTGCTGCAGTTCTGGAAGGTTTGGATGTAAAGAGTAATTGTTTTATCTGTAATTTCTTTATTTGTTCTTGGAGATGTTCTATCATCAGTCTTCCATATCCCTTACCTTGAAAATCTGGATGAACGACAAAGTCTTCCAGGCATGCTTTTGAGCCAGTCGGACTGTGGTATATGCCTAATGTGTACATACCTACCAATGAATTTTCCTGATAAAGGCCATATAAATGACAGTTCGGAGATTGGATAGTTTTTTCTATATCGTTTTCTGAAAAAATACAATTCGGACTTAACGTCTTGAGCAGCAATTGCAGAGATGGGATATCTGCTGCTGATATTTGGGTTATTTCCTTAATCATGTTATGTTTATCAATAATATGTTGGTTCGACAAATATATACTTTATTTGATAATAAAATAAAAGTTTAAGTGTTAATACCGTGTTAATTCGATAAAGCAGGGTGTGTGAAAATAAAAAAAAACGTAATTTTGAAACAGATTATTAATCTAATACGAATTATTCTATGTTGTTACAAAATTGGAAAACTAGTGTGACCGTCTTTGTCTGTTCCTTTTCGGCTTTTCCTGTGTGGGCTGACCGCATCGAATTGAGTACGGCAAAAGACGTCGGAGAAGAAATCGGTATTGCATTGAATGCCGGAGTTCAGGCTAGATTGCTGTGGGATGATCAGGAGCCGGATACGGTGGATTTTTACGGCGGTGTCTTGTCGCTTCCGGTCAAGGGCAGTTCGCTTGTCCTGGAAACAGACCAGACGCTGACCTTTCTTTATTGTCCGGAGAACCGGTTGACCCGGCTGGATGTTGTACAGGCGCCCCGGCTGGAGACCATAATCTGTTCTGACAATGAACTGAAAGAGCTGCATCTGGACCGTGCTTCCCGTTTGGTGGAACTCAATTGTCAGCGCAATGAACTGCAACAATTGAGTATCTATAAGTGTCAGGATCTGGAATATCTGAATTGTGCGCAGAATCCGCTGGAGTATCTGGATCTTTCGGTATTGCCTGCCTTGAAAAGTCTGGTAGCTTCTGAAACGCTGCTTGAGACGGTCGACGGCCGGAAGATGGTCCGTTTGGAAAAGCTTTGGTGTCAGGACAGCCGGATCAGGACTTTGGACCTGTCCCGGAATGCAGCCTTGCGTGAGGTTCTGGCTTATGGTAATGAGATTGAGACACTGGATGTGCATGCGGCAACCGGTCTGACCGAACTTTGGGCATCCGACAACCGGATCCGTGTTCTGGATCTTGCGGACTGCAAACAGATCAGGAATCTGAATGCGGACCACAACGAACTGGATGATCTGACACTTTCTCCTTCAATATCTTCTTTCGTGGAATCCATTTATATTCAGGATAACCGGTTGTTCTATCATAAATTTCCCAGTCCGAATTTGAAGAAAGCGGAATTACAGTATACCCCCCAGCGTCCATACGTATTGAACCGGGAGGTGTCTGTGGATATACCGTTGTCTCTGAAGGACTATTTGTTCCGGAATGCCTGGCGCGACCGTCTGGATTGTCAGATTGTCTGGAAAACCGGTTCGGACGGGAAGGAGTTGACGGAAGGACAGGTTTCAGAAGGCAAGGATTATGCCTATACTTTCCATGAGCCTGTCGGTTGGGTTTATGCGGAAGTTACGTCGGCACTTTATCCCGATGCGGTATTGCGTCTTGATTCCATTCATGTGACGGATCCTTCTTCGGTAGCGTCCGTTCCCGGATCAGAAGTCCGTCTGTCAGCGCTTCCGGGTATGATTCTTGTTGAGACAGACGTGGAACAGACCGTCCGGATTTTTGCTGCTGATGGTTCGTGTCTGATGAACCGTCGTGTTACTCCCGGCAGCTATCAGTATCCGTGTCTGCCCGGTGTTTATGTTGTGAATGGTAAAAAAATAAGTGTAAGAAAATAAATAATTGACTGACTATGAGTTTTTATAAATGTATTCAAAGAGGTTTACTCTTTTCTGTGTGCCTGACAGCTCCATTCCATTCTTGGGGGCAGGACCGGCCGTTACAGATGGAATTGGATGCACAACGCAAGGGACGTATTTTTGTTGATAAGGATACGTTGCAGGTCGGCTATGAGCGTTCGCTGGCCGGTCTTACGGTATTGACCAGCAAGGGATATGATGCATCAGTTGCTGAGGATGGCTTTTTCCATCTGGAAAAGCAAGCTCCGGATCATCTGCTGCTTGCTGTTGATTATAATCGATCCATGGATTCAAGGGATGGCACGTTTACGCTTGTTGCTCCCGATGGTGCAGCCAGAACGGTTTGTGTCCGTCAGGCAGGAAACAGTGCCGCAGATGAAATTGGTGGCGACCGGAAAATCCGGATTGTATCCGGACAGGCCAATCAGGCCCAGCCCGGTGAGGGTATTGAGAAAACTTTCGACAGCGATTACGGTACGATCTATCATTCGCCGTGGAGTAATACCCAGTTTCCGGTTACACTGACTTATCAGTTGGAGGAGCCGACTCATGTTGACTATTTGATTTATACCCCCCGTAATAATGGAGGATCAAATGGTAATTTCGGTAAAATAGAGGTTGCTTATGCTACGTCTGAGAATCCAGAGAACTTTATTACGTTCTGTAATACCGATTTAGGAGAATCGGGTGTTGCTTCTCAAATCGAATTGGGCGAAGATGGTGTAGATCAGGTACAGCAGATTCGTTTTACAGTAAACAGTGGTTATGGCGGTTTTGCCAGTTGTGCTGAAATAGAATTATATGAGGAGGATCATTCTTTGGATAATCTGTTTGCACAGTATTTTGAAGACGGATTATGCACTCGTCTGAAACCGGAAGTTACGGAAGAGAAGGCTATGCAGATTCAACATCCCTATGTAAAACAGTTGGTGCTTAATCTGCTCCAAAATCCGGATTATACTAATTCGCGTTATCGTATTGCAGAATATGAGGCATATGAACCGGTATCGTCTTTGGCTCAACGATTGAAAACAAGCAGTTACAATGCCTATGAAAATCCCACGGGGATCTATTTTGAAGAGGGCAAGACGCTTGTCGCATTTGTTGAGGGTATAGGAGATGATCGTGTCTCGTTAATCATTAAAAATTTTGGTCAGGCTTATGAAGGCGAGCCGCAGTCGGAAAGTGCTTATGTATTGAAGAACGGAGTCAATGTGATTAAGCCCAAAAACAGAGGTAACGGTTATGTATCTTATTATACTCCAGATTATGCAACGGCTCCGAAGGTGAAGATACATTTTGCCATGGCAACCGAGAACGGATATTTTGACCTGGAACGTGGCGATACGAACGAAGATTGGAAAGCTTTGCTAGCCAATGCGAAATCGGATATTATGGACATCCGTACAAAACGGATTCAAATGGCTTATCCGGTAGCCCGTTGTCGTCAGTATTGTCCGGATAACGGACGTGAGTTGGCCTTGGTCAGCGATAGCACTATTTATTACGAACGTGATATTATGGGGCTTATTTATTATGATAAAGAACCGAAAAACCGTCAGTTCGCCCGGGTTGTATGGGGCGGTTTCATGTTTGCTGACGGTATTGGGGCTGCTGCTCACGACAATTCGCTTCAAGGTTGGATGACCCCCCAACGTAGTGGTAATTCTCATTTTGAGCCTTGGGGATTCGGTCATGAATTGGGTCATGTAAACCAGGTCCGCCCGGGACTGAAATGGGTGGGATGTGGTGAGACAACCAATAATATTTATGCTGTATGGGTAGAACATAAATTGGGTTATGGATATCATCGGTTAGAATCCGAACATAGCGGTGTCAATGATTGTAGCGGTCTTCGAGGAGGACGTTTCAATGCTTATTTAGAAGAAAATGTACGTAAGGGCGTTTCCTGGCAATTGGCCGACGGTCCGGATTATTATGGGACAAAGCCAGAACAAAAGACTGTAAAAAATCAGGATTATGCTGGAAATGTCGGTGGGGATACTTTGGTCTATTCACGTAATTATGACCATTTTGTCAAATTGGTACCATTCTGGCAACTTCAGCTCTATTGTCATGAAGCAGGAGTTTCTCCGAATGTATTTGGCAAAGTGATCGAAGCATTGCGAAAGGATTCCGACGAAGGTATGAGCAACGGTATGCATCAGATGCGTTTCATGCGTTTGGTTTGTGATTCTACCGGTTTAAATTTCCTTCCGTTCTTTGAAAAGGCAGGCATGCTTCGTCCGATCAATAGTTTTATTGAGGATTATGGAGCTGACTGGCTGAAAATTAATCAGCAAATGATAGATGAGTTGAAGAAGCATGTTGCAGATGCCGGTTATCCGGTTCCTGAAGGAGAAATTAATTATATATCAGGTAAAAACTGGCAAATTTATCGCGATCATCTGTCGCTGGTTTCCGGTAATGTGAATGAGGGATGTGAGATGGTGTCAGGCGGTAACGGCAAGCGCATTAAGGTCCAGCATCAGGTATGGCAAAATGCTGTGGCATTTGAAACTTATGATGCTAATGGTAATTTACTTCGTATTTCTATGGGTGGATTAGGTGAAGACAGTGAAACGGAGTATAACTTTACTCAAGTTTTGTGGCCTGAAACAGCAACAGAACAAGCAGCTTATATTATGGCTGTGGGCTGGGATGGAACAAGAGTAAAGTGTTATGAAAAGCAATAGCTGTTGACAGGAAAAATTGAGATGCCCAACTGGTTTACATGAGTTGCCCGACTCATCTGAATCAGTTGGGCAACTCTTTTAAATTGTCATATTGTTCTGTTTTTTGTATTGTTGATTTATGCTATATATTTTAAAATGAAGAATTGATAGAATATGGTTTATCTTTCTAAATAAAAAAACAGACTTTCTTTTTGCTTGAATTTGTTTGATGAACAATAGGCAATAGAAGCATTATATCTGACCATTCTAACATTATCTGTAATTGATACAAAGTTTATTTTAAAATAATTTTTTATTGAAAATACCTGCTTTTAGGTATATTAGGTTTAAATTATTTTTTGTAACTTTGTGCCGTGAAAGAAAGATAAACATATTCTATTCATCATTATTAGATTTAACAATATGGAATTTACACATGAAAGCTGGGCCGGCTTTAAGGGCAATGTTTGGAAGAAGGAAATCAACGTAAGAGACTTCATCCAGAATAACTATACTCCGTATGAAGGCGATGATTCGTTCTTGAAACCTTCTTCAGAGAAAACCCGTAAGGTCTGGAACAAACTGACTGAAATGTTCAAGGTGGAGCGTGAGAAAGGCGTTTATGATACAGAAACCAAATTGCCTCAGACAATCACTACTTACGGACCGGGTTATATTGATCAGGAAAATGAGGTGATTGTCGGTTTGCAGACTGATGCTCCTTTGAAGCGTGGTATTTTCCCAAAAGGTGGTATCCGTATGGTAGAAAACAGCTTGGAAGCTTATGGTTATCATTTGGATCCGATGACTAAAGAGATTTTTACAAAATACCGCAAAACACACAATGAAGGTGTTTTCTCTGCATATACGGAAGAAATGCTGGCAGCCCGTCGTTCAGCAATCATTACTGGTTTGCCGGATGCTTACGGTCGTGGCCGTATTATCGGTGACTATCGTCGTGTTGCGCTTTACGGTACTACCATTCTGATTGAAGAGAAAAAGAATTTCCAGCATCGTCTGGACATTCAGGAGATGACAGAAGAAACTATTCGTAGCCGTGAGGAAATTACAGAGCAGATCAAGGCTTTGAAGGATTTCGAAAAGATGTGTGCTGCTTATGGATTTGATGTAACCCGTCCGGCAAAGGATGCTCGTGAGGCCGTTCAGTTTGTATATCTGGCTTATCTGGCAGCTGTAAAGGATCAGGATGGTGCTGCAATGTCTATCGGCCGTACCGCTACATTCCTGGATATTTATATTGAAAAAGATATTAAGGAAGGTAAACTGACCGAAGAAGAGGCACAGGAACTTGTAGATCAGATGATCATCAAGTTGCGTATCGTTCGTTTCCTGCGTACTCCTGAATATAATGATCTGTTCTCGGGAGATCCGGTTTGGGTAACTGAATCATTGGGCGGTATGGGTGTAGATGGCCGTACACTGGTGACTAAGACTTGTTTCCGCTACCTCCACACGTTGTACAATCTCGGTCCTGCTCCAGAACCAAACTTGACCGTTCTTTGGGCAGATAAGTTGCCGGAAAACTGGAAGAAATTCTGTGCTAAGGTTTCTATCGACACTTCTGCTATTCAGTATGAGAACGACGACCTGATGCGTGTTGATTACGGTGATGACTACGGAATTGCCTGCTGTGTTTCTCCGATGAAGATCGGTAAGCAGATGCAGTTCTTCGGTGCACGTGCCAACCTGGCTAAGTGTTTGCTTTATGCCATCAACGGTGGTCGCGACGAGCGCAGTGGTGTTCAGGTGGCTCCGAAGTTCGAGCCGATTACCAGCGAATATCTCGATTACAATGAAGTGATGGAGAAGTATGAGCAGATGATGCGCTGGTTGGCCAAGGTTTATGTCAACGCTCTGAAGATTATCCACTACATGCACGATAAGTATGACTATGAGGCTTATGAGATGGCTTTGCACGATGGCGATGTGAAACGTATCCGCGCAACGGGAATTGCGGGCCTTTCAATCGTAGCTGATTCTTTGGCTGCTATCCGCGATTGCAAGGTGAAGGTTATTCGTGACGAGCGTGGTCTGGCTGTTGATTTCGAGCGTGAAGGCGAATATGTTCCGTTTGGTAACAACGACGACCGTACCGATCGCATTGCTGTAGAGATTACTGAGAAATTCATGGATTACCTCCGTCAGCACGAGACTTATCGCAATGCTACTCCGACTCAGTCAATCCTTACAATTACAAGTAATGTGGTTTATGGTAAGAAGACCGGTACTACTCCTGACGGTCGTCCTGGCGGTACTCCGTTTGCTCCAGGTGCCAACCCGATGAACGGACGCGATGTGAAGGGTGCGGTTGCAGCTTTGGCTTCTGTTGCCAAGTTACCGTTCCAGCATGCACACGACGGTATTTCTTATACCTTCGCCATTTCTCCGGCGACACTCGGCAAGGAGCGTGACGTGCAGGTAGAGAATCTGGTGAACCTGTTGAACGGTTATTTCACTCCGGATGGCGGTCAGCACTTGAATGTGAACGTATTCGACAAGGAGTTGCTGATCGATGCTATGGAACATCCTGAGAAATATCCTCAGTTGACTATCCGTGTTTCCGGTTATGCGGTTAACTTCGTGAAATTGACTCGCGAACAGCAGTTGGATGTGATCTCACGTACGATCAACCATTCTTTATAATCCATTCCAAAATAGTGTGAACTGCCTTGTCAAGTGTAGTTCCCGAAATAGGATTGAATATTTTTGAAAAGACCAAACGAATGAATTTGATTAAAGGTAAAATACATTCATTAGAGAGTTTCGGGACCGTAGACGGTCCCGGAATTCGTTTTGTGACGTTCCTTCAAGGTTGTCCGCTTCGTTGCCAGTATTGTCACAATCCGGATACGTGGGATGCGCATCGGGCTGTGAAGTATGAGTACACACCGCAGGAACTTTTGGACGAAGTGTTGAAATATAAAAATTTCATTAAGAGCGGCGGGGTGACACTTACTGGTGGTGAACCTTTGATGCAACCTGATTTTGCGCGGGAATATTTCCGGCTCTGTAAGGAAGCTGGATTACATACTGCACTTGATACATCTGGAGCAATTTATAATGAGAAGACGTTGGCCGTGTTGGATTATACCGATTTGGTCTTACTGGATATCAAGGCACTTGATGCGGACCGTTGCCGGAAAGTTTGTGGCAGTGACGGACGGAACGCACTGCTTCTGCTCGATGAGCTGCAACGTCGCGGTATTGCGGTTTGGTTGCGCCATGTGGTTGTACCCGGTCTGACGGATGATGATGCAGCATTGGATGCATTGGTTGATTTTCTGCGTCCGTATACTGTGATTCAGAAGATAGAGTGGTTGCCTTATCACACGATGGGTGTGTTCAAATACGAAGAATTAGGATTGGATTATCCCTTGAAAGGTGTTGAACCGCTTTCTGCTGAACGGATTCGGGAAATCCGCGAGCGTTATCGCGATGTTTTTCCCGTGAAGAAGTGATTTAAAGAATGGTGATTGTACCAATCACATTGTGACAGGCTACGGAACTTATGAAAACAAAGATTGAGAAAGAAAAGGCTACGGTCGAACTGATGATTCGCCTTTATTGCAAGCATATTGAAGGAAACAAAGAGCTGTGTGCTTCGTGTCGTTTGCTGTTGGAATATGCACATGCCCGTCTGGACCGCTGTCGTTTTGGTGAGCAGAAAACGGCCTGCCGACGCTGCCCCGTGCATTGCTACAAGCCTGAGATGCGTGATCGCATCCGCCTGGTGATGCGGACAATGGGGCCTCGTATGTTTTTCTATGCGCCGGTAGCTGCGCTGAAACATTTGTTGGGAAAATAATCAAATGATATTTTTAAAGGAACCCGCTTTGGAATGAATTTTATTCGTCCAAAGCGGGTTCCTTTTTTGTAAAGTTCGTTTTTTCTGCTTGTCTAAACGATCGTTAAACTGGGGTAACGGTTTTGATGTTTCATTAATAGAAACGTATAAGAAGATTACTGGAAAATATGTTTTATTAACAGCTTTTGGATGCTTTTCAGGTCTGTTCCTTTCTTGAATTCTTGTAGGAAAGGTTCAGACTGTCCGGAAATCCAGATTTTCATTTCACAGTCATCATCGAAAGTGCCGCCAGTTTCGATGGAAAAATGGGCGATGGATTTATAGGGAATGGAATGGTATTCCCGTTTGCTGCCCGTAATGCCTTGAACGTTCAGCATAATCAGCCGTTTGTTGGTGAATACCCATTTGTCCCGGAATATGCGGAAGGCACATTCCAGTTGTTCGTTGTCGGCCAACAGTGGGGTAAATTCTTTCTGTAATTCGTTCAGATTGACTTCGGTTGCATTACCTAAGATGTTATTCAGTATTCCCATGATGATTTTATTTTTTATTGTTTGAAATCTGTATTTTTGTTCACGTTTGTCTTACTTTAATCCTGATTGAATATGCTTATTTTTTGCATAGTCCCTTAAAATCGCAATAAGCGCATTTTTCTTCAATTTCCGTTTGTTCGAACTTACCGTCCGGGTTGAAGATTTCTTCGAGCAACCGGTTCAGTTCCGTGCGGAATTCATCCTCGTATAGACTGAAATCCTCGACCGGTTCTTTTTTCTTTCTTGGTTCGCCCATCGTAATTACCGGTGAGTAGTCTTCTGCTGCTGCCTGATGGATATAGAGAAGCGAAGGAGCAACTTTCGTATCTCGTTCAGCCATACGGAGCTTGTTGCAGACAATGGCTGCATAGAGGAAGGTTTGGAAAACATAGTTCGACCGTTTCTTGTCTGGGATGAACAGTGAGGCTACATTGGTAGGGCAACTGGCCTGACCGCCAGTTTTGTAATCTACAATGCGCAGTGTATCTCCTTTTTGATCCAAACGGTCAATGATGCCGCCGATACGTGTTTTAATCGTTCCTTTTGGCGTGTGAACGGAGATTTCTTCATCGACATGTTTCTCTGAAGCCACAAAGTGGAATGGAGTATGCTTTTTGTCTATCCGTAGCAGTTGGACCAGGTAGCGGTAGATAACCTCCGAATTGAGCAGCTGAAGACCGTTGTATTCCGGTCGTTCATTCTGAGGTATCTGGAAGAAAAGTTCCCGGAATCCGTTGTCGACATACTGATGCAGCCGGTTTTTGTCTTTCAGCAATGTTTCCAGGTCGTTTCCCGTTATCGTGTCGTTCGCTTCGGTCAAATCTTTATAGATATGTTCGGCAGCGTAATGGAAGATGCTACCGAATTTGGCCGAATCGATTTCGGCATTCACTTCGTCAGGGGCAGAAAGCCTTGCAACGTATTGATAATAGAACCGTAACGGACAGTCCAGATAACAGTTCAGGGCCGAAGGAGAAAGCAGAGCTTTTTCATTGACACGAACGTCGAAAATATCCTGCATCCGTTTCATGATTTCCGGAGTTTTCGTAATGCAGATTGGTTCTGAATCTTGTGGCGACTGTGCTGCTTTTAGGTTCTTCAGCTGGATCTCGTGTTCCCATTCTATCAGGAACTGAAGCATGAATCGTGACATTTCGCCTCGGTTCAGTCCTTCGCTTGAAGTATTGTAGAGCAGTGTCACGTGTTCTGCTCTTTGAAGCAGACGATAGAAATAATAGGCATAGACGGCTATTTTGTGATCGATGGTGGTCATGCCGAATGCTTTGCGCAAATTGTAAGGGATGAACGATGCATCACTTCCAGCTTTGGGCAACTGGCCTTCATTGACTGAAAGCAGAATCAGATGACGGAAGTCCAGGTTTCGGGTTTCGAGTACCCCCATCACTTGCATACCGATAGCCGGTTCGCCATGAAACGGGATGTTCGATGCCGACAGTACCCGTTCGAGCAAACGGGCAAAGGTAGATTGGCTGACGATGAGATCCTTGGTTTCGACAAGCGTATAAAAACGGGTTACAGTGGTATAGGCATGGAACAGCGCTTCGCGATACAGCTGGTCGTAGGCCTTGTCGGTTTCAGAAGCCGTCTGCGCCGTATCGGCAGCTTGCGTCTGATAGATGTTCGCTACCCGTTTCAGTGCTGTGGTAATCAGGCGACAGATCTCCTCGTTGCTTTTGCAGGGCGTGAATAGCTCCTTGAGGGCTTCATCGCGTCCCAATTCATCCGGCAGGGGATAAAAACGGTTTTTCCGGATCAGATCTTCCGAGAGTGGTACAGTTTCCGTGGACACCTGGCGGGTATAAGGATGTTTCAGCACACTGATTACTTCATCGAACAGGTAACGTCCGTTACTTGGGTTATATCCGCTTGTGTGCAACTGCAACAGAGCATGAATAAAGCTGAAGGCAGGAGTCTGCGACAGAGGGAAGCCCATGGTGATGTTCACGTGCCGGATATTTTCCGGAAGCGCATGAAGCACCGGTTGCAGTAGCGCCTCGTTGCAAAGAACGACGGCTGTTTCCTTTTCCTGTTCGGTGAGTTGTTCGCGAATCCATTGAGGCAGATATTGGGTCTGTCCGTTTTCGGTCGGTGATTTGATATACGTGATTTCTTTAGGACTGCTCAAGTTGTCAAAACATTCCAGAGGGAGCTCCGACGGGAAATCACGCAGGTTTCGCCGGATAAATTCACCGGCTTCATGTGGCTTCCGGTTCAGATAAAACGTGTCGTAATCCCAGTAGAACAGGGTTTTTCCACATTGGTGGAGTTTGCTGAAAAGAGCATGTTCCACTTTGTTCAGCACGTTGAACCCGACAAAGACATAGCGTTCATAGGGCAATTGGCCGACGTTCAGATGTTCCAGGACATGACGGTACAGCATGCCTTCGTAGGCCAGATTCTGTTCTTCCAGGCATTTTTTGAAACGGGTATAGATCGGGCCAAGCGCATTCCAAAGGTTGGTAAATCTGGTTTTGAGTTCAGTAGTTTGTTCCATGGAGAAATTCCGGAAAAACTGGCTGAGCGCTTCTTTCTGTCCCTCTTCCAGAAATGTCTCGTTGTCGGTCATACTGTTCAGGTCGCGCAGATTACTGAAAAGTTTATCGGTGTCGACCAAATTTTTGTCGGCATCATCAAAGTCACTGATGAGCAGTTCGCCCCAGAAATAGAAGTCATCAAGGGTTTCTTTGCTTCCGGTCACGTCTCGGAATACTTTGTAGAGTTCGCAGACCAGTTTCACCGGATCGCCGGTCTGCATGGTTGAGCCTTGCTGGAACAGTTCGCTGATACTGACATAGGCAGGCGACCAGATCGGCCGTCCGGCTTTCTGGGCCAGATATTCGTTGAAAAAGAGTCCGGCACGTTTGTTTGGGAAGACCACAGCGGTGCGTACCAGATCTCCGCTTGTCTTATCGTATAAATCGTATGCTACTTGTTTTAAGAATGTTTCCATGCTGTTGTTGGAGTTTAAAATCGGTGTGTCATGTTTTCTTTAGGCAAGGGGGTCAGCAGATTTCAGCGACGGGGTCCAGTTCGTTGGTATAAACATACCAGACATAGCCCTCAACTTGTTTGTGACCCATTTCACGAAGCAATTTCATATATCCGGCAACCTGTTGCTGGTATTCAGCCTTTTTCCGGCCGAATTTGAAGTCGAGTACCACGACTTGGCCGTCTTTTTGCATCACGCGGTCCGGACGTTCCGTTTTAACCGTTCCGTCGGCCAGAGGATAGATAATAGAGCATTCATTGATGACCTCCCACGTTCCGTCAAACCATTTGCAGATTTGCGGTTGCGTCAGTGCCTTTCGGGCGATTCGGGTTATTTCAGCTTCTTGTTCGGCTGTTTCGATGATTCCTTCAAATTTCAGCTTTTCGACGGCCTGGTTCAGGTCTTCTGCTGTTTTGACCGATGCAAACAAGTAGTGCAGCAATTGTCCACGGCTAATATAAAAATCCTGCGAATGTTCGTCTTCCTCGCCGGCAATAAACGCTGCAGAGCGGTTAGACTGTTTGAATTC
Source organism: uncultured Paraprevotella sp. (assembly GCA_944320775.1). Lineage (GTDB taxonomy): Bacteria > Bacteroidota > Bacteroidia > Bacteroidales > Bacteroidaceae > Paraprevotella. The sequence goes on along the minus strand of CALUIV010000019.1, from coordinate 12,570 downwards.
GATGTTTGTTTCCAAAGATTCGATATAAATAGGCAGATCTTCACTCGTTTGGCTCAGTTTGTTTCCGGATGTGGCAGAATCTTTTTTTCTGCTTCCTGATGGCATTATGACACCATATTCATAAACTTCGATTTCTGTATTTGGAACATCTGCCTGTTCGTCTGTATCTGCCTGTTCCTCCATTTGCAGATTTTCTGCTGACAGTTCTACGGTTATGGTCTGAAGATTCATTTTCGGGGCGGCCATCTGTCCCAACGCTTCCTGAAGCAATTCGGCTACCGTTCCTTTTGTGTCTGATTTAGCCCAGACAATCAGATTCTTGCAGGCTCTGGTGAAGGCCACGTAGAGCAGATTGAGATTGTCGACCCACAATTGCAGCCGTTCTTCCTGATAGCTGTCCTGATAAATGGAGTCGTTCATGTTTTTGCTGAAGTTCACCGGAGTCAGACATAGTTGATTGAATGGTTCCAGGTTTTCATATCTTTCCGGTACCGGACACCAGACCAGATGGTTGTTTGTTTCATTTTCCATTTTCCAGTCACAGTAGGGAATCAGTACTGTGTGGAACTCCAGTCCCTTTGATTTATGGATGGACATAATCTTAATGCCCGACATTTCACCGGAAGGAATGGTTCGGCTACACATCGTTTCATCCCAGTAAGTCAGGAAAGCGGTCAGTTCAGATGACTGGTTCTGTAGATATTCCGTTACGGCGTCGTAGAAAGCACATAAGTAGGCATCCTGTTCCTGAATTTCTTTTAGTTCGAAAAGCAGGAAGAGCTTCTCGAACAGCTCATAGAGCGGCATGAGTCGCCAGGTACTGATTTGGCTGATGAATGCTTCGGGCAGAAAGTCCTCTACACGATTCAGCAGGATTGTATTGAGGTCTGTTTCCCGATGCAGGATTTCCTTCTGATAGGCTACTGCCAGACGGGCACAGGCAATGTGGTCTTCCGGATCCGCCAGATAACGCAATCCGTCGATCATCATACAGATGGCCAGTGAAGCATCGAGCCGGAATGCTTCGTCCGACACGATGCGGTAAGGTGTATGCTTGTCGAAGTAGTCGGCAATTTCTGGAATGACTTTCTTTTTGCGTACCAGAATGGCGATGTCGTTGATGTTGATTCCAGTCTGGATGAGGCGTTCCACTTCTTCAGTCATTTGCTGGAGCAAGGTGTCGCTGTAAGGCAAGTCCTTTAAATCTTGTATGAACGACAGTCGGACATATCCGTTTTCTTCCTTTTTGTTGCATAGCTGACTTACGTCGCTGTAAGCGTTTACCAATGGCGCGGCTGCGTTTGTGTCGTTACCGTCTTTTTCTTCCGCCATCCGTTCGTCTAAAATCCGGCAAGCCGTTTCGAACAGATTGTTGTTGAAACTAATAATACGGGCTTCACTGCGCCAGTTTGTTTCAAGCTGTATGGTTTTCACACGGAAGGCCGGATCTTCTTCCAGTCCGGCCAGAATTTTCCAGTCACCTCCCCGCCAACGGTAAATACTCTGTTTTATGTCGCCCACAATCAGACTGCCGTCTTTCTGAGCCAAACATTCTTCAAGCAACAAATGGAAGTTTTCCCATTGTAATCGAGAAGTATCCTGAAATTCATCAATCATGACCCGGTCTATGGTTGTACCGATTTTTTCGTAAATAAACGAGGCGTCACCTTCATGGATAAGCCGATGGAGCAGGGCATTGGTGTCTGAGAGCAGGAAGCGGTTGTGTATGTTGTTTTGTTCGTGTACTTCCAAGTCTATGTACGACAATAGGCGCAGATTGTTCAGATACTTTAAAGAGAGGTCGCACGAATTGACCAGCAGTTTTGTTTTCGGTCGCATCTGTTCTGCAGCTTTCAGTATATCCATCAGTTCGCTTTCGGCCAGACTGATAATCGTCTCTTTGTTGGGCGATGTCCGGCTGGTCCAGTTTTCGGCAGCTGTCAGGCAGTCCGTAGTTGTTTTGTTGACCAGGTCATCGCCAAGTGACCCTGTTTCCAGTTTTTTGAAATAACTGCTGATGCCCCGGCTGCCGTTTTTCAAGTCTTCCGGTGTCAGTCCATGATGCTCCAGCACTTCCCGGAAATGGGTGCTGAACCCTTTGATTTGATCCAGTGCTTCATCACGCAGTTCGCCCAGCTCCTTACGATAAATGGTAATAAACTTTGGGTCCTTCAGCTTTTCGCGAAGCGGCCCTCCTTGTTCCAGATAGGTTTCGTTGAAGATATTCAGACCGAAACTTTTGATTTCGCCGGCCATGTTCCAGCGTTTGTCTTCGGCGATGCGCTCTTCGGCATATTCCAATAGCCATTGCAGCACGGGGGAGTTCCGGTCCAGTTTTTCCAGCATCAGATCGACGGCGTCACTCAGCACGTCCCCGTTGTTCAGTTCTATTGAGAGGTTAGCCCCCAGTTCAAGTTCCCGTGCCAGGTTACGCATGACAGACTGGAAAAATGAGTCGATGGTCTCGATCCGGAATCGGCTGTAGTCGTGGATGATGTTATTCAGTGCCTGTCGGGCAGCTTGTCGGATTTCTGAATCTGCTTTTCCGGTTGCTTTTCGGATAGCAGACAGATACCCTTCTGAGGCCGCATCATGCTGCGCAATGCCATAGAGCTGACTTAGTATGCGTTCTTTCATTTCCGTGGTTGCCTTGTTGGTAAACGTCACGGCCAGAATACGTCGGTACGCCAAAGGATCTTCGATGAGTTGCAGTATGTATTGAACAGCCAGTGTGAATGTTTTTCCGGAACCGGCCGATGCTTTATATACTAATAGTTGAGGTGATTTTTCCATCTTTTTTATGATTATTCTGAGTTAAAGATATAGATTTTCTTTCTATTGACGCAATAAATGTTAGAAAATAAATGTTATATTTGCTTCATCCTAAAAACATTGGTTATGTCGCATACAGCTTTTCAATTTTTTCTTTGGGGCATGAGTGTCTGTGCTCTGTTTGTTTTTATTGCCCTTTATTTTGTCCGTGCCGGCTACGGGCTTTTCCGTACATCGGCTTGGGGCTATGCTGTAGATAACCGCTGGGCCTGGATGCTGATGGAAATGCCCGTATTTGTCGTCATGCTCGTTCTGTGGTGGCTGAGTGGAGTGGGTTGTAGCAATCCGGTTTTCATTTTTTTTCTGTTGTTCGAATTGCATTATTTCCAACGTTCATTCGTATTTCCGTTTCTGATTACGGGCAAGAGCAGGATGCCGGTTTCGATTATGTCCATGGGCATTGTGTTCAACGTGTTGAACGGACTGATGCAGGCCGGCGGCCTTTTCTATTTTCCTTCGGTTGATTATGCTTCTGAAGGGTTCCGCTATTTTCTGCAACCGCATGCCTGGATCGGACTGCTGGTATTCTTTGCCGGAATGGCTATCAACTGGCATTCGGATCACGTGATCCGACATTTGCGCCAGCCGGGCGATACGGCCCACTATCTGCCCGAGAAAGGACTGTATCGTTTTGTGACGTCGGCCAATTATTTGGGCGAACTGGTTGAATGGACCGGTTTTGCTCTGCTGACTGCCTCACCGGCTGCATGGGTTTTCGTCTGGTGGACCTTTGCCAATCTGGCTCCCCGGGCACATGCTATCCGCAAACGCTATTTGGCTGAGTTCGGCAGTCGGGTAGGTCGACGCAAGCGGCTGATACCATTTATTTATTAACCTGAAAAAGAGAAATCATGAAATCCAAACTTTTTACGCCGGTGACTTTCGGTCCGTTGACGCTGCGCAACCGAACCATTCGTTCGGCTGCTTTTGAAAGCATGTGTCCCGGCAATGTTCCTTCGCAGCAATTATTAGATTACCATCGTTCGGTGGCGGCCGGTGGCATCGGAATGACCACGGTGGCCTATGCCGCAGTCTGTCAGAGCGGCCTGTCGTTCGACCGTCAGCTTTGGATGCGTCCGGAGATAGTTCCCGGTCTGCGCCGGTTGACCGATGCGGTTCATACCGAAGGAGCTGCGGTCGGCATTCAGCTGGGACATTGCGGCAATATGTCGCACAAGAGCATTTGCGGCTGTCTGCCTGTTGGAGCCAGTTCCGGTTTTAATCTTTATTCGCCCACGCTGGTCCGCGGTTTGCGTGCCGCCGAACTTCCCGGATTGGCCCGGGCCTATGGCGATGCCGTGCGGCTGGCCCGTGAATCCGGTTTTGATGCCGTAGAGATTCATGCCGGTCATGGTTATCTGATCAGTCAGTTTCTGTCGCCCTACACCAACCGCCGGAAAGATGAATACGGCGGTTCACTGGCCAATCGGATGCGTTTTATGGATATGGTCATGTCGGAAGTGATGGAAGCTGCCGGAGACGATCTGGCTGTGTTGGTCAAGATGAATATGCGCGACGGATTCAAGGGTGGTATGGAGATCGACGAAAGTCTGCTCGTAGCCGAACGGCTGGCGCAAAGCGGAGCGCATGCCCTGGTGCTCAGCGGCGGTTTTGTCAGTCGGGCGCCGATGTATGTTATGCGTGGCGAGATGCCGATCCGCACCATGACCCATTATATGGATAGCTGGTGGCTGAAGTATGGCGTACGGCTGGCTGGCCGTTTCATGATACCTACCGTACCTTTCCGTGAGGCCTATTTTCTGGAAGATGCCCTGAAATTCCGGGAGCGTATCCGGATGCCGCTCGTCTATGTCGGCGGTCTTGTGGCCCGTGAAAAGATTGATGAGGTACTTGATGATGGGTTTGAGGCCGTCCAGATGGGGCGTGCCCTGATTCACGAACCCGATTTCGTCAACCGCATGCAGCGTGAGGAACAGGCCCGTTGCGGTTGTCTGCACAGCAATTATTGCATCGCCCGGATGTATTCCCTCGATATGGCCTGTCATTGTCATCTGAAGGAACCGTTGCCGCCGGCTGTACAGAGGGAAATTGACGAGTTGGAAAAGCGCGGATAAATGTATCTAAATGATGAGTGGAGGAGATTATGGATAAAAAAGGTTTAGCCGTTATTACGGGGGCCGACGGCGGTATGGGGTCGGAGATTACCCGCGCCGTAGCGCAGGCAGGTTATCCCATTGTGATGGCCTGCAGGGATATGGAAAAGGCGGAAAACGTACGACAGCAGATTATTGCCGAAACCGGTAACACGTGGATAGAATGTCTGCATTTGGATTTAGCTTCACTGGATATAGTTGCCGGCGTGGCCGATTTTTTGTTGCGTCGGGCCGAACCGATAGCCTTGTTGATGAACAATGCCGGAACGATGGAAACTGCCCGGCGTACGACGGCCGACGGTCTGGAACGTACGGTGAGTGTCAACTATGTGGGACCTTATTTGCTGACCCGAAAACTGTTACCTCTTATGTCGTCCGGAAGCCGTATTGTCAATATGGTGTCGTGCACCTATGCCATAGGTAAGCTGGAATTCCCCGATTTCTTTACGATGGGGCGGAAAGGCGGTTTCTGGCGCATTCCGATTTATAGCAATACGAAACTGGCCCTGACTCTTTTCAGTCTGAAGCTGGCCGAAATCTGCCGGACGTCGGGCATCATGGTGAATGCGGCCGATCCGGGTATTGTTTCGACCGACATCATTACCATGCATCAATGGTTTGATCCGTTGACCGACATCTTTTTCCGTCCTTTTATCCGTACGCCCCGTCAGGGAGCAGATACGGCCATTCGGCTGTTGCTCGATGCCGCATGGGCTGCGACAACGGGTTGCCTGTTTGCCAGCGGTCATCCCAAAACGCTGTCGCCACATTACCTGCATCATCCGCAGTCGGATGAATTGTGGGAGCGTACGGAGCAAATTGTGGCGCGATGGCTGATGAAAACGGAGTAGAGAAATCGAATTATGAGTGAGGAAATGCAAAGCAACAGACGGCGTCGGGCTCAGCAGAATTCAGGACGGTACAACACCAAAGAAAAGGATCAGCCGGAACAACAACGGCAGATGAAAAAGCAACAGCGTCGCACGGAAATTGAGCGGTCTTTGTCCTACAAGGTTACTAAGTCTGTAGCCAAATGGATGGATAGATTTTATCTCGATGCAATTGTCGGGTTCTTTGCCCCGGGAATAGGCGATATGCTGACTTCGGTTTTCGTTTTTCCCTTTATCTATGTGGCCGCGTGCAAGGTTCGTTCCCTGCCTTTGACCCTTGCCGTCATTTACAATGTGTTGCGCGATGTGGCCTTAGGACTGATTCCCTTTTGGATTGGTGACATCGTGGATGTGTTCAACCGTTCTTTTGCGCAGAACCGCAGACTGATTGTCGGCTTTGTCGAAGACGACAAGGAAGTGATTCAGGAAGTAAACCGGAAAGCCATTTGGACCGGAATCATGATTATCCTGTTCTGTGTGGCCATTTATTATTTAGTGAAATTCGTGGCTTACCTTGGCACCCTGATTGCAGATTTTTTCAGCAATCTGTTTGCAAGTTTCTGATGCATACTGGCTTTTGCCTGTCGGGAATGCTATCCTGACAAGCAGAAGCCTTTTTTGGCAGGATTCGATACCGCTTGTCTCCCTTTCGGTACGTGGCTGTATGGTTAATCATGATTTTGCTGAAAGATATTCTTTGATGGGTTTTTGCTATCTTTTTGCTTTAAAAACATTGCTTTTGCTTTCTTGTTTAATTGGAGTATTTTGCGAAATAGAAAAAATCTTTGTTCTGTTTTTCTTTTATTATACCTTCAGATCCTTTATTTTTGTCCTGTTATACTGTTTTTCATGCGATTATATTCGAGGATACACGTCGAAGTGATGCCGATGACATGAAAAGTTCTTCCCGAACTCATGAAAATCTGATGCCGATCTCGTGAAACAGAAGCAATGGATTTTGTTTTTATTGCTCTTTTCCCGGTGTTTTTCTTTCCAGATTGTCTTCGTATTAGTTCGTCTTTTTGTTGCTTAATTTGTTGTATGATAGTGATTTATCTGGATTTTTATAGCTCAGGATTTCATTATTTGGAATGAGGTCGAAGTGAGGGCGGAAATTAGGGAGTATAGAAGGGGTTAAATGGCAAAGTGTCATTTTGTAAGAAACGGATTAATTTACATGGGGATATATGTTACAGAGGAGGAAAATATAAGTTGATTAGCTTATAATTTGGCATTATAAGTTTTATAGCTTATAATTTATTGCAAAAATAAATTCTTTATATATATTTGTGCAGTAACATAAAAAACGGATTATGATGTATGCTGTCATTTCTGCCGATATTGTATCTTCAACTTCATTAAGAATAGAAGAGACTATTTCCCTGAAACAGAGAGTTGAAAATCTCTTTCTAATTTTGCAGGGTACGTATCCCGGTTTTTGGAGAGGACTTTGGTCTGTGGAAGCAATACTTTCTTTTCTGTTTTCATAAAATGGTTATAGGATACCAGATGTGGAAAAAAGTGTTTCAAATGTTTGTTCACATACTCTTAGTATTTATGCTTGAAGTAGCGAAAACAATCAGAACGAAACAGGATTAGAATAATAGTATTTGTGTGATTGATTTGTTACAATGTCAGTTTTTTGTCTTCAATTATATATTATAATATAAAACTTTGTTGTTTTAAACTTGGTAACTATAGTGGTAATCGTTTTAATGTTGTGATTTAAATGATTTTTTCGCTATAATTCTAATAATTAAACGAATATATTGGTCATTATATAGAACTTACAATAAATACAGAATTATGGATATCATAACTTTGAATCATAAAGATGTAAATCAATTTTGGAAATTAAGACTTTGTTTATTGCAAGAACTCGGAGAGATTTCTACTAACACGAATCTGAAATATTTAGAAAAATCAACAAAGGAATATTTTCTCTCCTGTATCAATAAAAGTCTTATATGTTACGGAGTAATCGATAATAATGAGATAATATCCATTGTATCCATGTGCTTGTTTAATCGTATTCCTTATCCAGAGAATTTAAAAGGGAAAGAGGGATACATCTTGAATGTGTTTACTCGTCCAGAATTCAGAGAACAAGGGTTGGCTAAGTTGCTATTGCAAGAAATTATTAAATATGCTAACAACCACAATATAAAAAAATATGGCTGAATAGTAGCGAATATGGTAAACACTTATATTCTTCTTTTGGCTTTATTTGTAAAACAAATGAAATGGAATTAATATTGAAAACTGATAGTTATAGTTAGATATATTAAGAAATATTATCAGGAAGATATAGACAGTATTGCCCATTTCAATCAAGACCTTTTTCTTGAGTATTATTTGTTGATAATACTCATCAAGGAGTTTCTCATGTTATTTTAGTCTTAATGACAATCTGTATACCGATAGGAAAACGGTTATCAAACAGCGTATTGAGAATATATTTCTCTTTCCTTTGATGTTATTCAGAATTTTATTCTGCTTGAACGGTTGACCATTCACATTGTTAGGCGTGAACCTAAATTTGAGGATTTTACTTTTGTCATTGATTCTTATATGCTGTTTAAATTTAAGAATTTATCCAATAGAATATTTTCTGCGTTCATCTAGTCCTTCAAAAAATCTTATGAATTAAAATCCATTAGTTACGATATACATGTAAAGGAGGCTTATCATGATGTTTGAACTTTTTATCATCAAGCATATATTTTTTTCTGCTGTAACGCCAATTTTGGATGCTTACTGGCAATGTAGTCGGAATTTCAGGCAATACGGGGCGTAGCACCGGGGAACATTTGCATATGACCATACGTCATAATGGAGAATGTATCAATCCTCGTATATTTCTTGATTATATTAACTCCGTTAAAGAATCGTGTGTGGTATCTTTGGCCAATAATACTATTTGAAATGTGTTCGCATAGCTAACATAATAGCTTCACCGACTAAGGCAACATTAGCCAAAAGGTAGTGTCGTTTATTGTTTAGCCTGACTGTATGACCTGCAATCTCAGCTGTTGTCAAAATATCATTTCTCGTTCCATTGTCATTAAAATAGGTTGCACTTCCTGTCATGAAAGCTGTTCCAGACGGACTTAATTCAAATAGAATCGGTCCGGCATCTATGTCTAATCCTAAATAGCATGTTCTGTCATAATATTCTTTCAGTCCGGAAATAGCTCCGTCTTTCCAAAACAATGATTTGAGCGTTTCATATTGTCGCTTGGCAAAAGTTTCATCTATGAAAGTCAGGTAATAACAGTTTAAGGCCGAATACGAGCCCTTAACTGGGACTCCATCATACTGATTCCCGTTCTCTTGTAGAAATGAAACCAGTAGGCCGGTTTTTTTATCAATCCATTCTTTCTGCGCTCTTTTTATCCATTTCTTGACAGTGCTGCGGTATTTGCCATTGTTCATGTCAGCATATTGATTTAGAGCGACAATGGCAACAAGCATATCCGGGATATAAATTGACTCTCCGGGGTAAGTAGGCAAATTCAAAGCACTACAATTGAGAAGCCTTCTGTTCATAGTACCACATAGAGAATACAATAGCTTGTCGTACCTTGAATCACCTCCTATTTGCTTATAACCACAAATCATCCAAGCTAAATGACTGAGATAGGATACATGGCTTTCATCTCCATCTAAAGATTCCAATGGGTCCTCATCCCATCGCATCGTGTCGTAATAACGCAATTCAGAAGACATCACTATATTGATAAGACTATCAATGTACTGAATGTTTTCTTCTTTTGTTTCTGGATATAGTTGAGATATGTTTACCAATGAGGCTGATAGCATAGAGCAAGAGTACAAAGCCCATTCTCCCTGAAACTGTGTTCCTATTGATGCTGGCATTTTGTTTAAGACATCCTGTGGATTGACCAGTAATTTATCGACTAAGTAATCCTTCCTCGCTAAAATATCTTCCTTCTCAAAAGAATTACGTTTTGAACATTCCCATGATACAGAGATAGACTTCAGCGCAACAAAAAATAAAAAGACAGTAGTATATGTTATTATTTTTCCAAGTCTGTACTTCTTGTGAATTTTTCCGAACTGTTTTCTGCAAAATTTGACAAAAAATACGCACACAGCTCCATATATAGGTAATAAAAGGGAATGAAACACAGAGACATCCCATGTTTTAATCAAACCGTAAAGTAAAATCATTATAACAATATACACGAAATATGGTAGAGGTAACCAATGCCATCTTTTATCCTTTGGTAAAGCCTCCCAATATATTGCATACGAAACTGTATAAAGTAGTATTAAGCAAATGGTTTCTCCATTATAATGGTTGTTCCACAAATATGGCATCAAGTACATAAGAAAGATTTGCAAAAAGAACCATTTGCAAATCCTCCATGTTGTTACAATCATTTTAATTATGGCTTCATCGATCATAATAATACTTTTTCAGGAGTTATAGTTCGTGTTATTAATTTGTTTCTTAATTTATTCGTTCTGCGCACACCTTGTCAAATCTCTCTATAACGTCCAGCATATTCTGGGGCAGAAACTCTACCGTTACATACTTTACTAACCACGTCGGAATACCATAGTAGGCAGCAGCAATACCTCCTGTCATACAAGCGATTGTATCACTATCACCTCCCAAAGATATTGCCAGTCGGATTGCTGATTCATAGTCGTGACTGTCCAAAAATGCGATTATTGCTTCCGGACATGAACCTTGGCATGTTACATCAAATCGATATGCCGGTCGTATTTCATCGCAAGTCCGATGTAAGTTATATCCGAAAGTCTTTTCTATATATTCCCGGATTTCATCCTTTGGTTTCTGTTGACGTGCCAAAAAGATTGCAGATGCTATAGCCTGTGCCCCTTTAATGCCTTCCGGATGATTATGTGTCACTTCTGCTGATTGTTTGGCGAGTTCAAGAGTTTCTTCAAGAGAATTTGCATAATATCCGCATGGGCTTACACGCATACCTGCACCATTCCCGAAACTATTATAAGGATTTTTATCTTCATTATAAAACATCCATTCATAGAACATTCCTCCATATCCTCTGTTTGGATATTCCTGCCCCCAGTCTGGCATGGTGTTCTGTAGCGGAACTCCACTCAGAAGCCAATCTGCTACCGCTATGGTCATTACAGTGTCATCTGTAAATGTTGTACTTGGGGTGAACAGAGCTATGTTTGCTGACTTGGAATTATAAAACTCGTAAAAAGACCCGACAATATCTCCAATTATCGCCCCTATGATTCCTCCTCGCACCAATACCTCGTTTTCGTTCGCTTTTTCCTTTAACATTTTCAGAGTAAGCTCGTCAGCCTTGCCTCCATAATATTTTTTCAAGGCTTCTGAAAATATATAATCCGGATATACAGAATCGAAAAGCGTCATTGATGAGCGGAATTTCAAGGCATCGATTTCTCCTAGAATTTCTTCGATAGGTTTGTCATCAATTGCCAGCATCTCCATTGTTATTTCACAAAGATTCCTGCCGAGTGTAGGTTCATGTAAAAACATCAACGCTTCGTCTCGATCGGCTATTCCATAATAATTGGAATTACGGCTATGTCCAAGACCACGCAACTGTGGAAATATATACCACATCCAATGTGACTGCTTTTTGCCATTACGGATTTCCGACAAGGCAGAAGCATATATCTGACGATGTGCATCCACAAAACGTCTGATGTCGTATTGAGAAATGTATTCTTTATATTTTGCAGGATTCATATCAATTGATTTGGAGACAAAGATAAAGACTTTCAGAGTATTATTTTCATGTACATTAATATAAAAGATACCACCCGCATATTTCAGCAGATGGCATCTCGCTTTATCATTCGGTTATAGAATGAAGCAAATCTTTAGTATCAACTTCCAGGCATTTTGCAATCATAACCAAATCATCCAAACTGGGCTGAGTTGTGTTTGTACACCATTTGGATATGGTAGCTTCGTTTTTACCTAATTGAGCAGCAAGCCAGCGATTAGTTCTCTACTTCTCAGCCAATACTATTTTTAACCTATTGATTTCCTGCTTCATTTGCATTCTTCTACTTTCTTTTTATATGTAATCCTCAAAACTCTTTTCGCATTATCGATTTCAATACTTCCCAAACGACCAAGGATTGATTGTCCTAATAAAAGAGGAGCTGTTTGGTTGTGTACGACAGAAGCTCGTATATTATCCAAATCCAATCCTCCGAAATTCACATTGCGAAGATTAATGACTGTTCCTGCACTTATCTCGCCATTTGCCATCATATAATTCTGTTTCCCGATGACGTCTGATGATTTCAAATACCCATTTTTCATCATAAATGTCGCCTCGACAGATGAAAGCGAAACATCAGACGCTCCTGTGTCAAATACAAAATACAAGGGCAGATTATTGATTGCACATTTCACCTTGCAGACACCGTCTTCTTTGCTGAATGGTATTTCAACAGTCTGCTCTTCATAAACAGAAGTAGCCTGCATTTTATCTTCTATCTCTGTTTCAAAGATACTTTTATAATGCCGGATTAATTCCTTGTATTTCGGAAGTTCCCGTATAGCATCCAAATCATCATCCATTTCAAGATGAGAGAAACGACGAAAACCTTTTCCAGGCACGTTTCGCCACTTCGGGCAGATGGTTCACCAGCAGGCTGTCTGCCTTGTCCTGACGGGCGAAAGTTTCCATAAGGTGCAGCAGGTGGGCTTCTTTTTCCACCAAAAGGGC
>CALUIV010000018.1 GCA_944320775.1 uncultured Paraprevotella sp. | reverse complement strand
CAACAACGTTGGAATGCTGTGGCCTTGGGATATGGTACTCTCTCGCACGAAGATTGTATCTTATGGTTTGACCTAAAACCCGATGATAAAGTGTGGGGTAGTAGTAAGACAACCAGAAAATACATCATTCGTGCCACCACAAAGGCACACCCTTGGGGTTATAAGGCTAACGATGACTGCACTACGCTTAATACGGCGCAAAAGAGAGCTGCGCTTCAGGAATTTGGAGTAAACACAGGCAACGAATACGAAGGCACAATCAGCCTGACTGAAACTTATCCTATAGAATCGGGATTACCCATCCCTCTATGCTGGATGATAGTTGCAGGTGAGGAGCATTGTGAGGACAAAGATTGTTTTGTGAAATGCATCATGGATAAAATAGAAGAGAATAAAGTATCCCGAACGTTCAAGCTTAAAAAAGTGGATGAAATAAATGGTGGCTTGATAGTCAAGTACTATGAAGCGTTTAAAAGTCTGTCGCACTATAAGGTTCCGACCATTAACATACTCCAAGAGACCATCGACTATGAAAGCGAAGAAAATGACGAAGCCGGAGCACTCTTGGACATAGAAATACTTTTTAATCGCATCGGCACCGGTGGTACACCGATCACCCAAAACGAGTTAATGTACTCAGCAGTAAAGGCTTATTGGCCAGAACTGACGAAAGAGAACGATAGGTTGGCAACACTCTATATGCCTCCGCATACACTGATATCATTGGCTTTTCAACTCATACTCTCTACTACAGACAAGGGACTTGAGCGAGCACCATCTGTGGCGAAAATTAGAAAATTGGCGAGTGATGGTAACATACGTACCGCGATATACGGTCTGTACCGTACCGGTAGAAATGACTCTGCAATGAGCAGCATAATGTCTTCAGTAGACCAATGGTTGACAAATCATGATAGGATTCCTAAAGTTTTAAGAACCACAATTGCTCGTAAGTCACCCGAAGTTTATCTGTTGCTAATGGTATTTGCCAAGTGGAAAGAAGAGGGGCTGATAAATCCGACGTTAAAGGAAGAGGCACTACTTCGAGCAACGGCTTACTACCTTCACTGGATGGTAGGCGATAAGTTTGGTGTGGCAAATAGTATATACAAGGCTGTGGCAAACAATCCGCTAAACGAATGGAGAACCATTATAAAGCGAGTGTTGTTGGTGTCGTGTGTGAAAGGGACGATTATCCCCTTGTTATCGCCAGAAGCATTTAGAGGCTTGTTTACAATAGAGGGTGATAAAAACTGGCGACCTAATGGAAATGGACGCAGCAGTATGCCGTGGTGGCCGCTGTGGGAAACCGTTTCGTACAACAGAGAAATACTACTCTATGCGCAACGGGAATATATGTGTGAGAAATTCCCTAATTACGACCCGGCACGGCAAGATCTGTGGGAAGACAAAAACAGACCGTGGGATTTCGACCATATTATACCCCAAGACTGGATACACAGATATAGAAGTCATAGACAGGCATACACCGATTATTGCGAAGCCTGGAAAGACAACAATGGGAACATGGCTGCTATACCATTTTGGGTGAATAGGGCAAAAAGTAATGAAGCAAACTGGGAGGAGTATAAAGAGAATCCTGCAGGCCTGTTGACCGATGAGCAGATATCCGATTTCTGCAAACTATTTAATGCAATGTTAAATGACAAAGCAGAGCAAGCACAGCACTTCGCAGAAAAAACTTTCACACGTATGTGCAAGATCTACAATGAAGTATATGCTTTGCTTAAGCCGGTAGATTTTAGAGTGGGAGGAATTACTTTCACCGAAAAAGGAGGAACAAAGAACCGTAATGAGAGAATGACGACTATTCGCAAAATATTGGTAAAGGAAGGTTTTACAGCAGGTATATACTATCTTTATGGTAATATGGAACATCCTCAAGAAAATATTGATGACTGGACCAAAAATTGGATGTCATGCGGTTGCATCACCAAAAACAATTATTATACAGCTTTTACGATAGTACTATATCAAGATGGAAGCATTGGTGATCAAATAGAAATAGGACTGAGACGGTTACCCCAAACAGCAGAACGATCAGGGATAGTGACAGAGGCGCAACTGCAAAAGTTGAAAAGATACGAAACGTACGAGCTGTATGAGGATAATCCGTGGTGGCATATCTGCAAAGAAATTAGCATAGACACGGATAATAGTACAATAATAAATGAATTAAAAGAATTAGTGGAGTTCGCATCTAATGAGTTACAATAAACATTCAATCTGAATAATGATTTCTATCCTCCACCTCTCTGATATCCACGGTCAGCATCGGCGGCTCAGCAAGTTGCCCGATGCTGACGTGATTATCCATTCTGGCGACTTCACCATGGCAGGTACAGAACAAGAGGTGTTTGACTTTATCAATTGGTTCTGCGACCTGCCTTACCGTCACAAAATCTTCATAGCCGGAAATCATGACGATTGCCTGTATGGAACCGAATTATCAGGATTAGATAATAATTGTCACAATCTCTGTAACTCAGGTATCAACATTGAAGGCATAAAGTTTTATGGTGTGCCTAAAGCAGTGGAATGTTATATGTGTTTGCTTGAACAGTACGGTTTTGAAGATATGTTTTCTGATTTCATGGAACTGTGGAAAATCAATGCTCCTAAGTCGGCAGAATGGTTAGATAAAGATGGATGGGAGAAAATATATCATGGCATCCAATTATTAAACGCGAAACCTTCAGATTATTATATATGTGAATTTTAAAACTTTGAAAACTATATATGACAAAAAATACTCTCACAATTAAACTGATGCAAAATAATATTATAGACTATGCCATATTGAGGGATAACAAATAAAAAAATATTTATGCTTCAATTTGGCATAATACTATTAATAGATTTGCGACAAACAAAAGATAGTGTAGAAATGAATTTCAAATGTTTACTTGAACAGTACGGTTTTGAAGATATATTTCCTGATTTCATGGAACTGTGGAAAATCAATGCTCCTAAGTCGGCAGAACATTTAGATAAAGATGGGTGGAAGAAAATATATCATGGCATTCAATCATTAAATGTGAAACCTTCAGAATATTATATACTGTTGGTTAGCCGATGGGAAAGACGCAGTCCCATGATTGATATGAATTGTTCGGTTTATTCCAGAACAGATCATAGTCGTATTTGCCCTGTGGCAGACTATCCTTCATGGGAAGAAATTTTAGGAATGGAAATAGTCTTTGATGAAGATGTTTCGATAACATCCAAAGAACTTACAGCGGGGTTGTTATGGGAAATTACATATTATGGCGGTACAGAAGAAATGTCAAATGAGAATCGGAAGCTGATATTCAATCAAAACTGAGATTAATATAGATAATATTAATTTTTTCTTGCTATTCCTCAATTTGGCATATTGACATCCATATATTTGTCTGTATAAAAAATGAATAAGATATATAACCTTTAAACTTAATGTATTATGTCAAAAGTATTTAGAGTAACTCCAAAGAGAGTAAAGAAAACAAATGGAACAGTGCTGACTCCTGAAATGGAAATAACAGTTACTACACAACAGCACACAACCGATCCGTTTTATAACGGTGCCAAGGAGATTAAGGAAGCATATATGCGTCTGTATGGGTTTGATTATCAGAAGGCATGTTGCAGTAAGAATGATTTTGATTTTAGAAAATTGGATTAGTAAAGACGGGGATAGATATGAATTACCCTGTCTTTGACTTAGCTTTTGTCTTTGTCTTGGCATCTCAAACTGATGCCAAGACTGGATTTTCCTGTTCCTGACCTGATTGTTAAATATTATAATAATGAAACCTTTACGCAGTATATTGGTATATCCTGATATTTCTGGATTTTCAGTGTTTCAACGCACTGTTGTCTATGTATAGTTTTTCTGGTATTTATGTTGTTACCAGTTTTTTTTGTTTTAAGAAGAAGGATATTTATTGTGTATGATATAATAAAGAAAAGTGCTTATGGAGGATAAATATTTAGAATTCCCATTTGATTTTCAATTAAAAAAATCGTCTATTTCGATAATTGGTATTGGTGGTGGAGCTAGCAGAATAGTGAACAAAATGCAGGTTTATGAGTTACCGGATACAGAGTTAAATGTGTTTGGTATGAACAGAAAAGAAATGGAAAAGCTGTCATTACCGCATAAATACCTGATAGGAGCAGATGGATTAGGCAGTGGAAAAAACAGAAATCTTGCAGAATCAGAGTGTCAGAAAATATTGCCAAGCCTGGAGAAAATTATTACCGATAAAATACTGTCCTGCTTTATAGTATGTCTTGGTGGAGGTACAGGAGAAGGCTGTATAAGAGTTTTTCTTCAAAAAGTCGTTGACATGCAAATAAAGGTAAAATTACTTGTTGTCACATTACCTCACCCATCCGAGGGACTAGAGAAGAGAGATAGTGCTTTACGGCTTCTTGACGAGATAGAAAAATTAGCAGATGGTATTTTTGTTGTGGACTATGATGCTTTGTCCTGCAGCACTATTTCAGATTTATATAATGAAGCCGATAAAAAAATAATGAGTTTTGTAAACTCATTTATAAATCTGATAGTGAAACCCAGTATTATTTGTTTCGATTTTAATGATGTCAGAAGTTTCTTGAGATACTACTCTGATACAAAGTTTATAGACTTCTTTACATTGTCAGGAAATATTGATTATCTGGATGAAGAATTGAATGACATGCTGAAGCATCTTCCAACGAAATATCACACTTTAGATGATATATCCAATTTGATTGTGGCAATTCATTATAATAGAGATTCCGATGAGGATATAGTTCGCAAATTCCTGGATATGATTGTATCTGATGATATTATGAATAAACTGACAAAAGGCACTCAGACAAAATGGACGATGATTCATAACTCGGATATGGAGAAAAACATATTCAGAATCGATATATTTACCAAATGTAATTAAAGATAATCTTATGAAGACGATAGAAGGATATGATGTAAAGATATTTACAGAAAATATAGAAGATACAGCTCTTGACCAAATCAAGCAGTTGCTGTCTATAGATGTATTCAGTGATTGTAAAATTCGCATTATGCCGGATGTTCATGCCGGAGCAGGATGTGTGATAGGTTTCACAGGGGACCTGGGTGACAAGGTGATTCCTAATATAGTGGGAGTAGATATAGGATGTGGTATGATTGTACAGCCATTTTCTTGCTGCAATCCTATAGACTTCCACGCTCTTAATGAATATATCCTCAGTACTATTCCTTCAGGACGTGACTTTAGGGATGAAAACTATCTGGCATTGCCACAAAAATATTCAGAACTGTATCAGAATGCAAAACAATTGATATTGCAGTTACGTTGTTATCGTGAACTGAAAGAAGTTCGCAGGTTATATAAATCCATAGGTTCGCTTGGTGGTGGAAATCATTTTATAGAACTGGACAAAGATGAATCCGACCTTTATTACCTTGTTGTGCATACTGGAAGCCGCAATTTAGGGAAGCAGGTGGCAGATATTTATCAGAAATTGGCTATAAAATGTCAGTTCGGCTGGGATAAGCTGATGGAAGAAAAAAATCGTATAATTGCAGAATACAAACTAGCTGGACGAAAAAGTGAATTACAGGATGTCATTAGAAATCTTCACAACTCATTTAAGACCCGCAAACTGACTATACCACAGGATTTATGTTATTTGGAAGGTCAGTTTCGGGAAGACTATCTGCATGATATGTGTATCTGCCAGCATTGGGCACAGATAAACCGTAAACTGATTGTAAATCTGATTATGGATTTTATCGTTGAAAAAGGCGTTGTTTCATCTGAAGAGCATTTTCAACCTTTTGAAAGTGTTCACAATTATAGTTGCCCATCTGATGAGCATGAGTTGCCCAACTCATCGCCACCAGATGGGCAACTCAGATATACGAGTTCGTGAAGTACAAAAATAGCTACTTACGTACCCATTTGGAGTATCCAAGATTTCTTCCTAATTTTACAGCCAAACATAAAAACCAATCTAACCCATCATGAAAAAAATCCTATTGTTCTCTTTGTGTCTTCCAACCGTATGTCCGCTACAGATAGCAGCTGAAAACAAAACAGACCGGCGCCCCAATTTACTGATTGTCATGGCCGATCAGTTTCGCGGAGATGCATTTGGTTTCCGCGGAAAGGAAGCGGTTATGACTCCCAATCTTGATCAGTTTGCCAGTCAGGCTGTCGTGCTCAATCAGGCCGTCAGCGGCTATCCGGTGTCGTCACCGGCACGCGGCATGTTTCTTTCGGGAGCTTATCCGCATCGCAACGGTGTGCTGACCAATTGCCAGTCGCATTCTGCGACTCAGGATGTGGAATTGCGACAAGACTTAACGTGCTGGTCGGACATTTTGAAAGACGAAGGCTACCACACGGCTTATATCGGCAAATGGCATCTGGACAAACCGGTAGAACCATTTGTCGACTGCGCAAACAATAGGGGAGCGATGGCCTGGAATGAATGGTGCCCGCCGGAAAGACGACATGGATTCGACTATTGGACAGCTTACGGTACTTACGACCAGCACTTGCGGCCGTTGTATTGGAGCAGAGATGCCGGAAGGAATGAATTCTATTATGTAGACCAATGGGGACCGGAATACGAAACCGATTTGGCTATTCAATATCTGGACAGCATGAAAAACAAAAAGGAACCATTCACCCTGATGGTATCCATGAATCCGCCGCATACGGGTTATGAACTCGTTCCGGAACGGTATAAGAAAATGTATCGTAACCTGAATGTTGATTCTATTGTGGCTTCGAAGCCACATCTGAAATCGGCGGAAAAAAAATATGTGAACCTGTTCAAAAACAGTATTGCCAACTATTATGCCTGCATCACGGGGGTAGACGAACAGTTCGGACGAATTATCGACGCCCTGAAGGCCGCGGGACTTTATGACAACACGATTGTCGTGTTTGTATCGGATCATGGAGACAGCATGGGCATGCACGAGAACATCGGAAAGAATATTTTCTACGAAGAAGCTATGCGCGTGCCTTTCCTGATTGCTTACGGCGACAAGCTGAAACCAAGACAGGACAACGAACTGCTCATTTCGCTGGAAGATTTCTGTCCGACGATACTTTCCATGATGGGACTTCGGGAAAGCATCCCCGAAAGCGTTCAGACGCGCGACCTGAGCAAACAAATACAGGGCAGCCGAAGAAATATGCCTGACAGCCAGCTATACATGCAATATAGTGCCGTGAACAAGACCGGAAAGAATCTCACTACCGGAGCCCGGGGAATAAGAAATGAGCGATACACCTATGCCGTATATTTCAAGGACGGAAAAATCACAGCCGAATATCTGTTTGACAGAAACATCGATCCTTTCCAGATGAACAATATTGCTGCATCAGAACCGAAAATCAAGAAAAAAATGGTGCGGACACTGGTCAAAAGAATGGAAAAAATTGAAGATCCGGCAACAAACACAGTCAAACAAATAAAATAAAAGACCAAATCATGCAAAAATCCTAAAAAATAAGGATTGTCGGTTCTGCGTTTTTGTGATTACTTTGCAGCAGAAAACAAACAACACATAAACGTAGGATGAAGAAACATAACACATTGAAACCATTGGCGGCCATAGCAGCAACTATGGCCGTTTCTACGCTAACAGCCGGGGTACATACTACCGGAAACAGTGAACAGGAAATTCTGCAGGCCGACTCAACCCGCCTGATTGACATTGAAGAATTGGTAATCATTGCCACACCGAAGGAAAATAACCGGTTGCGTCAGCAACCTTTGTCGGCCACTTCGTTTTCGCAAGACGACATGCGCAACAAAGGAATCAGTTCGGTGAAGACAATGAACGGCTTGGTACCAAACTTATTTATCCCGGATTATGGGTCTAAACTGACCACTTCGGTTTACGTGCGTGGTATCGGTTCGCGCATCAATACGCCTGCCGTGGGACTTTACGTCGACAACATTCCTTTTATCGACAAATCGGCATTCGATTTTAATTATTCCGACATCGAGCGTATCGACATTCTTCGCGGACCACAAGGTACACTTTATGGCCGAAACACAATGGGTGGATTGATTCGTGTATACACAAAATCACCGTTTACTTATCAGGGGACAGACGTTAGTCTCAGCGCCGCCACTTACAATAATTATAAAGCATCGGTAAGTCATTACCACCGGATTTCCAATAAATTTGCTTTCTCAGCAAACTTTTTCTATGAATATGATGGCGGATTCTATGAAAATACGGCACGCAACAATGAAAAAGTAGAGGAGGGCAGTGAAGCCGGAGGAAGATTCCGGGCCATTTTCTTACCCAACGATCATCTGAAACTGGATTTCACGCTGAACTATGAATATCTGAATCAAGGCGGTTACCCCTATGCATACACAGGAATAACGGAGGGAGAAGAGGACCGGAAAGATTATATCGAAAAAATCTCCTATAACCACAAAAGCGGCTACAAACGAAATCTGTTGAACACCGGATTGAATCTGGAGCATCAGGCCGGGAATTTTATCCTGAACAGTGTCACCGGATTCCAATATCTGAAAGACCAGATGGATCTGGATCAGGATTTCACGGAAAAGGACATCTATACGATGGTTCAGAAACAGGATTCTAAAACAATCAGCGAAGAACTGGTGCTGAAATCCAAACCGGGCCGACGCTGGCAATGGACTACAGGGGTGAGTGGTTTCTATCAGGATCTGAAAACTGAGGCTCCAGTTACGTTCCGTGAGGATGGTGTATCTTCTTTAATTGAAGGCAATGTGAATGATATATTTAAAAAAATCAAGGAAGAGAAACCTATGATGCCAGACATGAACCTTGATATAACAGACAATAATTTGTTAATAGGTGGGAACTTCAAGTCTCCAATGCTCAGTACTGGAGTGTATCACCAAACAACAATAAACGATGTTATCATTGAAGGCCTTTCTCTTACGGCAGGTTTAAGGATGGAATACGAAAAATATTGGTTGGATTATAACTCTAACGCCAATATCAATTTTGATTATACGATAGCTGTCATGCCAATGCCTTTTAAAGGATTGAACTCTTCGCCTAAGGTCAACGGTAATATCAGCCATGACTATATTCAATTATTGCCTAAGTTTGCTTTACAGTACAATTTTGACAAAAAAAATAATCTATATGCATCAGTCTCTAAAGGTTATCGTTCGGGCGGGTACAATATCCAAATGTTCTCTGAAATTGTACAAGGCGAAATGATAAATGGAATGATTGCTGTTTTAGATGAAAAAACTCATGGCATGGTTTCACAGATGGGAGGTGACAAAATTCCTCATTATGAATTTAATATTCAAGAAACCACACTGTATAAGCCCGAATATTCCTGGAATTACGAAGTAGGTGCTCATCTGACGCTTTGCGACGGAAAACTGCAAACCGACCTGGCAGCATTTTATATGGATACGCACGACCAACAGATCTCACGCTTTGCCCAAAGCGGTCTGGGACGTGTCACGGTAAATGCCGGTAAGAGCAGAAGCCTGGGAGCTGAAGCCGCTGTAAATGCACAGATAACTGACGCATTCGGCGTGAATGCCAATTACGGTTTCACACACGCAACGTTCACGGACTACGTGGTGAGTGACGAAGTGAACTACAACGGCAAATACGTACCGTTTGTTCCGAAACACACGTTCGGAGTCGGTGCACAATACAGAATACCTCTGAAAAACAGCAAGCTGCTGGACAACATTACCATTAATGCCAACTATCGCGGTGCCGGACGTATCTATTGGACGGAAAGCAACGAAGTCAGCCAGGCTGTCTATGGTACATTAAACGGACGTATCAATTTGAATAAAGGAAACGGACAGATCGGATTGTGGATCAACAATGCCCTAAACACCAAATACCAGACCATCTATTTCGAAACGATGGATCGTGGATTCGAACAAACCGGACGTCCTTTGCAAGTGGGAATCGATTTGAAATGTCGCTTCTAAAATAATTAAGGAGTAATTATTATTTAATCCCTATCCGTTGTTGAATGCCAACAGATAGGGATTAAATGTGTTTAAAAAAATCGCATTTTTTATGTCCATTTAAAGAAACTTTGTATCTTTGCAACCGTATTGGTTCCGTTATTTCATTTTGCAGAAAGACGGATTAAAAGGGAATCAGGTGAAAATCCTGAACAGTCCCGCTGCTGTAAGTTCCATTAGGGACGATGAACAATAAAGCCACTGAAATGGCAAAGATTTCGGGAAGGCGTTCATTGTCGGAATAAGTCAGAAGACCTGCCATACGTGCATTTTCACCGCTTTCGAGGAAAAAGCGTGAGAATTCCAGTGCGGACACAGAACGATGTCTGTCCCTTTCCGTAATTCTCCGTCACCTTGTTTCACGATGTGGTAATCATGCACTTACCGTGGAAATCAAAATTATTCTAACATAAAAGTTTAAGGAGAAGAAATGAAAAAACAAGTAATTTATTTTATGGCTGCAGCGTTGGCAATGCCCGTTGTATTTACATCATGTACGGAAGAGACATCAGACACTACTCCGATGCCGAAAATTATCACTATGGGAGTTGATGCTGAAAACATCATTCAATTGAATGACACTTTGAATATCACTCCGCAATTAAGCACTACTGAAGGAGTTTCCTATTTGTGGACACTCGACGGAGATTCTGTGGGAGCATCCAGCTCTTATACTTTCATTGCAAATGAAACCGGTAAGTTTAATTTAAGCTTTACAGCTGCCAATATAGCCGGACTGGCTACACAGACAATCGAAATTGAAGTACGTAAAGTTTTCGGAGGATTTTACGTGATCAATGAAGGAGCCTACCCTAATCCGGCTAGTTTCAACTATTATAAAAACAACAGCTGGGCATTTAATTCTTTCGATGAATTCTCAGCTCAAGTTGATTACACTTTCGGCCAAACGGGAACTACTGCAGCAGTTAGCAATGGCGCAATGTATATGGTGACAAAAAATGCACCGGTTCTTTCTAAAATTAACATGCAGGACTGGACTGCTGAAACGGTTATTGATTCACGCGATTTGATCAGTGGGGGACAAGGACAAAGCATTTGTCTAATACCTGACAACAAAGCAGTTCTAACAACAACACGCGGTGCATTTATTGTCGATTTGAATCAGAAAGCAATTGTAGATACACTGACGAACTCAAATACAACTGATGCGTTCGTAAACGGTGATTATATGTATATGATTGTCAGCGATTCAATTAATGTATATAAGACAACGGATCTAGCTTTGGTAAACCAGGCTGTTGCTGCAGCAAAAACAGGATTTACCAAGACTGAGGCAGGAGATGTATGGGCCGCAGATGATTCAACATTGATACGCTTTGTTGCCTCAAATCCAACTGAGGCAGAGCAGATTGCATTACCTTCCGGATATAAGGTTAACTATAACGAATGGGCTTATACACCAACTGGTCTGACTGCAGCAAAAGGAAAGAATATGCTTTACTTCGGTTCATACAACGGATGGCTTGCCAATACAATCAGTGCTTACGACATTGACAACGGCTCTGTTAAGAACATATACACATTAGAAGGAGCAAACGACTTCTTATATGGAAGTGGCATACACGTAAATCCAGAAACCGGTAATTTGTATTTGGTCAGCACACCAGACTACCGTTCGTTTGCAATCGATATTGTTACTCCAGAAGGCGAAAAGCAGGAACGTATTGTTTATGGCGACCAAACCACATTGTGGTATCCGTCTAGAATTATTTTCGACTAAAATTGAGGAAAACTTGCTCATTAAAATATAGAGTAATTATAACTATCTGCCAAATAGTTTATAGTATGTGAGCCGCTTCCTGCGAGATGCAGGGAGCGGCTCTTCATTTTAATGACATCCTGAATTTATTCCAATGTGAATGCTTTTGTTGCTCCAGCATAGGGATCCTTGTCTGGAATAAAAGTAATCTGCCAGCTTCTTTTCTTAGTTGAAATCTTCAGCTCTATGTTCTTTCCTGTTTGCCCCGGATCGGCAACATGGAGTCTGTAGCGTCCTTTACGTTCTTTCTTCAGAAGAACGGCACAAGGCCGACTCACCTCGATACATAACGACCGATCCTGAAACTTCTCAGGTTTGTAGAACACCATCTGGCAGATGTCCAGACTGTTATGCTTTACCACCTGCATATCCGTATCATTCGCTGCTATCGTTATATTTTCCTTTTTAAGGTATTTACGTAACTCCTTTTTTGTCCGCTTATTGGGAACAACCAAATAAGCATAATTAGCCTGATAAGGTTTTTCGCCATGATTGAAAGCTAACGTAAACACATCCTTTTTAATTTCGGATTTATTGGCTATACTGTTATTGATTTCAAACCATGTTCCAATTTGCGGTTCGCTACAGACCAGAATATTTCCACCTTGCGGGAAAACATAACCAATTCCACCATGCAAAACCCAATCGGGATTTTTATAAAGTGTTTCTTCACCACGTGACAGACTTTCCGGTTTCCCGTTGAAAGAAACAGTTACAGGATCTTCTGCCAGGAGAGTCTGATTAATTGTTGTATAAACCTGCTCCGATGCCTGAGAGGAAATACCTGCTCCCAAACAAACGACCTCGTCGTCAAAAAAGAACCACGCTTTACTTGCCCCTGTCTTGATCTCCTGATAATTGTCTGTATATTTATATACGGACACACCATACAGAGAATCCGATACGCCTCCAGCAAAAGTTGATGTACCTCGGGTTTGCCAATCACTGGCTGCTTTGGGTATTGTTTTCTGCTGAGGAGCAGTCGTACCGGGAATACGAGCCCAATTCCAAACAGGAAAGATATCACTATATTCTGTTCCGCTCTGAACTATATTTGTAGATCCGTCGGAAACATAATATGTTTTCAGATTCTCACCATTACCATATTCGCACCGCATCGTACGGTTTGATACCATACGGACATCAAATGTATATTCTGGGCGGACATGCAAGGTATAATCGCCACGGAAATAGTGTGTATGCATCGGTTTTAAGGCATAATCTGCAGATTGACGTCCTTCGAGCCGGTCGATGATTTCCTGATATTCACGAGCATGCTTTTCATCAAGAATTTTCATACGTTCAGCAAACAATGCTGTATGTGATTTGTCGGGAGCACCCGGACGGCTGACGCTTCTGCCCATAACTCCAAAAAGCATACGTTTTCCCCGTATTGCCGGATAATACGTCTCACGCATGAACTTACTGATCAACTGCAGTTTTTCCTCAGGAATGGCAAAGCGTGTACCTTGTGCATAAACGGCTACTTGAGTGACGCCTTTAAGTATTTCGTCTCCATAACCACCGATATATAACTGAGGACCATGCTGAAAATTACTATTATCATGTTGAAATCCTTCTTTTGTTGTATAGACAATCGGGCTATATACCTGTTCCATCGCATAATTCAGAGTTTGAGTATCCTCGGTCAAACAGGCACGATAAATCCAATGCAAAGCAATATCCGTACGGTTTGCTCCGGTCCATTTTGCAGGATCACCGCCATCGGTTCGGATACGGTCTAGAATTCTTTTTTCAAGTTCTAATGGTAACTTCCTGGAGGCAGCTCTCATTTGAATTAACAAGACACCTAATTTTTGTGGCTCAGCAATCTGGTTGTACCACCAGTTATGGCACCATGGATTACGTTCATGCCAGAAATCCAGACCTTTCTCGATTTTTTTGTAAAGCGTAGAATCCTGATAATATTTATTTTCAGGATTTGTGTAAGCAAAAACAAAATCGGAAATCCGTTCCACATGAACTAAAGGAGGCCAGTGTGTGCGTTGAATACTGGAATAGTCAACGTCAGTAAAAGAACCATCCTTCTCATTATATCGGTCCAACGCATTGTCTATTTCCGGATTGCAGGCAAAGTCCTGACGTATTTTCTGCATCAAGATTTCAAACTCATTGCGTTCAATATCCTGAGCTGCATCAAGATGCATGGTATAACTGCCAAAACAGACAAGCAATCCTATTCCAAGATGTTTTAAAATCATAGCTGATTAAGTTTTTTATTTGATTTTCTATAGGTCTGCTACAAAATTAATCATATATAAAACAGGTCAAAACAATATCCCGAAAAAAATGAGCCGTACTCTGATGATCATTCAGAATACGGCTCACTCATAAAATCAATTCAGGAAATACGTTATTGGGCAATCATGATTTTCTTTCCATTAACAATATAAAATCCTCTTTGCAATGAGAATTCACGTGTACCGCAAACAGAACCGTTGAAAAGGACAGCACCGGAAACATCTGCAATCACAACACGCTGATTACGACGCGTTGTCAAGATCAGCTTACTGCCATCTGTCCGAATCAAGATATCCTGCTCCTGGCCGTTTAAAGCGGTTTCCGGCTGATCAACAGAAGATGGTACCCCATATTCTTCGAAGATTTTTTCTTCCAGATAAAGATCTTTCAAAGTCAAACAACTGCTACCACTCATGTTAATCAACAGACCCAGTGAAACCTCACTTTCCGCTGAAACACCAAATTCCATTTCCTTCTCACTAAGACTGTTATAACCCAGCGATTCGCTTTCCAACTTCTGAGTGTTCGGAAGTCCCTTACCGGCTGCAGCAACTAAATATGAACCGTCGGCAGCAAATTCTGCATAGGAATTAACTCCAAATACATAGTATCCGGCTGGCAACTTGATGGTCTGATAAGCCTTGTGATCACTAATACTGCTTGCGAATCCATCCCACGATGTGGTCATGGTCAGCGCACTGCCTTTATTCTTATCTACATGGAAACCGGTTACAGCATTTTCTGTATTAACGGTATTTTCCAAAATCCATGGAGAATCAGACGTGTTCTGGCTTAGTTTCAGGAAACGAGTTGTATTGGCGGTATTGACCGTACCACCTGAAGCACGGAATGGCATAGAAATATTCTTCAAATATTGCGCAGTTATGTTCGTCCGTTTTGCCGTATTCAGACAGAAGATTCCCTTAGATGAACTCCAGGCATCACCTTCCGGACCAAATCCGTTGCGCATACCTATATTCTGATTTGAAGTTGCATCTATGACATCGCCTGAACTCTGATTAAACTGATAGTAAACACTAAGTTTATGACTTTGTTCTGCATCAGCAACATCACTGATCGTCTGATTAGCATAACCGACAAGTACGGAAGGAGTCAGTGCTTTGTTCCATACCCGGAATTCATCAATAACAGCATTCATCGGTGCTTCTGATCCACCAATACGGAAATCACTGGAGAATCCTGGACAAACCTGAGCAGTAACATTACCGCTGGCTACAATCTTACCGTCTTTCAATATGCTGATAGAGCCACTATTGAAAACAACGGCATAATGATGCCACTCAGACAAAGAAACACATCCGGCTGCAGTACTAACCTTATTATTGGCCACATAAACGGTTAAAGCACCATCGGATCCGGTCTCGATCAGGAATCCGTTCTGATCTCCTCCAATACCATGATTACGGGTCTTGGCATTTGCCTTTGCATACATCCACCATTCAACGGTGAATTCAGAACCATTTTCCTTAATCGGACTGATCAGACTGACATGTTCCGTACCTCCTGTAAAGTTCAGACCATTCTTACCGTCCTCATTGCAAACAATAATGGCCCGTTTCTTCTCAGAACGATTACTTCCTTGTTCGTTGGCAGCAGTCAGACTCACATCATAAACGCCCGGATACTTCATTGTAACGGATTCATTCTGATTGTGTACGAGAATCGTATGTGTCTCATTGCTAACTTCCCATTTCCATGAAGTTGGCATCTGCTTGCTTTCATCGGTCAGTTGTGTTTTGTCACCGACAAATACAATCTCCGGACTGATACTGAAATCTACTTGTGGGGCGATTTCCGTAATATGTACTGTTTGCGTAGTCTGGCTGGAACCTTGTGCATTGGTTACCGTCAGAGTTACTTCATAGGTACCCGGGTTAGAATAAGTAGCTGCTGCATTGCGTGTTGTAGCTGTTTCCACATCGGCACCCGGCATCGACCATTCATAACGGCAACCATCAATAGGTGTACTTTCATTAATGAAACTGATGTGCTCTCCGACAGGTACAGAAGATGCGCTCTGCTTGAAATCAGCTACAGGTTCGGCCTGCTGCTCAACGGTGATTTTCTTATTGGTTTGAACTGTCTTACCCTGTGTATCAGTAACCGTAAGCGTAATAGTCTGTTCGCCGGCCTCATTAAAGACTACAGACGGATTTTCTGTTTCAATAACTTTTTCAGTTGCCCCGGTAATATCCCATTTCCAGGCCACGGCATTACCAGAACACTGATTCGTAAGCTGCACAGCACTTCCTACGTAATATGGACCAGCAGGAAGTGAGAACTCAGCCTGCAACTGGCGGTTATCCTGAAGCAAAGAATTATCAGTCTGCTGCGTCTGGGATCCGAAACAGCTGATCTGATAATGACCAGTCGCATCGGTCAGGCCTTCTGATTCACTCATTTTAACCTCGGTCAGCAATCCGGGCATATTCGCCGGTTCCTGAATCTCGGCATACATATAATTCTGGATTTCACGCTGGCTTCTTGCCGTGCTCCAGATACGGAACTCATCCATTTGTCCACTGATACCACTCGCATTATTTACTCCGACAGACAAATCACCGAATCCGCCCAGACCGGAATAGCCGGTTGTTATGGTTCCGACCTCCTGGCCATTAATGTATGCTGTCATCGTATTGTTGCTGACCGTTACGGCTATATGCGCCCATTTTCCCGGTTGGAGCATACCGGTTGGACTCGTGATGCGGTTGGTTCCCGTACTCCAGCCTACAACCAGTTCACCGGCATTGGTTGTATGAATCATAAAATTACCCCAACCCGGACCAATCTGCTGGTTCCAGTTGAATACACGTTCTGGTTTGATCCAATATTCAACAGTCGCCTCATTATACTTATTTGTGAAAACACCTTCTATATTAAATCCGGAATTAGAGAATGAACGAACGTAATTCGTTTCTGGATTTTCACCCGAATAAGCAATTGTTGGAGCTTCTGTCAGCGAAGACAGAATTGTTTCACCATTAAAATCATACAAGGCAGCCACCTGATAAATACCCGAACCGGATTCAGCGATAGAGTAGTTGCGCGTGTTCTGATCTACATCAGTTAATGCGGTTCCATCTTTGAACACACGATAACCTTTAAGTGTATACGCAGACTCTACCGGCTCATTCCAACTCAATGTATTTTCCTGAAGAACCAAATTTCGCGGCATATTAAACGATTCACCAGGTACAATTACTGAAACAATCGTTTTATTACCTTGATTCCGGACAGTTACACCGTCTGCATCTATATCAAACGGAAACTCAATTCCTTTTTGATCAAACTCATAATCTATAAGAGAACAATTATGAATCTTACCATTTCCACTTGCTGTATTTTTTGACTCAATTACCAGGAAATATTTCAATGGTTTACGCGTGTCGAACGCAGCAGAAAGATCTGTCACATCATATCCGAATTCCATCGGTTCATAATGCATCCCGTCTGCCCAACGTCCGAGCATAGGTACTTCTGCATCAATCCCATCATTATTTCCATCACCGGCATACTTGAAATGTTCAAACGCAACGGTTTTTTCCGGAGCATCGGCCTGAAGATTTTCTGATATACCGGCACTAATCTGGATTTCACTTCGCTTGCTGTATTCCATCGTAATCTTAAACGTACGCAGCGGACGATAATTCTTGCGCACATGATAAACCTCCGGATAATAATAGGAATCACTGTTATCCCAGCTGATGGCATTCTTGTAAGGACAGTAAATAAAACCTTTGTTACACCAACCCTGTCCCCAGGAATTCACAACAATCCAAGCACCGATTTCATCTTTGTCTGCTTCACCGGCAATGCCATTACCATCAAGGTCAAACTCTATACGGTCATCATAACCAACGATCGTCAGTGCATGATCGACCGTCTTTCCCCAATTCTGAACATAATATTCATTCGTTACGCCATTTTCATCATTGGCTGCAGTTTTCGGAATTCTCTGCCAATTTCCGCCACTCGCAACACCGATACCGCAAATACCACCGGCTTTAAAATCAGTGTCACCATTATGATTCCAAATCCAATTCTTGACAGCTTCACGCCCTTCTTCTTTTTCAACACTCAACGGAAAATTGGCATTACGGCTGATACGGTTACACATGGCAGCATACCATTTGTCATAACCCTGCATCCATCCAAAATCAGGATCGGCAGTATCCTGGTTTCCAAAAAGCTTGGAATAAGTTCGTCCTCCATAAGTCGGAACGTTCGGAATACCATTGGCTGCAGCCATACCTTCCTTTCCGGAATTAGAATTGGTCAGCAGCCACGTAAAATGGGTCGGATACTGGTTCTCCTCAAGTGATCCGTCAAGACCGCGGAATGCATTTATCTCATAATTGAACATATAACCAATACGTGATGCAGAACCGCAAGAACCACCATCTTGATTGAATACAGGAGGGAAGTATGGAGTCTCAGCATTGTTCACACGTGCAGGACGTGTTTCTTTTGCCTTCGTTCGGCTAACTACACTCTTGCTTAATTCCGGATCAGGTTTGATTTGAAAACTAAAATCAGGATACTTCTTGTAATCAACAGAAACATCCTGAGCATGTACTGGCATGGCAGGACTCAATGCAGCCATGCATAAAAGGGTAGACAGGTATTTATGTTTCATAGTCTAATAATTAATAACGGGACAAAAATAATCATCTCTGATAGTTTAATCACAGGAATAATTTTAATTAAACTTAAATTATATATATTTGCAGGAAACAAATAAATCCATATCATGAAAATCAAACGCACAACTATTGTTATCGGTTGTTTTCTGGCTGAATTATTTTTCGTCAATGTTACCGGACAAAATAAATATCAACAGCACATACAATTGCCTGTTATTCCGCAACCTAATCAGGTCACATTATTGCAAGGGTCGTTTTCTCTTACAAAAGATAACGGAATGATTCTTGAAATGGCAGACAGTATACGGAAACAAATTATGGCCTATATGGTCGAAGAGAAAGAAAAACCACTGTATCGTCATCTGGTACAAATTTCTGGAAAGAAAAAAGAAAAAAATAATATACGTTTTATCATTTGTCCGACTCAGAATATACCAACAGAAGGATACCATCTCCGAATTACGCAAGACAGTCTACTTCTGGAAGCAAGTCAGGCGTCCGGCTTGTTCTATGGCATGCAAACCTTGGTTCAAATGGCTATGAATACAGAGAATGGACAGATCTTACCTGCCGTTGAGATTTTCGACAAGCCCAGATTTGCTTATCGGGGAGTTATGCTCGACATATCCAGACATTTTTATGGCAAGGACTTTCTGAAAAAGCAAATCGATTTACTGGCACAATACAAAATCAACCGATTACATCTGCACCTTACTGATGCAGCGGGCTGGCGCATTGAAATCGAACATTTTCCACGTTTGACCAGCCAGGCTGCCTGGCGTACACAAGCTAAATGGAAGGACTGGTGGAACGGAAAACGATATTATTCAACGGAAACACACCGCGAAGCCTATGGTGGCTATCTGACAAAAAATGATGTGCGTGAACTTGTAGAATATGCCCAAAAGCGAGCTATAACAATCATACCAGAAATCGAAATGCCCTCTCATTCAGAAGAAGTCCTTGCTGCTTATCCCGAATTATCTTGTACACATCAGCCATACGGTCCTTCAGATTTTTGCATAGGTAATGAAAAGACATTCCGGTTTCTAGAAGAAGTTCTGCTGGAAATTATGGATTTATTCCCGTCAGAATATATCCATATTGGTGGTGATGAAGCGCCAAAAACAGCCTGGAAAACCTGTCTGCTTTGTCAGAGACGTATTCGGGAAGAGGGTCTGAATGGAGTCGATGGATTGCAAAGCTATCTGATTCATCGCATAGAACGTTTTCTGAATGCCCATGGCAGGAACTTATTGGGGTGGGATGAAATTCTGGACGGAGGACTGGCACCCAATGCCACTGTCATGTCGTGGCGTGGAACCGAAGGTGGTCTGGCTGCTGTCCGAAGCGGACATCGTGCCATCATGACTCCTGGTGCCTATTGCTATCTGGACAGCTATCAGGATGCACCGAACACACAGCCGGAAGCAATCGGAGGTTATCTTCCTTTAGAAAAAGTATATCATTATGATCCCATACCCAAAGAACTTCCCGACAGTTTGCATCATCTTATCTATGGCATCCAGGGCAATTTGTGGACAGAATATATTCCGACACCGGAACATGCTGAATACATGCTCTACCCACGGGCATTGGCCGTGGCTGAAACCGGATGGACAAATCCCGACATCAAATCATGGCCGGATTTTCATCAACGTGCCATGAACGCAATCGAATATATGCGTCATGCCGGATATAATCCTTTCGATCTAGCAAAAGAATATGGTAACCGCCCGGAAACAGCCCAGCAATGTAAACATAAAGCTTTTGGAAAACCTGTTATATATAAGGCTCCTTATTGGCATACATATCCGGCAGAAGGGGAGCGAACACTTACTGACGGACTAAGAGGCGGATGGAACTATAACGATGGACGTTGGCAGGGATTTGTTTCATCGCGACGACTTGATATTGTTATTGATCTAGAGAAAACAGATACAATACACTGTATCGAAGCCGACTTTATGCAACTTTGCGGACCAGGTGTGTTTTTGCCGGAACAGATTAAAATCAGTATCTCTAATAATGGCAACGAGTTCGTCCCGCTTACATCCTGGAAACATCAGGTTGTTCGGGACGACACGCTGACCATTAAAAGATTCACCTGGAAAGGAGAAGTATCAACACGTTTCATCCGTTATCAGGCAGAAGCGAGCCCGACTTACGGTGGCGTGATTTTCACAGACGAAATTGTTGTCAAGTAATCGTATTCTTCAGAAACTTGACGCAAATGACAGTATTATTTGTATGCAGCCTCATGTACACCGGCTACGGCACGGCCACTCGGATCATTGACATTCTTAAAAGAAGCATCCCAGGCCAAAGCCTCAGCCGTCGAACAGGCCACACTAGGAATACTGGGCACAGAACGTGCTGCCGAATCGCTTGGGAAATGTTCCTCAAAAATACTCCGATAATAGTATTCTTCCTTATTCTGTGGCGGATTAATCGGAAAACGTTCTGCTGCATGAGCCATCTGTTCGTCACTAACCGCTGCTGCTGTTACAGCTTTCAATGTATCGATCCACGAATAACCGACTCCGTCCGAGAATTGTTCTTTTTGGCGCCACGCCACAGCATCGGGCAGGAGTGTGGCAAAAGCATCGCGCAATACACGCTTCTCGATCTCCTGACCTGGACACATTTTGACAGAAGGATTAAGACGCATAGCTACATCCAGAAAGTCTTTATCTAAAAATGGTACACGTCCTTCAACGCCCCATGCAGCCAAACTTTTATTGGCACGCAGGCAATCATACAAATATAATTTGGACAACTTACGGACAGTTTCTTCATGAAAAGCCTGTGGTGTCGGTGCTTTGTGAAAATAAAGATATCCTCCAAAGATCTCATCTGCTCCTTCACCGCTCAATACCATTTTTATTCCCATAGACTTAATCACACGGGCTAAAAGGTACATCGGAGTAGAAGCGCGCACTGTTGTAACATCATAAGTTTCAATAAAATAGATTACATCTCTTATGGCATCGAGACCTTCCTGTACCGTATAGTTGATTTCATGATGCACCGTACCGATATGTTCCGCTACAAGGCGTGCTTTAGCCAGATCCGGTGCTCCCTTCAGACCTACCGCAAAAGAATGAAGGCGAGGCCACCATGCAGCTTGTAAACCGTCCGTTTCAACCCGTCGGTCAGCATAAGTCTGTGCAATGGCAGAAATAATTGATGAATCCAATCCTCCCGAAAGCAAAACTCCGTATGGTACATCACTCATTAACTGTCGACGTACAGCAGCTTCTAAAGCACAGCGGATATCAGTAACCTGCTTCCGGTATGCTTCTTTATCAATAGCTTGTGAAGAAGACGTATGCGTTGCATTATCTGTCCGTTCAGTATAGTTATCCCGAACAGATTCGTATTGCGTCCAGTCCCGTTTATACCAAGGAAGCATACGTCCCTCACGACTCCAATAATAGTGCCCAGGCAAGAAGGGTTCATATTCATCACATAGACCTTCAAGTGCTTTCAATTCACTCGCACAATAAACCAAACCGTCTTTGTCTCTACCAATATATAATGGAATGACTCCGATCGGATCACGTGCAATCAGAAACTCGTTCCGTTCCTCGTCATAAAGGGCAAAAGCAAAAATGCCATTCAATTTTTCAATAAAATCGATTCCATACCGACGATAGAGCGCCAGAATGACTTCACAATCACTACCAGTCTGAAAATCATATTGTCCGGAAAAGTCTGACCGAATATCCCGATGATTGTAAATCTCACCATTTACTGCCAAAACTTGCCTGTGATCTGGCGAATATAAAGGCTGACCTCCACTCTGAGGATCCACGATAGACAGACGCTCATGTGCCAAAATAGCGGAGCCCCCACAATAGATCCCACTCCAGTCCGGACCACGATGACGAATTCTTTTAGCCATAACCAACGCCTTTTGTCTCAACTCTGGCGTCTGTTGTTTTATATTGAATATACAAGCAATTCCACACATAATGTTTTGTCGATAATTTTAATAAGACTACACTTCTTTACCCTTTTACAGATAACATCTGATCAATCTTTTCAGCAGCACTTCTTCCAGAAGCAATACATTTCACGACCAATGAAGGACCTGTAGCAGCATCGCCGGCAACAACCGCATTTTGTGGTAATTCTGGCAATTGCGGACGTAAGAATCCCATTGCAAGTAATACAAGATCGGCCTGAATCACCTCTTTTTTTCCTGTCGGTTTCATCGTAGGACGTCCTCCGTCAGATGCAGGTATCCATTCTACTTCTTCAACTTCTACTCCTGTAACCCGACCATTCTTTCCGATAAATCTGTTCGAGTTCAGAGACCAACGACGAACACATCCTTCTTCATGACTTGAACTAGTTTTCAGCACGACCGGCCATTGAGGCCAAGGTGTTTCTGGATTGTAACCAACTGGTGGCTGGGGCATGATTTCAATTTGAGTCACAGAAACAGCTCCTTGACGATGCGCTGTACCTATACAGTCACTACCCGTATCACCGCCTCCGATAACTAAAACTTGTTTTCCATGAGCTGTTATTCTATCTTTAGTATCAACAATATCTCCGGCCAGTATGCGATTCTGCTGTGATAGCATCTCCATGGCAAAATGTATTCCCGACAGATCTCTGCCCGGAATAGCCAGATCACGTGCTTGCGGAGTACCGGTACATATCGCATAGGCATCAAAACCTTGAGGCAGATGCTCCAAATCTATTTTTGTTCCGACCTGAAAATTCACTCCCTCGGTTTTCATAATAGCCAACCGCCGATCAATAATCGACTTACCTAATTTAAAATTAGGAATACCATAACGAAGCAAGCCTCCAATCCGTTCCTCACGTTCAAAAACGGTTACATCATAGCCTTTCTTGTTTAACTGGTTTGCTACAGCCAGTCCTGTGGGCCCTGATCCAATGACAGCAACATACTTTCCATTCCGTTCATATCGACCAGGCACAACATAACCTTCACGAAAAGCTGCTTCTATTATTGCACATTCATCTTCACGAATAGTAACCGGTGCATCAATAGCCAATTTCAAAACACAAGATTTCTCACATAATGCCGGACAAATACGCCCGGTAAATTCGGGGAAGTCATTGGTTCGGCTCAATATCTCATAAGCTTTACGCCAAGCACCCTGACTCAATGCATCTTGAAATTCCGGCGGACGATTACCCAAAGGACATGCCCAATGACAAAACGGAACGCCACAATCCATACAACGGCTGGCCTGAAGTTTACGTTCTCCTGTGTTTAATGTTTGTTCAACTTCACTATAATCATTGATTCTATCGTGTATCGGCCGATACCCGGCTTCCTGCCGGGGGACCGTAAGAAATGCTTTCGGATTTCCCATAATTCCGGTTATTTTATCTGTTATCAGAATTTTACATTGAATTAATAATCTCGCTGTACTTCAGCAATCTTCTGTTGTAATTTACGCATTTGCTCTTCGGCCAGTACTTTCTTGTATTCGATAGGGGTTACCTGAATGAATTCCTCTACATAGCGAGGCCAATTGTCTAACATAATACGGGCCAATGCAGAACCGGTATAACGGTAGTGCAACCGTATCAGTTCATGTAACTCTTTTCGTGCAGCAGCTTCTTCGAGCAGAGACAATTCCACCATGTCCATATTACAGAAATAATCGAAAGTCCCGCGTGGATCCCACACATAAGCAACACCACCACTCATGCCGGCAGCAAAATTTCGTCCTGTTTGTCCCAAAACAACCACACGACCCCCAGTCATATATTCACAACAATGATCGCCAACTCCTTCGACAACAGCTATTGCACCCGAATTACGTACTGCAAATCGTTCACCGGCACGTCCGTTAATATAGACTTCACCACTTGTTGCGCCATAAAGCAACGTATTTCCTACAATTGTATTTTGTTCTGCTGCAAAATTACTGCGAACCGGTGGGCGTACGGTAATTAAACCACCGCTAAGTCCCTTACCAAGATAATCGTTTGCTTCACCCTCAAGTTCAAAAGTAATGCCGTGTGCCAAAAAAGCTCCAAAACTTTGTCCTGCCGACCCCTTGAAATTTACACGGATGGTATTCTCAGGAAGCCCATCATTACCATATTTTAATGCAACGGCACCCGAAAGCATGGCACCTACAGCCCGATCCGTATTGCCGATAGCATATTCAAGTGAAACTTCGTTACGCTTTTCCAATGCCGGTAAAGCAGCTGTTAACATTGCTACATCTTTTACCTGATCAATATCGTGTTGCTGGTTTGTTATATGATGTAATGCTGCGCCATTTTCAACCCGATGTAATAATCGGCTGAAATCCAGACAGGCAGCTTTAGAACCTGATGGAACAGGACGAATCTCAATAAGATCTGTCCGGCCAACGATATCCTCTAAACGAGTAAATCCCATTTCTGCCAAATATTCTCGAACTTCTTCTGCCAGAAAACGGAAATAATTCACAACATATTTATAATGTCCCCGGAAATGTTCTCGAAGACGTGGATCCTGAGTAGCCACGCCAACAGGACAAGTATTGGAATGGCATTTACGCATCATCACACACCCTAAAACGATCAGTGCAGCTGTTCCGAAAGCAAACTCCTCTGCACCAAGCAATGCCATACTGATCACGTCTCGACCAGTTTTCAGCTGTCCGTCCGTTTGTAAACGAACTAATCCACGCAATCCATTCAGTACTAAAGTTTGTTGCGTTTCACTCAAACCGATTTCTGGAGAGATACCTGCATAACGTATAGAAGATGCTGGCGAAGCTCCGGTGCCACCTTCTGCACCCGAAATCACGATCAAATCAGCTTTTGCCTTAGCGACACCTGCTGCAATTGTGCCAACACCACTCTCTGCCACCAGTTTTACGCTGATAACTGCATGCGGATTAACATTTTTCAAGTCAAAGATCAATTGAGCCAAATCTTCAATACTGTAAATATCATGATGTGGGGGAGGAGAAATTAAAGAGATTCCCGGAATAGAATGGCGCGTACGGGCAATAACTTCATCAACCTTGAATCCAGGCAACTGACCACCTTCTCCCGGTTTGGCTCCTTGCGCGACCTTGATCTGAATCTCGTCAGCATGAACCAGATATTCCGCTGTTACACCAAAACGTCCTGATGCGACCTGTTTTGTCTTACTTGACAAACTGATATTGTCGACCGTTCCGTAAAAACGCGTACTGTCTTCACCACCTTCACCAGTATTGCTTCTTGTTCCTAATGAATTCATCGCAAGCGCCAAAGCTTCATGAGCTTCCTGACTAATAGCGCCGAAAGAAATGGCTCCTGTAACAAAATGCTTCACGATATCTTCAACTGATTCCACATCGGACAACGGTATCGGATTCCGTCGAAATGTGAAAAAATCACGCAAGAAAACTGGAGCCTCTTTTTCATCTACCGTCCGGGTAAATTCTTTAAACTTCTTATAGCTACCTGTACGTGTAGCTAATTGCAGTAAGCTTATGGAATCCGGATTCCATGCATGACGTTCACCATCTTTACGATAAGACATCAAACCTATATGAGGGAGAAGTGGATCTGGCTCGCCCGGATGCTGTTCCGCTATACGCGCTATATTCTGTGCCTCTTTTTGAAAGTGAATATAATCGGCAGCAATTTCATTCAGACCAATACCACCTATCGTAGAAACAGGTGTTCCAAAATAAGTACGAAGAACATCTTCGCTCAGTCCTACCGCTTCAAAAATACGTGCTCCGCGATATGAACGAATCGTACTGATTCCCATCTTACTCATAATTTTATAAAGTCCCTTGCACAAAGCCTTTATATAATTCTTTTCAGCAGTAGCATAGTCCATTTGTAGTTCCCCGCGTGCTGACAATTCGGCAAGTACTGCAAAAGCCATATATGGACAGACTGCACTCGCTCCATATCCTAAAAGTAACGCAACATGCATCACTTCGCGTGCCTCACCACTTTCTACAATCAATGCTGTCTGGACACGCTTCTGAGCACGAATCAAATGTTGATGAACAGCACTTACTGCGAGTAATGCCGGCACAACAGCTTCATTGCCGTCTATCAGTTTGTCAGACAATACAATATAACTGGTTCCTGCATCTACTGCAGCTTCCGCATCCATACATATACGTGTCAAAGCATCCCGTAATGCATTAGCTCCATCCTGTGGACGGAACACCATAGCTATCTTACGAGTATGAAAACCTTTATAACTAATGTTACATAACAGATCAAGGTTTTTGTTTGTTAAAATAGGATGGGGTAGACGAACCATCTTACAATGGCGTTCTCCTGGTTGTAAGATATTCAAACCGACGGTACCGACATATTCAGCTAGTGACATAACCAATTCCTCACGAATCGGATCAATCGGAGGATTAGTCACTTGAGCAAACTGTTGCCGGAAATATTGAAACAATAATTGCGGTTGTTCGGACAATACAGCCAAAGGAGTATCGTTTCCCATGGAAGCAGTAGGTTCAGATCCAGTAATTGCCATAGGTATGACGATACGCTCTATATCTTCCCGTGTAAATCCAAAAAGGCGGAGTTTCTGACCATAACCTTCAATAGTATTCGTCACCTTACGTCCGCTTTTCAAAGCATCAAGTTCCACACGATTAGCAGAAAGCCATTGACGATACGGATAGGCAGAAGCTAATTGCTCTTTCAATTCCGAATCATAATAAATCCGTCCTTCCTGCGTATCTACCAAAAGGATCTTACCAGGTTGCAAACGCCCTTTTTCTC
This sequence comes from uncultured Paraprevotella sp., assembly GCA_944320775.1. Taxonomy (GTDB): domain Bacteria; phylum Bacteroidota; class Bacteroidia; order Bacteroidales; family Bacteroidaceae; genus Paraprevotella. The sequence continues at coordinate 31,187 of CALUIV010000018.1, read as the reverse complement.
TAATCTCAGACGGATCAAATCCAATTGTACCCACTTCGCTGGCAACGACCATCATATCATTATTTGTAATTAAATAACGAGCAGGGCGCAAACCATTACGGTCAAGTAAACCGCCGGCATAACGTCCGTCACTGAACAGCAATGCTGCCGGTCCATCCCAAGGTTCCATCAATATGGAATGATATTCATAAAATGCTTTCAGATCTTCACTGATCGGATTTCGATCATTAAATGATTCCGGAACCAGCATAGCCAAAGCATGTGGCAAACTTAGACCTGCCTGAACAAGATATTCCAAAACGTTATCCAGTGAAGCACTGTCGCTCATTTCCGGTTGGATAACCGGGTGTAATGCCTCATAACCTTTTAATAACGGAGATTCCAATGCCCGTTCACGTGCTTCCATCCAGGCACGATTTCCACGAATTGTATTAATCTCGCCGTTATGAGCCAACAAACGGAAAGGTTGTGCCAAACTCCAGGTCGGGAATGTATTTGTACTGAACCGAGAATGTACCAACGCAATCCCACTAGTAAAATAAGGCTGCGTCAGATCCAGAAAATAACTTCGCACTTGAGTGGAAGAAAGCATACCTTTATAAATGATATTTCTGCTTGAAAGAGAGACAATATAAAAACTCTTATATTCAGGTAAACCGCAATGAGCTATGCGGGATTCAATCTGACGACGCACAAGATATAACCTACGTTCCAGATCTGTTACATCAGATGCCGTAACAAACATTTGTTTAATATCTGGTTCAGTTGCACGAGCATCAGAACCTAAAATATCAGAATTAACTGGAACGTTTCGTAAATGCATCAATGTAAGTCCCTCTCGTTCAATTTCTTCAAGAACGATGCGCAACATTGTTTCCTGTGCTGTTTTTTCTTTGGGTAAAAATACGAGTCCAGTACCATAATTGCCTTTTTCGGGTACAGGTATTCCCTGAAGCAAAATAAATTCATGAGGTATCTGAACCATAATTCCCGCACCATCGCCAGTTTTACTATCAGCGCCTTCGGCACCACGATGCTTCATATTCTCTAATAAACGCAAAGCAGAATCAACCAATTCATGCGATTTTGTTCCGCGAATATGCACCAACATACCTACACCACAAGCATCATGCTCATAAGAAGAATGATACAATCCAGAAGCGCATTGACTGGACAAAGTATCATTATGACTACTGTTTCTTGATTTCTGCATCATATTTTTCTATTATGTATTTATTTTGTGTCTTTTTGCTCTACAAAGATAGATTTACTACATTGCATTAAATACATGTACAAGCAGAAAAATATATATAAATTTCAATTACTTTCAGTTTAAAACATTAAAAGTCCATTTTAATGCAATTTATAACTTAATTGCATATTAATTATTAAATTGATAATATAATGAATTTTATATTCAGAACAATTTATCAAAAACAACAGGTACAAAAAGTTTTTGTAACTTTGTCTACTCAAACTATTGTCACTTTAGAAGCAAAAACAAACATAAAATAAATGGAACCATTAAAACATGAATGTGGCGTTGCTATGGTACGCCTGTTAAAGCCGTTGGACTATTATCAGAAAAAGTATGGTACCTGGATGTACGGGCTTAACAAGCTTTATTTATTAATGGAGAAACAACACAATCGCGGACAAGAGGCAGCAGGATTAGCTTGTGTGAAGTTAAAGGCCAATCCTGGAGAAGAATATATGTTTCGTGAACGTGGTTTGGGTGCCGGTGCGATAACAGAAATCTTTGGGAAAGTCTACGAGCATTTTTCAGACCAGACTCCTGAGCAATTAAATGATGCCACCTATGCAGAATCGTGTCTCCCTTTTGCAGGCGAACTTTACATGGGGCATCTTCGTTATTCTACAACTGGTAAAAGCGGTATCTCATATGTTCATCCATTTCTCAGACGAAATAATTGGCGAGCCAAAAATTTAGCTTTATGCGGTAATTTCAATTTGACCAATGTTGATGAAATTTTTGCAAACATTACAGCATCAGGACAACATCCACGAAAATATGCTGATACTTACATTATGTTAGAACAGGTTGGTCATAGATTAGACAGAGAAATAGAACGATTGTATCAACAATGTTATGCTGAAGGGCTTCAGGGAATGGATATTACAGATGCAATCGAGGAACGGATTGATTTGACAAATGTTTTAAAAACATCAAGTCCACAATGGGATGGTGGTTACGTAATCTGCGGCATAACTGGTAGTGGTGAGTCTTTTGCAATACGTGATCCTTGGGGAATCCGTCCTGGTTTCTGGTATATGGATGATGAAATCATGGTTCTAGCATCTGAAAGACCAGTTATTCAAACTGTTTTAAACGTACCCTCTGACAGTATTCATGAGTTAGAACCTGGACAGGCAATCCTACTTAACAAAAAAGGAGAAATGCGACTTGAACAAATCAATACGCAAAAAAACAAAAAAGCCTGTTCATTTGAACGTATATACTTCTCACGAGGTAGTGACCAAGATATATATTGCGAACGTAAAGCTTTAGGTGAGAAACTGGTTCAACCAATCTTGAAGGCTCTGAATAATGATATCGTTCATACTGTTTTTTCATTTATCCCTAATACAGCCGAAGTTGCTTTTTACGGAATGCTAGAAGGTTTTGACAATTATTTGAACCAATTAAAAGTAAAACGTATTGAAGCTCTAGGCCATCAGCCTAGTCATAATGAACTGGTTCAAATTTTATCACAACGAATACGAAGTGAAAAGGTTGCCATCAAAGATATAAAGTTACGCACTTTCATTGCAGAAGGTAATACACGCAATGATTTAGCAGCTCACGTCTATGATATAACCTATGGCAGTTTGATTCCTTATGAAGACAATCTTGTTATCATAGACGACAGTATTGTGCGAGGTACCACACTTAGACAAAGTATTATCAGCATACTAGATCGGTTGCATCCTAAAAAAATTGTCATTGTCAGTTCTTCCCCTCAAGTCCGTTATCCTGACTACTATGGGATCGATATGTCGAGTATGGAACAGTTTATTGCCTTTAAAGCTGCAGTTGCTTTATTAAAAGAAAGGGGTAGGGAAGACATTCTTCTGGAAGTTTATCAAAAATCAAAAGCCCAGGCGAATTTACCTAAAGAAGAAATGACGAATTATGTAAAAGAGGTATATGCACCATTCACTGACGAAGAAATCTCAGCAAAAATAGTTGAACTATTAAAGCCAAAAGAAACACAAGCAGAAGTAGAACTCGTATACCAGACATTGGATGGTCTCCATGAAGCCTGTCCTGATCATACCGGAGACTGGTATTTTAGTGGAGATTATCCGACGCCAGGTGGTGTAAAACTATTAAATAAGGCTTTTATAAACTACATGGAAGAAAATGAAATTCACACTTGCTAACACAGCATTAACATATAAATAAAAAAGAGCTGCAACAGATAAAGTTGCAGCTCTTTTTGTATTATTGAGCTAATTCTTATTTAACTGGAATCTTGTCAATACGTGCCTGGTGACGACCACCTTCAAAATCAGTTGTCAGATATGCGTCCATAATTTCCCGAGCAGTTTCCTTACTGATAAAACGCCCCGGCATTACAAGAACATTTGCATCGTTATGCTGACGACATAACTTTGCAATTTCGGGAATCCAACACAAAGCTGCACGCACACCTTGATGTTTGTTCAATGTCATGCTGATTCCTTCTCCACTACCGCAAATGGCAATACCAGGATAACATTCGCCACCTTCAATAGCATTAGCTAGCGGATGGGCAAAATCAGGATAATCACAACTTGCCTCAGAATATGTACCAAAATCAAAAAATTCAATGCCTTTCTCAGTCAAGTATTGTTTCACGAATTCCTTCAGTTCGTAACCGGCATGATCTGATGCCAATCCAATTTTCTTTATTTCCATTAAAACATTGATTTTACTTGATTATACACATTTTCTGCATTGAAACCCAACTTCTCGTCCAAGACTTTATATGGCGCAGAATAACCAAAACTCTCCAATCCAAAGACTTTACCGTTAGGACCTACCAACTCCAAAAGATTCAGAGGCAATCCGGCAGTTAGGCCGAATATTTTAGCTCCTCTTGGCAAAATACTCTCCTGATATTCTTTTGTCTGATTACGGAATAAGCCTTCTGACGGACAGCTGACCACACGAACTTTCAAACCGTCTTTACGCAAAAGCTCTGCTCCTGCAACCAATGTTGATACTTCCGAACCTGAAGCGACCAAAATGACATCCGGATTCTCATCAGAACCTTTTACGATATACGCACCTTTAGCAGCCTGGCTATAATCATTACCTTCTGGTAACATGGCAATATCCTGACGTGAGAAGATCAAGGCAGTCGGTGTGTCCATATTTTCCATTGCCAGCTTCCAGCAAACGGTCGTTTCTTCAACATCAGCCGGGCGCAATACCAGCATAGAATTCTTTCCAGAGTGGTTTTTCATCTTCTCCAACAAACGAATCTGTATCTCGTGCTCAACAGGTTGATGTGTTGGTCCATCTTCGCCTACACGGAAAGCGTCATGAGTCCAGATAAATTTAATCGGCAATTCCATCAACGCAGCCATTCTAATAGCAGGTTTCATATAATCGGAAAAGACAAAGAAGGTACCGCAACTGGCAATAATACCACCATGCAACATCATACCCATACAAACACATGCCATTGTCAATTCTGCGACACCTGCCTGCAAAAATGCACCGCTGAAATCACCTTTAACGAAAGGTTTCGTTTTATTCAAGAAACCATCTGTACGGTCTGAATTAGACAAATCAGCAGATGAGCACATCATATTTTCAACTGTCTCAGCCAGCAAACTTAAAACATTTGCAGAACCTACACGCGACGCAGCTCCCGGCTTTTGTTTAATTGAAGCCCAATCAATTTCCGGTAATTCACCTGCAAACCATTTCTTTTGTTTTGCGGCCATCTCCGGATGTGCATCAGCCCAAGCTTTTTCTTCGGCATATTTTGCCGCCATGATTTCCTTTAATTCAGCAGCACGTTTGGCATACAATTCCTTCACTTCATCAAAGATAACAAAAGGATTCTCCAAATCACCACCCAAATTCAGGATTGTATTCTTATAGGCATCACCACCAAGCGGCGCACCATGCGTTTTACAACTACACTCATAAGAACTATTATCGGCCTGACGGGCTCCCTTGCCCATAATACATTTTCCGATAATCAACGTCGGACGTTCTTTCTCTGCTTTTGCCTCTTTCAGCGCTGCACGGATCTGTTCACAATCATTTCCGTTAATTTCAATAACATGCCACCCCCATGAACGATATTTCATAGCTGTGTCTTCAGTCATAACTTCGTCAGTGGCTGTTGAAAGCTGAATGTCATTTGCATCATAAAACATAATCAGATTGTCCAGTCCCAAATGACCAGCCAAACGACCACCACCTTGAGAAATCTCCTCCTGAATACCACCATCAGAAATATAGGCATAGATTGTTTCCTTCTCAAATATCGGATTTCCTGTACGTGCTGCCAAGAATTTAGCACCAAGTGCAGCTCCAATGGCATAAACATGTCCTTGTCCCAACGGACCGGAAGAATTCTCCACACCACGTTCAATATTACGTTCCGGATGACCGGGAGTCGGTGTTCCCCATTGGCGGAACTGCTTGAGATCGTCTATTGAGTAATGACCGGTCATGGCCAATTGTGCGTAAAGCATAGGCGACATGTGGCCCGGATCCAGATAAAAACGATCACGACCAGCCCATGTTGGATTCTCCGGATCATATTCCAGAAACTCAGAATAGAGCACATTAATAAAATCTGCTCCACCCATCGCGCCACCGGGATGACCTGACTTTGCTTTCTCAACCATTGCTACAGACAAAATTCTGATGTTGTCTGCTGCGCGGTTCATAACCTTAATATCGTTCATTTTGATGCTAATTTATTATTATGCAGTTTAATATTTACAATTTAAATTCTGTACGCGACTTCAAATAAGCTTTTTCATTAAACCGAAACAGATATGCGCCTCTTTTTGAACTGGTTTTATCAATCATTTCTGTCCGTTCAATAAAACGCATTTCGTTTACTCGTTTTCTGAAATTTCGTTTATCGATAGGCATACCAACAATCTGCTCATAAAGCGACTGAAGACGGCTAAGCGTAAACAATTCCGGCAGCAAACGGAAAGCAACAGGCTCTACAGAAATCCGACGTTTGAGTTTATTTCTTGCCCAAAGAATGATTTCCCGCTGTCTTGCAGTAAAAGCATCCGTTTGTAAGTCCACCCATTTCATAGTCTGCCCCATAACCTCCTTTATTTCGACAGAAGGAGGAAACAATGAGAAATATACTACATGTACACTTGCATCTTGCTTTAAAGCTTCACTACCGTACTCCACAAAAGTACAAACCTGTTTCAGAAAATGTCCTTGCGCTTCCGTAACCCCGTTCAACAAATCAATAGCAGTTTCATCCAAAGATTCCTGCCTTTTCATAACGCATTGCGGAAATCCCAGCATGCCATCATTTTGATCTACCACCAACAGGCTTAGTTTATTTTGTGGAAAACCGAAAATGACACAATGAACCGCAACACGGTATAGTGGCGTATCTGTCGTTATTTCCAGGTTCATTGAGCTTGCTATTTGGAGTATTGTTCGTTTCTTTTTGTTATTCTAGCTACAAAGGTACGATTTTCTTAATACAAACATACATTTTACTCTTTTTTTTTTCAACGATAGTGTACAAACTACACTAAAAGGCAAAATACATCTGTAAAAGGCCCCGTTTACTTTATTTCTTCGATAAGTTTTGGAGCTATCTTGTCTCCCAGATCAACTGCTTTTTGCAGTTGTTTCAGACCGTCTTCCTTTTGGTTATTTTGTACGAAACAAATTCCAAGAATGCGATAGGCATCTGCAAAATCAGGATCAATCGAAATACACTTCTGGGCAGCCTCGATAGCTTCAACAAGCATACCTACTTTATAACAAATCACAGCTTTCTCTGCCTGAAAAAGTGCTGTATTCGGCTCCATGCTGGCCGCACGGTCAATATCATCAAGTGCCTGCTGGTACATTCTGCTCTGTAACTCGCACTGAGATTTCTGATAATAAAAATTGGCCGTTAACTTACCTAACATCAAGCGTTCATATTCATTATAATCATTAACAGCCTGACGATAGCGTTTCAAAGCAACAAGTGTATTGGCCCGATCGATCAACAAAGCAGCAGCCTCAATTGCATAAGGTTTTGAGTAACAAGACAAAGCACTATCCTGAAGCGCTAAAATATCCTCCAGTGGTGCCTCAAGCATCCGTTTACACTGCGCAGCATAAACAAAAGTTTCCGCTGAACGCAGATTCGTCTGTGCCAATGCCATATATTTTTCATATGCTTTCTGATATTCTTTAAGTGCATAAAGGCAATGACCTTGCTGTTGCAAATAGATTGGCAGATTATTTTCTTTTCCTGCCGATTCAGCCATAACAAAAGCCTGTTGCATCGTCCAGTCTTTATAAACCTGATATTTGGGATTCAAGTTCAGGTTATAAAACAACCGGCTTTGCGAAAAATAGATTTCGTCTTTTCTTTCAGTCTGTTTCAAAGCCTTTTCATATACAGACTCTGCTTCCTGATAATTACCCCGCAAGGCATTGTATTCAGCCAACAAAGTATATCCTGTCGGACTTTTTGGATATGCCTCAATATATTCTTTCAGATAGCTGGTATACGAAGCGCTGTCTTCCTGATTGGCCATATAAATAAATGTAGTCGCCATATCTTCACTTACAGGTAAAGCCTTCTGAATATGAATACCCTGTAAATCGGAATCAGCAAACGATAATCCACCAATTTCCAAATCTCTTCCATAACCAATACTAATGGCATAGGAATTCGGATCTTCCGTATTAGCTGGTGCCTGCAACATACCAACAACCTGCCCGTCATGATTCATGATCGGGCAATTGGTATTCTTATCGTTACTGGCATTTCCCAATGTATAATATACATAACGATTTTCATCGAAAGCAACAACTTTCCTGACCGTATCTACCCGACAACGGTTCTTTTCCTGAGTCGGGTAGGGCATGACATATACAGCACTTCCTGTCCGGGCAGAATCTTCAGCTATCTCTAAAGTATTGGTTTTAACATCCTTACCTAAATCAAATTTCACCACATCATACAAAGAGTTTGCACCCTGTATATGCGCGACGTTAAATTTACGGCCTTCCGAATCAACGACAACAGCTTTGCTGGCTCCCTCAAACAATTTATAGTTTGCCAATGCTACACCATTTTTCGTGATAAAAAAGCCATTACCCGATCTGAGAATATCCCCTTGTTCATTGTAGGTGACAATGGATATTTGAGCTTTTCGTGCCTTTTTATACCATTTCGGATTTTGTGCCTGAAGGCAAGTTGTTACAGGCAGAATACCTGCTAATATAAACAATTTCAAACGATTCATACTATTCGTATTTCTATTTTAATAGGATTCTACGTGCAATAGTTCCCGTGCATTATTAATGGCCGCTTCAGTCAGGGTTGCGCCACTCAACATGTGGGCGATTTCCGACACTCTTTCTTCGTCCGACAATTTCACGATATGACTTGTCGTACCAGAATCATTATCTTCTTTATACACCTTATAATGATAGCTACCCATAGCAGCAATCTGAGGCAGATGGGTTATGCTGATAACTTGACGGTTCCGGGTTCCCATTTCCTTCATTATCTGGGCCATTTTCCCGGCAATATTGCCTGATACTCCTGTATCGATCTCATCAAATATAATAGTAGGTAGTTTTACGGCACCAGAAATCATAGCTTTCAATGAGAGCATGACACGTGCAATTTCACCACCTGAGGCCACTTGAGCCACCTGCTGTAATTCGCCATTCTTGTTTGCACTGAAAAGGAAACTGATTTTGTCCATACCCGTAGCATCCGGCTCATTACGCCGTTTCAAATCGACCTTAAAACGTACATTCGGAATACCAAGCGGAACCAGTTTCTCTTGCATTTCAGCTTCTATCGTTTGAGCAGCTTTCATTCTTTTTGAGGTCAGAAGATCAGCCCGTTGCAGCAATTCTTGATATAGCCGTTCTTTATCAGCCTCTAATGCTGCAATGATGTCATCACTATTATTAATAGCATTCAATTGTTTTTGATATTTCTCCTGAATTTCAAGCAAACTTTCAACCGTCTTCACACCATGCTTCTGCTGTAAGGTATAAATTGTATTTAAACGTTCATGAACATAAGCCTGTCTTTCCGGATTGAATTCAATTCTTTCTGCTGCATCCGAAATTTCATTAGCTATATCTTTCATTTCAATATAGCAACTCTCCAGACGCTCAGCCAATTCATTAGCCGGTGCATACACCCGGGAAACTCCGTGCAGCAAATTCCTGCACTCTTTAACCGCGTGGACAATTCCACCATCTTCCTGTTGCATCAGACTATCAGCCTGAAAAAGTGTATGTTTAATATCTTCGGCATGCTCTAGTGTTTCTGCTTCCTGCTCCAATTCTTCCTGTTCGCCATCTTTCAGCTGTGCATTTTCCAATTGCTCCAACTGGAAAGCTATATAATCTTGGTCAGCACGACTTCTTTCAGCTTCGACAATTGCTTCTTTCAAACGTTTGTCTGCTTCTTGATAAGCTGCGAAGGCTGATTTGTAAGCTTGTAGTTCAGGTTTATCTGCAGCAATGATATCCGTGACATTCAGCTGGAAATCTTCTTTGTTCAGCAACAAATTCTGATGTTGCGAATGAACATCAAGTAATTTTTCACCCAATTCCTTTAATAATGTCACTGCAACAGGAGTGTCATTGATAAAAGCTCTGCTTTTGCCGGAAACCGATATTTCCCGTCGGATCACACATTCACCATTTTCATAATCAAGATCATTCCGATCGAAAAAATCAGCCATATCATATTTTGTCAAATCAAAGACTGCTTCGATCGTACATTTCGATGCACCAACTTTGATCGCTTTACTGTCGGCTCTTTGTCCAAGCAACAAGCCTATGGCTCCAAGAATTATGGATTTTCCAGCTCCGGTTTCTCCGGTTATGACCGAAAATCCGGTCTCAAACTGGATATTCAGTGTATCGATCAAGGCATAATTCTGAATATATAATGATTTAAGCATACCTTTATTTCTTTATTTTATCCCAATAATCATTTTGCGAAGCATTGATTCCTGAAACAATGTCATACACCGTTTCCTTTTCCTCCTGTTTAACGCTTTTATCCCCGAAAATACTAACGATTTCATCCCGTTTATAGTCCGTAAAAAACTGCGGCAACGAACTAAGCGCCTTATTTTCATGGGCAGTCTTCAAGAGTTGCATGGCTTCAAAAACAGCAGCCCGTCCTGTTTCCACATTATCAGCCATCGTATCCAGACCATTACGGTAGTAAACATACTGCAAATCGCGGAAAGGCTCCATCCCTCCGTCCAGATAATCGTTAATAATAGCAAAGCGATTCTTACTGTCATCGAATGCCTTCCAGCCTTCAAATCCCAAATTCTGTGCATTATTCACAATATTCTCAGCCTGCCGGAGCACCTCCGTACCTCCTTTGGGAGCCATAGTGTCCATATCCATGCCAATAATCAGATAGGCATAATAAGCCAACATAGCCGTCAGATTATTGTCAACCTGTTCAAGCGTGAAATTCAACTGATCAAACTCTTGAAAGTCAAAATTAAACTTTTCGTCCTTTACGTTCAAAACCGTTGTTGTATATGTCGCATTAAACACAGGACGTGTACTCTGAATTTGTGCCGTTGCCGTAAACCGATTCTCAGCTTCATCATACTTGGCTATAGTAATACTGAACGTACAATTGATTTTTTCGTTTTCTTTGTACTGCATGCCAGTCCACTGTCGTTCATTCAAAAAAGCGGTCATACTGTTTTCCAGATTCTCAAAAACAGATGTACGCGATGTTGACACCTGCGCATGATTGATCACAATCTTCGCATTGAGCTCCTGCGCGCCAGCATCTAGTGACAAAACGCTGAGGAACAGAACTATCGCATTTTTTATTAAAGTGAATCTTGATCTCATATTTTTCTTTGTTCTCTTATTTTTACCGTATGCCGCCACGTGCTTTTATACTTGCTTTTTAAAAACTTCAGCCAGATGATCGACAATGTCAACAGCTACCTCTTTTTTCGATTTCAGCTCAAAGCTCTTGATAGCCGAATCCGTAATGATAGAAATCTTGTTCGTGTCACAACGGAAACCGGCGCCTTTATCATTCAAAGAATTGAGCACAATAAAGTCAAAGTTCTTCTTTTTCAATTTCTCCTGTGCATGCTCCTGCTCATTGGTTGTTTCGAGAGCAAAACCAACCAATACTTGCCCCGGATGCTTCTGTTTACCCAATTCTCGGGCTATATCTTTAGTCGGTTGCAACGTCAAATGCAACAAATCACCTTCCCGTTTAATCTTCTCACCTGCAACGTGCTGTGGCGTAAAATCAGCAACAGCCGCACATAAGATTCCGGCATCCATCTCTGGATATGCCGAACATGCAGCCTGATACATATCCTCAGCAGATTCCACATCGATACGATGAATATTCGGATGAGTGCACGTAAGCTGTATAGGACCACAAATCAACTCAACCGATGCCCCTCTTGCTGCACACTCTTCGGCTAAGGCCAATCCCATTTTACCTGAAGAATAGTTTCCTATAAAACGTACCGGGTCAATCTTTTCGTATGTCGGACCGGCCGTTATCAGAATTTTTTTCCCTTTCAGATCCTTTCCGGTTCTTTCCAGATGTTGTTCATCAAAAAAACGGTCCAAAACACGGATAATATTTTCCGGTTCTTCCATACGACCTTTACCTTTCAGATGACTGGCCAGTTCACCGGTTGTCGGTTCAATAATCCGGTTACCATATCGTCTGAGTGTTGCCAGATTTTCCTGTGTAGAAGGGTGGGCGAACATGTCAAGATCCATTGCCGGTGCAACAAACACCGGTGCCTTCATGGACAGATAAGTCGTGATCAGCATATTATCTGCAACGCCATGTGCCATTTTTCCAATAGTCGAAGCCGTTGCTGGAGCAATAACCATTGCATCGGCCCACAGCCCCAAGCTGACATGACTGTGCCAGGTGCCATCCCGTTGTGAAAAGAATTCACTGATCACCGGCTTGCTTGTCAAAGCAGACAGTGTAATCGGAGTGATGAATTCTTTACCTGAAGGCGTAATCACAACCTGCACTTCGGCCCCTCTTTTTATCAATCCGCGAATCAGATAGCACGCCTTATAGGCAGCGATGCTTCCCGTGATTCCCAATACTATTTTTTTTCCTTGCAGCATATTTCGTCTCTGTCATTTTCAAAAGGTTTTCCCGCAGGACGACAGGAAAACCTTTCTTCCAGCGGGAAACTACTTTGTTCATTCATAAATTATTTGATCAACTCGCGCAGGCGAATCTGCGTCAGTACCTGCTTGGTATTTCTGGCAAAATCTCCCTGCAGCATCCACCCGTAATATCCCGGATCGGTGCGAAGTACGTCTTTAACAGCGCGTCCTTTATATTTTCCAAAATTGAACACCTCAACTCCCTGCTCATCATAAACCATACGTCCGGCAAAATCAACATTGTTCGACATTTTGGAAAACTCTGACAGGAAAGCCACATCATTTTGCAATTCATCAGGATAACGGTCTAACTGTGCCATCAGCACCTCATACGTTGCCTGTGTGTCGGCCATTGCCGAATGGGCATTCTCGAGATCCTTACCGCAATAAAATTTATAAGCGGCACTCAATGTCCGGCGTTCCAGTTTATGATAAATATTCTGTACGTCGACAAACTTACGTTTACTCAGATCGATATCAATTCCCACCCGAAGAAATTCTTCTACCAGTACCGGGATATCGAAACGGTTTGAATTGAATCCCGCCAAATCGCATCCTTCTATCGTGTTTGCCAGATCTTTGGCAACTTGTTTGAATGTAGGACAGTCGCGCACGTCCTCATCATAAATACCATGAATGGCCGAAGATGTTTCAGGAATGTGCATCTCCGGGTTAATGCGCATACTCTTTGATTCCTCGTTGCCATTCGGATACACCTTGATATAGCACAGTTCGACGATGCGATCGTTTGTTATGTTGATTCCCGTTGTTTCCAAATCAAAGAAAACGATCGGGTTCTTTAAATTCAGTTTCATTGGTTCTATTCTAAATGTACTGCCCGCACAAGATTAATCATTCAGCATCATAGGCATCAGCAACATGAGCGTATCTTCATTTTCGTCCTGTTCAGCCGGAATAATAACACCGGCACGGCTTGGATCTGCCAGTTCGATAATAACTTCAGTTGAGGTCAGATTATTCAGAATATCGGTCAGGAATGTACCTTTGAAACCGATGTTGAACATCGGACCGTCATAAGAACAAGGAATACGTTCTTCTGCAGAAGTAGAGAAATCATAATCCTGTCCTGAAATCACTAACAGATTATCTTCCAGATGAAGCTTGATCAAAGCGCTGCTTTGGTTGGAAAATACGAGAACACGTCTTAACGCACTGAGGAACATCAGGCGGTCAACGATAACCCGATTCGGATTGTTTGTCGGTATGACCGAATTATAATTCGGGAAACGACCTTCGATCAGACGACAGGTCAATTCAAAATTAGACATGGTCATAGTGGCATTCTTCGAAGTAAAGCTGATCTTCACATCATCACTCTCCTTAGGAAGAATATTTTTCAGAATATTTGCCGGTTTCTTAGGCAAGATAAAAGCACTCTTCTCCGGCCCTTTTACATTCAGTGCCTTATTGCGAACCAACTTATGTCCATCCGAAGCAACAAAAGTAATGTTCTCCGTCGTAATGTCGAAATAAATACCATTCATCACCGGACGCAATTCATCATCAGCACTGGCAAACAGACAACGATTAATTCCGGCACAAAGCGTTTCGGCTGGAATTTCCAATGTAATGCGCTCACAATTCGTCGGATTCGGTTGTGGAAAATTATCTGCACTTTGTCCCATAATGCTGAAAGTACCATTCTGGTATGTACCCTTGATTTCCATAGTCTGCAAATCAATTTCAAACATCATCGGCTGCTCCGAAATTTCCTTCATTGAATCCTGAATCGTTTTGGCATTGATACAGAAGCAAGCGTTTGAATCGCTTTCTACCACTTCGAGTCTTGTCAGCAAACGGTTTTCGTTGTCAGACGCTATGATCGTCAATATATTATTTTCAAGTTCAAAAAGGAAACAGTCCAGAATAGGTAACGAATTTTTTGAATTGATTACCCGGCTAGCCGTCTGCAAACGGTTCAGTAACGCAGTGCTTGATACTACAAATTTCATATAATGCTTTTTTAAATTTATTGTCTTTACAAAGGTACGCATTATAGTTGATATAGTAAAATCTGACCTCCTTGTTTTTACAGGAATTTAGACTGAAATGGAAGTGGAGAAAAAATTATCGAAAAAAAATTTGGTAAAACCAAGATGAAAATCGTAACTTCGCAAAAAGATTTATCAATTTAACTTATGGAAATTACAGGAAAAATCATTGCAGTGCTTCCCGAAAGAGGAGGTATTTCCCAACGTACGGGAGCTGAATGGAAGGTTCAGGAATATGTATTGGAAACTCAGGAACAATATCCTCGCAAGATGTGTTTTGACGTGTTCGGTGCGGATAAAATCGCACAATTCAATATTCAGATCGGCGAAGTGCTCACCGTTTCTTTCGATGTAGACGCGCGTGAATATCAAGGACGCTGGTACAACAGTATCCGCGCATGGAAAGTAGAACGGCAAGTAGCAGCTCCGATGGGTGAAGCTATCCCTCCATTCCAGCCTGCTGATATTGCTCCGGCTGCACCAGTAGATTTTTCTGCAGGTAGCGATCCCAAGGACGATCTGCCGTTCTAATCGATCTATCCGGCAAACAATAAAAATGAATAAAGGTCTGCGCTAACAAGCACAGGCCTTTATTTTTAATAAGTTGTATAACAATAGACTACGCTTATTTGTTCACGTTTTTATCTAATCTAAGATCAGCGCACGATAAACCACGGATTAAGCAGGTCGGCCTTATTGTACACCAATGGTTCATCGCAATCTGTATGCCATATATTTTTTCCGGCAGCCCGTACAACGGCATGTCCTGCAGCCGTATCCCATTCCATGGTCGGTGCAAACCGCGGATAGACATCAGCTGTTCCTTCGGCCACCAGACAGATTTTGATGGAACTACCGCTCGAACGAGTCTCAACATGCTGGTGAAGGCGTTCCATTTCTTCTATATAAGTCTGGGTTTCAGGTGTCAGGTGTGAACGTGAAGCAACAACAACAAAATGTGTTTTGTCGGGGTGGGCGAGAGGAAGTTTCTGTCCGTTCAATAAAATCTCTTCAACCGACAGATCCAGCCGGTCTAAGCCTATATCCGTCATTTTATAGGCTCCAAGCGTATCGTCTCCAACATACAGTGTAGCCTTAACCGGAACATAAATCACCCCCATGACAGGTACCCCATGCTCCACCAAAGCAATATTGACCGTGAACTCACCATTCCGTTTGATAAACTCCTTGGTTCCGTCAAGCGGATCCACAATCCAAAGCACAGGCCAGCTGCTGCGTTCCGTATAATCCGTATGACTTCCTTCTTCACTCAAGATTGGGTAGGGGGTCGCCGATAAATAAGAAACGATCCGTTTGTGCGCCCGTTTATCGGCAATGGTAAGCGGAGAATTATCTGCTTTTCTTTCTATACCAAAATCAGAATCCGGATCCTGATATACATCCAAAATGTCTTTTCCAGCATGAAGTGCTGCACGTACAGCACAATCAAGCAAAGCTTTTCTATCCATTATTCAGCAATATTTAAAGTATATGACAGGCAAAGATAGGAAAAATTTGCAAATGAAGCAGAAAAACAGTAAGTTTGCCCTGCATACAGCAACATCTTCCAAAGAAAATCTGGCAAGATGACGCTGTCATTAATCTAATATTATTAACAAATACCATGAAATCAATCATTAAAATTTTCGCACCTGTTACCTTGGCAGCCTGTCTGGTAGCATGTAACGGACGTACTCCGGTCGAAGCTGATTATGCAGTAGTTCCTTTACCTAACAAGATGGAGTGCCAGCAAGACGCTGCTCCCTTCGTTTTGAACAAGGCCACACGGATTTACTATCCCAAGGACAATGCCCAGATGAAGCGCAACGCAGAGTTTCTGGCGCAATACGTAGAAGAACTCACAGGGTATAAACTGGAAATCACCGACGAGGCACCTGCTGCAGGCGGTATTCTTCTGGAAGTAGACAAAACAATCTCATCAGAATCCGAAGAAGCCTACAACCTGATTGTTGCTGATAACATCCGCATTGCCGGAAAGTCGGAAGCCGGAGTCTTCTATGGTATCCAGACTCTGCGAAAAGCGATACCGGCCGACGCACATGCAGCCGAAGTCGTTCTTCCTGCAGTAACTATCGAAGACGCTCCACGATTCGGCTACCGTGGTATGATGCTCGACGTAAGCCGCCATTTCTTTACTCCCGATGAAGTAAAACGTTATATCGACATCCTGGCTCTGCACAATATCAACCGCCTGCACTGGCATCTGAGCGACGATCAGGGATGGCGTCTGGAAATTAAAAAATATCCGAAACTGACCGAAATCGGCAGCCAGCGTGAAGAAACTGTCATCGGACATAATTCCGGAAAATACGATGGAAAGCCATATGGAGGTTATTACACTCAGGAGCAGATCAAGGATATCGTAGCCTATGCCGCCGAACGTTACGTGACGATCATTCCTGAAATTGACCTGCCGGGCCACCAGCAAGCAGCTTTGGCCGCTTACCCTGAACTGGGCTGTACAGGCGGACCGTACAAAGTATGGACACAGTGGGGTATATCCGACAATGTGATTTGTGCCGGAAATGATCAGGCCATGACTTTCCTTGAAGACGTGCTGACCGAAGTCATCGAACTGTTCCCCTCTGAATATATTCACGTGGGTGGCGACGAATGTCCAAAGACCCGCTGGAAAGACTGTCCGAAATGTCAGGCCAGAATCCGCAATGAAAAAATCAAAGGCGACGACAAACACAGTGCGGAAGAATATCTGCAAAGTTACGTCATTTCACGCATGGAGCGCCATGTTGAAAGTCTTGGTCGCCATATCATCGGTTGGGATGAAATTCTCGAAGGCGGACTGGCTCCGAATGCTACGGTCATGAGCTGGCGTGGCATGGGCGGCGGCATTGAGGCAGCCAAACAAAAGCATAACGTCATCATGACACCAAACAGTTACGTCTATTTTGACTACTATCAGTCAACTGACACCGAAAACGAACCGATGGCCATCGGTGGATATGTCCCTGTTGAGCGCGTCTATTCGCTCGAACCGACAGCCGGTATTCCCGAAGAAAACAAGCATTATGTAATCGGTGCGCAGGCTAACCTTTGGACAGAATACATACCCGATTTCAAACAGGTAGAATATATGGTTATGCCGCGTATGGCAGCGCTTGCCGAAGTGCAGTGGACCGCTCCGGAAAAGAAGAATTATGCCGACTTCCTGCAACGCGTCACCCGTACAATGGAACACTACGACGTGCTGGGATATAATTATGCCAAACATCTGCTCGACATTCATGCCACCCTCGAACCCGATCCGGAAGCAGGAGCGCTTGTCGTAAAATTCAAGGCTCTCGGACGAGGCGACATCTACTATACAACCGATGGCACAGAGCCGACCGAAAAGAGCGCCCGTTACGACTCTCTGCAGCCCGTACAAATCAAGAACGATGCAGAAATCAAGGCTGTCGTTATCCGTCCGAGCGGTGCACGTAGCCGAATATTCACGGAAAAGGTGAGCTTCAGTAAATCGGCCATGAAACCCATCGTACTGAAACAAAATCCACATGGAGGATATACGTTCAATGGAGCAGCTGTATTGGCAGACGGACTGCGCGGCTCTGAGAATTATAAGACCGGACGCTGGCTGGGCTTTCAGGGCAACGACCTTGAAGCCGTAATCGACTTGCAGGAGGCTACGGAATTCGAAAAGCTGTCGTTCTGCGCCAATGTTGTCAAAGGCGACTGGATTATGGGGCCGAGAGGCGTTCGTGTCCGTATCTCGGACGACGGCAAGAATTTCAAGGAGATTTTTACTGAAGACATCCCCAGTCTGGCACAAACCGACAAAGACGGCCTGCATCCATACGAGTTTGAGCTGGGTAAACAGAAAGCCCGCTATGTGGAAGTGCTCATCAAGAGCGACACATTGCCCGAATGGCATGGGGGAGCCGGTTCGCCGGCATTCATCTTCGTCGACGAACTCGTGCTCGAATAAAATCTAATCAGATGCGTGACGTGACAATTGTGACAAATGACAATTAAATCATCAGTAATGCCCAAGAAAGTGGAAAAGAAAATATTATTAATTTATTTAATAAATATTATATAATATATATTATATATATAATAATATATACATATATTACTTATCTCTCTCTTACAACAGGCCGAATAGAGGATTTGTCATTTGTCACAATTGTCACGCTGTCACGCTATCATACAGTTTCGGCCAACTGCAGCACATCTAAAACATGTTTTTCCATCGGCCGAACCACAAGCAGAAAAAACGAATACGAACGCTCAGCCGACCAACATGATGCGGAGCAATGAAAAATACGTTTCCTGACGCGAAAAACTATATTTAAGAGATTAAAAAACAATGTTTTATTGCTAAGGGAAAAGAAGCATGCGAAAAAGAAAAAAAGAACTACAGGATTACAATCCCCTGCAGTTCTTTTTTCATTTTGTGGAGCATGCGAGACTCGAACTCGCCACCTCTTGACTGCCAGTCAAACGCTCTAGCCAGATGAGCTAATGCCCCAGTGATTCACGAAACTTCGATGTTCTTGAAGTCTGATTAATACTTTGAACGTTGCAAAGATACGAAAAAAACTCGTTCAAGAACCAAAAATGCCGTTTTTTTATCGAAAAAACAAAAAAATCCCCGATATTCACCTGTGGGGTATCGATACAGCCCAACATGAAAATACCGGAGATTTTCTATATCAAGGTCTGCTTCTGCATCGGGAAACATCGGAGAATCCCGAAAGAATCAGCCTGAATCGCGATTTTCTAATACGCAAAAAGCGGATAAGCCGCCATGGTCTCGTTCACCTCACGACGAACTGCTGCAATCACCTCCTCGTTTTCGGGGTCATTGAGCACGCGTTCGATCAGCTCAGCAATGAGCACCATCAGGTCTTCCTTCGCGCCACGTGTCGTAATGGCCGGCGTACCCAGACGGATTCCTGATGTCTGGAAAGCACTGCGTGTGTCGAAAGGCACCATGTTCTTGTTGACCGTGATGTCGGCGGCCACCAATGCCTTTTCGGCTACCTTTCCGGTCAGATCCGGATATTTTGAGCGCAGGTCGACCAGCATGGAGTGGTTGTCCGTACCGCCGCTGACAATCGTGAATCCGCGCTTCATCAGCTCGTCGGCCAGCACACGGGCATTCTTCTGCACCTGTGCCGCCCACTCTTTGAACTCGGGCTGCAAAGCCTCGCCGAAAGCCACAGCTTTGGCCGCGATGACATGTTCCAGCGGACCGCCCTGAATACCAGGGAAGACGGCACTGTTGAGCAACTGGCTCATCATCTTCACTTCGCCCTTCGGAGTCTTCAGGCCCCACGGATTCTCAAAATCCTTACCCATCAGGATAATACCGCCACGCGGACCGCGCAACGTCTTGTGTGTGGTCGAAGTAACAATATGCGCATACTTCACCGGATTGTCAAGCAAACCGGCCGCAATCAGTCCGGCAGGGTGGGCCATGTCGATCATCAGGATGGCACCCACGCTATCGGCAATCGCCCGCATGCGGGCATAATCCCATTCGCGGCTGTAGGCCGAACCGCCACCGACAATCAGCTTCGGACGATGTTCTTGAGCCAGACGCTCCATTTCATCGTAATCCACACGGCCTGTCTCTCGATTCAAATTATAACCGACAGCATGATAGAGGATACCCGACGTATTGACTGGAGATCCGTGTGACAAATGGCCACCATGATCCAGATTGAGTCCCATAAACGTATCGCCCGCATTCAGGCAAGCCAGAAAAACTGCGGCATTAGCCTGTGCGCCGGAGTGTGGCTGCACGTTGGCATATTCGGCTCCGAACAATTGGCAAACACGTTCAATAGCCAGGTTTTCCGTTTTATCCACAATCTGGCAACCGCCGTAATAACGTTTTCCGGGATAACCCTCGGCATATTTATTGGTCAGGCAGGAACCCATGGCCTCCATCACCTGATCGCTGACAAAATTCTCTGAGGCAATCAGTTCGATGCCCTTACATTGTCTTTGATACTCTTCCTGAATCAGGTCAAAGACGGTGTTGTCTCGTTTCATGTGTTTTCGTATTTAAGGGGTTAAACGTTCCGTAGAGGAATTCAAATTTTCTTTTTCTTCTCGACGCTCCAGCCAAACTTCCCGATTTTTTCACCCAGTTTATAGTATCCCCCGTGCAGATACACAAGTGGATTGCTGGCCTCGAGCGACCATTTTCCGGTCTCAGGATCGAGATATTTCTCGTCGGCTTTCACATTGAGCACATCAGCCAGAAACAAGTCGTGCGACCCTAAGGAAATGATTTCCTTGACGCGACACTCGATGCAAAGAGGCGATTCTTCCACAATCGGTGCCTTGACCATGCGTGCCGGTCCTGGTGTAAGCTTCATTTCCTCAAATTTGTGGTAGTCGCGTCCTGAACGCACACCGCACCAGTCCGTTGCATAAGCCAGATCCTCGGTAGTCAAGTTGATGACAAACTCCATATTCTTACGAATCAAATCGTAAGAATGACGTTCAGGCCGTACGGAAATGTAGCACATCGGTGGATTGGTACACAGCGTACCGGTCCAGGCCACAGTGATCAGATTATAATTCTCGGGACTGTCCCCGCAACTGACCAGTACGGCCGGCAGGGGATAGACCATAGTCCCGGGTTTCCAGTCTTGTTTCATGAGCAATAGTGAAGCAGTTTTCTAAATATGGAATCAGATGAGCGTCACGTTGTCGATGTTCTGCTCATTATTGCAGTAATGACACTGCAGAATGCCTTTCTGCTTGTCAATGACATGGAAGAGCGTTTTCATCGGCTCATTGTTGGTGATGCACTTCGGATTCTTGCATTTCACGATTCCCTTCAGATCATCAGGGGTCTTCACTTCTTTCTTTTCTACGACCTCATAATCTTTTATAGTGCAAAGGGTTACATTAGGAGAAATGACCGACAACTGATTCAGTTCCTCGTCTGAAAAGAATTTGTCGGCAATCTTGATAATGCTCTTCTGACCCATTTTCTGGCTTTTCAGGTTATAACCGATCGTAATGGCACTGCTCATACTTTCAAGATGCAGCAGATTGACTACCTGAAAAAGTTTATTGGAAGGGATATGATCGATGACGGTGCCGTTTTCAAGAGCAGCAACCAGTAATTCTTGTCTTTTCATTTTTTTCGTCTTAAAAATAAATCTTCTGGATAAACATTAATCTATAATTGTTTTATCGGCCCGCACCTGATCGAGTGTAATGCCCAGTGCGTCACAGATCAAGGCCTGACGAGCAAAGAGACCGTTATGAGCCTGCTCAAAATAATAAGCATGCGGATCATCGTCGATGCTGTACTCGATTTCATTCACACGGGGCAGGGGATGAAGAATCTTCATATTGTCCTTCGCCTTGCTCAGCATATCGAGTTTGAGCAGATACTGATCCTTCACACGCTCATACTCCATCAGGTCCGTAAACCGCTCACGCTGTACGCGCGTCATATAGAGAATGTCAGCGCCGGCTATCGTATCGGCATTGAAATCCGTATGCTCCACATATTTAATGTGATGCTTTTCGCAATAGAGTTTATACACATCGGGCATTTTCAGTTCATCTGGAGCGATAAAATGGAACGTAGGATTAAAATGGCGCATAGCCATCAACAGGGAATGTACCGTACGTCCGTATTTCAAGTCACCCACAAGATAAATGTTCAGGTTATCCAGTGTGCCTTGAGTTTTGTAGATAGAATAGATGTCGAGCATGGTTTGCGACGGGTGCTGGTTGGCGCCGTCACCTGCATTCAGAATAGGTACAGGCGAAACCTCGCTGGCATAGCGCGCGGCTCCTTCAAGATAATGTCGCATGACAATGGCATCGGCATAATTGCTCACCATAATGATCGTATCCTTGAGTGTTTCACCTTTCGACGAACTGGTCGCCTTTGGATCCGTGAAACCGATTACACGGGCGCCAAGACGGTTGGCCGCCGTTTCGAAACTCAGGCGCGTACGTGTTGAAGGTTCAAAAAAAAGCGTTGCCACGACTTTTCCCTGCAACAGGCGGCGGTTCGTATGTTTCTCGAACTCTTGCGCCATTTCAATAAGATACATGATTTTTTCTCTCGAATGATCGGCAATGGTAACTAGACTTCTATTATCCATCTTTTTAGATTTAACTTTAGACTTATTGATTATTCGAAACCCAAAGGTAGAAAAAAAACACGAAAACCCGATGCTTGACAGCTACATTTCTGTAACTTTTTTGTATCCTGCATTATTATTCAAAGTTTATTTGTAACTTTGCAATTCTTTCGTATTGTATCGGAAAACAAACAACTGAATAATCTATGAGAAAGAAATTCCTTCTGACTCTGTGGGTTCTCCTTTTTCTGGGCCTGGGCACTGTGACACTGATTTTCTGGGCCATAGCGCAAGGAAGGATCGGATACATGCCCGACCTGAAACAACTGGAGAATCCTGTGAACAAGTTCGCCTCACAGGTGATTTCCAGTGACGGCAAGTTATTGGGTACTTGGTCGTACAGCAAGGCCAACCGCATTTTCGTGAACTACGACGACCTTTCGCCATGGCTCGTCAAGGCTCTGGTGGCCACGGAAGATGCCCGTTTCTATGATCATGCCGGTATCGACTATCGGGCATTGGCTCGTGCCATCGTGAAGCGTGGTCTTTTACGGCAAAAAAATGCCGGAGGCGGCAGTACCATCACGCAGCAGCTGGCCAAACAGCTGTATTCGGAAACGGCCCAGAACAAGATGGAACGACTCATGCAGAAGCCGATCGAATGGGTGATTGCCGTAGAACTCGAACGTTATTATACAAAAGACGAAATCATTACGCTCTATCTGAACCACTTCGACTTCTTGCATAATGCCGTGGGTATCAAGACAGCGGCAAAAACCTATTTCAATAAGGAACCACGCGACCTGACCGTAAACGAGGCTGCTACACTGATCGGTATGTGCAAAAATCCGTCCTATTTTAACCCTGTAAGACGGCCTGAACGTTGTACTGAACGCCGCAATGTAGTTATCGACCAGATGGTTAAGGCGGGTTATCTGACCGAAACGGAAGGTGCTGCACATAAAAGCGAACCGCTTGTACTCGACTTCAAGCGGGCAGACCACAAGGAGGGCCTCGCCACTTATCTGCGCGAACGCCTGCGCGCCATGCTAATGGCCGAGAAACCCGTACGCAGCGATTACGCTTCCTGGCAGGGACAGAAATACTATGAAGATTCACTGGCCTGGGCAACGGATCCACTGTATGGCTGGTGCAACAAGAACAAGAAGAGCGATGGCAGTCCTTATAACATCTATACGGACGGACTGAAAATTTATACCACCATCGACTCTCGGATGCAGCAGTATGCCGAAGAAGCCATGTACGAACATGTAGCGATGGATCTCCAGCCAAAATTTGATAAGGAAAAACGGGGATCGAAAAGCCGCCCGTTCTCTTCCAAACTGACGCAGGCCGAAGTGGATCAGATCATGAACCGCTCCAAGCGCCAGAGCGAACGCTACATCATGATGAAAAAAGACGGATGCTCGGAAAGCGAGATCGACAAGGCATTCGAAACCCCTACCGACATGACCGTATTTTCTTATCACGGTGAGATTGATACCATCATGACTCCGATGGATTCGATCCGTTATTACAAGAACTTCCTGCGCAGCGGCTTTATGGCTATGGACACGCATACAGGTTACGTGAAAGCCTATGTCGGCGGATTGAACTACAAATACTTCCAATATGATATGGCGGGAGTAGGGCGCCGTCAGGTTGGTTCTACCATAAAACCTTATTTATATACGCTGGCCATGGAAAACGGCATGTCGCCCTGCGACGAAGTGCCCAACGTGCAGCAGACTTACATCGTCAACGGCAAATCCTGGACACCACGTAACGGTAGCCGGAAACGTTATGGCGAGATGGTCACTCTGAAATGGGGTCTGGCACAATCGAACAACTGGATTTCGGCCTATCTGATGAGCATCCTGAGCCCGGAAGCATTGGTTCGGTTGATTCATGAATTTGGTGTGTTGAACCGCGACATCCATCCGTCTATGGCGCTTTGTCTGGGCCCCTGCGACATTTCCGTATCCGAAATGGTCAGTGCCTACACGGCATTTGCCAACCATGGTATCCGCACGGCTCCATTATTTGTTACCCAGATTGAAGATAATGAAGGTAATATTCTGGCTCAATTCCAACCTAAGATGAAAGAGGTCATCAGCGAGGAGAGTGCCAACAAAATGCTCGTCCTCTTGCGTGGCGTTATGGACGGCGGTACTGGTGGCCGTATGCGTTTCCGCTACAATATCCGCAGCGAAATGGGCGGAAAGACGGGTACGACGAACCGTAACTCCGATGGTTGGTTTATCGGATTCACTCCGTCGCTTTCATTCGGCTGCTGGGTAGGAGGCGAGGACCGTGACATCCGCTTCGACAGCATGGCTCAAGGTCAGGGTGCTTCGTCTGCACTTCCAGTTTGTGCCAAGTTCCTGACAAAGCTTTATGCCAACAGCGCACTCGGCTATTCGGCTGATGAGAAATTCGACCTGCCCAAAGGATTTGACCCATGTGCCGACTCATTTGCTACGGAAATGGCCAACGACTCCATCCCGGTAGAATCTATCGGTATTGACGAAATTTTCGAATAACAATTTAAATTTTACTTTTTCTTTTCTATATCATTTTACAACGAATAACGGCGATCCTTTCCAGAAAGGTTTCGCCGTTATTCATTTCTATATAAAAATTCAAGCCACGTTTTAACCTGGCATATACAGATGTATCAAACTGATCAGGCAATCACTACCCGGCCATTTTCTTCGCAATACTTTTCGCACAGACAAAAGCGGTCGTCCAGGCTGCCTGAAAATTGAACCCGCCCGTCACACCGTCGATATCCAGCACCTCACCGGCAAAAAACAAGCCGGGACATACTTTACTTTCAAGTGTCTGCTTGTCGACACTGTCCAGACTGATCCCCCCGCACGTCACGAATTCATCGCGAAAGGCCCCTTTTCCATCTACTGCGTAAGCATCACTACAGAGCGTATTCACCAACCGGTTGATTTCTTTTTTACTCAGTTCGGCCCATCGTTTGTCGACAGCAATCCCTGAACGTTCAAGCAGGAAGCTCCAAAGCCGCGCAGGCAGATGATACAAGCGCACGCTCGCCAGCTGTTTCTGTCCGTTTTCGCGCATCGACTTTCGAATCTCTTCAGCTACGGCTTCCGTATTCGTCCGATCCACCCAATTCAACAAGACCGTGAAACGATAGTCGTGCTCAGCTATATAACGTGCTCCATGCGAAGACAGTTTCAGCACCGCAGGACCACTCATGCCCCAATGCGTGACAAGCAAAGGCCCGACAGCCTTGAAATTGGTTGCAGGGATAGAAGCCTGTACCTGCTCGACCACCGTACCCATTAAGGCCGTAATCCCACATTGCGACACATTAAACGTAAACAGCGAGGGGACAGGGGAGGCTATCTGATGGCCCAAATCAGCCAAATAACGCAAGCCTTCAGCACGGGGCGAACCACCGGTTGTAACGGCTACGTAGTCATAACACGACTCCGAACAGCAGCCATCCTGAAACACCAGCCGATAACCGATTGTGGCCTCCGGCTCATTGCTTCCGGTAGTGTTCTTCTCGGGACGAAGTACGTCTACACCTCGTCCGGTGAGCACCTCGACATGCCGTTCACGGGCCAGACGGGTCAGACAGAAAATGACCGACTGCGCATCCTGTGATTGCGGAAAGACGCACTGATCCTCCTGGGTCACCAGCCGCACGCCATGCGCCTCAAACCATTCATAAGCCATCTGCGGACTGAATACCTTGAACAGTCGTTTGAGCAATTTGTCGCCCCGCGGATAGACTTGTTTCAGGTCGGTCACCTCCCGAAAGGAATTCGTCAGATTACAACGTCCACCGCCCGATACGGCCACTTTGGCCAGCACCTTACGGCTTTTCTCAAAAATAGTAATACGAGCCTGTGGTGCCATCTGTTTCAGATTGACAGCCAGAAAAAAACCGGCCGCACCACCGCCTATAATCGCAACATTCATCATTCGTCTCATTTTTCCGTAAGCACATCCCAGTCGCCGATCGTGCCGGTCTCCGACGAGAAGGCGGCACCGATCTTATAGAGCTTCCGGCTGTCGGCGGCATACTCCCGCGCGTAGCCTTTCTCCTCGATCTGGCGCAGGGCCTCCGCCGCCGTACCGTCCAGCTTGAACTCGAAGATGTAGACGTAGTGCGGCGTCTCCACGATGCCGTCCACGCGCCCCTGGCTCTGCGCCTTCTCCACGTAGACCGTGTAGACGCTCACCAGACGAAGGATCAGGTAGAACGTGTACTGGAAG
The DNA here is from genome assembly GCA_944320775.1 of uncultured Paraprevotella sp. GTDB lineage: Bacteria > Bacteroidota > Bacteroidia > Bacteroidales > Bacteroidaceae > Paraprevotella. The sequence continues at coordinate 4,395 of CALUIV010000018.1, read as the reverse complement.
TAGCGTTCCCGTTCCGACTCGTCCGACTTGCGACGCATCGTATACGGGATGCCGGCCAGAAAGGAGGTGAACAGCGTGCGCAGGGTCTCGGGGGCTCCGTTCCGGAAGGCGACAACCAGACTGCGCACCCAGCTCCCCGTTTCCTCTGCCGGTTTCAGGTAGGTGGCGGCCAGCATCGTCAGGAAACCGTTCTTCACCTCGTTGTTCGGGAAATCGAGCAGGAAGGTATTGAAATCCCGGTCGTAATCCTTGATCGTCAGGTAGCCGCTCTGGAAAATCATGGGCAGGGGCATTTCCACGTCAGCCTTGTAGTCGACGAACTCCTCCGGACGGTAGTATTTCCCCGTCAGCTCGTTCATCGTCTCCCGGGAATGCGACAGCAGACGGATCAGGTAGGTCGGAGTCCCCGTGCTGAACCAGTAGTCATCGATGCTCGTACGGTCGAAAGCATTCAGCAGGCTGAACGGATTGTAGACGTCCGTCATGCGCTTGCTGAAATGATAGCCGTCGTATTGCGACTTCAGCCGCAGGCGCATCTCTTCCGGCGTACACCGGTATTCGGCGGCCATCGCGGCTATCGGCTCCGGAAAGTTCCGGTCGATCTCCTCCTGCGTGATGCCGCAGAGCGCCTCGTAGCGGGCGTCCATGCTGATGTCCTTCGGCTGGTTGAAGCCGCTGAAAACGCTCACCTGAGAGAACTTCGTCACCCCCGTCAGCAGCACGAACTGCAGATGGCTGTCCGCGCCCTTGAACACCGAGTAGAAAGCCTTCAGCACATTGCGGTGACGTTCTTCCAGTGCCGGATCGGCATCCAGCACGTCCAGGACCGGCTTGTCATACTCGTCCACAAGCACCACGGCACGGCGGCCCGTCTGACGGTGCGCCGTTTCCAGAACCTTGATGAAACGCCCGCCAAGGTCCAGGACTCCGGCATTTGCCGCCAGACCATAGGATGCTTCCCAATCGGCCATATAGCCTTCCAGACGCTGTTCCAATATCCCTTCCTGAGTGAAATTGGAACCGTTGAAGTCCACATGGAAAACCGGATGCACCGCCCATTCCGTCTCCAGACTGTCTATGGCCAGGCCACGGAACAGCTCCCTGCGGCCCAGGTAGTAGTTCTCCAGCGTGGAGACCAGAAGGCTCTTGCCGAAACGACGCGGACGGCTCAGGAAATAAATGCTCCCTTCGTGCGTCAGACTGTAAATCAAAGCGGTCTTGTCCACATAAACGTAACCGTCCTCAATAATGCGCTCAAAACTCTGGATGCCTATCGGATATTTCATGACTTTCTTTTGTATTTGGATATTAATCGTTTTTGACATCAATCGGCATGTAGCTGATTGTCGGGATCTGTTCTTTCGTCTGCTCCTGATTCCGGGCAAACCGCCCAGTCGCTGATCGTGCCGGTCTCCGACGAGAAGGCGGCACCGATCTTATAGAGCTTCCGGCTGTCGGCGGCATACTCCCGCGCGTAGCCTTTCTCCTCGATCTGGCGCAGGGCCTCCGCCGCCGTACCGTCCAGCTTGAACTCGAAGATGTAGACGTAGTGCGGCGTCTCCACGATGCCGTCCACGCGCCCCTGGCTCTGCGCCTTCTCCACGTAGACCGTGTAGACGCTCACCAGACGAAGGATCAGGTAGAACGTGTACTGGAAGTAGCGTTCCCGTTCCGACTCGTCCGACTTGCGACGCATCGTATACGGGATGCCGGCCAGAAAGGAGGTGAACAGCGTGCGCAGGGTCTCGGGGGCTCCGTTCCGGAAGGCGACAACCAGACTGCGCACCCAGCTCCCCGTTTCCTCTGCCGGTTTCAGGTAGGTGGCGGCCAGCATCGTCAGGAAACCGTTCTTCACCTCGTTGTTCGGGAAATCGAGCAGGAAGGTATTGAAATCCCGGTCGTAATCCTTGATCGTCAGGTAGCCGCTCTGGAAAATCATGGGCAGGGGCATTTCCACGTCAGCCTTGTAGTCGACGAACTCCTCCGGACGGTAGTATTTCCCCGTCAGCTCGTTCATCGTCTCCCGGGAATGCGACAGCAGACGGATCAGGTAGGTCGGAGTCCCCGTGCTGAACCAGTAGTCATCGATGCTCGTACGGTCGAAAGCATTCAGCAGGCTGAACGGATTGTAGACGTCCGTCATGCGCTTGCTGAAATGATAGCCGTCGTATTGCGACTTCAGCCGCAGGCGCATCTCTTCCGGCGTACACCGGTATTCGGCGGCCATCGCGGCTATCGGCTCCGGAAAGTTCCGGTCGATCTCCTCCTGCGTGATGCCGCAGAGCGCCTCGTAGCGGGCGTCCATGCTGATGTCCTTCGGCTGGTTGAAGCCGCTGAAAACGCTCACCTGAGAGAACTTCGTCACCCCCGTCAGCAGCACGAACTGCAGATGGCTGTCCGCGCCCTTGAACACCGAGTAGAAAGCCTTCAGCACATTGCGGTGACGTTCTTCCAGTGCCGGATCGGCATCCAGCACGTCCAGGACCGGCTTGTCATACTCGTCCACAAGCACCACGGCACGGCGGCCCGTCTGACGGTGCGCCGTTTCCAGAACCTTGATGAAACGCCCGCCAAGGTCCAGGACTCCGGCATTTGCCGCCAGACCATAGGATGCTTCCCAATCGGCCATATAGCCTTCCAGACGCTGTTCCAATATCCCTTCCTGAGTGAAATTGGAACCGTTGAAGTCCACATGGAAAACCGGATGCACCGCCCATTCCGTCTCCAGACTGTCTATGGCCAGGCCACGGAACAGCTCCCTGCGGCCCAGGTAGTAGTTCTCCAGCGTGGAGACCAGAAGGCTCTTGCCGAAACGACGCGGACGGCTCAGGAAATAAATCTTACCCTCGTGGGTCAATTTGTAGACCAGACCGGTCTTGTCCACATAAACGTAACCGTCCTCGATGAGCTGGTCAAAACTCTGGATGCCTATCGGATATTTCATAATGTTTCCTGGTTAAATTCGTCTCATTCAAATCATGCTGATGCAAATATAATACAAACTCAGCAATTTTCTGAAAAAAACGACGGGTTATCTTATTTCCAAACGAAACATACGGGCATAAAAAATCCCGGCCCAGAATAAAGGCCGGGATCATGGAATGATATAAGGTCGCGCTTATTCTGCCCAAATCTCGAAAGAAGACGCTTCGTCGGTTTCCCAATCCGTGTCCGCCGAACCGCCAAACGAAATGCCGCTGCCGGTCATAAGCCGGCTCTCTACTTGGACATCCACCGTTTCGAGCGCCGGGCGCTGATAGATTTTCTTTTTCATTCGTCTTTTGTTTTTATTTTCTGTTTTTTTTATGATCTCTGATTTTGAATTGTAGCCGTTTACTTTTTCACGACCTTCTTTCCGCCCACAATGTAGATGCCCGCAGGCAAACCCTCAAGGGCCGCATCGCGCGCCACGTTCTTGCGCAGCTGTACGCCCTGCAGGTTGTAGACATCTACCGGAAGCGTGCCGTCGTTCAGGGCCTGGCGGATGCTCGTGGCATCGCCGACCAGGATGCGCAGGGCGTTCACCTGTTCCGGCCCGGCTTCAGGCGCGTCGATATAGGCGCGGAAGGCCTGCATGCCCACGGTGTTCTCTGTGCCTACGCTCCAGAACAGATCCTTGGCGATGAACAGGTCGCCTTCGGAAAGCGCACTGATTGTGCTCAGGGAGCCGGTCAGGGTATAGCCGCTCTTACCGATGGTCTTGGTCAGATCAGCGTCCGCTGTGGCGGCCACTTCGGCTTCGCTTGCGCTGAAGGTCACGGTTGTTCTGGACGTCTTGCCTTGGAACAGGGCCGGCGTATTGGCTTCGAGCACGCCGTCGGTCAGGGGCTGTACGGCCAGAATGCTTTCTTCGCTGCCATCGGCTATGATCTCGGTGGCCTCATAAAGACTGGCCCCTTCTATTGTTTCGGCTGCGAAAGGCAGCACGATGGTGCCCCAGGTGCTTGATTCGGGCAGCGTGCGGCTGTATGTGGCTTCCGTAGCCGTGAAGGCTACCGGCGTGTAGAAGTCGGCGCCGTCGGTCAGTTCCAGATTGGCGCAGGTGTAAGCGCCGTCGCCGTTCTTCACGATGACATTAGCGTTGTCATCAGCAGCCGTGAAGCCGTCTGTTTCAACTACAGCCACAGCATTGCCCTCAAGGCCGATGGCGTTGCCGCTGTTGGCATAGCCGGCCTCGGCTACGTTACTGCCCTTGTATATGTTGTAAGTGTAGACTTTCTTAGCCTCTTCGGTGGTCAGCACGGGATAGTTGTCCGTGCCGATGGCCTGGCCCCAAACCTGTACTGTCTGGCTACCTTGCAGCAGGCAGGCTACCGCGCCGCTCTTGAAATCTTCGTCGGTCTTTACTGCGGTGCCTGCCGCGTCATCGGTGAGCTGACCCTGTCCCTTGTCGGC
>CALUIV010000017.1 GCA_944320775.1 uncultured Paraprevotella sp. | reverse complement strand
TTATTCAATTAGGTATTTGCCGTATTATATATCTGATAATAAAATATATTAAGTCACATACCTATCTTGAAGGGAAAAGAAAAGGTGGAAACTGGTCTACGACCATACCTTGCCTTTCCATTTTCCCTCATCTTGCTCCGACAACATCTTGTGGAATGCCATTTTGTACCTATCCATTCCTTTGTTGCACCTTGAGTGGACAGCATTCGTCCGGTAATTTAACAGCGAATAGATTTGGTGCTATTTTGTTATCTACAACTCTCAAAAATGCATTTATATTATTGATAACTAATGATATATAATTACTAACTGATATAATAGCCTAATATTCTATACTGAATATTAGGCTATTTCCAGTTTTCATAACATGGCATTTTTATCTTCCTATCGGCTGAATCATCTTGCGCACACCGCGGGATATCTCCAGAAACATATATTTCTTGACATCGGTTTTGAATCCCTGTTCGTGGCTTTGATATTTCTTTTCGGCATATTCCCGTGATTTTTCGAAGGTGAGTAGTGACATTTCGTTCTGGCTTTTACCGACCATGGTCGAATCGAGTTTCTCTTCGGGGAAATAGTCGTCGAGGTTGACATCGCCGATCATCGTAGTTTCCAGAAAGTGGATGTCTTTGTGACTGTTGTCCGTGTAATAACCCACAAACATGTGCCCCGGAATACGTACCAGAACCGGGTCGATGTTGATGGCCCGGAGCAGAGAGGCAAACAGGACACTGCCGTCTACACAGTTGATCTGCGATGAATGCAGGGCATCGCCGAAAGCGCGTACCCGTTGTGAAAAAATAACATTGCTCGAAAGGCTGCTGTTCGACACGGAGCTGTAACGGAAATGTCGTTTTTGCAAGACATTCCACAAGGCATATACTTGCTTGTCAACATAATCTTTCTTCGAACTCTGGTAGCCGAGGAAACGGTTGACGATGCGCGTGTTGAGCGCTTCGCGGAGTACTTCGTCGATGAGCGGATGGTCTTCGTTGACGTAGGCGGCAAAGAAGATATAGGTGGTCTGATATTTGTTGTTGCGGTCGATATAACCTAACAGACATTCGTTGATACCGCGCACGGAAAAGGTGCGTGTCTGCTGGCCCAGTTCGATGCCGTTCATTTCAACCCGTACGGTGAAATTAATCGGAATGGCCTGTTCATTGTCGAGCAGGGCTTTGTAATTCCAGAGCAGGTCCGGATAGATGGCATAGGTTTTGTATTTCTCCGGCAGGATGAATTCGGATACGGAAGTCCGATAGAAAGGGGTTTCATCCACCGTGATGCGAATACGACTGTTTTGGGTCGGTGCCGTGATTCGGATGGCGATGTTCGATTTCGGATTGCCCAGATAAACTGAATCTACCGGCAGGATGATTTGAGCATCTGTCGTGGCAGTGGACAATATGGCTGACGGGAAAATATTGCCGCCCAGGTCGTCTACGATTTCAAAGTCCTGTCGCTGGACGACGTAGCGGGTCGTAAAGAAAACACCGCCGACAATCAGGGCAAGTGTGAGCAGGAAAAGGGAAAGCCGTTTGAGGGCTCCGGTCTGGATTTGTATGGTAATCATGGTTTATGTTTTTATTCGTTGGCCATACGCCAAAGGTTCAGGAAAGAAGATTTTGTAATATCTACTACTTTGTCCCAATTGATCCGTTCGGCATGATCGCCGGGTTGATGATAATCGGGGTGCCCTTCCGTATGGTACCAGATGATGGGTATGTTCTGCAGGGCAAACGAACCGTTGTCGCTGCCACCGAAGGGTTTGTCCCACGGACGATAGTCGGGAGTCAGTTTCAGGTCGTATTTGCGGATGTCTGTTTTCAGCCATTCTCCGAATTCCGGATGAGATTCCGTATAGAAATAGGTCACGTGTTCCGGATGTTGTTCGTCCTTGTTACGGCCGATCATGTCGAAGTTAATATAACCTTTGACTTGCTTGATTTTTGGAAAACGGAGTACGAATGATGCTGACCCTAACAGTCCTTTTTCCTCACCGTCCCAAAAGGCGAAGATGACACTGCGTTTCGGTTGTTTTCCGGTGGCCAGGAAAGCCCGTGCAACTTGGAGTACGGCCGATACGCCAGAGGCGTTGTCGTCGGCGCCGTTGTAAATCTGGTCGCCGGCAAGGAACGGATCATAGCCCAGGTGGTCATAGTGGGCACCGATGATGACGTATTCATCTGGATTTTTGCCTTCGATCAGGCCCAAAATGTTGTTGAGCGAAAGGTTTTGGTGTACAGCTCCGGATTGTTTCAGTGCAGCTATAGAGTCGGGGTGGATTTGCCAGGTACCCCGTGCTTTGGGGCCTTTCGGCTTGCTGGCTTCGAAAGCATCGGTATAGGTCCCATAGAGCGGACGGATACCCAGAGAACGGAGCTGGGCTATCAGATACTGGCCCGCCAGCCGGCCTTCGCGCGTTCCGGCTTCGCGACCGAGCAGTTCGTCGCAAGCCAGAAAACCGATATGAGCTTCGGCGGTTTCACGATTGATGGTTTTCAGTCCGCGTTCTTCGGGAGTTTCCGCATGAAGTGAGGGTATGGCGGTAAATGTGCAGCATAGAAATGTCAGTATGTGGAGATATTTTTTGATCATTGTTTGGTGTATTATGGAATTATTTTTTTTGTAATTTTTCTGTCGTCAGTTTTGTTTTTTCGACATATATTTCAGCATGATCAGTTAAAGTTTTCCCGCGATCTGTTGTCCGGACCTGAATCTCATTTTTTCCGGGTTGCAATGCTACGTTTTTCCAGATAACAGTAGCGTATGTGTCCGGGATGGCTTTACCGATCGATTGCCCGTTGACCAGCAGTTCTACTTCCTTTCTGTTCGTGAAGGCCATAATGTCTCTTTTACCTGTTGTGCTGCGATGGTTCCGTTTTCCGGTGAGATGGAGCATCGGTTCGGGATTCCAGTTAGCCTTATAGAAATAGAAGGCATCTTTCTTGTTTTTTCGGTCGAATGTGACGAGCCCTTTGTCGTTGATGCCGTTTCGGTCACCTTCATGTCGGTGGGCGGCACCGAAATCGAAGAGATTCCAGATGAAACTTCCCCAGACGAAAGGACGTTCGTTCAGAATTTTCCAATTGGCCATGTGATAGTAGGTTTGCCAGTTTTCGGGATGCCAGTAACTGACAGGAACGGTTTGTTTCAGCGTATCCTGCTGATGGTAGATACTGGCACCGGCACCATATTCGCTGATTCCGATACACAGTTCCGGATGGTCGCGGTGTGTTCGGTCTAAAAACTTGGCGAGTTGGTTCGGGTCTCCACCATACCAACCGTCATAACGGTTCCAGGCAATACAGTCGGTAATGAAATTGAGCTGACCGTTTTGGTTGCTGGCCGCTGTTGTTGGACGTACAGAATCTTCGGAATGAGCCAGTTGGTTGAGTTCCTCAACGTAGGCTGTCGGATTGTCGCCCGATTCTTTCAGTTCATTGAACAATCCCCAAAAACAGATGGATGGGTGATTGTAGTTTTGCCGAATCAGTTCTTTCAACTGTTCCTTTCCGTTTTCACGGAATTCTGGCAGATCGACAAAACCTTTGTCCAAATAACCGCCGGGACCGACAAAGGGGATTTCGGCCCAGGTAATCAATCCATGTTTGTCGGTCAGGTCATACATAGTTTCTGCCTGTTGATAATGAGCCAGTCGTACGGCATTTGCTCCCATTTCCAACATGATTTGTACATCTTCTTCATGATGTTCATCGAGCAGGGCATTACCGATTTCGGCCCGATCCTGATGACGGCAGACACCTCTTAATTTCAGAGATTCGCCATTCAGGATAAATCCTTTCTCTGGATCGACCCGATAGGTGCGCAAACCGAGTGGCTGAACTACTTTATCGAGTAATTGACCGCCCGCCCAAAGTGTGAATTCCGTCTGATAGAGAAAAGGATCTTTTCGTCCATTCCATAAATGAGGGTTACGAATATTCAGAAGCAGATTGGTGCTGAGTTCTTCATATGCTTTCAGTTCAATCTGGCGTTCTTCGCTGCATACTATATGATTTTGGTCTTTGACTTCTGCGCGAAGAATGATTTCCCGGGCGTCGGTCTGGTTTGAAATGCGGACTGTGGCTGCCACTTCGGCCCTGTCTTTCCCGATCTGTTTGGTTGTGAGATAAACGCCAGGAGATGCATAATCGGTCAGAGAAATACAAGTGGGATCTGTGACGATGAGATGTACATCCCGATAGATACCACCGTACATGTTGAAATCGCCCACGAGAGGCATTACGTCAAGTCGTTCGGCATTACTTACCCGGACGAGCAGGGTGTTGGTCTGTCCGTAGTTTACCCGGTCTGTAATCTCAAAAACGAATGCGCTATAACCACCACGGTGTTCACCAAGACATTTTCCGTTGAGGAAGACGTCGGCCACACTGTTGACCCCCTCAAAACGAAGGAACAATCGTTTCCCTTGCCATTGCGGGTCAATATATAGTTTTCGCTCATAGTTGCCGATTCCGCGTTTATAGTCGATTTTTCCGGATAGGGCATCTTGGGTATTCCAAGTGTGGGGGATTGCAATACGAATGGACGATCCTCTTTCCACTTGATGTGAAAAGCGGAAATCCCAGTCTTTGTCCAGTTGTTGCTGGAGACGTTGGCTGTGTAAGGGGAGTGTCATGCAAGCCAGCATGACCAGTAAATAATGTTTTCGTTGCATTTTGTTTTTCGGTTTTAAGGGTGATACAAATTTAGCATAATCCTTTGAATTCCCCATATAAAAAAGAAATACGTTTGATATTCACGTGGGATTTGTTTATATTTACCTGCCAAAAGAATGTTATGGTGGATAATAAATTGAAAAAGCGATGCAAACTTTAAAGGAACTTTTGAAAAATGATATTTTTGCAGCCCGTGCGGGGGTGGAGTTGCTGGTTGTGGAGCCTGGATATGCACGGGCCCGTATGGAAGTCACTCCGGAACATCTGAATGCTGGTGGAGTCTGTCAGGGGGGCGCGTTATTTACGCTGGCCGATCTGGCTTTTGCGGCAGTGGCAAACAGCCGGAAGAACCTGACTCTTTCGCTGAATGCGAATATGACGTTTTTGCGTGCTGTGAGCAGTGGATTTGTCTATGCCGATGCGCGTGAAGTCTATCCGCACCGGCGTGTTCCGTTTATCGAAGTACGTCTGTCGGATGAAAAGGGCGAACTGATTGCCATGATGACCAGCAGCGGTTACCGCAAGAACGATGCTTTGCCGGTGGATGGCTTGATGTAGTGTGGCTTAAAAAAGGAGATGTATATGAAAATATTGTTGATTGAAGATGAAGAGGATTTGCGCAATACGGTGCGCGAGTCGTTGATGAAGGAGCGTTTTGTCGTGGAATGTGCTGCCGATTATCGTACGGCAATGGACAAGATCAACGATTATGATTATGACTGTGTACTGCTGGATATTATGTTGCCCGGTGGCAGTGGGTTGTCGGTGCTTTCGGCTTTGAAACGGATGCGCAAGCAGGAGAGTGTGATCATTATATCGGCCAAAGACTCTGTGGAAGATAAAATTAAGGGACTCGATATGGGGGCCGATGACTATCTGGCCAAACCGTTTCATCTGGCCGAACTGAATGCCCGTGTGAAGTCGCTCCTGCGGCGGAAAAAGGCACGGGGCGATACGAGTATCGTGCTTGGCAACCTGACGCTGTATCCCGACAAACGTCAGGTGGAAGTGAACGGGCAGGATTTGGTACTGAACCGGAAAGAATTTGACCTGCTCTATTATTTCGTGAGCAATCCGAACCGGCTCATTAATAAAACATCTTTGGCCGAGTCGGTCTGGGGAGATGATATTGATCAGGCAGACAGTCTGGACTTTATCTATTCGCAGGTGAAAAATCTGCGGAAAAAGATGAAGACAGCCGGAGCGGATGTGGAGATCAAGGCTGTATACGGATTTGGTTATAAACTGATAGCACCATGAACCTGTTGCATTATACAAATCGGAATCTGTCGCTGGTGATTCTGTTGCTCATGGCATTGTGGGGCACTGTGTTCTATTTTCTTATCATTCACGAAGTGATGGACGAGACGGACGATACGCTGGCCAATACCCGGGAGATTGTAGTAGGAAAGGTTTTGGCTCATCCGGAAATTCTGCAGTCGAATGATTCGATCATGCAACGCTATGCTTTTCGGGAAATCACGCCTGAAGAGGCTGTGAGCTATCGGGAAACTTATTACGATTCTACCTTATATATAGCTACCGAAGATGAATTTGAGCCAATACGTGTGATGAAGACTTGTTTCCGCACGGCCGATGACCGGTTTTATGAACTGGAGTTGCGTATCTCTACGCTGGAACGCGATGATATGGTCCGGGCTATCTGGTGGGCACTCGTAGTGCTTTATGTAGTCGTGATGCTTTGTATTACGATTGGAACACGGCTGGTTTTGCAGAAAGTGTTCCGGCCCTTACGTCTGTTGCTCGACTGGCTGGAGCGGCTGACTCCCGGAAAACCGGTACCGCCGTTGAATCGTGAGAGTCCGGTACGTGAGTTTCGTATCTTGAATGCTGCCGCACTTGATATGGCCCAAAGAGCACAGACTGCTTATGAAGAACAGAAACAGTTTATCGAGAACGCTTCACATGAGTTGCAGACACCTTTGGCCGTGATTCGCGGAAAACTGGAGCTGCTGGCCGATACGGAAGGAATGACGGAGACGCAGTTGCAGTATGTGGGCGATATGTTTGAAACGCTGGCACGGGTGGTGAAACTGAACAAATCGCTGTTGCTGCTGTCGCGTATCAGCAACGGGCAGTTCACGGAGAAGGTGCCGGTGGATCTGAACCGGCTGGCTTCGGAAATCGTTCGTCAGATGGATGAACTGTATGAAGAACGGGAGATTCGTTGTCTGCTGCGCGAGGAAGGTAAATGCATAGTCGAGATGGATGAATCGCTGGCACATGTTCTGGTCGGTAATCTGGTGCGGAATGCAATGGGGCATTCGAAGCCGGGGCAGGAGGTGACGGTCCTGGTAACCGGACAGCGGTTTGCCGTGATGAACTGTGGAGAGAAACCATTGGATCCGAATTTGATATTCCGACGTTTTTATCAGGATCCTGATGGAAAGAAAGAATCGAACGGACTCGGTCTGGCTATCGTGAAATCCATTGCGGAATGTTATCAGATAGGGATTGATTATCGTTTTGACGGTGGAAAACATATCTTTGAGTTAATTTTTGTAAAATAGAAGGATTTGGGGCAAAATTCCCAAATCCTTCCCATTTTGGTCTCTTTCTTTGTGATATCAAAAATGAATTACTCACGAAAAACAAAGAAAGATTATGAAGAAGTTTTTATTATCACTCGTTTTTCTGGCTGCCTTCTGGAACACTGCATCTGCAGACGATCTGGTGACACGCGACGTAGCCCAATTGCCGGCCATGGCAAGAACTTTATTACAAAAGCATTTTAAAGAGCATAAGGTTTCTTATATTAAGATTGACAAAGAGTTTTTTGATACGGAATATAAGGCTGTACTCACTAACGGTTATGAAGTGGAGTTTGACGAGGAGGGCAATTGGACGGAAATTGATTGTAAAAAAGGAGTTGTTCCTCCGGTTTTAATTCCGACGGCAGTTAAAGAATATCTGTTGAAGAACTTTCCCGGGGATACAGTTGAAAAGATCAAACGCACAAAACGCAGAGTTGAAGTGGAACTGAATGCCGGTTTTGAATTGGAATTTGACAAGAATGGAAAACTGGTTGACTTTGACGATTAATCAGAGAAAGAAATTAAAAAAGTGTAGGAACAATTAAAACAAAAAAACGATGAAAAGATATATGATCATGGCAGCCCTGATGGGCGGTTTGTTGGTAACCACTTCTTGTGAACGTGAAGATGATATAAATGTATGGAATACAGATTTGCCAGAAATCGTACAGGCACAATATCCGGGAGCTGTCATTAAAGGGGCCGAGCGTCGGCCGAATGGTTATGAAGTAGAGGTTCTGATTAACGGACGGGATGCGGACATCTTTTACAATAATAAATACCAATGGCTCTATACGGAACACGAAGTGTATCACAATGAGTTGCCGGAAACAGTTGTAACAGGGGTTACCAATGATGGTTTTTCTGTTTATCAGGCAGAAGACATAGAATTGCTGGAAACTGCTGCGGAGCCGGAACCGCTGTTGAGTTATCGGCTGACGTTCGACCGTGAACCGCGCGATCTGGTAATGGTTTATGGAAAAGATGGTGTGCGTCAATAATTTAGATATAGTGTATTTTTTAACATAAAGAAAAGGAGAACAAATTATGAAAAAGATTTTATCAGTATTGTTTTTTGCTTTAGCATTGACAACAAGTGTTTGGGCCGACGATGTAATCAGCCGTGATGTGAAGAAACTTCCGGTAGCCGCGCAGAATTTCATCAAGAAGAATTTCCCGAAATCAAAGGTTTCATATATTAAAATAGATAAGGATCTGCTTGAAGCGGCTACTTATGAGGCTATTCTGGAGGATGGCGTGCAGATTGATTTCAACAATAAGGGTGAGTGGACAGAAATTGACTGTAAGTTGCAGCCGGTGCCTGCAGCCTTGATTCCGGCAACAATCGCAACTTATCTTAAAAATAACTATCCTAATGAAATAGTTGAAAAGATTGAACGCGACCGTAAGGGATATGAGGTGGAATTGAAACATAGCTTTACCCTGAAATTTAATACAAAGGGACAATTTCTGCGTCTTGACGATTGATGAGAAAATAAATAATGTAGATCCATTTTACGGACAATTGTGATATTATTATGATTTTTACCGCCTTGATCATATAGGAGATCAGGGCGGTTTTTATTTGTTTTCGTTTTGAAAATCCACCTGATTTTGTATCTTTGCGGTTGAATTGGTGACGGTGTGTCCATTTCTTCGGGCCATCGGATTAAAAGGGAATCGGGTGAAACTCCCGGACAGTCCTGCTGCTGTGAAGCTCCATACCAACCTTTTGCACATTACCTCTGCCACTGATATGGTTCGGTCATATTGGGAAGGCGTCAAAAGGGGAGTCAGTCAGAAGACCTGCCATCGTTCATTGGGCTAAATCCTCTAGGGTTAGGATGATTGCCGACTTGATTTCTTAAGTATAAAATTTTTTGTGGTTCTCGGTAGAAGACCGGATCGGATGCAGATGATTCCGATCTGTATGCCGGTATGTTCTTGTGCGAGAATATTAAGTGTATGTTGAAGCAGAATAAATTTGTTATCGGAGGGATTGTTCTTTTTCTTCTGACGGGAGGCGAAGCATCTGCTCGGATAGAACCCGATTCGTTGCGACAGTTGGGTGAAATTTCTGTGGTCGCACGTACCGTATCGCGTGAGGTTTTGCCTGTCCAACAGCTTGATGGTGTTCGTCTTGAACGGCTTGGGGCACATAATGTGGCCGATGCGTTACGTTATTTCTCCGGAGTACAGATTAAGGACTATGGAGGCGTGGGCGGATTGAAAACGGTCAATATCCGAAGCATGGGAACGAACCATGTCGGCGTGTTTTACGACGGTGTGGAACTTGGCAATGCCCAGAACGGACAAATTGATTTGGGACGTTTCTCGACCGATAATATGGAGGCGGTGTCTTTGTACAATGGACAGAAAAGTGATGTTTTTCAGTCTGCAAAAGACTTTGCGTCGGCCGGTTCCATTTATCTGCAACCACGTACTCCGGTTTTTGGGGAAAACGAACGCGCACACGTGAAGGCTGCATTCAAAACGGGCTCTTTCGGACTGGCTAATCCTTCCGTGCTTTGGGAACAGAAATGTTCTGACCGGATCAGTACGTCGTTCAATGCTGACTATCTGTATACGACCGGACGTTATAAGTTTACCTATCAGGTAGAAGAAGGGTATGATACAACAGCCGTGCGGCATAATGGTGATGTGCAGGCTGTGCGGTTGGAAAGTGGAGTCTACGGTCGGATTGACGATGGTTACTGGCGGGTTCGGGCCTATCTGTACGGTTCTGAGCGCGGGTATCCCGGAGCTATTGTGCGGAACAAATTTATGCATGAGGACCGTCAGTGGGATTTGAATACCTTTGTACAAGGTACTTTCCGCAAGGATATTTCGCCTCGCTACCGACTTCAGTGGAAGGGTAAGTATGCGTATGATTATTTGCGTTATCTGGCCGATCCGGAGAAAGATGAAACGCTGATGTATACGGACAACCGTTATCGGCAGCAGGAGTCGTATATGTCGTTGGTTCACGGTTTACGGCTTTCGCCGGTTTGGGAAATCGGATTGTCTACGGATTATCAGTTTAATACATTGAATGCCAACCTGAAGGATTTTGCTTATCCGCGCCGGCATACCGGACTGGCGGCGTTGGCCGTATCGGCCCATACAGAAAGGTTGAAGGCCCAGGCCAGTGTGCTGGGTACGTTTGTTCATGATCAGGTACGGACGGGGGCAGACCGGGCATCAAATAAAATGGAATGGACGCCTACGGCTGTTCTGTCTTATCAGCCGCTTCTGGCTCATGAGTTTTATATCCGGGCATTTTATAAACGGATTTTCCGGATGCCGACACTGAATGATCTTTATTATACGCTGATTGGCAATACACGTCTGGATCCGGAATACACGGACCAGTATAATCTGGGGTTGGTATATACTCGTTTCTTTGATTCCGGTTTTTTCCGGAAACTGGAATGGCAGGCCGATGCTTATTATAATCGGGTAGAGGATAAGATTGTGGCGATTCCTACGGCTAATGCTTTTCGGTGGACGATGCTTAATTTGGGGGAGGTACGCATTGCCGGACTTGACCTGGCGATGCAGGCTTCTGCACGAATGGGAAACGGATTCTATCTGGACGGACGCCTGAACTATACTTATCAGAAAGCCCGTGATGTGACCGATCCTTCGTCGGAATTTTATGGAGGCCAGATTCCTTATATTCCCTGGCATTCGGGGTCGGCTGCACTTACTATGGGCTACCGCGACTGGGAGTTGAATTATAGTTTTATTTATACGGGTGAGCGGTATACATCACAAGCCAATACGACTGAAAATTATCTGTTGCCCTGGTATACGAACGATTTGGCTCTGGCGCGTAGCTTGCCGCTGAAGCAGGGCAATTTGCGGCTGACTCTTGAAGTAAACAATCTGTTCAACCAGCAGTATGAAGTGGTGCTCTGCTATCCGATGCCGGGAATTAACTTCAAACTGATAGCTCAATATGAATTTTAAATATCAGAAATAATGAAAGGAAGAAAAATAATTTGCATGCCTCTGTTCGTCGGCTTGAGTCTGGTTTTACAGACTTCGTGTCGGGGGGAACTGCCGGGGGTACACGGTGAGGAAGATATAGAAGTAAATCCGGGAGACGGTTCGGCGGGGGATGAGGTTACAACACCGGATTCGACAGCTATGATGGCCGGGAATATAAAGGGTTTTTTTCTGCTCAATGAGGGCAATATGGGAAGCAACAAATGCACGCTTGATTTTTTTGACGCTGTTACGGGACGTTACAAGCGTAACATTTTTCCTTCGCGCAATCCGAATGTAGTGAAGGAACTGGGGGATGTGGGAAACGATTTGGCCATTTATGGCAGCAAGTTGTATGCTGTGGTCAACTGTTCGCATCTGGTCGAAGTGATGGATGTGCGCACAGCACGACATCTGGCTCAGATTGACATTACGAACTGCCGTTACATTACGTTTCACGACGGTAAGGCTTATGTCAGTTCCTATGCCGGACCAATACAGATTTCGCCTGAAAAACGACCGGGGAAGGTTGTTGAAGTGGATACGGCTACTTACGCGGTGACGCGAGAGGTTGTGGTCGGGTATCAACCGGAAGAGCTGGTGATTACGGATGGAAAACTTTATGTTGCCAATTCCGGTGGATATCAGTATCCGGAATATGACCGTACGATCTCTGTAGTTGATCTGGAAACGTTTCAGGTGACGGATACGATTGATGTTGCTGTGAATCTTCATCGGATGGAACTTGCTTCTGACGGACTGATCTATGTGAGTTCGCGGGGTAATTATTATGGTTTAGGGTCAGATGTGTATCAGGTGGATCCGAAGCAGAAGAAAGTTGTCGGAAAGCTTGGCGTGCCCGCTAATGAAATGACGCTTTGTGGCGATTCGCTCTATCTGATCAGCTCTGGCTGGAGTTACGAGACGGAACGATACGAACCTTCTTATGTGTTGTATGACACGAAAAAACATGAAATCGTCAATCAGAATTTTATTACTGACGGAACGGACCGTGAAATAACGATTCCATACGGACTGGCCGTACATCCGGTTTCCCGAGAGTTTTATGTGACGGATGCGACGGATTATGTCACACCGGGTTATTTATATTGTTTCACACCGGAGGGAAAGAAGAAATGGAAAGTACGTACAGGAGATATTCCGGCCCATTTCGCATTTTCTGAAGTGACATTGAAATAGATTATTTATTGATTTCCTATTTTTAGATATTACATGATGAAAGCAAAAACAAAACTATTGTATGCTTCGTGTCTGGCTTTATCGATGCTGTCGGTTTCTTGTTCAGATGCGAATGAGTCAGATAATCCGGATAATCCGGAGAAAGTTACTGCCTATATTACCCGTGTTCTGGATTTCCGTCCGGCTCCCGGACAGTATACCAATACCATGCCGGCCTATGAGGATGGTGATACACAGGATACCATGAATCAGAAAGTATTGGAAGCCATTGGTGAGAACCGGAAAGGATTGATTTCTTTAGGTGGTTTCGGCGGTTATGTTGTTGTCGGTTTTGATCATAGAATTGAAAACAAAAAGGGAGTGTGTGACTTCAGAGTTTTGGGTAATGATTTTTATGCAGCTGCCAACCCGGGCGGCGACAGGCCGATTGGTGGAAACAGCGAGCCGGGTATTATTCGGGTGGCTTATGATGCGAACGGTAACGGCCTGCCGGACGAAGGAGAATGGTATGAAATTGCCGGAAGCGCACATCGGAATCCCGAAACGGAAAGTTGGTATTCTTTGGCTTTGGAGGCCGGTAATGATGTACACTGTTATCCGAATTATGAGATAACTTATTTCCGGCCGGATCAGGATGCGGAACAGAATGAAGACGAATATATACGTTGGGAAGACAATCAGGGTAAATCCGGCTATCTCAGTAAAAATGCTTTCCATAAACAACCTTATTTTCCGCAATGGCTTCAGGAAGATCGGATAACCTTTAAGGGTACCTGTCTGCCTCAGAATGCTGTGGACGAATCGGGTAACGGTACTTATTATGTGTTGTATAAGTTTGCTTATGGCTATGCGGATAACGATACCAATACAGCCGACGGTTCGGCAATAGATATCGATTGGGCTGTTGACGGGCAGGGTAATCCCGCAAATCTTCCTGGTGTCGATTTTATTCAGATTTATACTGGTGTAAATCAGGAAAATGGACAATTGGGCGAATGTTCTACGGAAATTATGGGAGTAGAAGATTTACATGTGCTCGGCATTGCTATTGCATCGGAATATTAAATTTTAGAGACTATACCAATCATTAAAAACAAAACTAGAAAACATGAAAATGAAAGTTTATTGGGGAGCATTTCTTTTGTTCGGAAGTGTTCTGTTTTCTGCTTGTCAGTCGGATGAAACTCCGGTTGTTAAATTTAGTGTGAATGAATTTCTGGCTGGAGATTCTTTGAGAATGTTTCCCGGTCAGCAATTGAAACTGACTTATTCAGCAGAGAATATGGCCGATTTGAAGGCCGTAGGTTTACCGGAAGGTTGGAAGGCAGATATTGATCTTCCTACAGGCAGTATTTTGTTGACTGCACCAGTCGAGAAGGCAGAGAACAAAACTTATGATTTTATGTTGCAGGCTACCGGTTCAGGAGACGCAACGGCGACTGTTGCTTTTCAGGTAAGATTGAATACGTATGACGACCCTGAAGGTGTGTTTATTCTGAATGAGGGAAATATGACTACGGAGAATGGTTCGTTGACCTATATAGCTCCTGATGGCAGTCAAATCGCAGATGCTTATAAGACTGCAAATGGCACGGAGTTGGGCAATGTTTGTCAGGATATGTTTATTGTTGACGGACGTGCGTATATTATTTCTCAAAATGGAGATATGGCTCCGACTGGCACGCAATTTGAGAATGATGGTATGCTGATTGTGGCAGATGCTCGTACGATGCAGAAGAAAAACTCTTTCACACGTACAGAGCTGGCGCAGCTTGAATGGCCGACCAATATTGCTGTTCTGGATTCAACGCATATTTATATCCGTGATAAAAAAGGAATCTGGCGTTTGGATGCGTCGACTCGTCAATTAAGTTTTGTTAAGGATTCAGATGGTGCTCCTCAGGCTCCTTTTGTCGTATCAGATGGTAAAGTCTATACATTCAGTGCAACTTCTTTTATCGGATATATTTGGGAAATAGCTCCGGAACAGGATGCAATCAGTAAGATTCTTCTGATGGATCCGGAATACAGCATTAACAATGTTTTAGGCCTCCGTTCTGCAGGTAGTGGACAATTTTGGGTGCTTGCTCATGGTTTCGGGAACTATTCTATTGGAAAGTATAATGTGGCCAGCAATGAAATTGTGCAAAAGAAAATAGAAGAGGAACCGAATTCCGGAGCTTCAGGATATACTTTTACGGTACACGGAGATCATGTTTATTATGCAGCAGGAACTTCTGTTTATCAAGTGTCTTTTACTGATGATAGCGAAGAACAATATTTATTGGATGTATCTACATTTGGCAGCAATGCACGGATGTTATATAATGGAATTGCCGTACATCCGGTCAGCGGACATTTGTATGTGAATACCATCAAAGAATTTCAAAACTATACAGCTAATAATATTTGGGAGATAGATCCTGTTCGTCAGGATACGGTGGCTCATTATGACAATCTGACTCGTTTTCCGGCAGGGTTTTATTTTCCAGAAGTAAAGTGACTCAATATTAAATTAAAAAGTAATGAAAATGAAGCTAAGATCTATTTATAGAGCATATTTAAATGGTTTATTCTTGGGAGCTGTGGCATTTCTGCTGATGTTGGTTTCTTGTTCTGAGAATGAAATAAATCCAAATGGAGGAGGTTCGGATAATTCTGGCGATGGATCGGAGCCGACAGATACGGTGTATCGGGGGTATGCGGATCCGGCCGGTACTATTTTGCTGAATTGTGGCGACCGGATTACGGAGAACGGATCGATAACTTATATTGCACCGGACGGAAGTATAACAGAAGATCTTTATAAGAAGGTAAATGGAACAGACTTGGGTAATGAGGCACAGGCTTTGTATCTGAATAATGGAAAGATTTATATCTTGTGTGCGGATTATTTTCGTCTGGAAGGTAAACCGGGAGATGGGGCATTGATCATTGTTGATGCTGTAACGTTCAAAAAGGAGAAATGTTTCCGACTGGAAGATTTGCGTTTTACGGAACCGGAAGGCATTACAAATCCTGATTTTGAACCGATTCCGGTAGGACTAAGCAGTCTGGCTGTCATGGACGAACATAATATTTTCATCTGTGATGATAATGGACTTTATCGATTTGATAGTACGACAGGTGAATTAAATTTGTTGGAAGAGTCGTTTCGTGTAGATAATGGCGGGGCAGGGGTGGCCGGTCGTGTTTTTACACGTGGACTGGCAATCGTTCAAGATAAACTTTATGTAGCCGTTGGCGGTTGGACTTCTGCCACAGATGAATACAATTTAGGTATATATGAATATGAAAAGGGTAGTAATAAACTATGTCGAAAACTTGGCATTGTCAACGGTGGAAATGTCAGTGCGGTTTGTGCCGGGCCGGATGACACGGTATGGTTTGTTACCTATAAATATAATAATTCAGGCAGCAATCGAATTTATCGGGTAGATACTAAGACAATGACTGTCCTGGATTCAAAGCGTGTTTCTGATGATTTGGATTCAGGCATTGGTAATTCTTTGGGAGTATCTGTTTTTGATCAGACTTTCTATTATTCGGGTATGACGACATGTTTGCGTCGTTTTGACTATCAGACAGGCAAGAGTGAACAACTCGTTGATGCAAAAGATGACGAACCGAATGCAAATTTTGTTACGTGTAATCCTGTATACGATGCAAAGAAGAATCTGTTATATATCGCTACGACGGAGAAATTTATGGAAGGGGTTGTATCAACGGATCATATATTGGTTTATGATTGTCAGGTTTATCCACCTGTTCTGAAACAGAAAATATCCGGAAAGACTTCGTATGTAGTCGGTATATATCCGATGTCTATATTTTATTAATATTGCGTTTTTGAATCAGGCTTTTGGAAGTCTGGTTCATTGATATAAATTCAGCCGCTTCTTATGGAAAAAATCCATAAGAAGCGGCTGAATTTATTGTTCACTTGTACGGAGCAATGAATGCAATATAAGTGAGAGAGATTACAGCTGTTGTGGTGATGGCTGTTCTTCTGCGTTTTCTTGAATGATGAGCAGTTTGTCACCGGACATCAGTTCCAGTTGACCATTGGGAATTAGAAACTGGTCCTTGCGTTTGACAAGTATGACGAGCGTACCGGCTGGTATATGCATATCCATAAGTCTCTTGCCATGTTCCAACATATTTTCTGTCAGTTCTATTTCGTTTAGACGCGTATTGGTCTCTTCTGAGATTTCTACTCCAAAATCATTTCCTTCTTTTTCTGCGGGTAAATCCAGATGTAACCATCGGGCTATTGGCGAGATTGTCATTCCTTGAACGAGCAGAGAGAGTAGGGTAATGAAAAATACAATATTAAAGATTTGCGAAGCGCCTTCGATTTGTGCCAATACCGGATAGGTGGCAAATATAATGGGGACAGCACCACGCAGGCCGACCCAGGAGACGAAACATTTAGCCCGGCTGGACATTTTAGGAAATGGAAGTAAACAGAGAAAAACACTGAGCGGTCGGGCTATCAGAATCATAAAAGCTCCAATGAGCAAGGCAACTCCGGCTACATCCAGTAATTCATGCGGATTGACCAACAGGCCTAAAGTCAGGAAAAGAATAATCTGGAAAAGCCACGTGAGCCCATCCATGAAGGTATTGATTTCCTTTCGGTTGACGATGCGGGCATTGCCGACGACAACTCCTGCAATATATACGGCCAGATAACCGTTCCCATGAAGCAGGTCGGTTATGGTGAAGGTGCAAAACACCAGGCTAAGCAGCAGAATCGGGTAGAGTGAACTGTTTAGGAGGTTGATTTTATTGATGATCCAGATGGAAAACCGGCCTAATCCATAACCGATGATGCTACCAAAGAAAAATTGTATGATCAGGTCGCGTAATATGCTCAATACATTCATGTCTTGCGTGCCAACTACCTGGATAAGAAGTAATGTAAGCATATAAGCAACCGGGTCATTACTTCCGCTTTCCAGTTCGAGCATCGGACGTAGATTTTCTTTTAGGTTCATGTTCTGTGAACGCAGCAGATTGAAAACGGACGCCGAATCTGTGGAAGACATCGTAGCAGCTAAAAGCATGGATGTGAATAATGTCAGAGAAAAAGGGATTTGTGTGTGGTCGGAGATGTAGAAGATAAACAGTCCGGTTAATAAAGTAGTCAACAAAACACCGACGGTTGAGAGTAGAATGCCTTGAGATAGAACAGGGCGGATGTCTTTGAATCTCGTGTCCATACCTCCGGTAAAAAGGATTACACTAAGGGCGACCATTCCGATGAACTGTGCCTCGGAAGCGTTGTTGAATTGCAGACCAAGTCCGTCGCTACCGAACAACATACCGACAACGAGAAAAAGCAACAGGGTTGGGATACCAAACCGATAACCTGTTTTGCTGATCAGAATACTGGTAAAGATGAGGACTGCACCTGTAAGCAGAATGTTTTCAGAAGTAAATTCCATGTTTTTTTTAATTGGGATTATTTTATGATTCTTGTGTATCGGGTAATGATTTTCGTGCGCTGGTTTTAGCTCCTAACGCAATAAGCTTGTTGGCACCGTTGAGAATGCTTTGCTGCCCGTCTTTTAATTTGTTTGAAGCGCGTGTAAATGCATGTTCTGCGTCTTGAAGCTTCTTTTCTGCTTCATCGAAATATTTGATGAAATCAGCCACGCGATCCAGTAAGATACGGGCCGCATCAAAGATTTTTTCTTGGTTCTGGGCTTGTTGCATTTGTGTCCACGCAATTTGGATGATGCGCAAAGCAGCCATCAGGTTTTGTTCGCTGGTTACAAATACTCCTTTTTCAAATGCTTCGCGCCAAAGGGGCGGGTCGTTGTAAAGCGCAAGCTGCAACGCACTTTCGTTGGGCACAAACATAATTACATAGTTCAGGGCTATTCTTGGTGGTTTGATGTAGGCACTGTAATTTTTTCGTGCCAGTTCGTCAACATGTTTTCTTATGCTGCGGATATGGCGCCCAAGTGCTTCCTGACGCTCGTTTTCGTTTTCTGCATTCTGGTAATCGACAAATGCTTTCAGGGAGACTTTAGAATCGAGGATAGCATCTTTTCCGTCAGGATAGTGCAAAATGGTATCGGGAATCATGCGTTTTCCGGATTCCTCGTGAACCAAGGCTTCACCATTCGTATCGCGCAGCAGCACTTGCTTATCATAATGAACTCCTTCTATTAGTCCTTGGCTGGCGAGCAATTCGTCAAGAATCAGTTCGCCCCAATTTCCTTGAGTCTTTGTTTCGTTACGTAAAGCATTGGCCAGCTTGTCTGCTTCCTGACCGATATTGGCTGTGTGTTTCATGATTTCTTCAATGGCTTTTTCCAGCGAAGCCGTATTCTTATTATTGGAATCCCGGTTGTGTTCCATTGCAGTATGCATATCGCGGATACTTTCTTTAAGAGGAGCGATAATAGCATTCATTTGTGCTGAATTGGTTTGAGCCAATTCCTGGCTTCTTTGTCGCAACAGCTCCTGAGTGGCATTTTGCAATTGTTGCTGGACCAGTCTGAGTTGTTCGCCGAATTGTTTCTGGCGTTGGAGGTTATCGTTTTCCATTTGTTGCCGGAGTAAGCCTGTTTCTTTCTCTAAGGCTGCTTTTTGACTGGCCAGGTTTCTGTTTTCGTTGTTGATCTGCTGGATTTGTATTTGAAAGGTCTGCTGCTTTTGTTCGAATTGCTGTTCAGACTTGTTTATGGTTTCGTTGGCTTTTTGCAGTTCCTCTTCCTTGGCACGCAATCGTTCTCGTAATGCGGTCTGACGGGCTTTCGAATAAAAAAACATAATTAAAAAGCTTATTGCCGCTCCAGCGAGTAGATAGAGTATGGATATCATGATATGCTCAATTTTATTGTTTGGAACAAATTTAGCAAAAAAAATTTTTTTATTTATTGTTCTGCTTTATTTTTTTGTTATAAATTCGAGAGAAAAGGTATACCGTATAAGAAGAACTTTTAATTTGAAGTGTAATAGTTTAAAAACAAAAGATAGAGTCGTATCAAACTCTGTTTTGAGTTGTGATACGGCTCTATAATATATCAATATGATAATAGATAATTCTGGGGTGATATCTTTTGACGCTCCAGTCATGGAACATCGTATGTTTTAATTATTATTCTATCATCATCTAACATTAATTCATATGATTTTTATCTGGTTCGTTTTAGTGTGTAGTTCAAGTTTGATTGAATCGGAGTCATTTTCTGATCCAGCATTTGCCATGTACTGTTATCCGACTGACAAAAATTCATTGTTTCTTTTTCGTCAAAAGATTTAAGTTGGATGACAGTGGCATTAGGGTCTGTTGTATGGCCGCGTAATGTATATTGTCGGCCTGTAATTTCGACAAGCTGATCTTTACCGTTTTCTGCTTCAAGGTAATTGAGTGTGGCCCGAAATACACCATCGCCACTATGCTGTTGATGATAAACATCTATTGTATATTCTATGCCTGGGCATGAAGCTGCAGGTAGTGTCCCCTGGTATGTCTCAACTAAAACCGGTCCTGTTTCTGCTTGTTGTTTTAGTGAATCGAGCAAATGGAGACGGCTGTAAGAAAGTTGCATTTTATTGGCACGTTCAAGAATTAAAGTATCATTGGTTTGATGGACAATATTGAGCGTGTCACTGAAGGAAATAGTCTGCCCGTTTCCTATACTTTTTCCGTAAAGAATCAGTTGTTTGTTCGTCTGTACCCAGTTTTCATAAATCAATGTAGCCATTCCGATGGAATTGGCACTACCATCTTTGTCGAGTGTCATTCCTTGAATGAATTGTTGGCTATTAGGTGTGATTTCAATCCAACTTCCTGTCAGAGGTACTGTTTCTTGTTTTGTTCTCGGGCTGCACGATAAAAGTAAAAGCATGGCAGTCCATGGCATTAATTTTTTCATGGCTTTGTTTTATTTTTGAAGTTTCTACTAAAGGATAATTATATTATAAGACAAAAATAAGGCTTTGAATATTTTGTTCAAAGCCTTTAGTTTCCTGTTGTATCAAGTCGCTTTATTTTTGTATGAAATGAAGCCTTTTGGTGATATCTTTGTTTTTATTTGAATATTATGAAACTGCTGTTTGGATAGATATAATCCATTGATGAGCCAATATAATGGATTTGTCCGTTTTTATGGTAGAAACCAAACGCATCTCCTCCTGGGAGATAGATTGCATTTGAGAAACCGTGATCGGCTAAGGCCTCAGAAAAATCATGGAGTGATTCTCTTTGGTTACTGGTCACAATATAAATATCCTCGTTGTTTTTCTGCTTTGCTATGGCTCTTCTTAAGGACTTTCCTTTTAATTTGTTGGAGTAAACCTGACCATTGATTACTAAGGGATATTGTCGGAACATGGAAGCTTGATGCAAGTTGCAATAATCGCAGGATTCATCTGTCTGATCAAGTCCCAGCCATAGGGCACCTTGGTTGATTAGGACACAACCTTCTTTACGTTTACCGGATCCTAATCGTTTTCCGTTGATAATAAAATCTCCCAAAATATTCAGTTTGTCTTTTCTGACATCAGCTGCTGGTAAGGCCAGGACAATCTGTTGGTCTGTTGTATCAGGCAATCCGATAGTTAATTGTGCATATGCCCCCGTTAATTTGAATATAGTCAAAGGAACATCATTAATAGTATCCGCAGTAATATCAATCAAGCAGTTATGTACAGAATCCGGATGATGCATGACTTGAATCTGTGTTTCCGGAATATTTTTCAGATGAGTGTTGTTTAATATTCTTTTGTTCCAGATGAGGTAACCCGCTGAACATAAGATAATAAGGATAATTGTTATGAGAAAACATAACTTTTTGATCTTTTTTCGGGATGTTGTTTTTTCTCCTAATACTTGTATTTCGTCGTCTTCTCTGCTCATAGTTCAATATCCGATTCTAAATAATTTTTAAGTTGCTTTAATGCTTCCTTTGATGCGGAAAGTGTGAACGACCCGCAAATTTTTATATCCGACAAGGTTAGTGTCTGTTTGCTTAGGTTAATTTTGTAAATGTAGTTTTTGTTGATGATCAGACTTTTTCCTATACGAATGAATTGTGATGCTTCTTTTTGTAACTGAGTTTCCAGTATTTTTTGCATGCGAGAGAGGTTAAACGTGCATACATGTTCACTTCTGTCATGGAGGGTGAGTGTTGAGTAATTTCCATCTGAAATGATATAGACGATTCTTTCAGCTTTTATTCGGACCAATTCGTTTATGTTTGAGATAATGATCGTTTGTTCCATAGAAATAATCGTTGAGGCAAATTAAAAATGGGATCAGTACCATCTTTTTCTTTTAAAATAGATAAATACGGCAACACAGATTAAGAACATAAGAATCCAGGCTCCCAAATAACCGTATTTCCAGTCGAGTTCCGGCATGTATTTAAAATTCATTCCCCAAATTCCGGCAAAGAATGTCAAAGGAATAAAAAATGTGGAAACGATAGTCAACTGTTTCATGATATTATTCATGCGCAGGTCGTTATTGGAAAGGTATAAATCTACAAGGGCTGAAAGAATATCACGGCATGAGTCCAACGTTTGTACGACAAAGTGTAGATGATCATTTACGTCGTTGAAGAAAGGACGGTTTTCTTCTCCAATCAAAGTGTTGTCTGATCGGAACAAGGCATTGATTTGCTCTTTAATAGGATTGATGGTTTTTTTAATCAGTCGGTAATTGCGGCGATATTTTTGTATGTCGCTCATATCAGAATAATTATTACCCAACCAATCCAGTAGTTGTTCTTCCATATCTTCAAGCTCGTCTTCCATTTTGGATACGATAGTCATATAATGAGCCATGACACTGTTCATGATGACACTGAGCAGGAAATCGGTTCCACGTGAACGGATTTTTTGTGTATTTTTATGTACCGCAGCATTGACTTCACAGAAAAATTCCGTTTCTTTCTCCAAAAAAGTCAAAACATAGTCTGCCCCCTGGACAATTGCTATATGCTGTGTAGCTATTTCATTATCAATCATAACAAGTAATTTGAGAATGATTACATTATAATCATCATGTTGTTCGATTTTGGTCAGATGACGTGCATTCAGGATGTCTTGTATGATGAGAAAATCAATGTGAAAATGTTTGCATACTTTTTGTATGGCCATGGTATCTTGTAGGCCGTGAATCTGTAACCAGTGTTTTTTGTTCTCTTGACATAAATTTTCCAGTATGTTATCAACTTCGTGTGTTACCATATCTTTTGCACCTTCACTGTCATATGTACAAAGATGCAGATGGGTTGGGGTCTTACTTTTACCCGTGTATTGTAGTTTATCTTCAATTATGTTGTTTCGTGACATAGGATTTATTTTTTTGATGCTGGTTACTTATATATTGATAAACTCGCTCTGATATTGTGGCTATGATTCTTTCCGTATCTTGATCGTTTTCTTTGGAGTTTTTTACAAATACAGCCAGACTATAGTGTTGTCCGTCAGGAAGTAAGACAAATCCAGCGTCGTTCAGGCCTATGATTTCTCCCCGTTTATTCCTATCACCTGTACCTGTTTTATGAGCAATACGTACTTTGGAGGGTAAAGGTGCAGGCAGACGGTTCGTACCTGTACTGCAATTCCATAATATGTTTTTTAAGGTATCTTGCAGATGTGTCGTAAATAAATTTTCAGTGAATAGCTTTTCAAAGAGTCTGGCCGTTTCGAGTGGGGTGCTCCAGTTGCCGTAACAGTTCTCAAGATTCTGGTGCATTTCGTCCTCGTTATGCATGATGGCAAAATCCGTACATCCGATTGATTGGAGATAGTCGACAGTTGTGGGAATGTCTGTTATTCGATTAAACAGAATGTCACAGGCATTGTTGTCACTGAGTTGTAACGTATATTTCAGTAATTCATGAACAGACAGGCGGATATTGCCCTTTGGAAACCGATCACGGAGCGGACTATAGGTGTTGGGCTTGAGATCATCTTTTAAGATTAATATTTTCTTGTCGAAATTTTCTCTTTCCTGTTCAAATGTATGCGCAATTGCTAAAGCCTGATGAAACTTAAAAACGCTCATTAATGGATATTGCACATCATTATTGATTGTTAAAGTGTCTTTCCCGTTGATAATTAAGGCTATTCCTACAGTTGCTTTTTTATCTCGGATTATGTTTTCAAGATCTTCTTTCAGTGTTTGTGCTGTCAGGATTGTCGGTAAGAAACACCATAACCATACGGTGAAAAATAATTTGGGCTTTTTATATAAGTTTTGTTTGATATACTTCATTTAGACTAATAACTTTTTAGTAGAAACAAATATAATAAAATAGAATGTAGAAATGAAAAGAAAAATGGGATTTTACTTTCCATTTTCTTTAATTTTAATTGTAAGTATTGTCTGTTTGAAATCAAAATTCTATATTTGCTATGCATTTCTTATCTTGTTTTTGCTATAAATGTGATAAATTGAAATGTAAACAACTGAATTGTTAACCTGATGAAATGTTTGATACCAATTTATATTAAAAGTGTTTAACCCTGAAAATCCCTCAAAAATGAAAAAGTCCGATTTTGTTTTTCTCTGTGTGGTCCTGATAGTTTTTGTGCCATTCTTTTTATCTCCACGCTTATATCAGGCATATTTGTCCTTTAATTCCGAACACGGTATGCTTATGAGCTTCATGAAATTTGCCGTTTTGTCTACCATGGGAGAGTTGTTAGGGTTACGAATCAGTTCGGGCATGTATATAAAACCTGGTTTTGGTATTTTGCCGCGTGCTTTCGTATGGGGACTTTTCGGTATGGCCATTAACATGGCATTTATTGTTTTTTCTACGGGAATACCTGCTTTCGCCGGTTATTTAGGAGTTCATGATCCCGATGCGGTTATGGCCGGGCCTGTTACGGGAGAAAAAGTTGTGCTGGCTTTTTCTATATCAGTAGCCATGAATTGTATTTTTGCTCCAGTGTTTATGACGCTCCATAAAGTGACGGACACGCACATACTGGCCAATGGTGGGACTTTGAGAGGTCTGTTCCGTCCGATACCTATGGCGGCAATTCTTCAAAATTTGAACTGGCAGGTTCAGTGGGGATTTGTTTTTAAGCGGACCATACCTATGTTTTGGTTTCCGGCCCACACAATAACATTTTTATTACCTGGCGAGATGCGGGTTTTGTTTGCAGCCTTACTCGGTGTGGCTTTAGGGTTAATTTTGGCTGTGGCAGCACGTATGAAAGCATAAATTTATTACTTTTGTGTCGTTTTTGGACAGATTCAATGATGAAAGAAATGAAGCATGATGATCGGAAATGGGATATTCTCAAAAGTGAGTATCTGATTCGTCGCCCCTGGCTCACGGCACGTAAGGATATGGTACGTTTGCCGAATGGAGTCATCAATGATGAATATTATGTTTTGGAGTATCCGGATTGGGTTAATGTGATTGCTCTGACCGCCGACGGGCATTTCCTGATGGAACGTCAGTATCGTCATGGTTTGCAATGGACCGGTTACGAATTGTGTGCCGGTGTGTGTGAACCGGATGAAGATCCTCTGGAAGCCGCAAAAAGGGAATTGTACGAAGAAACTGGTTATGGTGGCGGTACCTGGTATCCTTATATGACTGTTTCCGGAAATACCAGTACGATGAACAATCTTTGCCATTGTTTTGTTGCCGAAGGGGTTGAACAAATATCGGGGCAACATTTGGAACAGACGGAAGATATAACGGTTCATTTGTTGAGCCCTGAAGAGGTGAAAGAACTGCTGACCGGTAATGAAATCAGACAGGCATTGATGGCTGCTCCATTGTGGAAATATTTTGCAGAACATCATTTGATTTGAGTTCTGCTTTTTAAAAAACTGCATCACAAGGTTTCTTTTAACTTTTGTGATGCAGTGTTATATTATTGCCGGCATGGTGCGTGCCGGGATTTTCTTATGGATTCAGGTACCGGTTAATTCTTTAATACCTTCCAGGTCAGGGCAGATAATGCAGCACCGACGAATGGAGCGACGATAAACAACCATAATTGTGAAAGGGCGATTCCTCCTTCGAATATTGCTGGAGCAATACTTCTTGCCGGATTGACGGAAGTCCCAGTAATGGGAATACAGACGATATGAATCAAGGCCAATGTAAGGCCGATGACCAAGCCGGCAAATTGTCCGGCTCCGAGTTTTTCGTCGGTAGAACCCAGAACTACTAATACAAAGATAAATGTAAAGACCATCTCGGCGAGAAAAGCCTGAAGCATTTCTCCGTCATCAAACGTATTGGCTCCCGTCAGGGTAGGACCTGCATTGGCTCCTGTCGAAACAAGC
This sequence comes from uncultured Paraprevotella sp., assembly GCA_944320775.1. Taxonomy (GTDB): domain Bacteria; phylum Bacteroidota; class Bacteroidia; order Bacteroidales; family Bacteroidaceae; genus Paraprevotella. Next base: position 35,831 of record CALUIV010000017.1, on the reverse strand, counting down.
AGATAAAGTAGGGCTGAGCCGATAAAGGCTCCAATTATCTGGAAAACCATGTACGTTACTGCTTCTTTTGCCGGCATTCGTCCGGACAATGCCACCCCTAAAGTGATGGCGGGGTTAATATGACAACCAGAAATGCTGCCAATTGTGTAGGCCATTGCTACGACAGAAAGACCAAAAGCCAGGGCTACACCGATTGTACCAACTCCTGCACCTACAGTTCCGGCTACACTACCGGAAAATACAGCACTGCCACATCCCATTAAAACCAGAACCATTGTTCCAATCATTTCTGCTAAATACTTTTTCATGTTTCTGTGATTTTTAAGGTTAGACTTAATGATTTTCGGCAACAAGATATATTAAATCTGTTTTCAGACAAAAACTATTGCGTTAATAAAAAAGAATAATCGGAGAATTTTCTCCGATTATTCTTTCTATATATCTTCTTGTAAGGCAATCTGTTATTTGATTATTTTGAAATAATCCGGTTTACGTGGTTTTGCCGGTGAGGGAGTTCCTTCCGGATAACCGATGGCCAGGGCGCCAACCCCGATCATATTTTTCTGGAGTCCCATTTCCTGAAGTAATTGTTTTCCTTCTTCACACTCGAACATTTCTTTTTCACGGTGAATCCAGCAAGTACCAATTCCGAGTGATTGTGCGGCAATCATCATATTTTCAAGAACACAACTGCAGTCGTGAACCGGATACCGGGCATCTTCTGGAGCCATGACAAGAATATAGGTTGGTGCGTCATAATATGGATTTGAAGTGGCTCCCATAATTTGTGCATTCAGGTTTGCCAGTTTTTCTTTTAACTGCTCGTTTTGCACGGCAACAATAATCGGAGCTTGCATTCCGCGTGAAGTTGGAGCATAGGTTCCAGCTTCGAGAACAGCTTTTAATGCTTCGTCCGGAATCTGCTCTTTCTTGAAGGCACGTATGCTTCTTCTCTCCTTGATGTTCTTTAATGTTTCGTTGTTCATAGCTGTTGTTTTTATACCATGACAAAGTTAATGAAGAATATGTAAAGAAACAATGCCATCTGATTTTCCTAATGTAGAACTCTATTAAATGGATTTAAAAGATGTTTTATCATTAAATCAATTTTCCTGAAGACAATCATAATGACAGTGAGCAAAACTAATATTATTTACTAAAAAAGAGAAGATGAAAAAATTATTTTTGATGGCAGCATTGGCCATGATGACGTTTCAATAGATCAATGCACAGGTAGAAGGAAAAAGACGTGAACGCAAACCATTGACCACAGAGCAAAAGGTAGAACGCCAAGTCCAGCATTTGACGAAAACGTTGGAACTTTCAGCAGATCAGGTGAAGAGCATCAGTTCAATAGTAGAAAAATTTTATAAAGAAACGTCTGAGTTGCAACGGAACAGTGACGAAATGAAAACAGCCCGTGAAAAGATGAATAAGGATATCGAGGCTGTTTTGACGCAGGATCAGGCTACTAAGTTCAAGGAAATGAACCAACGCCAGCGTCCTCAGAAACCAAATAGAGGCCGTTAATTTTCTGATGTAGAGAAACGGATATTTATGTTTTAGTCAGGAGCGTATAGCCAGAGATGGTTATGCGCTTTTTTTTCCTGATTTTTCCGTTGTCGGACGTTCGTTAAACCATCAAAAAGATGTGTCAGAACCCAATCATTGAAAAGATGAACTTAAAATTTGAAAATGGAGTGTCTTGTAAGACTAAATTAAAGGTCGTATCATCTCCAATACAGAGCCTGATACGACCTTTTATCGTTTGCTATCCGTAATTTCAGGAAAGGAATCATTTTCCTTTTGACACCCCCTGAAAGAAAGTAATCTGTCTGATATTATTTCTTGGGATATTTACGGAACCAGCCGTCCCAACGCAGGCGCATTACGCCAAACACTGCTTCGCCGAAAATGCTGCTGTTCATCTTGCTGGTGCCTAATTCGCGATTAATGAAGATCACAGGTACTTCCTTAATCTTGAAGCCGCATTGTTTCACCGTGAATTTCATTTCAATCTGGAAGGCATAGCCTTTGAAACGCACTTTATCGAGTTCCAGAGTTTCCAATACGTGCCGGCGATAACATACAAAACCCGCGGTCGTATCGTGGATGCCTAATCCCGTGACGCATTGAACATATTTGGATGCGTAGTATGACATCAGCACGCGTCCCATAGGCCAGTTCACTACGTTTACGCCGGAAATATAACGCGAACCGATAGACATGTCATAACCTTCCTTGGCACAGGCATTATACAAGCGTGGCAAATCGTTCGGATTGTGACTGAAGTCAGCGTCCATTTCGAATATATAATCGTATTTCTGTTCGATGGCCCATTTGAAACCGGCTATGTAGGCTGTGCCCAGACCCAACTTGCCCTGGCGCTGAATCAAGAACAGACGGTTCTTGAATTCGCTGGCCATCAGGCCCTTCACGATATCAGCTGTACCGTCGGGCGAACCATCGTCAATAATCAGAATATTAAAGGCCTGTTCCAGGCCGAAAACGGCGCGGATAATGTTTTCAATATTTTCCTTTTCGTTATAGGTAGGAATAATTACGATGCTGTCTGATTGCATAATCGTTTTCTTGTTGCTTTGTTTTTTATTAAAGGGTATAGGTGCTGATTGCAGTCCTATTACAGGACAAATATAGGAAGAATAAATGAAATGGCTGTTGTTGAATAAATAAATTATGGTTTTAACCGCATTTTTTCTATGTTTCTTTGTATTTTTGCGTGTCTTTTTAAGTTATGGAAATACAGGAACTACAATCGTTGTATGCCGTCCATCCCCAGTTGAAGGCATTTGCTGCACAATTGGGAGATGATTCTGAGCGTACGTTTTTTCTGGGTGGTTTATGTGCTTCGGCAGCCCCGTTATTATTCAGTGCCTTGCCTGTTGCCGCTCCCCAGGTGATGCAGCATCCGTTTTTGTTTTTGCTTGACGATGCGGAGGAGGCCGGTTATTTTTATCACGATCTGACTCAGATTTTAGGCGAGAATCAAGTGTTTTATTTTCCGTCTTCGTACCGTCGGGCCATTAAGTTTGCCCAGCGCGATGCCGCCAATGAGATTTTGCGTACGGAGGTGTTGAGCCGGATTGCTTCGGGAGAGCGGCCGCTTTATATCGTAACCTTTCCAGAAGCACTGGCCGAGAAAGTCGTGTCGAAACAGATTCTGGAGGCACAGACTCTGAAAGTCCGCACCGGCGAACAGGTGGATATTCGTTTTGTTGAAGATACATTGTTCGCGTTTGGGTTCAAACGTGTAGACTATGTTTATGAGCCCGGACAATTTGCTGTACGGGGAAGTATTGTCGATGTATTCTCTTTTTCTTCAGAATATCCGTATCGTTTGGATTTTTTCGGTGATGAGGTAGATAGTATTCGTACCTTTGATGTGCAGAATCAGTTATCTAAGGAGCGTTGTCAGGAGATAGCTGTTGTGCCCGAGATGAAAGAGAGTGGAAAAGGGAATAAGGTTCCTTTTACCGATTTTCTTCCTGTCGATACCGTATTGGTGACTAAAGATTTGCTGTTTGTTCGTGATAGTATTGAGCAAATTCATAAAGATGGTTTTGCACAACAGGCCTTACTCGAGCGTCAGGCCGAGAGCGAGATGGAAGAGCAGGAACTTTATGAGCAATTGCGTCGGGAATGTCAGTTAATGGATGGCACTCAGTTTTTGAAAGGGGTCAGTGGCTTGAAGCGAGTTGAGTTCGGGAGCAGACCTACGACGACACCCGACGCCACTTTGCGCTTTGATCTGGCAGTCCAACCGATTTTCCATAAGAATTTTGATTTGCTGACGCAGGCACTGACGGAGTTCCGCGTGCAAGGTTATCGTCTTTATATTCTGGCTGATTCTACGAAACAGACGGATCGTTTGCAGGCTATATTCGAAGAGCAGGGTTCCGGTATTGTTTTTGAACCGGTAGACCGCACGCTTCATGCCGGTTTTACGGACCATCAGCTCAAAGTCTGTCTTTTCACGGACCATCAGATTTTTGACCGTTTCCATAAATACAACTTGCGGAGCGATAAGGCGCGAAGCGGTAAGATTGCCTTGACGCTGAAAGAACTGCAGCAATTTGAAATAGGTGATTATGTAGTCCATGTCGATCATGGCGTAGGGCGTTTTGGCGGACTTGTCCGTATCCCTAACGGAGATACGATGCAGGAAGTCATCAAGATTACCTATCAGAATGATGATGTGGTTTTCGTTTCGATCCACTCGCTTCATAAAGTCAGCAAATATAAGGGCAAGGATGGCGAGCCGCCTCGGATGAACAAACTCGGAACGGGGGCTTGGGAACGCCTGAAGGAGCGTACGAAAACGAAGATTAAAGACATTGCACGCGATTTGATAAAACTTTATTCACAGCGACGTGAAGAAAAAGGTTTTGCATTTAGCGCTGATAGTTTCCTGCAACATGAACTTGAAGCCAGTTTCCTTTATGAAGATACTCCGGATCAGCTTAAAGCAACGCAGGACGTCAAGGCCGATATGGAACGTGATCGTCCGATGGACCGTTTGGTTTGTGGTGATGTTGGCTTCGGAAAAACCGAAGTGGCCGTCCGTGCAGCGTTCAAGGCCTGTACGGATAATAAGCAGGTGGCTGTCATGGTACCGACAACCGTACTGGCTTATCAGCACTTTCAGACGTTCAGCAAGCGCCTGAAAGATATGCCCGTCCGCGTGGAATATCTAAGCCGGGCACGCAGTGCGAAAAAGACCCGTGAGATTCTCAAGGACCTCGAAGAAGGTCGTATCAATATATTGATAGGAACGCATAAACTGATTGGCAAAAGCGTGAAATTCAAGGACCTGGGCCTGCTGATTATCGACGAGGAACAGAAGTTCGGAGTGGCCACCAAGGAAAAGTTGCGCCAGATGAAAGTCAACGTCGACACCTTGACGCTGACTGCTACGCCGATCCCCCGCACGCTGCAGTTCTCGCTGATGGGCGCCCGTGATCTGAGTGTAATTCAGACGCCGCCGCCTAATCGTTATCCTATTCAGACCGAGGTACATACGTTCAGTGCAGACATCATCGCTGAAGCCATCAATTTTGAGATGAGCCGCAACGGACAGGTGTTTATCGTAAACAACCGCATTTCTACTCTGTTCGATATCGAGGCATTGATTCGTAAACATGTTCCCGATGCACGTGTCTGTATCGGACATGGCCAGATGGCACCGGAAGAACTTGAGAAGATTATTCTTGATTTTGCAAATTACGATTATGATGTGTTGGTGTCGACTACCATTATTGAGAGTGGTATTGATATCCCGAATGCCAATACCATTATTATCAATGGGGCACAGAATTTTGGCTTGAGCGACCTGCATCAGATGCGTGGCCGTGTAGGCCGGGGCAACAAGAAGGCTTTCTGTTATCTGTTGGCTCCGCCGTTGGCATCGCTCACACAGGAGGCGCGTCGCCGTCTGCAGGCCATAGAGACATTCTCCGATTTGGGTTCGGGCATACATATAGCCATGCAGGATCTCGACATCCGCGGAGCCGGAAACCTGCTTGGAGCTGAGCAGAGCGGTTTCATTGCTGATTTGGGTTATGAAACCTATCAGAAGATTCTTTCCGAAGCGGTCAAGGAATTGAAGAATGATGAGTTTAATGAACTATACGCGGCAGAACTGGCTCAGGGTAAGGACCTGAGTGGCGAAGTCTTTGTCGACGAGTGTTCTTTGGAGAGCGATTTGCCGATGTTCTTTGCCGACGAATACGTGCCGAGCAGCAGCGAACGCATGTTGCTCTATCGCGAGCTGGACAGTTTGGAAAAAGACGAGGATATCGAGGCCTTCCGCCGCCGGATGACCGACCGTTTCGGTCCAATACCGACCGAGGCCGAGGAGTTGATTCGTGTTGTAGCCCTGCGTAGACTGGGCAAACAACTGGGTGCGGAGCGTATCTTCTTGAAGGGAGGCAACATGACACTATTCTTTGTGCAGAACCCCGACAGTGCCTATTATAAGAGCCGTGCTTTCGGACAATGCATTGCCTATGCCACCATCTATGCCCACCGCTGTCAGTTGCGTGAAGAAAAGATGCGCCGTTCGATGCGCATTACCGACGTGCATCGGGTAGAGGAGGCTGTAGAGATTCTGCGTCAGATATCAGAGCTGACGAATGTCTGAACCGGCTTGTGGAACGTCTGAAAAAGTCCGTTCCACCCAGTTTCGGATGTTTGTTTTGGCAGTGTCCAGCCGGAGCGCTTCGTGTAGTTCCATTCCGGATGGAGTTAGACTGGCTACTTGTGAAAAACCTGCTGCTTTGAGTGTTTGTGACTTACTAATTTGTCCGGCAATCAGCCATACGGGCAATTGCTGTTGTCGTGCCCGTTTCAGAATACGTTCCGGAAGTTTACCCATGAGTGTCTGTTTGTCGGCATGTCCTTCGCCGGTAATAATCAGGTCGGCATCTTTTATCACACGGTCGAATCCGATCAGATCGAGCAGCAGGTCGGCACCCGATGCGACGCCGGCCGACAGGTATTGCATGAAGGCATAACCCAGTCCGCCTGCGGCTCCTGCTCCCGGTTTTTGCGAAGCATCCCGTCCTAATTTCCCTGCCGATTCTTCGGTAAACAGGCGGGCTCTTTCTTCCAGTTCAGCAACCATTACCGGTGTAGCCCCTTTTTGCGGGGCAAAGGTATGGGCCGCTCCTTCGGGGCCGCATAGCGGATTGCGCACATCGCAGGCCAGTGTGAATACACATTCTTTCAACTTGCTTTCCGGCAGATTTTCTATGATTCCTCCCGCTGCAAATCTTTCAGCAAGAGCCTGGAGCATCCCTTTGCCGGCATCGCTTGTACCGCTTCCGCCAAGTCCGATGATAAATTTCCGGCATCCGTTTTTTATGGCATCGGCAATCAGTTCGCCGACTCCGAATGTTGTTGCTTTCAACGGATTCCGTTCCGATTCTTTCATCAAGGTCAGTCCGCAGGCGCTGGCCGTTTCTATGACAGCCGTTCCATCGTCCGTGATGCCATATTGGGCCGAGATTTTTCGCATGAGCGGATCGTGTACCGTAGTTATTATCAGTTTACCTTGCAGTGCCGCAATGAATGCATCCAGCATTCCTTCCCCTCCGTCCGACATGGGGAGTTGCAACGTGTCAATCCCCTTGTCAGCCAGAGCTTCGGCAAGCGTCTGTTCCACTTCTGTCGAAGTAAGACATCCTTTGAATGAATCCAGGGCCAGTACGATTTTCATAAGTATTCTGTGTTAAATCATTTTGCGTTTATCGTTTAGTTTGCTGAGGCTTCATCTGTCTTCTTGTCGAACACGGGTTTCAGTTTCAGCGGCGTTTCCAGGCGTAGGATGCGCACCTCGGCGTTGTCCATTCGGGCTACGTCGCGCGTCAGCTTGCACGTTGCTGCTCCAATCAGCACCCGGCAGAAAAGGCCGTGGCTGACCACTAGAACCGTTTCGCCGTCGTGTTGTTCCGCCATGTGTTTTAAAAACACGGAGGCTCGTTCATACATTTTATCCAAGGCCTCGGCTGTCGGACCGATCTGTATGCGTCCGGCCAGAATATTCTGGCCGGTATGTTCGCCCCAGTCCCGTTCCCGGAGCAGCGGGGTATATTCCGGGGTTAGTCCGTGGGGTTCGTTCAGGATTGCTGCCGTATCGACACAGCGTTTCAGGTCGCTGCAGACCAGTGCGTCGAACCGGACCGATTGCAGCTTTTTGCAGAGTTGCCGGGCCTGTTCAATGCCCCGTTCGGTCAATTCTCCGGGCATGTGTCCCTGCAGGATATTGGCCACATTTTCTTTCGTTTCTCCGTGACGTACGAGATAAAGTGTAATCATATTGATGTGTTTTTTATAATTTACCCTGTTCTTCCAATTGTGAATCTTTGAATCCCAAAAAGTAGAGCACTCCGTCGAGTCCGATTGTGTTGATTGCCTGCTGTGCGTTGGCGGTCACTTTAGGTTTAGCATGGAAAGCAATGCCTAAGCCTGCTGTAGCCAGCATCGGCAAGTCGTTAGCTCCGTCGCCTACGGCAATGGTTTGTGCGATATCAACCTGCTCATTGGTGGCAATCTGGCGAAGCAATGCTGCTTTACGGGGACCGTCGACGATTTCGCCCACATAATTTCCCGTAAGTTTTCCATTTTTGATTTCCAGTTCGTTGGCATAGACGTAATCCAATCCGAACCGCTCCTTCAGATAGTTTCCGAAGTAGGTAAATCCGCCCGACAGAATGGCGATTTTATAACCGTATTTTTTCAGTACAAACATCAGGCGATCCACTCCCTCAGTCATCGGCAGATGCTCGGCAATATCCTGCATGACGGATTCGTCGAGCCCTTTGAGTAAGGCCACCCGTTTACGGAAACTTTCCCGGAAATCGATTTCGCCCCGCATGGCCTGTTCGGTAATGCTTTTCACCTGATCGCCCACACCGGCCCGCATGGCCAGTTCGTCAATTACTTCTGTCTGAATCAGGGTTGAATCCATATCGAAACAGATCAGCCGTCGCATACGCCGATACATATTATCCTGTTGGAAAGAATAGTCAACTTCCTGTTCCCGGGCTATTTTGAAAAGTTGAGCCTGCATCAGGTCTATGTCTTTTGGTGTACCGCGTACAGAAAATTCAATGCAAGCCCGTATGTTTGCTTTTTCTTCATCAAGTGGGATTCGTCCCGTGAGCCGTCTGATTCCGTCGATGTTCAGATTCTGTTGCGATAGAATGTGGGTCGTTGCTGATATCTGTCGGGCTGTCAGTTTCCGGCCGAGTAGGGTTAGGATGTAACGGTTTTTGCCCTGCATACTGACCCATTGTTCATAATCTTCTTTAGAAATCGGATAAAAACGCAGGATATTGCCCATTGAAGTCGTTTTGTAGAGTAAATCTTTCATGACACGTCCAACATTCTCATTGGAAGTACGTATCAGAATACCGAACGATAGGGTATTGTGAATATCATCTAACCCGATGTCGAGAATTGTGATGTCGTATTTGGCCAGGGTTGCCGTTATGGACGCTATCAGTCCCGGGCGGTCTTCGCCAGTGACGCGGATTAGCATTAATTCGGTATTTTCTCTTTTCATATTTGTCAGATTAATCAAGATAAAAATATCTATTTTCCATTTATTAATATTTTATAAGCTATTTTGCCCGCTAAATTAGGTGAAAATCTTCGGTTTTCCATACCTTTGGACGAAAATTCACTTAATCAGAAAAATACCATGAAAAAATTCAGAAGTTATTTAATTATGATGCTTTCGGTTTGCAGTTTACCTGCTTGGGCAAAAGTTTATGAGGTAACCTCGCCGGATCGTTTATTAACAGCTACAATTGATTTGAATAAAGAAGGTACGTATTTGTCTATTCATTCGAAAGGAGAACAAATTTTGGCTTCTTCCCCAGTGTCTTTGACCGTAGAACACGATGGCAAGACTATGACTTATTGGGGAGCGGGGAGTAAAGCCAAGCGCGTACGGCGGAAACTGGTAGATGAAACTAGACAAGTTTCACATTATAAACGTAGTAGTGTACGCGATCATTATAATGAATTGCGTTTGGAATCGAAGCAGGGTGCCTTGATTCTGCGTGCTTATGATGATGGTGTAGCTTACCGTTTCGTATTGCCTGATGCTGTTTGTCTGGTGCTTCAGGAGCAGGGGGAGTTCCGTTTTGCGGCCGACTATCCGGCTTATGTTCCTTATGCGAATGCCGGCAAGTCTGGTGACTATGAATCGCAGTATCGTAATTCTTTTGAAAAATATTATACGTACAAAAAGCTGTCAGAGCAAGATCCCGGGCGTTTAGGATTTGTGCCGATATTGGTTGATGGTGATACTTGGAAAGTTTGTATTACGGAGGCGGACTTGCGAAATTATCCGGGTATGTTCCTGGTGGGCGATGGCAAGAATCCTGTACTGAAGACGCATTTCGCTCCATTGCCAAAACAAGTGAAGCAGGGTGGGCATAATCAGCTGGAAATGCTCGTAACCGAACGTGAAAACTTTATTGCCCGTAATCCGCAGCAGGAATTGCCTTGGCGTGTATTTGGCATTAGTCGTAACGACGCCGATCTGGCAGCCAGTGATTTGGTCTATCGTTTGAATCCATCTTCGCAGATTACGGATCCGTCTTGGATCAAGCCTGGAAAGGTAGCCTGGGAATGGTGGAACGACTGGAATCTGGAACAGGTGAATTTCCGTGCCGGAATAAATAATGAAACTTATAAATATTATATTGATTTTGCCTCTCGTCATGGAATTGAGTATGTTATTCTTGACGAAGGTTGGAGTGTAAATCTCAAAGCTGATCTGATGCAGGTCGTACCGGAAATTGATTTGAAAGAACTTGTTGCTTATGGACGTGAACACCAGGTGGGTATCATTCTCTGGGCTGGTTACTGGGCTTTCCATCGTGATATGGAACGAGTGGTAAAACATTATGCAGACATGGGTGTCAAGGGGTTCAAGATTGATTTTATGAATCGAGATGATCAGGATATGGTCCGTTTCTATAATGAGGCTGCTGCTCTTTGTGCCCGTCATCACATGTTGGTGGATTTTCACGGAGCTTATAAACCGACCGGTATGAGTGCTACCTGGCCAAACGTGCTGAACTATGAAGGAGTCAACGGTTTGGAACAGATGAAATGGAGTGATGATGCCAATCAGATACAATATGATGTGGAAATTCCGTTTATTCGTCAGTTTGCCGGTCAAATGGACTACACTCAGGGTGCTATGCGTAACGGAGCGCGCCGGAATTTTGCAACTGCCTATTCTGAACCGATGAGTTATGGTACTCGTTGTCATCAGTTGGGTATGTATGTGGTCTATGATTCGCCATTAAATATGCTTTGCGATTCTCCTTCGAAATATATGCGCGAACAGGAGTGTACGGAATTTATCAGTGCTATTCCTGTTGTTTGGGATGAGACCCGTGGACTTGACGGTCAGGTGGGTGAATATATATGTATGGCACGTCGCAAAGGTGATACCTGGTATCTTGGTGCACTGACCAATTGGACGGGACGCGACGTGACGTTCGATCTTTCATTCCTGCCCGAAGGTAATTATGAAGTAGAACTGTTTGCCGACGGAATAAATGCTGACCGTATCGGAACAGATTATCGTCGTGAAGTTATGCCGTTGGTAGCCGACAAACAGCTTAAAGTGCGTTTGCAGCCGGGTGGCGGTTGTGCTGCTATTGTGCGTAAGAAATAAAAGTTATGTTTAACATATAAAATAAGAACGAAAAAAATGAAAAAGATTTCAATGGCAGCCTGCCTTTTGGGTGCAGGCTTGTTGGCAGGAGCTTGCGGTTCGGGCAATCAGACGAATTTGTCAGGCGAAATTGAAGGTGTTGACAGCGACACATTGTTGGTCTGTGTTTATGACATGAGTGTTCCGCGTATGCTTTATGTAGATACGGTTCCAATGACCGGAACACATTTTGAAACGAAGCTGGCCGATACAACTTTGCTTGGCGTTCAGATTATTCCGTTGCTCCGTCCGGTCAACGGCATGATGCCGGCAATGAAAATGTCTAGTAATGGACCTGCCTATTTCCTTCCGGGCGACCGCATGGTTCTGACTGGAACAATCGATGATTATGAAGTGACCGGAACAGCGCTTTATGATGGACTTGCCAAACAGACCGAATGGCAGAGTATTGTTGATCGTCAGAAAGAAATCATTAAGGAATATCAGGGATTATATCAGAACGGACAGGCACCGGATCAGACTGTAGCCGATTCGTTGATGGCCTTGTTGCGCGAGCAGAGTGAACAAGAGACACAAGTGCGTCTTAATAGTGTAAAGGCAGATCCGAACAGTATTGTTTCCGGATATTTTACATTGCGTATGTCGCCGAAAGAAGGTGTTGAAGCTATTCAGGCATTGAGCGACGAGGTGAAAAATGGAGCTTTGGGTAAGGCAATTGCCAAGGCTGAACAAGGTTATCAGAATGCTTTGATTAAAGAACAGGCACGTGAAAACATTAAGCCCGGAAAACCGGCTCCTGATTTTAAATTGAAGAATTTGGACGGACAGGAAATGACGTTAGCTTCATTTAAAGGCAAATATATGGTGCTTGATTTTTGGGGAACCTGGTGTGGCTGGTGTATCAAGGGTATACCTGATATGAAGAAATATTATGCCAAGTATAAGGATCGTATGGAAATTGTTGGCGTATGCTGTGGTGATACGGAAGAAAAATGGCGTGCTGGTGTTGCTGAACACGAATTGCCTTGGACAAATCTGTTTAATGGTGATGGAACAGAAATCACAAATGTTTATGCCATTTCCGGTTATCCTACTAAAGTGCTGATTGATCCGGATGGAAAGATTGTTGATGTATTTGTTGGTGAATCACCGGCATTATATGAAAAATTGGACGAACTGTTCAAGTAATTCGGAATTCCCTGTTTTGAATAATTTTGGTTCGGAACAGGCTGAAATTTGAAACAAATTTAAAAAGAAATCCTGCCAAGAAGTCTTTTTCAGAAATTCTCGGCAGGATTTCTTTTTGGGTTATAGATATATCACTTCCTTTTACCTTTTTGGAAGGTATTAACGGTTTCCTTCCATACGCGACATATTACGTTGCATGCGATGTAAACGGATGCCGTTAATGAATTCGGCTAGTCCGTATACCAGGGAAGTAGCTCCTAAAATGATGAATGGGACAGAAGCTGATTCCAGGGGGTTGAATAGAATGAATACACCCGACAGAGCAATACAAGTCGGAATAATGTAGTACCACCATGGATTGTATACATACTTTTGGAATTTAGCCATTGTGGCAATTTGATTGACTCCGGCTATCAGCAGTAGTCCACCTAATACGTACATCAGATAGGTAATGAACAAAGCTGGGAATACTGCCAAAAAAATGCCGAAAAGCAGACTACCCAATCCGATGATCGGGAATACGGGGCGTACTGGCAAAGACTTGTCGCGTAAGGCCATGAAGTAGTTGAGGAGGGAGAATAATCCCGACAGGGCAAACAGCCCGCCGATAATCTGTACTAGGAAAGCAGTCATTCTTTCAGGATTGGCAATCAGCATGAAACCGACAAGAATGGCACAGATAGCTCTGAAAATGTAACTGTTGATGAGTTTCATAGGAATATTTTTTTGATGTAAAATGCTATACAAGCAAAAATAAGCATATAATTTGAATATATCGCTTCTTTGGGTTAAATATTTGATGAATGGAGCATTTTTACATCAGCATCTCATTGAAATGAGTTGGGCAACTCATTTTAGCGAAATGCCCAACTCGTTGAAATATTCTCAGGGTGATTTTTTGGAACGTTATGTAAATTGTAAACTTGCCGGTTTCTTCTAAAATATTATCTTTGCAAAGATAAAAATAGAGCGGGTATGAATGAAATGGAACTGATGATGCAATTGCATCGCAACAATCAGCGTCAGGGACCAGGCAGTGAGGACACTACCAGGCTGGTTTTGACTTTGGCAGGAATAAATCCGGAGATGTCTTATAAAATAGCAGATATCGGTTGTGGAACAGGAGCACAGACGATAACGTTGGCTAAAACCTTGAAAGGGGATATTGTTGCGGTGGATCTCTTTGAAGATTTTCTTGAAAGATTAAAGAAGAATATTGCGAAAGAACAGACTCTTGCGTCTGTCAGACCGCTCGTTGCATCCATGGATGACTTGCCGTTTCAAAATGGAACGTTCGATATTATCTGGTCGGAAGGAGCGGTCTATAACATCGGTTTTCGCCAAGGAATCAATTATTGGAAGGATTTTCTGAAAACGGGAGGCATTTTGGCTGTTTCTGAATTATCCTGGACGACGAAAGAACGTCCGGCCGAATTAGAGGAATTTTGGACAGGTGAATATTCGGAAATGAATACGATTTCGGAGAAAATTCAGATTCTGGAAGAGGCCGGATACAAGGTTTTAGGACATTTTATCCTGTCCGATGTGTGTTGGATTGCGAATTATTACGAACCGCTAATGGATGCTCATTCTGCTTTTCTAAAGCGATTCGGTCATCACGCTATGGCACATCATATTGTTGAAACGGATCGGAAAGAATTTGATTTCTACAAAAAATATAAGAACTATTATAGTTATGGTTTTTATATTGCACAGAAAATTTAAATTTATGTTATTCTGTTTGGATTATTTTTCTTTGTAACTATTTTAGCTTGATTGAGTTGGTTGGAATAATTATTAGAATCATTTCAGTATGGAACTTCAGCAGACAATGAGAATGGAGCCGGAAACCCAAAAAACATATCGCTTGGGGCTGGCTTTAAGTGGAGGCGGATCGAAAGGATTTGCTCATTTGGGGGCTATACAAGCGCTTGATGAGTGGGGAATCCGTCCGGATGTAATTTCTGGTACTAGTGCCGGGGCGGTCGTGGCTGCATTTTATGCTTCTGGCTATACACCTATGGAGACGCTTAATTTGTTCTTGAAGCATGAGGCGCGCGATTTTTTGGGATTTACTTTTCCAAAAGAGTCTTTTTTGCGTTACGATGGTTTTGTCGCTTTTTTACAAGAACATTTGCACGCTGAAAGAATCGAGGATTTGAAAATCCCGCTTCATATTGTAGCTACTGATTTTGATCATGGAGCCTGTACGGTTTTTACAGAGGGGGAACTTGTCCCTCGGGTAATGGCTTCGTGTACTTTACCGATTGTATTTCGCCCCTTGCTGGTCGATGGAGTTCATTATGTGGATGGCGGTCTGTTCAAGAACTTTCCGGTTTCTCCTATCCGGCCATTGTGCGAACGGGTAATTGGGATTAATGTCAGTCCGCAACTGGTTGATCAGTACGAGGATAATATGCTCTATGTTGCAGCCAAGTCTTATCAGTATGTGTTTAAGGCGAATGCAGTCTATGACCGTGCTTTGTGTGATCTCTTGTTAGAAACTGATGCCGTGTTGCGTTATAAGACATTTGAGCTGAAACGTGCCAAGGAGATTTATGACATCGGTTATGAACAGATGTGTCGTATGTTGGAAGCAAATAAGGATAAGATTAAGGAAGATAAGTTGGAGTTGGGTGTTTAAGAAACGGAATATATATTCAGATAACAAGAGCCATATCAGAATTCCATTTCGGAATAAGATATGGCTCTTGTCATTTATAATGAGCATGTTTTAATTTCTTCTTAAGACATGTTCTTCGTTCATACTGAATTTAATTTATTGTTTGGGAATTAAAAGAATTACGTTTCTTATTCCTTCTTCTTCAATTCCGCATCAAACTGGCGGATAGCCGGCATGCCTTCGTTGCAGGCGCAAGGTCCGCTGATGCAGCCACCCGGGCAGGCCATGACTTCGATCATCTTCGTCGGGCATTTGCCGGTTTTGGCATAAGCCTTCAATTGGGCGATGCTCTTCTTGTCCAGGTTGGCAATGATGGTGCCTTGCATTTCCGGATCGCCGATCATGTTCTTGACGGCTGTAAACACGCCGCCCGTCTTGGCAAATCCGTGTGCATCGTGTCCGGCATGTTCTTCCGGAGTGAAGGGTTCGCAATCGTCAATGTTGATGCCCATACCTTCCAGCACGGCTTCTACCTCGCGGAATGTCCAGACGAAATCTACGTTCGGGTTCTCGTTACCCTCGGCGCGTTTTGAGGCACATGGGGCGATGAACACGTTAATGCCGTCGGGATATTTCTTGCGGGCATATTCGGCGATGTAGTGCATCGGCGAACCGGTTGTCGAAACATAAGGCAGCAGTTCCGGAATATGTTTCTTGACCAGCTGAACGTAGGCCGAACAACAGCTGGTGGTCATGAACGGAGCGCCTTCCTCCATTTTTTCCTTGAATTCGGCTGCTTCGCGGCGAATGGTTTCTTCCGCTCCGTAGGCTACTTCCAGCACATCGTCGAATCCGATAGCCTTGAATGCGCCGAGCACTTTCTCGATAGGTTGCTTGAACTGGGCTAAAATAGACGGGGCCACCATGGCAACAACTTTCTTTTCTTTTTTCTTCATCTCCTTCAGCACGTCGAATACGCAGGAGGCATCGAAGATAGCTCCAAACGGACAGGCGTTCAGGCACTTACCACAGTAGATACACTTTTTCGGGTCGATATGTTCCACTCCGTATTCGTCTTTTGAGATAGCTTTTACCGGGCAGGCTTCTTCGCAGGGAACCGGAATGTAGACAATGGCATGGTAGGGACATACCTGATGACACTTACCACAACTGATACACTTGTCGTGGTCGATCATGGCTTTGCCTTCCTTGTCGTAGCTGATGGCATCCTTCGGGCAGTTGTGATAGCAGGCCTGTGCAGCGCATCCCCGACAAAGGTTGCTGACTTCGTAATTGATTTTGACGCAAGACGAGCAGGCTTCGTCCATAACGCTCAGGATGCTTTTGTCCGGACGGAGTCCGTTGCGGTCCATCATGCGTTTGGCGTAGCTCGACAAACGTTCTGTTTCGTCCGTTTCGTCTTCCATGTCAAAGCCCATCATGGCCATGGTTTTGTATTTTGTTACTGCACGTTCTTTATAAACGCAACAGCGTCCTTTGGGTTTTTGGTTGCGCGGATGCAATTCAACGGGCAGCCGGTCGATTTTTTCCAGCAGTTCGTTTTCTTTCCACATGTTGACCAGGCGTGAGAGCAACTGGTAACGGATGTACATGATGTTGTTCGTGTAAGCCATTACTTTATTAATTAGTATTAGTGATTAGATTTGTTTTAAGTAAGTGCAAAAATAATTAAAATATATTTTCAAGAGAATAATAATACCTGATTTTGTTGTATGAAGAAATATTTTTCTGTGGTTTGATGGAAAAACAGGGTTATTGTCTAATCGTTTTCAGTGATCCTTTTAAGTATGGGGTTTGTTTTTGGTATTATTGTCTTTAAGGAACGGAAAAGTATCTGTATCATTATTTGGATGAATAGTCTATTTATTCTATTTTTGTTTTTATAAATACTTAAAGACTATGAAAACATTATTCTGTTGTGCTTCGATGGCACTTTCTCTGTTTCAGCTACAGGCTCAGGATACCTTGAAACATGTGCTTCGACCGGATTCAATTATTCAGATTGGCTATGCGAAAGGTAGTCTGTCCAATCTTTCCGGAGCTGTAGAACAGATTACGGAAGAGCAGATGAACAGAACGCAGATTATCAATCCGCTCGAGGCTATTCAGGGACGGGTTGCCGGACTGACTATCAGAAAGAGTAATAACGGTACGGCCGCGCTGGAGTCCGTGCGGCTTCGCGGAACAACCTCGCTCACGAGCGGCAATGACCCGTTGATTATTGTGGATGGCGTGATTGGCGATCTGACGATGCTTTCGTCCATATATCCAACCGATATTGAGAGCTTTACGATTCTGAAGGATGCCTCTGAAACGGCACAATACGGTTCGCGTGGCGCCTCGGGTGTGATTCATATCGTGACGAAAAAAGGTATGGCCGGCCAGACCAGAGTGAATTATAGCGGAAGTTTCGGCATTTCCCAAACCTATAAATATCTGGATATGCTCGATGGGGATGAGTTTCGGAAAGTGGCGTCGGATCGGGGGCTTTCGATTATGGATTTAGGAGAAAACACGAATTTTCAGAAGGCAATCGGTCAGACCGGATGGCAACAGAACCATAATGTCGCATTTTACGGCGGTGGCGAGCAGTCCAGCTATCGCGTGTCTTTAGGATTGCTGGACCGTCAGGGCGTCATTCGTAACGAATATTCCAAACTGTTCACGTCTAACATGAATCTGTCGCAGAAGATGCTGGACGGACTGATTGACTGTGAGCTCGGTATGTTTGGCTCGGTCAAGAAAGAGCGGACCATTGTGGACGAACAGAAAACGTTTTATTCGGCAGCGACGTTCAATCCTACGTTTCCCGATCATAAAAATTCTGCGACCGGCGCCTGGGACCAGGTCAGCACGGCCAGCCAGATAACGCATCCGCTTGCCTGGATGGATGTGGACAATCGTGGGCTCACCTCATTTTTCAGCACACATGGCAAACTGACGTTTCATTTACCGGCCGACTTGAAGCTGATACTTTTTGGTTCGTATACTTATAGTGCCGACGGCAATGACCAGTACCAGCCGACAACGGTATGGGCCAAAGGTCAGGCATATCGGGGAAGCACACGCTCGGAATCGCTTTTGGGCAATCTGATGTTGACGTACAACAAACGTTTTGGGGCACATTTTATTGATTTGCTGGTGCTCGGGGAAATGGCCCGCGACACGCATGAAGGTTTTTTCACGACGGTAACTAACTTTACGACCAACGAGACGGGCTATCATAACTTGCAGGCCGGAGCGCTCAGACCGTGGGAGGGCACCGGATCATTTTTTGAGAACCCCAGCCAGACTTCCTTTCTTGCGCGGGCAAACTATTCGTATAAGGACCGCTACGTGCTGACAGCCAATGCCCGTGCCGACGCGTCCTCCAAATTCGGACTGAATCATAAATGGGGATTTTTCCCGTCTGTTTCCGCGGCCTGGAACATCACGGAAGAGCGGTTTATGCGCAACTTGCCTTATATTGATAATCTGAAATTCCGTGTCGGCTATGGTCTCGCGGGTAATCAGGACGGAATTGATTCTTACACCACTCTGGCCCTGATGAAAGCCAGTTCCGTTGTTCCTGCGGGAAACACTCCGGTGGTGACGTTCGAACAATTGCGCAACATCAATCCGGATTTGAAATGGGAGGTGAAACGTACGTTCAACACAGGACTGGACCTGGCTCTTTGGAACAACCGGATTCTGTTGTCGGCCAACTACTATTATTCCCGGACAAACGATATGCTTTATTATTATGACGTCAGCGTGCCTCCGTTTCCTTACAGCACCCTGCTGGCCAATCTCGGTTCCATGGAAAACTATGGAACAGAAATTGCCGTCGGCATTACTCCGATACAGACCAGGGATATGGAGCTGAACGTCAATGCGAATATCACATTCCAACAGAACAGACTGCTTTCGCTCAGCGGTATGTATCATGGTGAGCTGGTTTCGGCCTCTGAGTATACCAGCATGGCCGGATTGAACGGGGCCGGATTCCATGGCGGTTATAATAACATCGTATATCAGATTGTGGGGCAGCCTTTGGGCGTATTCTATTTGCCTCATTGCACGGGGCTGGTTTCCGACGGCAAGGGAGGCTATATTTATGAAATCGCTGATCTGAACGGTGGGGGAGTAAACCTGGAAGATGGCGAAGACCGTTATGTGGCCGGTCAGGCCGTTCCCAAAGTGGTTCTTGGTTCGAACATTTCGTTCAGATACAAACAGTGGGATTTGTCGTTGCAGATCAACGGTGCTTTCGGTCATAAAATTTATAACGGCACGTATTTGTCTTATATGAATATGGCATCGTTCCCCGATTATAACGTGTTGGACGCTGCGCCGCAAAAGAACATCAAGGACCAGACGGCTACCGACTATTGGCTGGAGAACGGAAACTATGTGCATTTTGATTATCTGACGTTGGGCTGGACCATGCCCCGAAAGAAAGAAACTTCTTTGCTGAAAGGTTTGCGGCTGGCTTTGACCGTGAATAATTTAGGGACGATTACGGCTTATTCCGGTCTGACCCCAATGATCAACAGTTCTCAGGCCGGACCGACTTTGGGCGTGGACGACAAACGGACTTATCCGCTTTATCGCAACTATGTTTTAAGTTTGAGTATAAATCTTTAAGTATGACGACGATGACTACGTTTTTCAAAAAATATGGTATTGCCTTGGTACTGACGACGGTATGTTGTTCTTGCGGTGGTTTCCTGGACGAAGATCCGAAGGGCTTTTTAAAGGAAGAACAGGCTTATGCCACGCGTGACGCTCTGTTTCGTAATGCCGTGCTGACGCTGTACAGCCACATCGGGGGCTACAACGACAGTGAAGGACTGCAGGGTACGGGCCGGGGTATTTATGATCTGAATACGTTTACAACCGACGAAGCCATCATGCCGACCCGTGGCGGCGACTGGTACGACGGCGGATTCTGGCAAGGACTCTTCCTGCACCGCTGGGGAGTCAGCAACGAGGCCATACAGAATACCTGGGAATATCTGTATGGTTCGATTCTGTTGTGTAACAAATCACTTGAGGAAATCCGTTCGTTTCAGGAACGGCATCCTGACTCGGACATTATCGCGTTTGAAGCCGAAGTCCGTGCTCTGCGTGCTTTGTTCTATTATTATGCCATGGATCTTTTTGGCCGCATTCCTTTGCTGGAGAAGTCGGACAACAAAGCTTCCGACATGGTTCAGGCCGAACGTAGCGAGCTGTTCTGGTTTCTGGTGCGTGAGCTGCAACAGACGGCACCTTTGCTCAGCGAAGAGCGGAGCAACCGGCCGGGTGCCTATTATGGCCGTATGACCCGGAGTGTAGCCTGGTTCGTACTGGCCAAACTCGCTTTAAATGCCGAAGTGTATACGGATGATCATTGGACCGACGGCATTCGTCCGGCCGGGAAGGACATCAAGTTTACAATCGACGGTGCCGTGTATAACGCTTGGGAGGCAACCCTGCATTACTGTAATCTGATCCGGCAGGCCGGATTTGAACTGGAAAAGGATTATACGGCCAATTTTGCCGTGTTCAATGAGTCTTCGGTCGAGAATATCTTCGTGATTCCGATGGACAAGAACCTTTATACGAACCAATATATTTATCTGTTCCGTTCGCGGAACTACAGTCATGCGGCAGCATACGGTCTGGGCGGCGAGAACGGATCGAGCGCGACTATTGAAGTATTGGAAACTTTTGGTTATGAAACGGATGATCAGGACAACCGGTTCGACGATTGCTATTTTGCCGGTGCGGTACAGGATTTGTCCGGGAATCCGGTTTATCTGGATGATAAGCAGACGCCTTTGGTTTATGAAGCCTGGAAGGTCGATCTGGATGTTTCCGGCAAACCGTATGAAAAGACAGCCGGAGCCCGTATGAAAAAATATGAAGTAGACACGCAGGCCTATAAAGACGGTAAGCTGTTCGACAACGACATCGTTTTGTTCCGTTATGCGGATGTGTTGCTGATGATGAGCGAAGCCAAAGTCCGGAACGGAGCGTCGGGCGACGAGGAATTGAATGCAGTCCGAAGTCGGGTAGGTGAATCAACCCGGACGGCAACTTTGACCAATATATTGGCCGAACGTCAATTGGAACTGGCCTGGGAAGGCTGGCGCCGTCAGGATCTGATTCGCTTTGGTTTGTTTACAAGGGCTTATCATGCCCGTCCGCAATTGCCTGGAGAAGCCTCCGGTTATACAACTGTTTTCCCGATTCCGGCGACACTTGTGAAAACTTATGGACTGAAACAGAATTGGGGATATTAGGACATTTTTTCCAGAATGAACGCTACGGAATCATTTTTTATTATTACCTTCATGCTAACTTTCCGTATGCAGCCATGCTGCGGATGCATCGGACAAGCAGGATTGGTTTGATTTTGAATAAGATTCATGGAGCGATTGGAGGCAACGAAACCGATAGATTTTCTTACGGATACGGCTTATGAGGCATTTGTGCAAAGACTGACTTCCGGCGAACCGCTGGAACGCCATGGTTATGCCGCTTTGCTTTCGGCACTGACCGAAGAGCAGGCAGCCGACCTGCAACAGCGTGCCCGGCGCACGGCACAGATCCGTTTTGGGACGGGAATTTATGTCCGCGGACTGATCGAAATCTCGAATTATTGCCGGAACAATTGCTATTATTGTGGCATCCGTCGTTCAAATCCTGCAATTTCCCGCTATCGGTTGAGTGAAGAAGACATTCTGGCCTGTTGCCGGCAGGGAGCCGACATCGGCTTCCGCACCTTTGTGCTGCAAGGGGGCGAAGACCCGCAGCAGGATGATGCCTGGCTGGCAGAGGTTGTCCGCAGCATACGCCGCAGTTTTCCCGAACATGCCATCACCCTTTCCGTGGGCGAACGGAGCGAGGAAGCCTACCGGACTTTTCGTGAAGCTGGTGCCGACCGCTATCTTTTGCGCCATGAGACCCGCAATCCCGGACATTATGCCCGGCTGCATCCGAAGGAGATGTCGCTGGAGCATCGGCTCGGTTGCCTCAATACGTTGAAACAATTGGGCTTCCAGACCGGTGCCGGCATGATGGTCGGATCGCCGGGACAGACGCTTGACTGCCTGGTGGATGATTTGTGCTTTTTGGATGAGCTGCAGCCCGAAATGATCGGTGTCGGTCCGTTTATTCCGGCATCGCATACTCCTTTTGCCCGGGAGCAGGCTGGAAGCATTGAGCTGACCTTGCGTCTGCTCTCACTGCTGCGCCTGCGTTTCCCGGATGTGTTGCTTCCGGCAACAACCGCTCTGGCAACTCTCGACCCGGACGGGCGGGAGAAGGGCATCTTAGCCGGTGCCAATGTCCTGATGCCGAATCTTTCTCCGTCGGACGTGCGTTCCAAATATGCGCTTTATGCCCATAAACGGTGCATGGGCGATGAGGCTGCAGAACAACTGTCCTTATTGGACGGGCGTTTGCAACGGATTGGCTACCGGATTGTTTTCGAACGGGGGGACTATCAACCGGCGGTTCAGGCCGGAGCGGAATGAGCAAAGAATGAAAATGGTTATTATATATTTAAATGTTTAGTACGAAATGAATTACGACAAAACTTCGTCTGTTGCGGTGGAATTTATCCATCACGGAGAGATACTGGACACCATTGCTTATGCCCAGGAACACCGGCACGACCGGGAACTCATTGAGCAGATATTGGACCGGGCCGAAGCCATGAAAGGTCTGGACCATCGCGAGGCTTCCGTGTTGCTGGCCTGCGAAGAGCCCGACTTGATTGAACGCATGTTCCGGCTGGCCAGAAAGATTAAGGAGCATATCTACGGAAACCGGATTGTAATGTTTGCTCCGCTATATCTGTCGAATTATTGTGTCAACGGTTGTGTTTATTGCCCCTATCATGCCAAGAACAAGACGATTCGCCGCAAGAAACTGACTCAGGAAGAAATCCGCCAGGAAGTGATTGCGCTTCAGGATATGGGCCATAAGCGCCTGGCGCTGGAAGCGGGCGAGGATCCACGCAATAATCCGTTGGAATACATATTAGAGAGTATCCGGACCATTTACGGCATTCATCATAAGAACGGTGCCATCCGCCGTGTCAATGTCAATATTGCGGCGACCACCGTGGAGAACTACCGGAAACTGCACGATGCCGGTATCGGCACTTATATTCTGTTTCAGGAAACTTATCACAAGGAAAACTACGAGAAACTGCATCCGGCAGGACCGAAGCACGACTACGCCTACCACACAGAGGCCATGGACCGTGCCATGCAGGGAGGCATCGACGACGTCGGTCTGGGCGTTCTGTTCGGACTGAACAATTATGCCTATGATTTTGCCGGACTGCTGATGCATGCCGAACATCTGGAAGCCGTCTACGGAGTCGGACCGCATACGATCAGCGTGCCCCGGCTATGTATGGCCGATGACATAGATACGGCCGATTTTGAGAATTGTCTGCCCGATGCGATTTTCCATAAAATAGTGGCAGCCATCCGTATTGCCGTGCCTTATACGGGAATGATTATCTCCACACGCGAGAGCCGCAAGAGCCGCGAGCGGGCATTGGAACTTGGGGTGTCGCAGATTAGCGGCGGTTCGCGTACGAGTGTGGGCGGTTATGTCCAGGAAGAGACCGAAGAAGAGAATTCCTCACAGTTCGACGTGAGCGACCGTCGGACGTTGGACGAGATTGTCGGCTGGCTGCTGGATTTAGGTTATGTCCCCAGTTTCTGTACGGCCTGTTATCGGGCCGGCCGCACGGGCGACCGTTTCATGTCGCTGGCCAAGACCGGACAGATTGCCAACTGTTGCGGGCCGAATGCCCTGATTACCCTCAAGGAGTATCTGCAGGATTATGCCTCGGAGGCGACGCGTGCAAAAGGGGTGAACGTGATCCGTGCTGAAATGGAAAAGG
This sequence comes from uncultured Paraprevotella sp., assembly GCA_944320775.1. Taxonomy (GTDB): domain Bacteria; phylum Bacteroidota; class Bacteroidia; order Bacteroidales; family Bacteroidaceae; genus Paraprevotella. The sequence goes on along the minus strand of CALUIV010000017.1, from coordinate 11,885 downwards.
TTCCCAACGAACAGATTCGCACCCGTGCCCTTCAGTATCTTCAGGCGATTGAAGCCGGCGAGCGAGATTTCCGTTTCTGATTTTCAGGCCTATTTAAAAACCATAAGCGATGAAACAGGAAACACCCCGTTCCAACCGGTTCCATATCGGAATCTTTGGGCAGACAAACAGTGGAAAATCTTCTTTACTCAATGCTTTGGTAGGTCAGCAAGTGGCCATTGTTTCCGATGTGGCCGGTACGACAACCGATGTGGTGCAGAAGAATATGGAACTTCCCGGAGTCGGTCCGTGCGTCTTTTTAGATACGGCTGGATTCGACGATCATACCGAATTGGGCACCTTGCGCCAGGAACAGTCCCGAAAGGCGGCAATGCGTGTCGACCTGGCCTTGTTCGTGGTTTCTGCAGTCAAACAGGACGGCTGGGAGGAAGAGTTGCGTTGGAAAGCGTTGTTCGACCGTCTGGGCATTCCGGTTCTTGCCGTGCTCACGCAGTGCGACCGCGTTAATGATGAACGTGCGTTGCTTCAGGCTGTCGGGCAGACTTTGGGGATACAGGCTATTCCGGTTTCCGCCAAGACTGGCTGCGGGCTGAACCGGTTGCGTGGAGCCATAGCCTCGTCGCTTTCTGCTTCGGGAGAACTGGACGATCTTACCGGTTCTTTGGTACACGAAGGCGACACCGTGCTTTTGGTCATGCCTCAGGATATTCAGGCACCGAAAGGACGTCTCATTCTGCCTCAGGTGCAGACCATACGGAATCTGCTCGACAAAAAGTGTCTGGTGATGAGCTGTACGGCCGACAGCCTGCCAGCCATGCTGTCCGCACTGGCTGCTCCTCCGGCTTTGATGATTACCGATTCCCAGGTGTTCGCTCAGGTGGAACCGCTTTGTCCTCCTGAAACCCGTCTGACCTCTTTCTCCGTATTGTTTGCGCGCCACAAAGGCGACATCCATCGTTTTGTGGCCGGTGCGGCTGCGTTGCGCCGGTTGTCCCCGTCGGCACACATCCTGATAGCCGAGGCTTGCAGCCACGTTCCTCAGAACGAGGATATCGGGCGGGTCAAACTGCCACGGCTGTTGCGGAAACGGTTTGGCGAGGCCCTGCAGATCGACATCGTCTCCGGAAATGATTTTCCGGACGATTTGATCCCGTACGACCTGATTATCCATTGTGGGGCCTGCATGTTTACGCGCCGTCATGTGTTGGGGCGTGTGGCCCGTGCCGTGGCACAGAACGTGCCGGTGACGAATTATGGAATCGCCATCGCCGAACTCACCGGAATCCTCGACCGGGTGGTTTATCCGGATTAAGAATTATTTTGATTTATATTTTATTTGAGATTGTAGCAATCTGATTATGGTTGAAAATTATTATTAAATAATTATTTATTGAAGTGATAAATCATGAAAACAAAAAGAAAAAATTATGTTGCCCCAATTTGTCGTACCATTTTCATTGATACATATAATTTAATGTGTACGAGTGCTGTGAATGAAAAAGTAGAATCAACTCATGAATCTTTTATGGAAGAGAATTATATTTGGTAGAATTATATTATGAAAAGAAGTATTAATATTATATTTATAGCCATTATTATAGGGCTTGGATCTTGTTCAGAAGAATCTTTTGATGAAAGGATAGATGTATCAAAGGTTCAAATGGAATTTTCTGCAGGTTCTGATATTGTATCTCGTACACAGTTGACAAGCAATAATACTGTTGTATGGGAGAAAAAGGATGAGATTTCTTTGTTTGATCCGAGTGGTTCTAATAATTTATTTACAACTGAAGGATATGGACCATCTGTTATATTTTCGGGTAAAGCCATAGAAACTGATGGAGGTTATTATGCATTGTATCCTTATAATAGTGAAGCAAATTTTATTAATGGCATAGTATCTACTATGTTGCCGTATGAACAGACCGCATGTTTGGGTAGTTTTGATCATGGGTTGAATCCAGCCGTAGCTGTAGCTGATGTACAAAAAAATCTTTTATTTAAAAATACATGTGCATTAGTAAAGTTTACTTTAAACGGAGAGTTTCCAATGTTGTCAAAAGTCGTGTTATGTGGAAACAATAATGAAGTACTGTCGGGAAAAATAACAATTGATATGAATCATGAAAATCCCAAGGCTGTAGCAGCTGATCAAGGATTTTCAGAAATAGAATTATCTGGTATAGAACAGAATGGAACTTATTACTTCGTTGTTATACCTGGTCTTTTAGAAAATGGATTTACGCTTCAGCTTGTTGATGAATCAGGAAGAATTTATGAAAAAAAAGGAACAAAATCTGTTGAATTGTCTGCTGGACATATATTGAATTTGGGTACAATAACTCCTGGGACATTTATTCCGTCTGCAGGGTATCAGGTGATAGATGGAGTATACCATATATATAATTCAGAAGGATTGAAAGCGTGGGCCAAAGCAGCGGATGTGTTAACCAGTAAGGTTATATTGGAGAACGACATTGATATGGCAAATATGCCATGGACACCGGTTGGTAGTGGTATTAGTAGTGATATGGGATATGCTGGTGAATTTAATGGAAACAAGAAAACTATTTCTAATTTGAATATAACATCACTCTTAGATAATGTTGGCTTTTTTGGTGGGTTAGCGGAAAATGCGAAAGTACATGATGTAAACTTCTCATCGGCATTAATAGAAGGTGGAGTCTCATCTGGTGTTGTTGCTGGAGTAAGTCTAGGAATCATTGAAAGGTGTAAAGTTTCTTCTTCCGATGTCCGGTCTGGTTTGTATTCTGGTGGAATTGTTGGTAAGAATAGTGTACAAGTAGTTAATAGTAATGTATGTGATGTGAATGTTTCAACAGACAAATCTGGAGGAATGGTTGGTGGTATTTCAGGAGTAAGTTATGGAAAAATTGAATACTGTACAGTTTCCGGAAATACGATGATATCTGCCAATGGATCTAACTCTCGTGCTGGTGGTATAACCGGACAAACATCAGAAGAAAGTGGTATTATGACGAGTGGTCGATTATTAAAGTGCGCTGTAGATGGTGCTACGGTTTCAGGTACAATGGCTGGTGGTGTTGCAGGGGAAAATGGATTCGGTACGGTTGCGCAGTGTGTTGTACATCAAACCTATGTAAAACATAATTTGACTACAGATTTAAGTTTACGTTTGGGTGGTATTGTTGGATATAACACGCGTGGTGAAGTTGTTGCTTGTTATTCTGCAAATTCAAAAATAGGTGATGAGAATTTAATGTCGGAGGCTATGGGTGGAATAGTGGGATATAGTTATTCGGAAAAAGCTTATGTATATGGATGTTATTCAACTCATGTATATTTTTTAGGATCTGTTTCTGGAGACGAATCGGGAGTTGGAGCTATTGCAGGTTATACTAACGGGCATATTACTTCGTGCTATGCTATATTACCTGATAATGTTAATAATATCAAACTTATTGGTAAATATAGTTCAACACTTCTTCCAGATCATAATGTTGAGATTGGCGCTACAAATTATGATATACTTATAACGGATGTATATGATCTAAAAGTGACAGATGGCACGATTTGGAAAGCTAAAAATATTTGGAATATTACTGCTGGAGGATTTCCTTCTATTGAGTCTGAATATATAGGCGAAAATTAATATACAAATAAAAATTATAAGAGGGGGTGTCAAAACTCATTTTTTGAAATCTGGAACTTATAATTTGAAATTTAAGCATCTTAAAAGACTAAAGAAAGGGCCGTATCATTACTCAATACAGAGTTTGATACGACCCTTTTAAATATTATAGTTATCATCTGTAACTTTGAAGAGTAGTCATTTTAGTTTTGACACACCCTCTTGTATTTATGAAATTACCGATAAATAATGTTGTATTTTGATTATTAGAACATATAAATTTTTGCTTTGTTTTTTATATGTTAAATTATTTTGTACTCCATTATAAATCCTTACTCAGCATATCCATCAGATCCTTGACCGTAAGCTTGTGGCTCATGTCTGTGCCTTCGAGGAGCGAGTCAGCCAGGTCGCGTTTGCTCTGATGCAGGCGTAGAATCTTTTCCTCGATGGTCTGTTCGCTGATCAGGCGGTAGACCGTGACTTTCTGCTGCTGTCCGATGCGGTAGGCCCGGTCGGTGGCCTGTTGTTCGATGGCCGGGTTCCACCACGGATCCAGATGGATTACGTAGTTGGCTCCGGTCAGGTTTAGTCCCAGTCCGCCGGCTTTCAGACTGATCAGGAAAATCGGGTATTTTCCGGCCTGAAATTCCTGCACATATTTTTCGCGTTTTTTTATCGGTATGCTGCCGTCCAGCATGAGGTAAGCAATGCCCTCTTTGTCTAGGGCGCTGGCCACCTCCTTCAGATAAGACGTAAACTGGCTGAACACCAGTGCATGATTTCCGCCCTGAAGAATGATTTGTGCCAGTCCGATGAAAGCCTCGGTTTTCGACGACGGCTCGTTCCATTTCTTGTCCACCAGACTGATGGAGCAGGCAGCCTGGCGCAATTTGGTGATTTCGGCCAGTGTGCTGATGTTCACCTGATCTTCTGATTCTACAGCCTGTTCCGCCTTCGCGCGCAACACCTCGTAGATGGCCATCTCTTCTTCCGACATTTGTACAGGACGCATGATTTCGATTTTGTCCGGCAGTTCTTCGACCACTTCAGCTTTAGTCCGTCGGAGCATGAACGGCTGGATGATGCGTTTCAGCTGCAATTGTTTTTCCTTGTTTTTGTCCGCCTCGATCGGTTGGATGAAGCGCGTGTTGAATTGTTCGTAACTGCCTAACAGCCCCGGATTGATGAACTGGAACAGATTCCAGAGTTCGCCCAGATAATTCTGTATTGGCGTTCCGGTCAGTATCAGCCGGCTTTTCCCCTGAAGCTTCATGGCGGCTGCCGACATCTTGGTTTCCCGGTTTTTGATGGTATGCGCTTCGTCCAGGCAGAGCACGTTCCATTCTTTTTGCGTCAGGCACGCTTCTTCGGTGACGAGCAGTCCGTAGGTGGTCAGGATGATGTCGTTCGGTCCGGCTTCGCCAATCGCCTGCTGTCTTTCTGCTTCTCGGTTCAGCGTACGAATGTTCAGGGTAGGGGCGAAGCGCTGCAGCTCCCGTTCCCAGTTCGGTACGACCGATGCCGGTGCGACTACCAGAGACGGACCGGAATGTGCCTTGTAGAGCAGGAAGGCAATGGTCTGTACGGTTTTTCCCAAACCCATGTCATCGGCCAGGCAGGCACCGGCTCCCCAGGCATCCAGCCGGCAGATCCATGAGAATCCCTCTTGCTGATATTCGCGCAGTTCGGCCTGCAGTGCAGCCGGTTTTTCAGGCCACAGAGTGGCGGCTTTGTTGATGCGTTGCAGCAGTTCTTCGTATTTCCGATCCGTCTGAATTCCCGTATTGCCCTGATGCAGGATGTCGGCCAGCTGTCCGACGTGGAAGCTCGAGATCCTTGCCTTGTTCCGGTCGTAGCTGACCAATGATTCCAAACGCGCCATCTGCCGGTGCAGTGCTTCTGTCATAAGCAGGAAATCTTTCTCATTCAATCGTATGAAAGAGCCGGTGCTGTGGCGCATCAGCTGCAAAAACTCGGCAGCCGAAAGAATTTGGTCGTCACTGATTTTCACTTCGCCTTCCATCTCAAACCAGCCGGCTTTCGACCGGAGCCGTATGTTCCAGTCTTTGGGCTCAATCATGCCTTTCAGACGGATTTTTTCTCCTTTCGGCCATTCCACGATGTAATCTTCCGGATGTTGACGGACGTAGTCGAGCGTGTGGAGTACCTGCTCGGCGTTCAGACAGACGGTTCCCTCGGTCAATTCCGTATCGATCAGATTTTCGATGTAGTCGGCCAAAGGAGCATAGCGTTTCTTTTCTTCCCTTAGATTCCGTTTTACCTGATAGCGGACGCCGTCCCGTTCATCGAAGATAATTGCTTCTCCAGTTCCGGGCAGAAGCCGTGTACGTCCACCTTCAAGCGGACAGACCCGTATATGCAGGTCATAACATTCGTTTGCAGGCAGAAACTGCAGGAAAGAACGGAAATCGCCCGCCAGTTCTTCTAAAGTAGAACCGCCTTCGATCAGGTCGGAATGCACTTCGATTAGATCGGCTACTTTCGGCAGAAATGCCTTCAGGTCTGCTTCTGCAGAAAGAGGAATCTTTTCCAAAGCAATCAGTTCGCTGTAGAAACGCGCCTTTTGCCTGTCCAGCGGGATAACTACATAATGGTCCGGTTTCTTCTGAATCACCTGGCTCGGATTGTTCGAGAACATTTCTTTATGAGATACATTGGATTTGATGACAAATCCATCTTTTTCTTTTTTTATAATGATATAGGGCTTCTCTTCTTCAATCTTAACCGGCAGATAAGGAGCCCGGTCACCATAGAACACCCGGTCGCTCCCGATCAGATACGGAGCAATCGTCTGCATGTCCAGATCATATATATTGCGTCTGCCTGCGATTGTGGCAATTTGTTTGTCCGTTTCGTTCATACACGCTATGCCTTCTGTGACAAAGCGACTCATTGATACCGTCCTACCACTGCTCCATTCCCCGGATTTCAGAATACTTTGTTCGCGGATTTCCACCTGTTCATAGCGATTACAGAAATAAGCGATGCGTGGTCCCTTAATTGTATCTGTCTGCTCCTGAATTGTCTGAATTTCCTGTAGCAGATTTTCCAAAGTCAATTCCCATTTCTGTTTGTTGCGTATCGAAGTCAGTAACGGTTTTCCGCCATAAAGCTTTTCGAGTTCTGCTCTTTCATCCGGATTCAGTTGTAGACACTCGGCCATTTCATGGCGTAGAATCCCCAGTTTGGGTTGTTTAAATGTTTTAAGGTGAGGCATGGTCTCTTCCAAACTCTTGCTGAGTTGGAAATAATAGACGAACAAATGGTAGAAATAACCGTATATCGGTATGTTCAATGCATACTGTCCCAAAGAGAAGAGTGCTGTGACATCCATTGATTCCGGTGTATTGACATATTCGGTTACAATATGTGCCGCTACAGTCAGATGACTGCCCATATAATCCTGTTTGCTTCGGATTTTTTCCAGTTTTTTGAGTGTAGTAGACGAACGATCTTTTTCGTATGCTAGAACCTGAAAATAGGATTTTATCGGATTCAGAAAAATATGTTTAATTTTCAGTTCTTTGTTTTGTAATTTTAAGGCTTTGTCGATCAGCTGTATGGCTTCTGAATATTCGCCTTTGTAGAGTTTGACCAGACCGTAGTGTAAGAAACCGTCTGGACTGATGGGTTTCGTTGGTGTAAGTCCGTTTCCGTTGAGTAAATATTTTCCAAGCTGTATGCTTTCCTGAAATATGGTTTGTTCTTTTATCGGGAGTACACAACTCACTTCCTGTAAATATTCCATAATTTCTGTTGTCAGCTGATCTTTGTTTATGTTTAAGATCAGTGTTTTCTGGAGCATATCCAATAAGATTTCCGGAGAGAACTGCATGAGCAACGGCCGCAATTGTGGATTTAGGCATTGTGGGAATACGCTTCGTACGACATATTTTATATCCATAACCCCTGTTTGTGGCATCGGTTGATTTCCCAGACTGGCTTCCACAACTTGCCACAAATAGCTACATGTATTGGATGGCTGGAATGTAAACTTCTTGAATGCTTGTAACCATTCCGGATGTTTTTCAACGAGAAAGTAGGCCGCGCAGAAGAAACATTCCGGGAGAATAATATATTCAAAGAAACGATGTCCGTTATAGTTAATAAACCCTTTGTGGCGTAGATAATTACACTGTTTGACGAGATCTTCTTGTTTCAGTTGAAATAGTTTTTTATAAGCTTTCAAGGAAACATCGTCATTTTTGTCTAAACAGTAGGCACAGAAGCAGAGTAGTCTTTGCTCTGCTTCTGTCAACTGATAGAAACCTTCTGTATTCGGATTTAAATATATGATTTTATCGTTCATTTTTATATAAACTATAATGGTCTTGACTTCTTTTGAATAGAATCGGTTTTTGGTTTGTTGTAAGCCGATGTATCGTCTGTGGAGCACTCAGGTCCGTCAGTATTCTTTTGTTTAATATGAGATTTCATTCCATTTGGGTGGCTCTTTTCCCATCAGATGGCGTACGAAGAAATCATAACGTTTGTGTTCTCCGTAGTTTTCCCCCATGGTGTGGCGTACACCGGGCAGGACAACCAGTTCAAAATCCTTGTTGTGTCGGATCAGCGCATCGACTACCTGCATAGTCGAAGCAGGGTCTACATTGTCGTCCATTTCGCCGACTACCAGCATCAGTGGTCGCTGAAGCCGGTAGGCTTGCTCTGCATTGGAACTCTCCTTGTAGGATTCGTCTACAGGATAGCCCATCCAGAGTTCGTTCCACCAGATTTTGTCCATACGGTTGTCGTGGCAGCCGCATGCGGAATAAGCCGCCTTGTAGAATTCCGGATGGAACAATACGGCCGACATAGCTTCCTGTCCGCCTGCAGAACTACCGAAAATACCCACACGTTCTATGTCCATATAAGGATACTTCTTGGCTGCCGCCCGAATCCAGGCGATCCGGTCGGGAAATCCGGCATCCTTCAGGTTCTTGTAACACATTTCTTCAAAATCCTTCGTACGGAACGATGTGCCCATACCATCTATCTGCACGACGATGAAACCCAGTTCAGCCAGTGAAGTCATCCACCAGTTGTATGAAGAAAAATTCTTGGGTACATACTGATTACCCGGTCCGGCATAGATATATTCGATTACCGGATATTTTTGTGCGGGATCAAAATTGGTCGGACGGTAGATGATGCCCCAAATGTCTGTTTTCCCGTCTCTGCCTTTGGCGCAGAATGTTTCCGGAGCCTTCCAACCGTTCTGCTGCAACTGCGTGATGTCCGATTTCTCCAGACAGGTCAGCAATTTGCCGTTATCGGCCCGTCGCAATACGGCTACGGGTGCCTGGTCGGTTTTGGAATAGACATCGACGAGATACTGGCGGTCCGGCGAATACCATGCCTGATGCATTCCTTCCTCGGGAGTCAGTTCAGTAAGTCCTTTTCCATCGAAACCGATGTGATAATAATGAATCAGATAAGGATCTTCCTTGTCGTTCATACCGCTGGCTGAGAAATAAATCCGCTCGTTCTGTTCGTCTACATGCTGTACGCCGCGTACATACCATTTTCCTTTGGTAATTTGTCGGATGGGCTTTCCCGTAGTCCGGTCGTAGAGATACAAATGATTGTAATTATCCCGTTCGCTCGACCAGATCATCCGTTTTCCATCGCTCAGGTAGTTCCGGTAGATCAGCGGATAGTTCACATATTTTTCTTCCTTCTCTTCAATCAGTGTCCGCACGGAAGCATCTTCGGCCGACATCTCCAGAACCCGATAGACTTTATGTCCCCGTTCGTTGAATTCAAATGTGATGGCTTTGCTGTCGGCATTCCACCGGAAACTGTGCAGGGCATACTGGTTGCGGAACAGGTCCGTTTCCGGGATCAGCTGTTTGCCCGTCACTACATCAAAGATACAGGGTACGCGCTGCATCAGTTCGTCTCCCGGTTTTGCGTATTCCTGCTTGTGCAGTTTCGGCTGCAACTGGTCTTTTGGCGATGATTCTACATAGTAAACATAGCGTTTTTCGATCGGGCGTATCCGGCAAGCCATTACTTTGCGTGAATCCGGCGACCACTGGATATAGCTGGAATAGTAATGGCTCAAGGTACCATCAAGACTCAGTTGCCGTTCTTTCCCTGTTTGTTTCTCGCGCACATAAACGTTGTCGTTTTTGATGTAAGCCTCGTATTTCCCATCGGGGGAACTCACCGGACCCCAGCTCTTTTCATCATCTGTTTCCATCCAGTGCCGTTGTTTCCCTTTTGCCGGTAGCCAGCCTTTGTCATAAAGTTGATTTTGGTCGATGTCGTATTGCCATTTCTTTCCGGCATAGTGGAAATTAAGCGTTTTTCCAGTCTGGTCCGTTTGGCATTGGGCAAGTGGGAGATAATGGGGATTGATTTGATTTCCTGTTTGTTTGTTCAGGGTGTTGGCCAGTTTCTCCTGATCGAACAGCGCCTGTGGTTTCATGGTATCGGTCTGGAACAGAACATATTCATCGCCTGTCGGCGTATGGCGGATGTACCAGAATGCCTGATTGCTGATCCAGTTGGGCTTGATGTTCCCATAATAGACCAGATTGCCGCTGAATTTGCTACTTAGTGCGTATGCACGGTTGTAGTCTTCGACAGTACCTTGGGCCTGAACAGTTCCGATGTGAAGTATATTGGCAGCAAGAATGAGTCCGAACAGCCCTGCTTTCATTTTAAAATTCGATAAAGTGATCATAGTTGCTTTCATAGATTTTTTTTGCAGATTCCAAAGATAGTCATTACTGGATGAATCTAAAAACGAATGACCATAAAATTTCCAGTATGCATAGCAAAATCTGTTTTTCTGGATGCTAAATCCGATCCGGTTTTTGTTTATTCTCTGCAAAACTTTATATTTGCATCCGATTAACGATTTATATACTATGATGCGTAAAACCTTATTTTTATTTTCCGGACTCTTGTTGTGTGGTGCTGTCGCTGTATTCGGACAGCAGACGGAATATCCTTTTCAGAATCAGAATCTGCCCGTGGAAGAGCGAGTGGAGGATTTGGTGTCACGAATGACTTTAGAAGAAAAAATCGACCTTCTGGCCGGTTATAACGATTTTTATCTGCATCCTTGCGAGCGGCTGGGCATTCCGGCTTTCAAGATGGCCGACGGTCCGCTGGGACTTTCTTCCTGGGGATTGTGGGGGCGTGCCACGGCTTTTCCGGCAGCCTTGGCTGTAGCCGCTTCCTGGGACTGTGACTTGGCGGCCCGTCTGGGGGCGGCCTATGCCGAAGAATGGCGTGCCCGCGGCATTCATTTCATGCTGGCGCCCGGAGTCAATATGTATCGGGCTTCGAAAGGCGCGCGCAACTTTGAGTATTATGGCGAGGACCCCTATCTGACATCAGCTCTGGTCGTTTCGTTCATTCAGGCGGTGCAGGATGGCGGAGTGATTGCCACGGTGAAGCATTTCGCAGGCAACGATCAGGAATTCGACCGTTATCGGGTGAGCACGGAAGTGTCCGAACGGACTCTGCGTGAGATTTATCTGCCTCCCTTCAAGGCAGCCGTTGATGCCGGTGTAAAAGCCGTAATGACCGGCTATAATCTAGTCAATGGAGTCTATTGCACGGAGAATAAGTATTTGATTGATATCCTGAAAAACGAATGGGGCTTTAAGGGAATGCTCATGTCCGACTGGGCCTGTACCTATTCTGCCGACAAGGCAGCCAATCACGGACTCGATCTGGAAATGGGTAGTAAGAGCTGGTTCAACCGGGAAAAACTGCTTCCTTTGGTCCGTTCAGGTGAAGTGCCCGAATCGGTTATCGACGACAAGGTGCGCCGGATTTACGGAACCTGCCTGGCGATGGGGTTCTTCGACCGTCCGCAGCAGCGTACGGATTTGCCGGTCTATAATCCCAAGGCCAACCGTATGGCATTAGAAGCAGCCGAGCAGGGCGTAGTCCTTCTGAAAAATGACGGGCTATTGCCTTTGGAAGCGCCGAAAAAGATTGCCGTCATCGGGCCGACAGCCAATCCGGCACTGATCAACGACCGGGTGTTCTCGACGAACGGCATCGTTTATGGCGGTGGCGGCAGTTCGCGTGTGCATCCCTGGTATGTCGTGAACGACCTGCAAGGCATTACGGATGAATTTCCCGAAGCCGAAGTTTATTACCACGAAGGAATCTCCAACAGCTTCAAACGCCGTCTGTTTGCTTCCAGCCGTTTCCGTACGAAGGACGGCCGTCCGGGACTGGAGGCCCGCTATAGCCGGATTGGCAACCAAAAGCAGCATGC